>JAEUTQ010000057.1 GCA_016787445.1 Bacteroidia bacterium
AGGAATGATCATGATGGGGAAAGATTTTGAAAATCCGTGGGGAGAAAAAACACCAAAAGGAGAAACGAAAATGATGAGCGCTATTTTAGACGCTGCTGTTTTTCCGGGAACACAAGGCGGACCGCTTGAACATGTTATTGCCGCAAAAGCTATTGCCTATGGCGAAGCATTAAGTGATGAATATATGCATTACTGTGTTCAAGTTGTTAAGAATGCTCAAACCATGGCGAAAGCTTTAGTTACGAAAGGCTACAAAATCATTTCAGGCGGAACTGATAATCATTGTATGTTAATTGATTTACGTAATAAAAATATTACCGGTAAAGAAGCTGAGAAAGCGTTAGGTGAGGCAGATATTACAGTTAATAAAAATATGGTACCGTTTGATGATAAATCTCCATTTGTAACATCAGGCATTCGTATCGGTACAGCCGCTATTACAAGTCGCGGATTAAAAGAAAAAGATTGTTTGAAGGTTGTTGAATTATTAGACGCAACCCTAATGAATAAAAACAACGAGAAAGAACTAGCGAAAATCAGAAAGAAAGTCAATACAATGATGAGTAAATATCCTCTGTTTAAAGACTAAAAAAAAGCCTGTTCGTTTGAACAGGCTTTTTTATTTTATTTTTATCGACTTCAACCAATTAATAGCCTCCTCTTCTGAGGAAAAAATCTGTGTAGGTGTAAGTGGCTTGTTGGTATTAATGTAAAACGATGCCATTAACCGAGTCGATAAACTATTAATGACAAAAGCCGTAGCTTTCCGTAGTTTACAGTATTCCTCACTTGCGAATAATTTTTTTGCTTCCGAACTGTATGTATAATAACTGTTAACGCCATTCATTAACAAACAAAATGGTTCACCATTTGTTAAAGTTAGATTCGCCTCACGCATTTTAATGGCGTCTTCCAATTCAATGTATTCCCCCTCTTTACCATCAATTCTAATAATATTTGATGCAATTAGCGTATGTGTTGTTTTGGAAAGTTGTATAGACTCGGAGATAAGCAATTTGACCTGTTTTTAGCTTTAGTAATTTATGTGCCACAAAGTTAGTAAATTTGATTCTATTCCATTTATTGTAAGTGAAAAACCTCAGTATAATATTAAGTGTTCTAACATCTGTAACATGTTTTTCACAACGACTTCAAGACACAAGCAGAAACGTAAATTTTTTGGCACTACCTGTAATTTTCAGAACTCCGGAAACAGGATGGGCATATGGCGCAACAGGCTCTATTGCTTTTAAAACGACACACCGAAACGATACGCTTACGCGCACTTCAGTTATCCAGGCGACAGGTATTTGGACAGAGCGCGGACAAAATTTACAAGGTTTAGACGCTACTATTTATTTTCCCAAGGAGAATTATATATTCTACTTCCAATCATCACACACTTACTTTCCGGAAAACTTTTGGGGAATTGGCACAAAAACTCAAGACGAATGGGCCGAACGTTACGTTTATGAACAATTTCAAATTTCTCCGCACATCAAAAAGAAAATCTATAAAAGATTATTCATTGGGCTTATTGCGGATTATCAAAATGTATTTAAAGTAGCCTACTCACCTGGCGGTGTATTCGACAGCGCAAAAGTTTCCGGTAAATCACCTTATCAAATTGCAGGAGCGGGATTAAGTTTAAGCTATGATACCCGTAACAAAGCTTTCTGGCCCACCAAAGGTTTTTTTGTACAAAGTACTTTTACAGGTTACAATAAAAATATTGGTTCGAGTTATGATTTTACGAAGTGGATAGTTGATGTTCGATTTTATCAACACTTATTTTTAAAACATGTTTTAGCGGTTCAATTTTATAATTACTCTACGTTTGGTAATACACCGGTTAGAAATTATGCAGCCATTGGCGGTCAAGATAATTTACGGGGCTTTTACAGGGGAAGATTCAGAGATAAAAATGCCGCAACAGTAATCGCTGAATTCAGAGCACCTATAATCTGGAAATTAGGCGTGTGCTTATTTGGCGGTGTTGGAAATGTTTACAGCACACAAAATCCCTTTGTAAAAAACGATTTACTCTACAGTTTTGGTGGCGGACTTCGCTTAACAATTCTAGAAAGAGATAAACTTAATTTACGAATTGATTACGGTTATCACAACAAATACAACAGCGGACTTTACGTAACGATTGGTGAAAGCTTTTAATCGATTTACTTATAAAGCATCTTCATCATTTTTTCATCACGTCTGTATATGTCAATATACATATGTAAGCCGGTAGAATCGTCGGCGCGAACGGTGTAATACTTTACGAAAATCGGAACCGGTTTCTTAATGCTTATTTGTCGTTGCACCGGTGTTAAAAAATACTCCATCAACGTGTCATAAGGTAATTTTAAAGTGTCATCACGAATCAAAAATTTCGCCGTCTCAACAAATTTTTCCAAACGAATGCATCCATGACTTTGGTAACGATAAAATGTTTTAAAATATTTTTTACTGTTTGTATCATGCATATAAATGCCGTACTTGTTGTGAAAATTAAATTTACAAATACCCAAACTATTATCGCCGCCGATTCTTTGCCGGAATTTAAATGGTAAATAGTCTTTATTATATTTCTTCCACTTCATTTTAGAAATATCCATCACCCTTCCCTTGTAATCCACACACTCAAAACCCTTCTTTCTCAAATAACTTGTGTCGCGTTGCACCATGGGTAATATCTCCTTCCACGCAATACTATAAGGAACATTCCAATACGGATACACCAACATATAATTGATTTTACTTTTTACTGCATGTGGCGTTGGCGTTTCGGGCTTCCCAACAACAACATTCGACATTAAAACTAAAGTATCCCTCTTTTCTTTCTTGTCATATTCCCAAATGTGCAAATCGGCACTTGGGATATTTACCCAAAAATACTTTTTGGGGAATTCTCTTGGTTCCCATCGCCATCTCTCTAAAGCCATTTCCATCTGACGGATTATTTTTTCTTTATCGTAACCTAATGCTTGTCGCGTATACTTCCCTAATTTCCCGTCAGGTTCTAAGTTAAACTTAGGTTGAAACTTCTTTATTGCCTTCGCAATTTTCACACTATCATTTCCTTTTACCAAACTATCATACTCACCTGTAATCATCAATCTTCTCTTTAGATTCTGATAAAACAAAACTGTATCCGTCACGTTGGTGAACGAAATGGAATCCCATTGCAAACTATCGTTCTCTAGAATGAATTTCTTCAATTCAACCTTCAGAAATTTATAGCCTTCATGTTGAGGCTCTAATGAATCAAACGCAGCGCGAATGTTTCCGGTTTGCAAACCATGATTGATTATACTTACCCAGTTACTATCCAGTTTTTTAGGATTCCACTCCAATAATAAACTATCGGGATAAAATCGTCCCTTATTTAAATGTGCGCCAAACTTATAGCAAGCCTCCATTAATAATATTTCCGCTCTTGCAATTGCAAAGGCATCGTACACACTATCTTTCGAATTGAACCAAGTCTCCGACAATTCTACAATCTTATCATAATGATAATCGTTCGGAATTAAACCATAATACCGTGCATCTTTGAATATGCTGATTAAGGTATCGGCTAACGAGTTCCATTTTGCCTTTTGTGTAAAATAAGGTGCTCCTTTTTCGAATTGAGGAAGAATATACTCCATGGTTCGGATGGTATCTTCCAAAAGAGCCAGTGTGCTGTAATTAATTCGTTTGGTTAGAAGAGAGAAGATTTCTTTTTTAACGGAAACATCCACATCCCGAACAATCTTAACCTTCACGACCTTTTTCTCTACAACCTTCTCCTCTTCGCAAGAAATTGCAAGCAATATAATGGCTATAAATAAAAAAGTTTGGTTAAGAAATCGCATAGGAAATTCTTAACCAAACTTACAAAAATAAATTAAGTGCTATATGTTAAATTCTAGTAATCCAGATTACCGTATTCCAGTTTCACTTTCTTAATTTTTAGAATGATGCGGCAAATCAAGATCATGAAAGGAACATACATCATAACTATAGGCAATTCGAAATGATTCAAAATAATAATTGCTTTACGCTTCAATCTCTCTGCCATTAAATACATAGCCGGAACAACAACTAAAGTAATAACTGTTGCAAAGGCTAACCCGAATATCATTGTCCATGATAATGGTCCCCAAAACGTAACGTTATCACCGCCAAAATAAATATTAGGACTAAAGCTTGTAAACAATCCTTCAAAATCAATATTCAAACCAACAGCCAATGGAATTAAACCTAATATAGCAGCAGTTGCCGTTAATATTACCGGCGTCATACGTGTGCGACCTGCTTCAACAGTTGCTTCCCATAAACTAACGCCACGCGCACGTTCCATTTCAGCAAACTCCACAAGTAAAATTCCATTTCGGACCGCAATACCACCTAAAGCAATCACACCTACTCCTGTCATAACGATACTCATATCCATTTTGAAAATGGCTGTACCTAAAATAACACCAATTATACTAAAGAAAATTTCTGCCATAATAATGATTGGTTTACCAAATGCATTAAACTGCATTACCAGAATCAATAACATTAATCCAAACGAAATTCCTAAAGCACCTAAGAGGAAAGAGCCTGTTTCTTTTTGCTCTTCCTGTTCACCGGTAAATGCAACTTCAACATTACCCACCGGATTATACAAGACTGCTGTGCGTTGTACTTTTGCAACCACTTCATTGGCATTAAATCCTTGCTTAACATCTGATGCTAACGTGATAACACGTTTAAAGTTTTTACGTTTAATTCCTCCGTATGTTTGAGCATAACGGATGTCGCACACCGACGATAACGGAATAGAACGTAACATACCTCCCATATTCATATCGCGGAAAGTGATTTTTAAATTTTTGATGGTTTCAATATCGATACGTTGATCGTACTTGTAACGCAATTGAACAGGGTACTCATCATCGGCATCTCTGAATTTTGTTGCCTCCGCACCAAACACCGCTCCACGAATCTCCATGGCGATTTGTCCGGTCATAATTCCTTCACGATTAGCACGCTCACGATCAATGTCAAAAACAATTTCAGGTTTATTGTCTTCAATATCTTTCTTTAGCTCTACTACACCAGGAATTTTTTTCTCATCTATAAATCGTTTCAAGTTATTGGCATTGGCAATCAAATCCTCTAATCTTTCTCCTCTGATTTCTATGTTAATTGGTTTTGAGGTTGGTGGACCGGCCTGCTCCTTATTTGCAGAAATATCAGCACCCGGAATATTCCATTTTAAATTTTGTAATGCTTGCAAATATTTAGAAGTTGATTCTCCATTACGTAAACCAAATCGCACAAAGTTAATTGCAATCTTTCCACGATTAGGATATGCATTTTGATCCTGATCTTGCGGGTCGGTTACACCAATAGTTACGTTAGTAATGATGGATTCAACCACGGGATTATCTTTTCCTAAAACAGAATCTACCTTCGCTTCTACTTTGCGCATTATAGCATTTGTATAAACAGGGTCTGTACCAACAGGCAGTTTAACATAAACAAATACATTGTTCGGATCTCCTTGCGGGAAGAATACAACTTTAGGCTGACGTAGTGTGAAAAGTATAATTGCAATAACAAAAGTAGTTAATACAATTATTACCGGACGAACTGGTTTTGCTAAATTCCAATGTAAGAATTTTGTATAGGCGCGTTGAAAAGCAGGCCATGTTTTATTTTGCCAGGTACTGATGACTTTGTAAAGGATTAATCGATGCATTACCATAAATAATCCTAAAAATATCATGAGGTTACCAATTGCAGGATGGTTATTAATATGTGCTATAATCGCAACTACTGTATATACAATAACCAATCGCCATCCTTTTTTTGAAATTTTCCCAAACTCTTTTTCCTCTTCGTGATGAGGCTTCATGAAATCAACAGCAAACACAGGATTAATAATGTAGGCAACAAAGAGTGATGCTAAAAGAGAAATAATGAGAGTAATTGGCATAAAGAACATAAACTTACCAATGATTCCTTTCCAGAAAGCAAGCGGAATAAATGGAGCTAAAGTTGTTAGTGTTCCGGACAACACCGGAAGGAATACTTCTCCTGCCGCCATTTTTGCCGCTGTTTTAATATCGCGCTTTCCATTATCAAACAAACGATGCGTGTTTTCTATTACAACAATCGCATCATCCACTACAATACCCAACGCTAACAGGAATGCAAACAACACAATCATATTCATGGTAAAACCAATACCCGGCATGATCATAAAGGCAATGAACATGGATAATGGAACTGAGAGGGCTACAAACAAAGCATTCGTTACACCCATGAAGAACATTAAGATAAACGTTACCAGAATAAATCCAATAATAATTGTATTAATCAAATCATGTAAGGTTACTTTTGTTTTATCCGACTGATCGCCGGTAATTGAAATTTCTAATCCATTCGGAAACTCCTTTTCCTTCATGTCTTTGATAATCTCACGGATTTTTTCGGAGGCTTCAATTAAATTCTCACCCGGACGCTTAATAATATTTAATGTAATTACATTTTTGCCTTTGCTACTCGAAAAACTTTCCTGTTCCTTAAATGAATCGATTACTTCCGCAAAATCTTTTAAGTAAGCTTTAGCGCCACTTTGTGATGTAATCACAATATTTTTTAACTCTTCAACTTCTTTAAATTCATTTTTAATACTCAAAGTACGTTTCATTCCATCCATTGGAACACTTCCCAAAGTAATTGATAAGTTTTCTGAGCCTAATGCACGCTGAATATCTCCTAATGTTAATTGAGACGCTTGCATTTTATACATATCAAGGTTGATCTGAATTTCTCTTTCCAAATCACCCACCATTTTCGCTTCGTTGATTTCACGCAGACCTTCAATGCGGTCTTGTAAATCTTCCGCGTATTGCTTTAATTTTTTCAAATCATAAGCACCGGCAATGTTAATGTACATGATTGGAATTTCGGAGAAAGCAATCTCCTTAATCATTGGCTCACGCGTTAAGGTTTGTGGCAAGTCGGTGCGGGCTTCATCCACTGCGTCCTTCACTTTTTGCTTCGCCTTGTCAGGATTAATATCGGTATTAAACTCAATTACTACTACCGATACGTCTTGTAAAGAAGTACTTGTTACCTTTTTTATACCTGACACCGACTTTAATTTTTTCTCAATCGGTTTGGTAATAGTATTCTCAATGTTTGTTGGCGAGTTTCCGGCATTTACCGTATTTACGAAAATGGTAGGAACAGTGATATCAGGAAAACTTTCCTTAGGTAAACCGATATATGACATCACACCAACTATCGAAATAATGATTGTGAGAATGTATACGGTTATCTTATTATCGATGGCCCAACTGGAGGGACCAAACTCTTTAAATTTATCTTTCATAATAATCTATTATTTGAGTAGTCGCTATTTATTTATTATAAGCTACTTTATCACCCTCATTCACATTTTCAAAACCCATTGTAACAAGTAAATCACCGGCTGCTAAACCTTCCTTCACTTCCACCTTTCCATTATACTCGCGACCGGTTTTAATTACTGATTTTACCGCCTTATCATCCTTCACTACATAAACATATCTTTCGCCTGTTGTTGAATTTTGAATCACACGAACAGGAATTACTACAACAGGTTGCGAAGAAACATAATCATTAATTTTTAAGCGAGTAACCATATTTGGATGGTATTCCTTCTTGTTATCTAACAATACTTCAGCTGTAAAAGTGCGTGACATTGGATTAATTGCGCGAGAAGCATAATTAACTTTTGATTCCACCGAATCATTTAAATCCGGAAAATAAACTTTTGCAATATCATTTTTCTTTACTCTGCCGGCATAAGATTCTGCCAATTCAGCTTTCACCTTTAAATTCGCGAAATTGATAACACGAATAGCAGGAATACCGGGAGCAATGGCATTACCAACTTTAATATCCACGGCATCAACAGTTCCGTCGATTGGAGAAATAATTTTCGACATGCGTAATTGCTCTTGCAAGGTTGCCATTTTCTTTTCTAAGCTTTCTTTATTTGTTTTGGCTTGTAAAAACTGAACCTCAGTTCCGATTTTTTGTTCCCACAGATTTTTTTGCTTTTCATATAACTGATTCACCAGGTCAACATTCGTTTGTAAATCAGAAATACCTTGCTGAATAGCGCGACTATCGGTTTCAGCCAACACCTGACCTTTAGAAACTTCATCGCCTACTTTAACATTAATTTTTGTAACCGTTCCGGGCATTTCGCTCGACAGGGCTACGTTCTCATCCGCATCCACTTTCCCTTGCACATCAATGTAGGTAGAAAATATTTCAGGCGCTACTGATAACACCTCTACCAAATTTGCTTTCACTTCAACAGAATCGCCCATGTCTTTCTTGATTTCAACTTCCAACTTTTCTATTTGTTTGGTTAAGGCTTCGTGCTGAGCCTTTAACTTTTCAAGCTGAGCTTTCTTATCGGGTTGCGAACATGAAGCGATAAGGGCAGTAATTGCCATTAATAAAACAACTTTTTTCATTTTTATAGATTTTACTTTTATTATCTTCTTTTTCATAATTTTTAATTTACCACTTCACCATCATGAAGTCTTATTATTCTATCCGTTTTATTTGCAAAATTGTTATCGTGTGTTACAATTAAAATTGTTTGATTATATTTTTCTTTCAACTCTTTTAAAATTTCAAAAACAATATCAGCGTTCTTTGAATCTAAATTTCCTGTGGGCTCATCGCCAAAAATTATTTTCGGCTCGTTAATTAAAGCTCTTGCAATAGCCGCACGCTGTTGTTGTCCACCCGAAAGCTTATTGGCCTTCTTCAATGCCTGATCTTCCAATCCTAACATTTTTAACTTACTCATGGCGTTCTCTTCAATTTGTTTTTGATCAAGTTTCGCCAATTTCAATGCCGGCAACATTACATTCTCCAGTACAGTAAACTCAGGAAGTAAATAATGAAATTGAAAAACAAATCCTATTTTCTCATTTCTTATTTCCGCCAAATCGTTTTTACTCTTTAAACTTAAATCCTCTCCGTCTAAAAATAAATGCCCCTTATACTGTGTATCCAATGTGCTTAACACATAAAGCAAAGTTGATTTTCCACTTCCGGAAGAACCCATAATAGACGCAAATTGTCCTTTTGGAATTTGCAAATCAACATTCTTCAACGCCTGAAATTCGACAGGGTCGTAAAAGAATTTTGATAATTGTTTTGTTTCCAAAATAGCTTCCATTACTTACTTCTAATAATATCTACCGGATCAATTTTACTTGCTTTGCGTGCGGGGATATAACCGGCTATTGCAGTTACCACCATACCAAACACAAATGCAAAAGCGAAAAAATATGGCGACTGATTAAATTGCAAATGTTCCATAGCTACAAATCCTTTCATATTCATTCGTATGCTACCCACAATTTCTTGCAGCGTAAACCCTAAAATCAAACCAAGAATACCGCCAAAGAATCCAATGATTAATGACTCTGACAAAAAAATTGTTTTTATATCGCGATCCTTATAGCCTATGGCTTTTAGTATGGCAATGTCTTGCATCTTCTCATAAATAATCATCATTAGAATATTAAAAATTCCAAATCCCGAAACAACAAGTATCGATGAAATAACAAGTCCGGTAATCATATTTTGAATTTTAAACAAACCAAAAACATTAGCATTGGCATCCTTCCAGTTTTGAGCTGTGTAGCCATAGCGTGCTGTAAACTCTCTTGATAGCTCTTCTGCTTTATCAATATTTTTTAACTTAATATTGATATCCGTTAAATAAGATCCATCCACCTGCAACAGTTGCTGTGCACTTCTTAAGTTTACAAATGCGCGTGTTTTATCTACCTCAACAATCCCTGAACGATGAATGCCAACCACCTTTAAGATGAGTTCGACACCCTTTGGAGAAACAACAGTAATATTATCACCTACCTTAGCACCTAATAATTCTGCTAATCCAATACCAAGAATTAATCCGTTGGGTGTATTTTCCAAACTTAAAATATTTCCTTCAGCCATATTATCCTGAAGTGCGAATAATAAGTTTTCCTTTTCAATATCCACTCCGGAAACTCTGCCTGAAGTTTGTGCAATGCCTAATCGGAAAATAGTTTGTGTACCCAAAAAAGGCGATACACCGGCAATTTCGGGATGCTTCTCCAGTTGCTTTATTATTTGATAACCATTTTTAATATTAGTTTGCTCATCTTTTACTTTTTGATTTCTTACCACAATCCATTCATTATCCTTTTCACCTGCATTTTGCAATACGCTTTTACGTTTATTGTCAGGCTCATTATAAATTCTGATGTTAGCGGTAGTATTGATGGATTGTTCAATAAAAACAGTTTGAAACCCCGACATTAGGCCCGCCTGAAAAATAAATATTGCAATACCAAAAGTAACCCCCAACATAGCAACTATCGTTTGTCGTTTTTTAGACAACAAATGAATGAGCGCGATTTTTATGTTAGGTGATTTTGCTTTCATTTTATTTCACCGGATTTTCCAAAACATCACTTTCAGTTAATCCTTCCTTTACTTCAACAAATTCTAAATCTTCAATTCCCTTTTTTATGGTAACAAGTTCTTCCTTACCCTTTACTTTCACTTTATTAAAATCAAAAACATATTCGCGTGGAATAACCATTACGATACTTCGCTTTTCAATTATGATATTTGCCTCCACCGACATACCCGCATACACTTGTTGCGCTCCATTAAAAGAAATAGTCGCCAAAACTTTTGCAGTTTTATTAATAGGATTAATGCTTAAATAATTTTCAACCACTTCCCCTTCAAATTTTTCATTGTTCTTAAAAGCATCCGCTTCATAAATGATTTTTTGTCCGGCTTTTACCAATTCCACATCTGTTTCATCTATATTTAATTCTACTTCAAATCTTTCAGGTTTGCCAATTTCCATCAACATTCTCTGTTGATTCACTAACTCACCTATTTTGACATCTACGTTGAAAATCTTTCCTGACTGTTCTGCAATTATCACAAAATCATTTTTTGACGAAAGTTGTGTTTCATAATTGATGCGTGCGTTTTGAGCATCTAAATTTGCTTTATCCGAAATATTACTCAACGCATCTGTAGCTTTATGATAATTGGCCTTAGAAATTTCGTATTGCACTTTAGCCTGATCGAATTGTAATTGCGTAGTTGCATTTTCTTTCAACAATTGAGAATAACGGATAAAGTTCAGAGAATCCAACTTAAGTTTAGTGGCGGCCGCATTTAAATCATTTTGGTAGATGCTGATATAATCTGAATTACTTCCTGCATTTTTCTGAGCCAGATTCATCAAATTTTTAGCTGATTCGGCTGCAAAGTCTGCCTGATCATTTCTGATAGCAATAAGTGTATCACCCTTTTTAATTAAATCGCCCGGTTTTACATAGATTGCCTTTACATATCCCGGATATTTAGCCTGCAATTTATAATAACCAATAGGAAATACTTTTCCGGAAGCATAAACAGCCTGTACCAGATCTTTCTTAATCGGACTAACGGTTTTATGCCCTCCACTGCAGGAAAAGAGAAGTATCGCTGCGGAAAAAATTGCAAATTTGGTTATTACTTTCATGTGGCCTTAGTTTAATTAAACAATGAGTGCCCTTTACTTTATATTTCCTAATGCTTTATCTAAATCAGCTTTTGCAATAATTAAATCGTAAACTGCATTTAAATAATTGGTTTCAGCTTCCTTTAATGAGGTTTCTGCGGTTACCACTTCAAGATTTGAACCCACACCTGCTTCGTACTTCTTTTTGGCAGTTTCAAATATGGATGTTGCCAATTCTCGGTTTTTCTTTTGTGTTAACAGAGACGCAAAAGCGTTTTTATACGAGATAGACGCTACATTTACTTCCAATTCAATAGCTGCTTTAAGATTAAGCATGGTATTATTGGTTTTAGCCAAATTAACCTGAGCTTGCTTTATTTTATAATACTTTTGTCCGCCGGCGAATATTGGAACATTCATAGTAACACCGAACAATCCAATAGGATACCACTTTTTATCAAAATCCGCGAAATCAAATTTAGAACGCTGTGCTTGTTGCAGGTAAGTAGCATAAGCTGCTAATGTTGGAAGATGCTGTAGTTTGTAGCGTTTTAATTCCAATTTATTTAATTTCTCCTGACTTTGTAACAAAGCGTATTCCTGACGTGCTTCATAATTCACTTTTGTATCGCTTAATAATTCGATGTCCTGTAATTGGTCGGCTTTTATTTCGTCAGTTAAATTAATTGGCTGTTTCAAATCGTATCCCATTTGAAATTTCAACAAGGTTTCCGAAACACCAACTAAGCGTTCCACTTTTTCCTTTTCAATCGTTAAATTATTGTAAGCAAGCTCCAATCGGTCTACATCAATTTTCTCAACAAATCCATTTTGATTTAAAGCTTTAGTATCGTCGAATAATTTTTTTAAGCGAACAATATTCGCATCTAAGGTTTTTAAACGTTCGCGATTGATTAAAACAGAATAATAAGCCTTAGTAATTGTAACAATAGTTTCAACTTTAGTTCTTGACAAATTCTTTTCCGACAAAGCCTTTAATTCTTTTGCCGCTTTTAATCCTACGATATAATCACTGCTAAAAAGCAATTGAGAGATGGTACCACCTGCTTGCATATTATATTGTACACCGAATTTTACGGGAATAAAAGTTCCGGGAGGCGCACCAAAAAACTGACCAGGTAATAATGAGGTAGGTAACTCAAAATAATCTTTGTAGTCAATGCTTCCGCTAATTTGAGGCAAACCAATTCCGGTAATTTCCTTGCGTTTATACTCATTCATTTTCACATCCAGTTCAGCGTTTAAATAATTCGCATTATGCTTAATGGCATAATCGATGGCTGTCTGTAAAGAAAAATCTGCGGGTTGAGTAGTTTGCGAATGTGCATTAAGCGCCATCACTATAACCACTACAGTTGTTTTTAATTTATTAAACATACTATTCATAAAGTTTATTCGTCTTCGTTTAATTCTTTGTATTTATTAATCAGTTTATGCCCTTTTAGTGTACAAACACCATATAAGAAATGCTCATCCAATGAAAGTTGCACTTCAATGATGTTAAATTTATCAGGAGGATAAATGTTAGGATTAAAAGCCATCTCTACCTGTTCCATTCGTAAGCGTGCTAAAATTTTCACATTCACATCGTGTCGTACCAGTCCATCCTTTTTCCCCTTCTCCAAACTGACTTCCACCATTTTCTGGACAAAGTTTGTTTTAAAATCGCGGAGTAATTTCCATGTTTTAGGATAAAACTTTTGTAACTCATAAAACAATTGTGGATTTACTTTACCGAAAATTTCTGCCATTCTTTTCATCATTTCAAAAACTTCCTCAACTACATTGTTGGCGTTATCATAAATAGATTTAAATGCACATTCATGTCCTTGGACATCACACTGCATTAACCTGTGAACAATCTCCTCTTTCTCTTTAAAATATTGGTATATCGTTTTTTTCGACATACCCAGGTTTTTAGCAATATCATCCATGGTTACGCTTCGTATACCATATTTATAGAACAGTTCCTGAGCGCCTAATAATATTTTTTCTTCCGGAGTCATGATTTCAAAATCGGGGACAAAACTATGGAAACTATTATTGTCTTACAAGTTTCTTAAAGAAAATTTATTTTTCGGATATTTGTATTTAAGCTAATGGCTGAGGAAAAACATAGTCGCTGGAAAATTCTTACCGATCAGTTAAAAAACAAGTATCGTCTTGTAATACTGAACGATACAACGTTCGGGGAGAAGTTTTCGCTTCGTCTTTCGCCCCTTGGATTGATCATTGCCATTAGTGCTGTAACCATTATTATGACCACTTTGGTTATTAGTTTAGTGGCTTTTACATCCCTACGCGAGTATATTCCGGGCTATGGCGATGTGGCAGAACGCAAAAGTTTGTTAAATCTTAGCCTTAAGGCCGACTCTATTGAGCAATCTGTTGCTGCACGGGATTGGTATATAAAAAACCTGGTGAATGTTTTAGAAGGTAAAACGGAAGGTAAACCGGAAAAACCAACGAAAGATACCAGTGGCAAATTTCAAAAGGTAAATACAAAACCAAGTGAGAGTGATGTGCAGTTTAGAAAAGATGTAGAGAATGAACCGGCTTCATTACAATTTGCAGGAACTACGGTTAAAAAAAATGCCTTGGCACAATATTTATTTTTCTGTCCTGTAAAAGGAATGATTACTACTTCTTTTAATGCTGCCGAAGAACATTACGGTGTTGATGTGGTGGCAAAGAAAGACGAACTGATTAAATCTACACTCGATGGAACGGTAATTTATGTGGGCTTTACGCCTGCCGACGGACATATCATTCACATACAACACGACAATAATTTAATTAGCATTTATAAGCACAATTCTGAAGTTTTAAAAAAGATGGGCGAGCGTGTTCAATCAGGTGAGCCTATTGCAGTAATTGGAAATTCAGGAGAAACGAGTAAAGGACCGCATCTTCATTTCGAATTATGGCATAACGGTCTGCCCATTAACCCCGAAGAGTTTATTGTGTTTTAGCTACGAACACTTCATGAAGATTTTTCATTTTTTGTTATATGTTTATTATTTCAACACTTAACATATAACACTTAACAAGAAATGATTAAGTGTAAATAAAAATCCCACATTCTCCGTGGTGAGTTTTGGTGTGTTCGTGCTTTAGTGACTGAAAAACATTTACAATAATCCCATTCTTTTCTTCCAGGCTTCGAAGTAAGGCGGATTGGTGATATACAATTCCTTTGTAACTGGATTCATAAATACTTGTGTGGTTTGTCCTTCACAGGCTAAATAACCATGCTTTGCACTGTAAATCTTAAAATTGAAAATTATTTTTGCCGCTGCTGAATTAACGAATACAGTTTCAATAATCGCAGAATCGCTGTATTCTAATGGTCTTTTATATTGCGCTTGAACATCTACAATCGGAACGGCTAATCCATCCGCATCATATACATCCAGATAAGTTAATCCGTGTTCTCTTCCAAAAGCTTCGCGCCCGTCTTCAAAAAACTTTACGTAATGTCCGTGCCATACCACACGCAACGAATCTACTTCGCTAAAACGAATCGGAACTTCTGTCTTATTAGTAAGCATTAATTATTTTGATCAATCACCTTAGGAACTTTGAAATAATCGGAGTCGCGCTTCGGTGCATTCTTTAAAGCCTCATCCTGTGTAAGTGTTACTTTCACATCATCTTCACGTAACACGTTTTTTTCATCGGTCATGTAAATTAATGGCTCTACTTTATCCGTATCCAGTTCATTTAATTTGTCAACGAAAGCTAACATGCGGTTCATGTCGTTCAAAATTTCGCCCTTCGCCTCGTCGTTAAATTCCAAACGAGCTAAGTGCGCAATTTCATCCACCATTTTAATATCAATCTTCTGTGCCATAATATTTATCTAATTCGGTTTTTATAAATTCATGAACCTGTGTACGCAAATCTACTAAATTTTCTTCTGTCATCCCTTTAGTAGAAATGGGCGCACCTACAATAACCCTGGCTATACCCGGACGTCCATTGGCTTTAAAAAAACCTCCATTCTGTAACAATTGCCAGTTATTAATGTTCACGACAGGTATAATCGGTACTTGTTTTTCTATAGCCAGTTTAAACGCGCCGTTTTTAAAATTTCGCAGTTTCCCCTCGTTGGAAATAGTGCCTTCGGGGTAAATAACCATGCCAAAGCCTTGCTCAATTTTCTCGCCCGCTTGTTGCAAAGCCCTATGCGAACCTGTATTACTTTTTCGATTAACAGGAATATCCATGTATTTAAAAAACTTTCCGAATAAAGGTGCTTTTAAAAGCTCCACCTTCCCCATAAACAAAGCCGTATGTTTCATGTAAAACACGCTCAAACAAATATCGAGATATGATGTGTGATTAGATACCACTACACATTTGTGCGGCCATTTGAATTTCTTTTTATACTTGATTACAGGAATAATTCCCGCAAATAGAACAATTAAAAATGCCCATACTTTTTTGAGTGCATAGGCGAACCTCAACTGTTTTGTGATGAAAGCAACATAAAACAGTGGGTATAGGATTAAAAAAGGAATTGAAAAACACAATATAAACCACACTTTCCAAAGCGGCATAAGGGTGTATTGATAAAGTGTTTTCATTGATAAAATTCAAAAGGCTAAGTTACTAAATTAATGTCAATGCCGGTTTATACAGGTAAAATTGTATTTTTACAGTCAATTATGGCGCGCATATTAACAGGCATACAAAGCACCAATGTTCCGCATTTAGGAAACATATTAGGTGCTATTTTACCGGCAATCGAATTAAGTAAAAATCCAAAAAATGAATCTTTATTCTTTATTGCCGATTTACATACTTTAACTTCGGTGAAAGATCCGCAGTTTATTATTAATAGTACAAAAGCGGTTGCTGCAACCTGGTTAGCTTTTGGGTTTGATACTACTAAAAATATGTTTTACCGCCAGAGTCGTGTTACGGAAGTGTGTGAATTAACCTGGTATTTGAATTGTTTTACGCCATACCCGATGTTGGCTAACGCGCATTCGTTTAAAGACAAAAGCAATCGTTTAGCAGATGTGAATTCAGGATTGTTTACTTATCCGGTATTAATGGCTGCAGATATCATTTTGTATGATGCGAATTTTGTGCCGGTGGGGAAAGATCAATTACAACATTTGGAAATGACACGCGATATTGCAAGCGCGTTCAATAATAAATTAGGCAAAGAAATTTTTGTAATTCCGGAAGCGTTAATTGATGAGCGTGTAATGATAGTACCAGGTACCGACGGACAAAAAATGAGTAAGTCGTACAACAACTTCATTAATATTTTCCTTCCGGAGAAAGAATTGAAAAAAGTGGTGGGTGGAATTGTAACAGACAGTACGCCATTGGAAGAACCGAAAAATCCTGATACGTGTAACGTATTTAAATTATATCAATTATTGGGCAGCGCCGAACAAACTGAAAGTCTCCGACAAAATTATATAAAAGGTGGTTTTGGTTATGGCCATGCAAAAAATGCTTTGTTTGAATTGATACTGGAAAAATTTGGCGAGCAGCGCCAATTATTTAATGAGTTGATGAGTCATCCAACGAAACTCGAAGAAGAATTAAGTATTGGCGAAAACAAAGCCAAAAAAATCGCTCAGGAAAAATTAGCTGTCGTGAGAAAAGAATTGGGATTTGCTTAGTGTTGGATTACAATTTTCTTTGTAATTACTCCTTCAGTTGTGAAGAGTCGTAAATTATAAATTCCTTCACTAATGCTGCTAACGTCAATTTGATTAGTGGAGTTAGTTCGTAGTACTCTTACTCCAAGTGAATTTATAATTTCTATTTGAGAGCTCTTAACGTCTAATATCCCAAAATCCATTTTTAATAAATTATTCGCAGGATTAGGGAATATTTTAATTTCATCATTCGCATCACCATATTCCTCCACGCCAATTGCACAACTATTAATACATACTATCCTTATTCGATGATTTGATCCATCAGCTATTAAAATATTCCCATCAGCATCCAGTGCTATATGTTGTGGTGATATTTGTGCATTAATTGCCGGACCATTATCGCCAGAATAACCCGGAACACCTGTTCCTACAATAGTACTAATTATTCCGGCAGTATTTATTTTACGAATAGTGCCAAAGGCATAATCCGCAACATAAATGTTACCTGAAGCATCTAAAGCTAATCCTCTTGGGTTTCCGAGTTTAGCTAAAGTAGCAAGGCCCCCATCGCCTGTGTTCCCGTATAATCCGCCGATACCGGCTATCGTAGTGATGACACCTGAGGAATTTATTTTACGCACACAATTGTTTCCAAACTCAACAACGTAAATATTACCTGTAGCATCCAATTCGATTGCTTGTGGCGAATAAAGCTGTGCCAATGAGGCAAGGCCACCATCCCCTGAAAACCCTGCCGTTCCAATCCCTGCTACCGTTGTAATAATGCCCCCAGTATCTATTTTTCTAATCCTATGATTGCCTGCGTCTGCAAAATAAACATTACCAATTGCATCAAGTGCTACATCCCAAGGCTCTCTGATGTTGGCAGTTGTGGCCAATCCTCCATCACCTGAAAACCCAGGTACACCATTTCCTGCAATGGTATTAACAATACCACTAGTATTTATTTTTCTTATTCTATGATTTTGTCCATCCGCAATGTAAATATTTCCCATTGGGTCTAATTCAATACCCCTCGGATTATAAAATTGAGCTAAGGTAGCAGTACCACCATCTCCCAAACTTGACCCGCCTCCTGCTAAAGTTGATATTATTCCTGCATTATTTACTAATCGTAAAGTGCTATAATAACCAGTGGTAAAGTATAAATTGTTAAAGGCGGACGCAATTCCAATCGGAAGATAGACCTGAGCTGAAGTTGCAGGCCCTCCATCTCCGCTATTTGCGGTGCAGGTCCCAATTCCTGCATAAGTATAAATGTTTTGAGCATTAAAAGAAATACTCCAAAAAAACAAAAAAATAAAGGTGTGTTTCAGTTTCATTAACATAAATATACCAATACAATTACTTCTTTCCAATATAACGGCTTGAATTAGGTCCCATACCTGGAGTGAAGTCTATGTAAACACTATCATTAACAAATCTTCCAAACAAATGCATTCTTTGATCGAAAAATTTAGAGTTTCTTAATTTAGTTACAAACACCCCTTCTTGCATTTCAATATTCAACATCGAATCAGCGGATGACTTACTAATTACTATTGTAAAATTATTAGTGCTTGATATGAAAGACTTGCTTTGTGCATCACAATATCTTACAGTACGCACCGATGCAAAATTTCCGCAATATGCATCGCGGTAATCTGAAGGTTTTATAGCAAATGAAGTAATCAAAGTAAAAAAAAGAAGTAAAAATATATTTAGAATTTTCATATTATTTAATTGTAATTGTTAATTTGGACATTCGGTAACGCGCATTAAAAAAGATCCGGAACCATTATCATTTATTGTTGTACCTTCATTAAGTAATACAAAATCTGTTGCCCAAAAGCTAACATTACTTCCTGTATTTATTGTACTTGTACAACTAGAGCCTCCGATTGTTACCGATTTTTTAACGGCATATGTGTATGACCCCGCACTGAAATTACAAATATTCTCTACTGTGCTGCAATCTGGAGTAAGTTGCCATAAATTGAAATAATTAACCTGAAAATAAGCTGGAAAAACAGTATTAGGGTCAGGAGGGTTTAGCCAGTTTGATGGGATAATTGCAAAGTTAATTATTGTAGAAAGTGAATGACTTGGCACATGCGCAGGATCATTGTCTACTGAAAAAACAGGAGAATCATCGAAAAAGTAGGTGAATCTGTCTGGCTCCCAAAACACAGCATACTTATGTTCATTTGCAATATTTGTCCCAACATCGATCCCTGGTGGGATGACACTACCGCCTGGACATGATGGCAAGGCTGGGCAAGGTGGTGAAACAGGCGAAGGATAATACCAGTAGTTAAACCCCATTTGATTTCCAAGTGAGGAAACAAGACCGCCATTTTCGACAATGTCAATTTCGTTATACCAGCAATATGGTGTATCACCCATTCCCCAAATCCAAAAAGCCGGCCAATAACCCATCCCTACAGGTAATTTGGCTGATATTTCATAATAGCCGTATTTGGCTGTCCATGTTGATGAAATAACACCACTTTGATATTTGTATGGTGAGTTCGGTCCTGCGGTATATGTTATTGGAGTTACTGTTTCACACTTTATTGCTAAATACCCTGTACTGTACGTTAATAAGAGATTTGATGCGCTATTATATTCATCACCATTGTTAACAGGCGCACCCCAAGGATATGTTGTAATCCATTGGGGACTGAGTGTATTCGTATTGAAAGCGTCTTGTTGGGTAAGCGACCATGTTGCATCACTTAAAGGCAATTGCGCCCGCATAAATACAGAGATGTTAAAAACAACATATAAGAACAACGTTAAAGTCCTTTTCATAGTTACTCAGTTAAAATCATTTTCTTGGTTTCAATTTCCTTATTATTTACAACCAGACTGTAGTAATACATACCTGGTGCAAAATCGTTAGCGTTTATTGTAATTGTACCCTTGCCTGAAGATAGAGCTTTAAGTGTTTTTAATAATTTACCGTTCATATCAAAAACTAAAACAGAGGAGTTAGCATTTCTTTCGGCAATAAAATATTCAATAACTGTTTCTTTGTTAAACGGGTTAGGGTTGTTTTGTTTAATGTAAGAACTGTTATTACTTTCATCAGCACTTCCATTCTCCGGTGCAATTAATCTGTTATTACCGCTTGCCTTCGCACAACAATTATTTACATCATTTTCTAATTGCGCAACCTTTGCATTTTGTTCTTTAAGTGCCTCAATTAGTAAACCCACTAACATTTCATAGCAAACGGCTTTTGTTCCATCTTGCATCGTCTTTACCACTTGTGGGGCAACTGCTTCTACATCTTGTGCAATTACACCCATGTATTCCTTTGCACTACCATAAACACTTGGGTTCTGTTTTTCTACTTTTAGTTTGTAGGTAACGCCATTGATTTTATTTACTTTGCTCATCGCGCTATCTATGCCTTTTATCTCATCTTTAATGTTTTTATCTGAACCCAAATAATTACCATCAGAAAAAATCCAACCCTGTCCTGCTACATAAAACTTAGTTGTGCCATTTAACTTAACTAAGTAATTAGCAGAATTTGCCCTGTTTGTAGCAGTAATCATAGACTGATACCAATCGCCAGTATGGCTGGCATTAATGTGAATTCCAGTAGCTATTGTATAAATACTTAGGTTTCCATTATCTGTTGTCGTATTTATCAATAAGTTTCCGGCTGAATTAATTCGCATCTTTTCACTGCCATCGATTGTGAAACCCATAACATTATAAGCCGGATGAAATAACCCGGTTTGGTCATTACCGTACCATGTAAAGTCTGGCGTGTTAGCTGCTGAATAACCATTATTACCGCGTATGCGGGCAGCTGAACCACTAATTGATGAAGCTGAACTTACAACTAGGTCGCCTGTAAACTTATGCTTTTCGCCACCTCCAGGTGCAGTTGTTGAACCATAAGACACAGCCCCACCACTAAATACTTTAATTTGCGCAGATGCAACTGTTGTTAAACTCATAAAGAGTAAAATAATTCTTTTCATAATCCTTTATTGCTTTTAACAAAAATAGTGAATGTTTTAACATAGGCAAATTTGCTTATGATAAAAATTGCATATATGATGAATATTGTGCGTGGCATACCTGCGCAGTAATAAATTCTTAAAGGCTTTTGGGCAAAACTTAAAAAGGGTTAGGCTCGCAAAAAATGTATCGCAAGCCGATTTAGCTTACAATTGCGGAATGGAAATAAGCCAAATCAGTCGACTTGAAAGAGGTTTATTAAATACAGGGATTTCAAACATATATTTAATTGCAAAATACCTAGAAGTTGAACCGAAAGAGTTGTTCGATTTTTAATCCTTAACCCACTCTAATTGCATTTTATTCAACTTGTAGTAAAAGCCATTTTCATTGGCAATTAAGTCGTGGTGCGTGCCGGTTTCTTTTACTTCGCCTTTGTGTAACACCACAATCTTGTCGGCATTTTTAATGGTAGATAAACGGTGAGCAATCACAATGGAGGTTCGTCCCACCATTAATTTATCTAAAGCTTCTTGCACTAATCTTTCGCTTTCTGCATCCAAACTGCTGGTCGCTTCATCTAAAATTAAAATGCTTGGGTTCTTCAATACCGCACGCGCAATAGCCACACGTTGTCTTTGTCCGCCTGATAATTGTATACCTCTGTCGCCAACTACCGTTTCAAATTTTTCAGGGAAGCTCATGATGAAATCGTAAGCGTTCGCTTTTTTAGCGGCTTCAATAATTTCATCCATGCTCGCATCCGGTTTACCGTACAAAATATTTTCTCTAATACTTCCACCAAATAATAATACATCCTGCGGTACAATCGCCATTTGATCTCGTAAAGCCGTTAACTCGTAGTCGGTCGATTTTTTACCATCGATGGTATAGCTGCCGGCCGTTGGTTCGTAAAATCGCAACACCATAGAGGCAATGGTAGATTTACCGCTACCGCTGCTTCCTACTAATGCTAATGTTTGTCCCGGTTCTATTTTAAAGGATACATCTTTTAATACTTCAAAATCCTTTCGTGTAGGATACGTAAAATTGATATTCTTAAACTCAATTTCTCCTTTTAATCTTTCGAGGTTAGATTTTTTCTCTTCTAAATTTATTTTTTCAATGTTACCGTCAATCAATTCAAAAATACGTTCGTTGGCACCCATGGCACGTTGTATGGAAGCTATCTGATCCGGTAATCCGCCCAATGAGCCTGCCACGAATAAGGAAAGCATCAAAAATTTACCAAACTCTTCCGCTGTAATTTCACCACTGTTTTTAAGAAGTAACATTCGCCACAAAATAAAAAACACGGCGCCAAAAATAAATGTTACCACAAAAGCAAAAAACGAACCTCTGAAAATTCCGAATTTTAATCCGAACTTTCTTACTTCTTCCGTATTAGCTGTGTAACGATTAATTTCAAATGTTTCATTGGTAAATGATTTTACATTCGCAATTCCGGTTAATGCTTCGCCAACGATAACATTACTTTGCGCGATTTTATCCTGAAACTGTTTAGAGTATCCTCTGATTTTCTTTCCAAAAACAAGTGCAATTACAATGAGTGGAGGAATGATGATTAAAAACAGTTGCGCCACTTCCCAAGAGGTGTAATAAATGATAAATACCAATCCACCCAAGCCAACAATACTCTGGCGAATTAATTCGGCGATGTTAACTGTAAACGCGTCTGAAACCACATTAATATCAGTTGCAATGCGGCTGCTTAATTCTGCTACTTGATTTTGGGAGAAAAATTCCATCGGCATTTGAATGATGCGTTTAAACGAATCTGTTCTCAAGCCTTTTAAAATACTTTCGGTAACCTGCGCGAACATAAATACACGTCCGAATGAAAACACACCTTGTACTACCAAAATCAACAGGAGCATTTGTCCGATGTCGATTAACTCGGTATTCATTTGTTCCACACTTTTTCCGGTTTGTCCGAAATACCCAAACATTTTACCGGAAATTAAAGGGAAGTATAAACCAACACCGGCGGTGCCGAATAAAAAGAACATACCCAACACAAATTTCCATTTATGCGGACCCAAATAGGAGAATAAGCGTAATGATTTCTTTAAGTTGGCAAGCGTAAATTTGGCCTTCGGTAATTCTTCCTTCTCACTTTTACTCATTCGGTTACCACGGGTACCTGCAGCAGGACTTTTTGCCATATTTGTGTAATTTTAAGAGCTCAAAGGTACCTGATTTTGTTGGCTAAAATCTTAAAATTGATGTTTTTGGATCAATTTTAACGAAATTTGAGTCTTTTGTTTGTGGGAAAGCAAAAACTCTTTATATTTGCAGTCCATTTTAAAAAAAGAACATTTAAAATTTATATACAATGAAACGTACTTTCCAACCATCGCAACGCAAGAGAAGAAATAAGCATGGATTTCGTGAGCGTATGGCAACTGCCAATGGCCGTCGCGTGTTAGCTGCACGTCGTAAAAGAGGTCGTAAAAAATTAACTGTATCTAGCGAAAAGCTACACAAACGTCAGTAAGAATTTGATTTAATATATCAGGTTATAAAAAAACCGCGAGTAGATACTCGCGGTTTTTTATTTTGTCTCCCTTTCCATTCAGGGAAGTATTATCGGGATTAATACCCTAAAATCTTTAACATCGATTTATAGCTTTGTTCTTTGGCGAACAAACGCGTTGTAAATTCACCGTCATCTTCCCTGTCAATTAAAACATGCTTTGGTGCCGGTATTAAACAATGCTGCGTTCCACCGTAACCACTCAAGGCTTCCTGGTAGGCACCTGTGTGAAAGAATCCAATATACAAAGGTTGCTTTTCGGTTTTCTCAATCTTAGGTAAGAATACCTGATTGGTGTGTGCCTCACTGTTATAATAGTCCATGCTATCGCAAGTTAAGCCACCCAAGTTGACCGGAACATACGGCTTATCCCAATGATTAATGGCCATCAAAATAAAACGCTGATTAATCCCCCAGGTATCCGGTAAAGTAGTGATAAAAGAGCTATCAATCATGTACCAGCGTTCGCGGTCGTTTTGCATTTTCTGATCAACAACAGAGTACAAAGTTGCTCCGCTCTCGCCTACAGTAAATGAGCCGAATTCGGTAAATATGTTAGGTTCATCAATCTCATTTTGGACACAGAAGTTCTTAATTTGAGCCACAATCTCTTCGATCATGTACTCATAATCGTATTCAAACCCCAAAGAAGTACGAATTGGCATACCCCCTCCGATGTTAAGAGAATCCAGGGTTGGACATATCTTCTTTAATTCCAAATAGATGCTTAAACACTTATTTAATTCAGTCCAATAATAAATAGTATCCTTAATTCCGGTATTGATGAAGAAATGCAGGAGCTTTAGTTCGAACTTAGGATTGCTTTGTATCTTCTCCTTATAGAGGCTCATGATATCAGTGTAGCGAATACCAAGGCGGGATGAATAGAAGGCAAAGGAAGGTTCTTCTTCGGTGCTGATGCGTATCCCGAGCTTGCACTTGTCTACCTTCACATGCTTCTTGTAGTAGTCGAATTCATCCAGGTGATCCAGAACCGGAATCACATTAAAATTATCATTAATCAACTCGGTGATATACTGCTTGTACAGAGTACGTTTATACCCGTTACAAATAATATACGTATCTTTGGTAAGCTTCTTTTTTTTGTACTGCTCTTTGAGTATTTGGATATCATAAGCCGAGGAAGTCTCGATATGAACGTCGTTTTTAAGGATTTCATCCAGCACAAACGAAAAATGCGAGCTTTTGGTGCAATAACAGTAAATGTATTTGCCTTTATAATCGGCCTTAGCCATAGCTACGTTAAATAAACGTTTCGCTTTTTGAATCTGGCTGCTGATTTTTGGTAAATAAGTTATTTTTAACGGAGTTCCGTATTGCTTGATAATACCCATTAAAGGTATTTCATTGAAATACAGTTCATTATCTTTTACATCAAATCCTTCTTGAGGAAAATTAAAGGTTTGGTGTATTAAATCGGAGTATGTATTGTCCATTTTTAAAAGAAGTAAGTGAGTTACTTTATAAAATTTTGGCTAAAGTAAGTAATTTACTTTAACCGCATGTTAAGAAACTAAAATATATGAAGGCAATGATTAAACCTATCCGAATAGTTGAAGTTAAAAGTGAAATTGGTGCCGGAACACGTGGTGCCAGTATGGGAATTGATGCTATTAAGATAGCTGCCCTCGATTTCGGGAGTCCCTTTTTCAAAAAATTTAAAACCGTTGAAATTCCTAATGAAAACAACCTGCTTTTAGAGCCGGTGGTGAATGATTATGCTAAGCGTATTAAAGGTATTTACAACCTGAATGAACGTTTAGCCAAGGAAATTTCAAAAATCATGACAAAGGATGAGGTTCCAATTGTATTAGCCGGCGATCACAGCTCGGCATTAGGAACCATTTCCGGTATTCGTATGGCTTATCCCGAGAAACGTTTGGGCGTAATTTGGATTGATGCACATGCCGATTTGCATAGTCCGTATACCACGCCTAGCGGTAATATGCACGGAATGCCTTTGGCTTGTGTATTAGGAGAAGATAATAAAGATCGCCAGCAAAATAAACCCGATGACGAAACCATAGAGTATTGGGAAAAATTAAAAAACTTAGGCGGTATTGCTCCGAAAATTCAACCAAACGATTTAGTATTTGTAGCGCTTCGTGATTTCGAACCTCAGGAAGATTATATTATTAAGAAAAATAAAATTCGCGTCTTCAATTTACAGGAGATCCGCAAAAAAGCCGTTGAGCGTGTTGCCATCGAATCACTGAATTATCTTGATCACTGTGATTTAATTTACGTAAGCTTTGATGTGGACAGTATGGATTCACGTATCTCCAGCGGAACAGGAACACCTGTACCAAATGGTATTACAGAAAAAGAAGCCGGTAACTTGATTTATTACATCATGCGCAGTAAAAAAATATGCTGCTTCGAAATGGTTGAAATCAATCCAACACTTGATAAAGAAAATTTAATGGCTGAAAATGCTTTTGAAATTTTACAAAAAGCAACTAATCAATTGAGTCACGATTTTTAGTTCTCGACTACGCTCGAACTGACAAAACAATATCTAAACAATTATGAATTTCATCACCTCCGAAAAAAAAGATAAAGTAACGGTTATCACATTAAACCGTGCCGATAAGTTCAACAGTTTCAATCGTGAAATGGCTTTGCAATTACACGCCGCACTCGATGATGCTGAAAATGATAAAGAATGCCGCGCTATTGTATTAACCGGAAACGGAAAAGCGTTTTGTGCCGGACAAGATTTAGCAGAAGCAATTGACCCAAATGGTCCGGGTATTAAAAAAATTGTGGATGAACATTACAATCCGATTGTAATGCGTTTGCGTAAAATTGAAAAACCAATTATCGCTGCAGTGAATGGTGTTGCAGCAGGTGCCGGTGCTAACATTGCTTTAGCTTGCGATATTGTTACAGCAACTTCGTCGGCCAGTTTTATTCAGGCATTTAGTAAAATCGGATTAATTCCTGATAGCGGCGGAACTTTTTTCTTACCACGATTAATTGGCTTACAACGTGCATCCGCTTTAATGATTACGGGCGATAAAGTTTCGGCAGCCGATGCTTTACAAATGGGCATGATTTATAAAGTGTTTGATGATGCAACGTTTATGGTTGACACATTAAAATTCGCTGCTGGAATTGCGGATATGCCAACCAAAGGTATTGGGCTAACGAAACGTTTATTGAACGAAAGTTTTTATAATACTTACGATAAACAATTACAATTTGAAAGTTTTATCCAAACCGAAGCGGCTGCAACTTTTGATTACAACGAAGGCGTAAAAGCATTTTTAGAAAAACGTAAACCTGAATTTAAAGGTGAGTAATATTTAAAATTCCTTTAAACAAAAAAGCCACTCAAATTGAGTGGCTTTTTTTATTTATCCTTAATACTTATTATCGAATCAATGTTACGTGTCCTTTGTATTCGTGTGCTTTACCAAACACATCTTTCACGTTGATTAACCAAGTATAAGTGCCTTGTTCTACAGGTTTATCGCCTCTTCCTTGGTAACGTCCATCCCATGCCTCTTCAAACTTCTTAGTTGTGAAGATTCTCTCACCCCAACGATCGAAAATTTGCAATTGATATTCTACAATACCAAATCCTTTTGGTTGGAATACATCATTCAATCCATCCGCATTTGGCGTAAATGCGTTCGGAACATAGATTCCGAAATCTTCACCAACTACTAATGGTCTTACAATTGTATCCATACAACCGTGATCACTTTTTACCACTAAGGCTACAGCGTAAGTTCCTGCTTCGGTATACAGGAAAGTTGGGTTTTGCATGTTAGATGTATACTGCGCTGTATTCATAAAGAACCAATTCCAGCTTACAATGTTTGCGCTGTGTGAAGCATCTGTAAACACAACGTCACCATCAATATTAATTATTGGTTTAATAGGAGCGTGGTTAAAATCAGCCACCGGATTCGGATACACTTCAGTAGTATATGTTGCTTCCGCACTACATCCGTTTTGGTCAGTTACTACGGCGGTAATTGTATAAATTCCTGGAATGTTATAGCAAGTCTCCGCGAAATTAATTCCATTAGCAGAACTTCCGTTACCTAAATTCCACGCTGCGTTTGCAATTCCTGCAGCTGCATTAACTGTATACTGAACACAAATTGGAGCACAACCTGTGTTTGGTCCTGAAACAATTGAAGGAACCGGTAATGGATTTACAGTTGCATTAGCTGAAGTAGCAGCGGTACAACCATTCGCGTCTGTTACAACTACATTATACGTTCCTGTGTAGTTTGTTGAATTCGCTTGAATAGTTGGGTTAGATACACTGGCAAAGAATCCGTTCGGACCAGTCCATTGATAATTAACACCGCCTGTTGCGTTGAGGTTTAAAATATTATTTACACAAATCGGACTATTTATCATTGCTACCGGTGTAGGCAATGGATTCACCGTTAGATTACTGAAGCCTGTGCTCACACAACCTACAGCGCTTGTTACAACTACGGTGTATTGTCCTGCATTGGATAAAGAAGCATTTAAAACAGATGCATTTTGAGATGCAGAAGTAAATCCACCCGGACCACTCCATGCATAAGTTGCTCCACCATTTGCACTTAATGTAGTATTACCATTTTCACAAATCACAGGATTATTTACAGAAACAACTGGCAATGGATTTACCACAACATTTGTTACCGCACTATTAATACAGCCGTTTGCATCTGTTACAAATACTGTATATGCACCGCTGTTTGAAACAGCCGAATTAGAGATAGTTGGATTTTGCTGACTTGAAGCATATCCGCCCGGACCACTCCAAGTATATGTGTTGTAGGCACCAACATTTAATAGTATGGCATCACCGGCACAATAAGCGCCCGTATTAGTTGGATTAGGAAGCGGCAAGGCGTTAACCGTTACTGAAGTGGATGCTGTTGCAAAACAGTTTCCAATTGTAATAGTAACATCATAGGTTCCGCTCATCGCTGTGGTAGAACCGGCAATTGTTGGGTTTTGTAAATTGGAAGTATATCCACCTGGGCCACTCCAATTATAAGCTGTACCTGCACCGGCATTCAATTGAATGCTTGCACCCGCACAATATGGCCCCGTATTTGAGGCTGAAGCTGTAGGCGTGGTTACGGTTGCGTTCGTGCTTGTTGTGCCTGAGCAACCTGCAACAGTTACAGTTAAATTATAAACTCCACTTGCCGCAGGGGTGGCCGACGTTATAGTAGGATTTTGAACAGCAGAGGTAAATCCACCAGGACCACTCCAAGAATAAGTTCCGCCACCATTACCGGTAAACGTTAGATTAGAACCGGTACATATTGGTCCGTTATTGGCAGCAACAGCCACCGGATGCGGATTAATAGTTATCACTGATGTAGTACTTGCAGTACATCCTGTATTTGTAATGGTATGTCCTACTGTATATGTACCGGGAGCTGTAAAGCTAACTGGTCCATAATTATTGGTACTTCCATTAGGCGGTGCACCGACAACAGGATTAAAATCATAGGTATGTGTACCTGTTGCTTGTATCGCATTAAACGTAAATGAATTTCCATTTAAACACTGCGTATACGTTGGAGTGGTAAACGCAGGGTCGGGAGGCGGAGGCGGCGTGACGACCATCGAGGCCGTTGAGTTACACGTTCCTATCGCTACATTTTGATAAACGGTGTATGTTGCCGAACTCGGGAAGACGACAGTGCTTGTTGCGGCAGTAGTTGTATATGATGCAGGTGCACTTGGTCCAACAAATGAAAATGTTTGAACTGCCGGAGCACCAGCTCCTGTATTAGTAAATGTATAAGATGTACATGCGTTAGCTGAAGTAAATCCTGAAGCAGGAGGAGGAGTTACTAAGTATGTTGCAGTTTTTGCTGTTGCAGCACATGCAGCGAATGGTGTGTAATCACAGGTATAAGTACCCGGAGCCAATGCGGTAATACAACTGGTAGTTACAACTGGTCCACTTGGCGGAGTCCATGTATAACTTTGCATACCTGCAGGTCCACACAATGGGCCCGGACAAACAGTACCTGATGGAGTAGCCGACATACAATCAGCATCGATGTAACAATATCCCCAATCGTAGTTATAAATACACCAGTTACAATCGATACGAACCGTAATGTTCTGACCGTTATATGGAGAAAGATCCATAGCAATCGTTTGCCAAGGCACATAAGTAACAGGGTAAGATTGATTACCGATATTAACACCATTGAGTGGTGAAGTTTGAGTAGTTCCCGGAGGCATACCTACGAAAGCTCCCGGAGGATTTGCATAATAACAAGAGAAACTAGGACAAGATAAAGGTTGATTAGCTGCGTTCAAGAATTGAATTTTAAAAATTGCAGCTGCATTTCCGGGGTGAGGGAAATTTAAAATACAAAACGCGAAATGTAATTGAAACTGGTTATTAATAGCTGTAACAGGAATAACACGTGAAGCACTCGCTGTAAAATTTACTTTCCCTGAAATATTATTATCGTTTAGTCGCAATGAAAAATTTCCGCCCGGTTTTACTTTTGGAAATCCACCAAAAGGATCATTACCCATAGCTGTTGTTTGAATTTGGTTGTCACCGGTTACAGTCCAACCCGAAGTGTTACCAGATTCAAAATCTATATTACTGCAACCTGCTGGTTGCGGACCTTGTTGAATAGTGTTATTGCCAATTCCTTTTGAAACTGAACCATCAGCATTCACTACCAATGCATTTTGCTGAGCATGAAACTTGCTGTATACATAAGTGCGCTTAGCATGTTCCATAAACTTATATTTCTCAACAGCAGTTTTCATGTGTGATGCGTGCTCTTGTGCACCAACGAAATCAAAACCGGCTAAAGAATCTATAGCGTTTTTTTGACCGAAAGAAAAAATCGATAAACCAACCGATAATAGAGACCAACATAATTTTCTCATGGGATGAATTTTTATTAAAGTAAAGGTAGACTATGTATACATCTACCCAAATTACTCACTCATTCAGTCATAAAGCTTACTAAATGACGACTTTGAGTGAATGAAAAAATTAAAATGATTTAGCTCGTTAAGCAACAATATATAATACTGTATTTCAACTACTTAATTGTATTTCGGGTTAGATTTTTATCGAAAAGGGGCCGGTACTAAATGTGACTAGAAATTCTATGCCTCGATAAATTGTATGATTAGCTCACCTAGTTGTTTTGGGTTTACTGTTTCGATAGGATGCTTTGTTTCTGCCAACTCAAATTGCTTGGCGTTTCTAATATTTGCTGCTACGAAATTTGTTTCATCTCTAGATACCATAGTATCATTATCTGCTAAACCAATCCAAACGCGATTGGAGATTTTTGCAAATTCTTTTTCCGTTAAAGCATTGTTTCTTCCCAACTCTAACATCATCTCTGCAGTTTTTTGTAAAAGGAGTTTCCATTTTTCGCCATGGCGTTTTTCAAGAGCTTCTGCAAATTTTGGAACCTTTTCCGAAATAGTAACAGGATCTAACATTTTTATTTCCTTAGCGGCAATTTCGGGCGACCATTCGAATTTTGTTCCTAAAGTGACAATACTTCCCAGTAAATCTTGTCTTTTCGATGCTAAGTATAAGGCCACAAATCCACCCATACTGTATCCAAAAACATGTGGCTGCTTTAAATTGTTGGACTCTATGAAGCTTTCCAATTCACTTGAAAAAGCCGCAATTCCAAAACCGTTAGTAAAAGATTTAGTGCCATGACCGGAAAAATCCAATGTAAAACATTCGTATCCTTTGCTTTTAAGTTCTAAGCTAAGCGGATTGAGTTGATCGGAGGCACCAATAGCTCCGTGTAGTAAAATAATCTGCTTCATTTAAACGAATTTAAACAAAAAAGGGATACCATAAAGGCATCCCCTCTTTTAAAAACAACATAATCTATACCTTATATGTGTTGCTCTTATTCTTTTATTTATTTACTACAATTTTTGCTTTTGCAGATTTTCCTATCAGATAATAAATGCCATCTGCTAAACTTGTAACAGAAACAGCTTGAGAATTATCCTTTACTTCTATAGTTTCTACTACCTGACCAATTGAATTTACAATCGTGTAATAACCGCTTTCAGGAACACTAATAGTAAAGTCGCCATTATTAGGATTAGGAAAAATAACTATGGATGTAATGTGTGATTGCACTTCATTTAATCCTGTACATGCACTTACTACTAATGCGAGTGTTTGTACATCAGTACAACCTGCGCTATTCGTCCCAATAACAGTATAAGTTGTATTTGAAGTTGGACTAACTACAACAGCAGCACCGGTTAAAGATCCCGGATTCCAGTTATAAGAATTGGCACCCGTTGCACTTAACGTTGCACTATTTCCTAAGCAAATAATCGAAGAAGAGCTAGATGCCGCCATTGTTGGATTAGGACTCACAGAAATTGATATTGTATTTGTTCCGCTACATGATCCACTCGTACCCGCAACCGTATACGTTGTTGCTGTTGTTGGTGTGATTATAATACTCGATGCATTTGAACCTGTATTCCATGTGTAAGATGTTGCACCACTTGCTGTAATTGTTCCAGAACTTCCTATACAAATAGTAGAAGGACTTGGAGTTAAAGCAATACTAATTGCAGAGCCAACTGTTACGCTCAATGTTCGTGTATTTGTACAAGTTCCAAAACTTGTTCCTGTAACGGTATAATTGGTGTTTGAAGATGGTGTAACGAGTATAGATGAAGTTGTGGCGCCGGTATTCCAGGAATATGTTGTAGCACCCGATGCTGACAAGGTAGCCGTACCTCCCGGACAAATTGTATAATTACTTACAACAACAGTTGGAGTATTATACACAGTTACATTAATGGTGCTTGTTCGGGAACAACCTAAGGTATTTGTTCCAACAACTGAATATGTTGTTGTACTTGTAGGCGTAACGGCAATAATTGCTGTTGTTGATCCGGTGTTCCAGCTATACGTTGATGCGCCTGTTGCTGTTAATGTAACACTTGATGACGAACCCGAACAAATTGAAGCAGTACTTGCGGTTACATTTACTGTTGGTGATGGAGTAACGGTAATTGTCTTTTGATTTGCACTTGCACATCCACTTAAAGATCCAAATAACATATAATTCGTCGTTACTGTTGGACTTACAACAATAACCGTATTCGTATTTCCACCTGTCCATGTATAAGAAGATGCGGTACCCGATGCTGTCAGTGTTACTGAATTACCTGCACATATACTATTTGAGCTTGCTGTTATTGTAACGGTTGGTAAAGGAATAATAGTTTGTGTAACAGTAACACTGTTTGAACATGCATTGATAAATCCTGTTACTGTATATGTAGTAGTAGAAGAAGGAGCCACACTTATCGTTGCTGTAGTTGCTCCCGTGCTCCAAGAATAAGTAGATGCTCCACTCGCACTTAAAAATGACGTACCTGCACCACTACATGCGGTTGGTGTAGCTGCAGTCGCAGTTAATGTAGGAGAGATTCCTGCGGTTACAGTGTGTACATCCATATATACACAACCTGTTGTTGCTGTATTGGCAACTAGTGTATAGGTAGTTGTTACGGTTGGTGAAATTAATACTGATGATGTGGTTGCTCCAATTGGACTCCAACTATAACTTGAAAATCCGGAACCTGAAGCAGATAATGTTGTTGAGCTTGAACAAAGTGTTGTAGTTCCGCCAGCGATATTGAGTGACAAATTCTGACAAGCATAAAATTTTGCTAAAAATCCGTCTTCAACCCCTCCACCATAACTAGCTTGATGACTACCGGTAGTTGAAATTATGCCTGCTGCACCAGTTTGAGCTGTAGAACCAGCAAGGTAAACATTCCCTACTCCATCCGGCTTACACGACCATCCATTATCAGTTAATGTGCCTCCGTAATATGAACCGAATAACAGTACGCCTAACGGATTAAATCCTGCAATATAAGCATCACTAACGGCACCGCCTCCAAAAGTAGTTTGGTGACTTGAAAAAGATGAAATATTTGCTGTTGACATAGTAAAACCAGTCATATAAATATTACCCGTATTATCTAAACTGCAAGCCATGGCCTCATCAGCATTGGATCCACCATAATAAGTTCCCCATAATCTGGTTGCACCATTTGAACTAATTTTTACCAGGTAAGCGTCAGAAGTACCACCCCCAGCTGTTGACTGATGGCTTCCGGCACTTCCCAAATTAGAACTTGGACTGTTGTCGGTTCCTACTGCATAAACATCTCCTGCAGTATTTATTGCGCAAGAAAAAATTTCGTCGCTTGAACCGGCATAATAAGTTCCCCATTGTCGAACACCTGATTGATTAAATTTTACTATAAAGGCATTACCACCTGTTTGGTAAGCACCAGCTGTAACAATACCAGTAGGAGATCCGGAACTATATCCAACAAAAGCAATATCATTTGTAGTTTTATTTACATCGCAACCATAAACGAATTCGTTTGTTGTGCCTCCGTAATAAGATCCCCATTGTCTAACGCCGCTTGAATTAAATTTTACAATAAAACCGTCTGTATTTGCTCCGGTGGCACTTTGATGAGAGCCGGGTGTTGCAATTAATGTTGAAGTGGGAGCATTTGAAGTTGTTCCTACCGCGATTATATTATTTGCGCCATCAACAGCACAGTCGTTTCCATAATCATTATTAGTATTACCATAAAAAGTACTCCAGACTCTTGCGCCTGTCGCGCTATTAAATTTAAGTAAGAACGCATCAAAACCACCAGAGTTGGTTGTTTGATGTGCACCGGCAGTAGTAATTACCGTTCCCGATGAACTGGAATAACCGGTTACATAAAGGTTTGGAGTAGCAACCCCATCGATTGCGTTGGCCATTGCATAATCGTCACCCACACCACCATAAAATGTAGCCCATTGACGAACACCCGATGGATTAAACTTGGCAATAAAAGCATCCCATGCTCCTCCTCCGCCAGCATGCGAAGTTTGAAATGCCCCGGAAGTTGCAATGATAGTTCCGGCTGCTGTTGAGCTTGTGAATCCTACAACATATGAATTATTACTAGCATCGGTGGTTACGTCTCTTATTCTATCACCTACAGTTCCTCCATAATAAGTTCCCCAAAGCCTAACCATAGGATCAATCGTTAGTGTTTTATTATGATCGTACGATGAAATATTGAATTGCAGTTCGTTATTTTTTAATTCCCATTTCGCTTTTATTTCTTTTCCATCTTGGTAAGCTACCGGTGCCATTTCTGTAATTTTGCCAAGTGGAGTAGTAATTTCTAACTGTCCCTTTTCATTTATTCTTAATTTTTTTGCTCCATTAATTTGAAATTTAATTTTATCAGGATCAGCATTTGGAGAAACGATAAAATCATACTCTAAGTTTCCATTCTTCTCATACCACTTTAAGTCGATACCGTTGTAAATATTCTTGTAAGTAACATCTGAGTAACTTTTTACGTTTAGAGCACCGTTAGGACATTGTTGTAAGTAATAATTCGCTTCGCCTTCAAGTGGATTCCCTTTTTCGATTTTTACATTATTATTAATACCCATCCATTTCACATCAATTCTATAAATTGATGTTACATTAGGAGCTCTTAATTTAGTTTTGGTTTTTTCTTCTATTGTTTCTTTCCAACTTTCAATTTTACTTAGTTGATAGCTAATTCCTGTATTGGTTAAATGATAAACCATACCATCAGAAGTACCACTAAACATCACATCTGGACGTGGCTTGAGATTTTGATCACACACTTGGCCCTTGTTTTCAGTAAAACTAATGCCTGTTTGTTTTATGGAAGGTTCTGATGCATTTACATTAAATGCAGCTGTTAGAGCTAAGATGGTTATTGCCGTTGTTAAAGTTACTCTCATAAGATATAGATTTAATAATTTCTATATCAAATTTAGAGTGGTAGGCTGAGAGATTTTCCGCGTTTTACTGCGCGAGAAGAGAAGTTTAATAAGTGATGGATTTAGTTTATTAAGTGATTTTGCCTATAGATTATTAAGCAATTCCAATATTTGCTCCTTTTTCCTTTGTGAAACCGGAACCACTTGTTTATTCTCGAGAATTAATGTACCACCGTCGGCTTTATCAAAACGCACAATACGCTTTACGTTGATAAGGTGTGAGTGATGGGTGCGGATAAATCCATAAGGCTCTAATAACTCTTCGTATTCCTTTAAACTTTTTGAAATAGTTATTTTTTGCTGTGGCACCAAATAGAACTCTGTGTAAGGCCCTTCTGCTTTACAATGTACAATATCCGAAACCTTTACAAAATAAATGGATTCGCTATCCTTTAATACAATTTTCTTCTCATTGATAGTGATGGAGCTTAAACTCTCTTGTAATATTTGAAATTGCAAATCAAGCGTTTTGCTTTTTATGTTCTGCTCCGCCTTATCTACCGCGTTAATTAAGTCTTCAGCGTCAATTGGTTTTAATAAAAAATCAATCGCGCTTAATTTAAATGCATTGATAGCATATTTATCGTGGGCCGTTATGAAAACAAGTTGGAAATTAAATGTTCCCAATTTTTTAATGAGCTCAATTCCTGTTCCATCATCCATTTCCACATCCAGAAAAACCAGATCAGGTTGAAGAGCATTTATGGCTTTAATCCCTTCTGCTACTCCACCGGCCTCATGTATTTCGGTAACCTGAGGACACAATGCTTTGAGTTGTTTCACCAATCCTTTACGGATCTGCTCCTCATTATCAATCACCAATGTTTTAAGTGCCATATAACAAAGATACACTAAAATTCAGTTTAGGGAATTAAGGTCATGCTTGACTTTAACAAGTGATGAGGCCGATTTATTAACTGATTGATTTACTTTATTAAGTGAGAATAGGTAATGTAACTTCCACCAGTATTCCTTTACCTGTGGGATTTTTACTTAGATTATAGCCGGCCTTAGTTTTATGCCTTTTATTTAAAAGCATTAACCGGTCGCTTATTATTTGTGTAGCTCTTGAAGGATATTCCTTGTGTAATGCCTCGGTATTAAATCCAACCCCGTTATCACTTAATTCTACCTTTAGTGAATCATGCTCTTTAAAGAAACTAATCTTTAACTCTCCTTTATAATCAATATTTTTAAATCCGTGCTCAATGGCATTTTCAATAAATGGTTGCAATAACATACCAAGAACTTTTAACTCATCAATTTCCAACTTATCATCCACCTTAATCTCATAATCGAACTTGTTGTTATAGCGTAGCTTTTGAATATCAAGATAATTAGTTAAAAAGGAAACTTCTTCTTCTATGGTCGATAGCTCGTCGTACGTACTCTCAAGCGATTGACGCATAATTTTTGAAAATTTAGAAATCAAGGAAGGTACTTTTTTATTGTTCTCTTCATCCATTGATAAAGTTTGAATGGATGACAAAGCGTTAAAGAAGAAATGCGGATCCATACGCGCGCGGTTCAATCGCTGTTCTGTTTCAAGCGCTTTGAATTTGTTTTTCAAGACAGATTGACGATAAAAGAAAACAATAACCACAATAACGAGCACGGCTGCCAGAATAGCCACAATTAATATCTTTACATTCAACGAGGCAATTTCGTTTTTTCTATTTAACTCATTAATTTCCTTTTCATTTTCGGACTTATTATATTTCTGCATTAGATCATTTATCGCAGCATTCTTTTCTAGATTATACAAACTGTCTTGCAAGGTTTTGAATCTTTCAAGTCCTGACAAAGACTTACTAAGATTTTCGGCATCCTTATTATAAGCATACACTCTTTCATATAAACTCATTTGATAATAAGGGTCGTTTATTGAAGGTAAAATCATGGCAACAGAATCCAAATAACTTAACGAATTATTGTATTGCTTAAGTCGATTATAGCAGTCGCTCAAATTCAAATAACTGATTAGTATTTCGTTTGGCAGTAAATATCTTCTGAATTTGAGCGATTGCAAACAATACTCAAGAGCCATTAGAGAATCATGCTTTAAATAATATGCATTTGACACCGAATTACATAATTGGTTTGCCTTTGAATAATATTCATTTTTTACCACTAGATCCAACGCCTCTTTAGCATAAACAATAGATGAGTCTAAATATTTTTCGTCTTGAATTCCTGCTTGCACATAAACGCCGGATAAACCTGAGAGGGTAGTAACCTTTATAAAAGGGTCCTTTATTTTATTTATCAGTTGTGCTGATTTACCTGCATAATTAATGGCTTCGTTTAATTGCCCTTCATTATTAAATAATGCTGCTAATCGACAATAGGTCAAAGCAAGTTCGTCATATTTTTTACTCTGTTGAAACTCTTGAATTGCCCTTAAATAATTTCCGAGTGCCTCTTTGTTTGAATTTAACCGGTATTGATTTAATCCAAGTGTAAAATAAATATCGCCTAATAGAAACTTTGAGTTCGTACTATCTAGTAAGAGTTCTCTTAATATAACAGAACTACTATCATACAAATTCTTTAGTTGTAATGCATTTGCAACTGAGTATTTTGATTTTAATATATCATTTCTGCTTTTGTTTTTTTGTGCCAAATCAAATGCCTTATACGAATACACTAACATCGAGTCTGCCTGAGCATATTTTTCAAAATATAATTTACCGATTTGTAAATAAATGTCAACTCGCGATTTTTCAGGGGATTCCTGTGCTGCACTTTTTAATTGAGAAATTTCTTGAGCGTTTGAAAAAAACGTCAAAATAAATATTAATAAAAAGGATATGAATTTAAGACGCATTACCGCTTTACGGTAAAGATACAATTTTAAGCTTTCGCTTTAAACTGATTAATAGCATTCACAGTAAACTCAGATAAAACTAATTTACCACTCATGCCTGCACGTTCAATTAATAACTGATCCCAGTTTTCCGTACCTTCCCACATTATTTTCTTTAGCATCGCCATCGCTTCAGGATTACTTGTGGCTAATTTGTTTGCAAGAACGTCAATAGCTTTGTCCATATCTGAAACATTCGCGAATAACTCAGCGTATAATCCTTTTTCTTTTGCCCATTGCGCACTTTGCCATTCTGTTGCATTGATCGTAAGCTGACAAAAAGCAGAAGTGCCAACCTTACGTTCTACCGCCGGACCCACTACAAACGGACCAATACCTACGGCTAGTTCACTTAGCTTTACAGATGCGCCTTCTACAGCGTAAGTATAATCAGCCGCTGATGCAATACCTACGCCTCCTCCAACTGCTTTACCTTGTACTCGCGCCAAAACAAACTTTGGAGCCTTGCGCATAGCGTTAATAACAGCTGCAAATCCGGAGAAAAATTTTAATCCGGTATCAATATCTTTTATTTGAATTAACTCATCGAAACTTGCGCCTGCACAAAATGCTTTCTCACCTTCACTTTTTAAAACGATTACCTTACACCCATCATCCTTTCCTAATTTTTCAACTTCAGCAGCTAAATTTCGTAATTGCGCTCCCGGCATTGAGTTACTTTGCGGATGAAAAAAAGTAATAGTTCCAATTCCGTTTTTTATTTCAGATTTTACAAATGCTTCCATTTAATAGTTCGATGTGGTGATTATCAATTCGGATTAATTAAATTAATGTTGCGATAGGATTTTCCAGGTACATTTTTAATGTTTGTAAAAACGCTGCGCCTGTAGCTCCGTCCACACTGCGGTGATCGCAAGCTAAAGTTACTTTCATAACGTTCCCCGGCACTACGGCACCATTTTTCACAACAGGCACCTGACGAATTGCACCTACTGATAAAATACATGATTCAGGTGAATTAATAATGGATGTAAATTCCTCGATGCCAAACATACCTAAATTGGAAACTGTGAATGTATTACCTTCCCAATCCTGTGGTTGTAATTTCTTTTCCTTCGCGCGTTTTCCTAAATCCTTTATTTCAGAAGCCACTTGCTGTAATGATTTCTCATCCGCAAAACGCACAACCGGAACTAAAAGTCCGTCTTCAACGGCAACGGCAACTCCAATATGAATGTGATTATTGATGCGAATCTTATCACCCATCCAATAGCTATTTACACGTGGATGTTTGCGCAATGCTGAGGCACATGCTTTAATCACTAAATCATTGAATGATATTTTCACATCACTCACCTGATTGATTGCATTACGAGAAGCGATGGCATTATCCATATCTGCTTCGATCGTTAAATAGAAATGTGGTGCTCCATTTTTGCTCTCCAATAAACGACGAGCAATGGTTTTACGCATTTGTGAAGCCGGCTCATCCGTAAAGCTCTCCACTCCTCCTGTAAAGAAGGATTTTTTAGAAGTGCCCGGTGTAAATGTCTCAATATCCTTTTTTGTAATGCGTCCGTTATCACCCGAACCACTTACCATAGAGATATCAATTCCTTTTTCCTTGGCTAATGCTTTTGCTAATGGCGACGCCTTTACGCGACCATTCGTAGTTTTATTTGAAACATTTGTTGTAGCTGCAGACGCTACGGTTGCCGCCACTTTCTGAACTTGTGTTTCTACTTTTGGTACACTAACGGTTTCCGACTTACTGCTTGTTGAAGTTCCTACTGCTGCTAAGATTGCTTTTACATCTTCGCCGCCCTTTCCTAAAATAGCCAATACGCTGTCTACCGGAGCACTCTTACCTGCTTCAACACCAATATGAATAAGTACACCATCCTGGAATGATTCAAACTCCATGGTAGCTTTATCGGTTTCAATATCCGCTAAAAGCTCTCCGCTCTTTACTTTATCACCCACTTTTTTATGCCACTTTGCAACTACGCCTTCGGTCATAGTATCACTTAGTTTAGGCATTCTTACTACTTCAACGCCTTTTGGTAACTCAGCTTTTGCAGCGGAATTATTGTCGGCTGGAGTAGTTTTTTCAACCTTAACTTCAGTTTTTGGCGAATCGTTTCCGTTTAATAATGCGGAAATATCTTCACCTTGCTTTCCTAAAATAGCTAATATAGAATCTACAGGAGCTGCTTGTTTTTCTTGAACTCCAATATGCAATAAAACTCCATCCTGGAATGATTCAAATTCCATGGTGGCTTTATCGGTTTCAATGTCCGCTAATAGTTCTCCGCTCTTCACTTTATCTCCAATTTTTTTATGCCATTTAGCAACCACGCCTTCCGTCATGGTATCACTTAGTTTGGGCATTCTGACAATTTCAGCCATAATAGTGTACAGTTTTATTCTTGTATAAAAGGATAATTTGGTTCTAAATAAACATCATTATAAAGTTCTTCAGGCTCCGGGTACGGACTCTCTTCAGCAAATTTTACCGATTCATCCACTAAAGCTTTTACTTTTTCTTCCATCGCCTCAATGCCTGCATCATCAATCCATTTATTTTTCTTCAAAGTATCAATCACTTTTTCAATCGGATCTTGTTTTTGATATTCTTTCACCTCATCCTTGGTTCGATATGTTTGTGCATCACTCATGGAGTGACCTTTATATCGATAGGTTTTCATTTCTAAAAAAGTTGGTCCGTCGCCTCTGCGTGCGCGAGCAACAGCCTCTTCAATGGCTTCATGAACAGCTTCTACTGACAAACCATCAACCGGTTTGCTTGGCATATCGTATGCTAATCCCAATTTCCATAAATCGTGAACATTACTTGTTCTCACCACAGATGTTCCCATAGCGTACATGTTGTTCTCCACTATAAAAATCACAGGTAATTTCCATGTCATCGCCATATTAAACGCTTCGTGTAAGGCACCCTGACGAACTGCGCCATCACCCATTGAACAAACACAAACATTATCAGTACCCATATATTTTTCCGCGAAAGCAATTCCTGCTCCTAACGGTACCTGCCCTCCTACAATGCCATGTCCGCCAAGGAAATTATGCTCCTTACTGAAAATATGCATAGATCCACCCTTACCTTTACTGCATCCGGTAATTTTCGCATACATTTCAGCCATTACATATTTAGGATGCATGCCCAATCCAATCGGATGCGCGTGATCACGATAAGCTGTAATGTGTTTATCTTCTTTTTTTGTAGCACTCACAGTCCCGGCTACGATAGCTTCTTGTCCGATGTACAAGTGACAGAAACCTTTTATTTTTTGTTGAACATACACTTGTCCGGTTTTTTCTTCAAAGCGGCGCATAAGCAGCATCGATTCATACCATTTCAAGTATTGTTCTTTAGTGAACTTCAGTTTTTTTTCTACTGCGGTTTTAGACATAAGAAACGCGTTTTAAGAACTACAAAAATAAGAGAAATTGCCAAATAAATGAATAATATAATTATTTGTTTTTCAGCTGTTTAGAATTAAATTGAAGGGGTAAAAGTTGATTGATACCATTGCACACATAAACCTTACCTGTTTCGCCTGCCATTATTATACGCATTCCCTTTCCAAACTTCTCTTCGTATTCGGCAATAACTTGTCGGCACGCTCCACACGGTGTAACAGGCTCAGTTATTACCACACTCGATACTTTACAGGTTACTGCAATTGCCTTGACAGAAACCGACGGAAACTCAGAGGATGCTGAAAATAAAGCAACGCGCTCGGCACATAAACCTGAAGGGTATGCTGCATTCTCCTGATTATTTCCCTCAATGATTTTACCATTCTCCAATAGAATAGCTGCACCCACATGAAAATTTGAATAAGGAGCATAGGCTCTGGTAACAGCCAGTTTAGCATGATCGAGTAATTTCTTTTCCTCGGGTGCTAAATCATTCTCAGAAGCATAAACTTCCACCTCTGTACTCAACTTCATTAAATTAAAATCACCTGCCATTTCGGATATTAATATTGATTTGTTTAAAAGTAAGAAATATATCAATTAAAGCTCACTTTAAATGCACTTAATTTATTGTATGAAAAAATCTACCCTACTCTCACTCTTATTCGCCTTTTTTGTTATTGTATCATTCGCGCAAAAAAGTGGCGGGTTATTTTATCAAAAATCCGGGCTTAAAAATCTAAGCAAAGAAGAAAACGAAGCTTTTGAAACAGCTAAAGAAATGCTGGATGAAAAACTTTATCCATTCGCATATAACTGCTTTAAGGATTTATCTTCTAAATATCCTAACGAAACCTATTTGAAATATTTAATGGCCATTTGCGGAACTTTTATTGGAGATAAACACGATGAAGCGATTACACTTTTAGCAGAAGTAAAAGAAAAAAACAAAAAAGCCGCTTATCTGACTTATTATGAAGCCATCCTCAATCATAAAACTTATCAATTCGACAAAGCTATTGAATTAGCGAACCTTCAACTTAAAGACACTAAGCTCGAACAGGATCAAATTAAAATTTTAAATCAGCTCATTCAATATTGCAACAATGCCAAAGAGTTGGTGAAAAATCCAATTCAGGCTACCATTGAAAATGCCGGCTCGCCTCCCAATACTGAAAATGCCGAATACTCGCCCGTTATCACAACCGATGAAGAAACTATGTTGTTCACCTATCGCGGTGTAGAAAGTACAGGCGGATTACGTGATTTTCAAAACAATGAAAACAAATACGGTTGCTATTTCGAGGATATTTTCCTTTCAAAAAAAGTAGATGGAAAATGGCAAAAGGCTGTGAGCATAGGCGACAACAATACAAATGGAAATGATGCAGTCATTGCTATTTCTAACGACGGACAAAAAATATTCTTGTATCGCTTTATGGAGAGTGACGGAGGGGACATCTACGTAAGTAATCGTGATGGTGATAAATTTTCGGAGGCGGTTCGCTTAGAAGGTGATATTAATTCGGGTTATTGGGAAGGAAGTATGTCACTATCCGGTGATCATAAAAAAATATTTTTTGCAAGTGAAAGACCCGGTGGATTTGGTGGTAAAGATTTATACTCGGCTGTGTTGATGCCTGATGGAAAATGGGGAAACATTAAAAATTTAGGTGATAAAGTAAATACTCCGTTAGATGATGATGCGCCGTTTATTCATCCCGATGGAAGAACTTTAGTTTTCAGCTCAAAAGGACATAACTCCATGGGTAATTATGATATTTTTCTATCTGACATTGATGAAATTGACAGTACCTGGAAAAAACCAACCAATATCGGATATCCAATCAATACACCAGATGATGATATTTATTACTTCCTATCAGCTGACGGAAAACGTGGTTATTATGCCAGCGCTAAATCAGGAGGTTATGGCGACAAAGACATTTATATGGTTGCACCTGCAGTGAGTGCAAAAAAATCTTATCTGACTGTGTTAAAAGGAAAAATTACAGAGAACCTCCAACCTTACTCCGGAGAAGTGGTTGTAATTATAAAGAGTGGCAACAAAAATTTCGGGACGTTTAAATCCAATTCAGCCAACGGACATTATCTTTTAAGCTTGCCATCGGGATATAATTATAAAATAACTTTCTATCATAAATCTTACGGTGAGAAAGTAGCCGATGTGATTACTGAAAAACTAAACGGCTATGCCGAAAAAATAGTAGATATTAATTTTGGAGAGAATGATACTTTAAATAAATTTCAGACCATAGTACTTGAATCGCCTGCTGAAAATGTGCCGGCTACTGTTACCTCTACTCCAACTACACCGCCAACAACAGAAGCTCCAGTTACTACAGCATCAACGAACACTGACATAAAAAGCTTGTCCCGCGACCAATTGTTCAACAAATTTGCCGACCTAAAAGTTGGAGGTTTGAGTTTTATTGTTCAAGTTGGAGCTTATCGTCATCCTGAAAACTATAAAGGCGAGAAACTTAAAAATTTAGGTGGACATAAGCGAGACGGAACAATTATGGGGGATGTCCATTTGATTATAGCCACAAAGGAGTTTGCCTCCTGGCGAGAAGCCGATGATTTCTGCAAAAAAGTGAAATCTGCCGGAACTTACGACGCTTTTATTACAGCCAGTTTAAATGGTAAGCGCATGTATTTAAAGGAACTGACCGAACAAGGCGTTTGGCTGAATACCGGTATGTGATTAAACAGATAGAAATCAGTATGATACTTTGTAAATTTTATTATCTTAGCACACTTTGAAAAATCAACCTATGAAAAAACTTATCTACTTAGTTTTGTTTTTTGCATTCCTTCAGAACATTAACGCACAAGATGCGCAAACCAAATCTTGGTCGGCCGACGATAAAAAGACTTTTGAAGCTGCTAATAAACTCTTCAACAAACGTTTTTATGCGCAAGCATATGAAAAGTACAAATCTCTTTTCGCATCACATGAAAATGATATTTTTTTAAAATTCGTGACGGGCGTAAGTGCGGTTTATTTAAACGATAAACACGATGAAGCAGAAACTTTATTAAATGAAGTGAAAGCGAAGGATAAAAAAAATAAAGACGTAGATTATTATCTCGCTCTTCTTTATCACAAAACATATCAATTCGACAAAGCCCTTGAGTTAGCGAATGCCTTACTGACTAATCCTAAAATCACTCCTGAAGATAAAGCAGAACTTGAGCGTTTGGTTTTCTTCAGCAAAAACGGAAAAGAATTATATCAAACTCCGGTAGATGCTAAAATTGAAAACTTAGGTTCGCCAATTAATACGGAAAATGCAGAGTACGCTCCTGTAGTTAGTCCGGATGAAGAAACCATCATTTATACTTACAGAGGAAAAGAAAGTATGGGCGGATTGGTTGACGAGAACAATAAACCAAATCCAAAAGGAGATTACAATGAAGATATTTTTGTGGCTAAAAAAATAGATAAAGTTTGGCAAACTCCTGCCGGCTTAAGTGAGTTAAATACCATTGATAACGACGCTGCCATTGCTTTATCTCCGGATGGTGAATTGCTTTTTATTTTCAAATATACCGGTGATAATGGTGATATCTATGTTAGTCACCGCGATAATGGAAAATACGGTCCGGCAGAAAAATTAGCCGGTGAAATTAATTCTCCTTCATGGGAAGGAAGTGTATCCATGTCTACTGATCAAAAGAAAATCTATTTTGCAAGTGAACGTCCGGGTGGATTTGGCGGAAAAGATTTATACGTAGCCACCAAAAATGAAGATGGATCTTGGGGTAATGTGAAAAATTTAGGAGATAAGATTAACACGAAATACGACGAAGACGCGCCGTTTATCTCTCCTGACAGCCGTACCTTAGTTTTCAGTTCTGAAGGCCACAATAGTATTGGTGATTTCGACTTATTTACTTCCGATTGGAATAAAAAAGACACGACATGGTCGGCTCCAAAAAATTTAGGTTACCCAATCAATACTACCGATGATGATTTGTTTTATGTTTTATCTGCCGATGGAAAGCGCGGTTATTTCTCAAGTGCACGTAAAGGTGGTAAAGGTGATCAGGATTTATATATGATTGAACCGGCTATCGCCGCAAAGAAAACATTCATAACTATTATTAAAGGTAAGGTTACTGAAAATTTAGTGCCATACGAAACTGACATTACCGTTAGCGTTGAAGGTGATTCTAAAAATTACGGGACTTACCGTTCAAACCCTGAGAGTGGAAACTTCGTTGTAAACTTACCTTCCGGAAAAAATTACAAGTTGACATTCTACCATGAAGTTTTAGGTGATAAAATTTTCAATGTAAGTACAGAACAAGTGGAAGATGATTACGCAGAAAAGTTAGTGAATGTGAATTTTGGTATGAGTGATACAGCCACTTTTAATCCGCAAAACATTGTGATAAAACCAGGAGCTGATACTGGTAAAGTAGCCACTGTTACAAACAATACCCCAACTACAGAAGGAGATGTATTTAGCAAATACGGCTCTGTAAAAATTCCGGGATTAAAATACTATGTACAAGTTGCAGCAACAGCTAATCCAGGAAGCTATGACCGATCGATACTAAAAAAACTGTGTAAAATTAAAGATGGTGGTGTATTGAGAGATAATATCAAATTATTGATTACCGATAAGGAATTTGACACATTAAACGATGCCAATGCCTTCTTAAAAGAAGTTCGCGCTGCAGGTCAGCCCGACGCGTTTATTACTGCTAAACTCAACGGTCAACGTTACTATCTAATTGATTTAATAAAAATGAAAGTGTGGGATTCAAAATAATCCCGCACTTATTTTTCATTCCATATTTCCCAACTTTTTTCAGCTTGAAGCTTAAGCATGCTTAAACCATTTATGGTTGTGGCGCCTTGCTCTCTGCATTTTTTTAAGAATAAAGTTTCTTCAGGATTATAAATTAAATCATAAGCCAGATGATCGGCGGTAACCTGTTCATATGGAATCGCCGGAGCTTCGTGAATGTTCGGGAACATTCCGAGTGGCGTACAATTTACCAGTAATAAAAATTGCTTAAGTATAACCGGATTGAGTTCGGAATAAAAGAAAGTATTCGGTGTTTTTTTAATGTTTGAAGAAGTCACAAAATAATACTCCACGCCAATACTTTTTAATGCATAAGCTACCGCTTTAGAACTTCCGCCGGTGCCAAATATCAAGGCGCGAATATGCTTAGGTTCCAGAAATGGTTTGATGCTAAAACGAAATCCGAATTCATCTGTATTGTACCCTTTTGTTTTACCATTCGTGATTTTTATGCAATTCACAGCTCCGATCGCCTTAGCTTCTTCTGAAATTTCGCTGAGAAAAGGCATCACCTCTTCTTTATAGGGTACGGTGACGTTTAATCCGGAAAGTTCCGGGTTATTTTGAATAAAAGATGGGAATTCTTTTATGTTTTCTAATTCGAAATTATTGTAGGAATAATTATTCAAGCCCAGCGTTCCAAATTTCTCCTCAAAATATTTTTTAGAAAATGAATGTGATAATTTCTTACCTATTAGTCCGAATTGCATGTACGAATATAAAAAAAGCCCGTTTAATAACGGGCTTTTAATTTTAGATTATGCTTTTACATGATATGCACCTTCTCTACTTGAATAACTTCCTTATTACTTGCTTTATAAATAAACACAACCACACTCGTATGCTTTAGATTGTATTTTGGATTGGACGGCTTCACAGGCCAAGGGTTTAATTTAAAACATTTATAAGTTTTAGTTACGGTGTCATTAATTGCAATAGGGGCTTTCTTTATTTCATCCCCCCATGAACCATTAACAGCGCCTCTTAATGTATGCTCGAAATTATAATCAGGTCGTTCATCACCGTTAATTACAGTAGCGCCTACCGGTGGTGAATAATCCTTTTGTGCACCAATAATACTATCTTCGGTAATCACCACGCTTAAAAAAACATCATCCGTAAATGCCTTTAAGAAAGTTGTTTTAACCTCCACATTTAATAACAATTGCGTTGTGTCAAGTGTTGTTGTCACCAACATTTTAGCGTCTTGCGGATTATTTAATAAAGCATCAACCGTTACCGACCAGGTCGTGCGAGGTTGAGGGTATGGAGTTTGTGAACGGTTTACGCATCCCTTTGGTAATCCGGCTGCAGACATACCTAAAAAATTATCCCAATCAGTTCCTGCCGGTGTACGGAAATCTTCAGGATAATTAGGAGGAACCGGAGGCGCAAATTGTGTTCCTGCATGCACCGCAATAACAACTACACTATCGCCGTGACGGTTAACAATAGTGGTAGCATTTTCCGCCGCGCGCGGACAGTTACCACAGGTGTGGCCGGTATAATCTTCTACCAATACCTTTCTGAAATTCATTTTCGTAAGATTAGACTTAACGAAGTGCGGATTAACCGTACAATCAGTAACGGCATCCGGGTTTTGATTCGGATTCTCTACCTTATCACAGGCAAAAAATAAAATCACCGGAAGTATTAATAATGCAATATTTTTCATGCTTTTGATTTCTATACCTAAGTTAATCATTTAATCAATTTCTATTTGTTAAAAGCTGCTGGTTATAGATAACGTTATACCATTAGATGCGGGAACCACGCGGCAAACACCACCAACACAAAAAATACCGGCGCTTTGTTTACCATAACTTAATGAAATACGGTGTGCATCTTTATTATATCCAATGGTTCCTAAATAATAATGAACTTGTAATTTAGGATCAGGGTTACCAAAATTCCATTGATCAAAAACAGCAATGAATAAATGTCCGTTTGGCCACCATTCAATCATACCCGTTGCCCAATCGCCTTTCGCAATTAAGTTAGAGTTGGTCTCAACTGACTTTCTATCTGCATCTGTAAATAATCCCTGGAATTCAAATCGAATAGAAGAAGAAGATTTGTATTTGTAAGTGACATCAATCACCCCAATTTGGGTGCGTAGATTTTTGTAACCGGCATTAGGAGCATTAAACTGAATAATATTACGATTATAAAACTGATTAGCGTAAACAAAAGTTGCCTTAATTTTTTTACTGAATTTCTTATTGACTTCAACAAAAAAATCGTGATAATATTTTTTATTATTATCACGCAGTTCTTCAAAATCCCATTTCGTTTGATAATAAGTCATTGCAGTACTTGAGTCACGAACACCATATTGATTTAATCCACAAGCTTGCGAGTAATTAACTGTAATTTCCATTCCATACTTACCTCCGATAAGTGAACCCTTCTTTACCCTGTACTGTGCTTCTGCCATAAAACCAATCTCGCCGTTTAATTGTGTGGCATATGGATTTAAAGCTAATAAAGTGTAGGAATGCTGCTTCGTTGTTGCAGGCAAATAATTAATTAATAGATTTTGCAAGCCCTCATTTCTATCACTTCGATAACTCATATTGTCAATTCGTTTTCCTTGAAGTAAAATGGAAAATCCTTTTCCGGCGTAAGAGATGGTAGAGAATAAAGCATCGCCAAATTTATACGATCCATTATTATCTGCTGTTGGATCGTTGATTTTATAAGCGTACTCTGTATTAAAATTAAATCCTTCACGGATAATGTTAATGCGTCCGCCGTAACAACCAACATTCTCCGGAATTACTAAGTTATTGTCTTGATCAGCTTGATACTTGCTTACGAAACTTCCACCTAAAATTACACGTGTTTTTTTGTTGCCAAGAATAGAATCAAACAATTCATTCACGTTTAACTCTCCATCAAAGCCACGCACAATTCCCGGACCTTTACCAAAGAATAAACGTTGTTTACCAATGATTCCTTTAAAGGTAAATCCTTTATAAGGACTTGAAATAATTCGTGCCCCATCAATAGAATTATCATAAAGTAATCCCGGCTCGTAGTAAGCGCGCAACATTAATCCGTTTCCGAATTGCTCGTAAAAATTACCAATGGTAATATCTAATAAATCCGTTTGATAACGCGCAAAGCGATTGACAATACCTTCACCCTTGTAAGAAGGAAGGAAACCCTGACGGACATTGTTGTAAGCTTCATAACGAACACCCGCCGAAAATTTACCACGGGTATAATTAATGTTTCCAAAAACGTTCGATAATAATTTTTCCGGAACTTTAGGAGCACCAATTAAAGAATCGGTTTCGTAATATTGAGCGTCTATCTGAAAATTTCCGTGTATTGAATTTAATTCATCCACAACCGGATTTTGTGCTCTAAGGGTTTGCACACCTGCAACCAGAGTTCCAAAAAGAAATAACTTTACCGAAGTCTTTAAAAACGTCATAAATTTTTTAGTGCTTTAGTTTTTCGCCCTTAGCTAATGCCTGAATGTTTTCGTACAATTTATCTTCGTCACCCTCTGCATAAGAATTGTGACTCCAAACTATTTTACCGCTACCGTCAACTAAAAAAGTATGAGGTACGTTATTTACATTCATAGCGCGTTTGAAATCTTGATTTTCATCAATGTAAACTTCATATTCCCAACCTTTGGTTTTAACATCGGTTACTACTTTACTTGAGCTACGTGCATCATCAATAGAAATTGCGATTAACTTAACACCGGTTTCCTTTTGCCACTCCGAATAGTTTTCGGCAATAGCATCTAATTCTTTTTTGCAAGGCTTACACCAGGTTGCCCAGAAACTAATCACGATAGGTTTACCGTCATTGCTAAAAGTAGAAGAGTTTACTTTGGAACCATCCAGTTTTTTTAAAGTTGCAGCAGGAATTTTATCACCATCAGATTTTACAGCGGCGGTTAATGTTACGAAGGCAATAGCCAATAAAAATAATTTTTTCATAGTGTTTAGATTTTACAAATATTGAAAGTATTTAAATCAAATAAAATGCCAATAAAGAGCGTATTTAAATCAAAATTGTATTCTTAACATAATTTCAGGAATACAATTTTATCCCGATAACTATCGGGATTAGAATTATAAAGCTAATTGAATTAAAATAACCTGCAAAGAACTATTTCTTTTTCTTTTTTGACTTAGAAATAGGTGCTTTTTTAGCCTGCTTTTTAGGTTCTTTTTTAGATTTTACATTCTCCTTTTTAGGAGTTGCGGAAGGCTTTTTGGTATCAGCCCAGGTTTTATAAATATCCTGTTGCACAGGACGGTACGCCGGCTCACGTTGCAATGGCTCACATTCCCTTAATGTGGTATGACATTCATAAGGTAACTGTTGATACAACTTAGTGCCCTCTGTCTTCCAGGCAATCATAGCATCACTCACATCTTTGATCACTTTTCCGGGATTTCCAACTACTACTTTACGCTTAGGAATAACCGTATCAGCCGGAATAAAACATAGCGCTCCGATGATACATTCATCCCCGATAACAACATTATCCATCACAACACTATTCATCCCAACCAAAACATTTTTACCAATGGTACCACCGTGTATAATAGCTCCGTGGCCGATATGAGCTCCCTCTTTTAACAAAACGGTAGTGCCCGGAAACATATGAATCGTGCAATTTTCCTGAACGTTACATCCATCTTCAATGATGATTTGTCCCCAATCGCCGCGAATAGCCGCACCGGGACCAACATATACATCGCGACCAATAATAACATTACCGGTTACGGTTGCATTCGGATGAATAAAAGCGGATTTATGTATAACAGGTTTATACCCGTTAAATTCGAACACATTTGCCATTTTTAGCCGGCAAATTATTTAACGTTCATGACTTCACATTTGTGATCGCCTTTAGGCGCTAAATTATTGCGATACATATCCGTACAACGATCGCGTGCGCCTTGTTCGTTGTATTCTTTCACGTTGTATTGCGTTTGGTTAATATAACCACCGTTTTGAGCGGTACTAATCTCGTGACAGGTACAGCTAAAGTTCTTTTTACAAGATGCCAATACAAACAAGGCAGGAATCAATAGAATTAACTTCTTCATTTCTTAAAAGTTTATGTAAAGATAATAAAATTATGGATTATTAGCATTTTAGTTTGCTACTTTAATGGTTATCTTTATGGCCTATTGACTATGCAGCCAATAATTGATAAAGTTCCAAGAGAGGCCTTATTGGCCGAATTGAACAAAGACCGCTATGTGCGTAAGACCAATAACGGCAATAACGAAATTTATATTATCACTAATCACGATTCGCCTAACGTTATGCGCGAAATCGGTCGCTTGCGTGAGGTAACCTTCAGGAATGCGGGCGGCGGAACCGGTAAGGAAATTGATATTGATGAATATGATTTAAGCTCACATCCCTATAAGCAATTATTGGTTTGGAACCCGGAAGATCAGGAAATTGTTGGAGCCTACCGCTATATTGCCTGTAAAGATGCTGAATTTAGAGATGGCAAAGTGCATTTAGCCACGACTGAATTATTTGATTTTAGTCCGAAATTTTATGCTGAATTTCTACCCTATACGATCGAATTAGGTCGTTCGTTTATTCAACCCATGTATCAACCTTCGGAGCAATTCAGAAAGGGCTTATTTAGTTTGGATAATTTATGGGACGGATTGGGAGCCATTGTTATCGACAATCCTTACATTCAGTACTACTATGGTAAAGTAACCATGTACACTGATTTTAATGTAACGGCACGTGATTATATACTTTCGTTTTTAAAACATTATTTTCCGGATCCGGATAACTTAGTTAAACCCATTCATTCGGTTCAATATAAAACGGATGTAACCGATTTTTTAAATGAAATAAAAAATTTACCGTATAAAGAAGGACACAGCGTTTTAAATAAAAAAGTACGTGCCTTAGGCGAGAACATTCCGCCATTGATGAATGCTTACATGAATTTATCGAGTACCATGCGCGTTTTTGGTACTGCTATCAATCCAACGTTTGGTGGTGTTGAAGAAACAGGTATCCTGGTGAGGATTTCCGATATTTATGAAAGCAAAAAAGAACGCCATCTTAATTCCTACTTACAGGAAAAAGGATTGCTTTAATTGAAATTACCTTGCAAATAAAAAAAGCCATATTCGCCAAGTCATCGGCCAAAATAACGGAATGCCCTAAACCCGTGATGCCTGAGTATGCTTTTATCGGACGAAGCAACGTTGGAAAGAGTTCACTCATTAATATGTTGTGCAATAACAACAAATTAGCACACACCTCTTCCACACCGGGCAAAACAAAAATCATGAATCATTTCTTAATTAATGATAATTGGTATTTGGTGGATTTACCGGGATACGGTTATGCTAAAACAAGTAAAGTTGTAAGAGGAGAATTCGAACAAATCATTACCGATTACATCACCAAACGAAGTAATCTCGTTTGTTTATTTGTATTGGTGGATTACCGATTACCGCTTCAGCAAATTGACGCGGAATTTATGGAGTGGCTCGGCAAAAAAAATGTTCCGTTTTGTATTGTATTTACAAAGGCCGATAAACTCAGTAAAAGTGAATTGAAAAAAAATCTGGAAAATTACTTATTAAAGGTGTCTTACATTTTTGAAGACGAACCCAATTATATCATCACCTCCGCCGAAAAAAAGACAGGTAAAGAAGAGTTGTTGGAATTTATTGAAGCCCATTTTGATTTGTTTAAGCGTGATAGAGATGAAAAGTGATTGGCAAGTATTACAGGAAAAACTAAATGAGCGTTTCGGCAATGAAATGGATTATGATGCCATTTTATATTTAATCGGATTGCAAGAGCTCGGCAAACTTCATCAAAAATTTAAAAAGGATCAAAAACTCGAAGTGATGCACATTGCTATTTGCACACTACTGGAGCCATTTGGTTTTTACGAATATAAAGGTCGTGATGAAGAAGGATGGCCGCATTGGGAGTTAAAAGAGAATTTACCATTTCTGGAGCCAAAGCATCAAAACAAATTAATTATTGATGCCATTGTCGATTATTTTAAGCGCGAAGAATTTATTTAGTATGTCACGTCGAGCGTTTTTTGTCCCGTCGAGCGGAGTCGAGACGCGTTATATCAGTTCTCGACTCCGCTCGAACTGACAACGACTAAGCTCGAACTGACAACAACTTCACCCGAGCAGACAGCGACTACTTTTGAATTGTGTTTCTTTTATCAGAGCTCGTTGTCATTCCGACCGAAGGGAGGAATCTAAAAGAGTACAAGATTTCTCACTACGCCCTCCTTCTCTGCGTTTCAGAGGGTAAATTCGAAAGGAAAACTATTTCTAATCGATAATCTTTGTCACGTCGAGCGGAGTCGAGACGAGACTAAACAGTTCTCGACTCCGCTCGAACTGACAGCGACTAAGCTCGAACTGACCATTTATATATTTTAAATCCTCTGCGTAAATCCGCGCTATCTGCGGGAGACCTCAATTAAAAATTTCCTCCGCGTTTTTGGTGGTAATTTCCGCTACCTCAGCGATTGTAGAATTCTTTAACTGCGCAACTTTCTCGGCCACCATCATCAAATAGGAACTTTCGTTACGCTTTCCTCGAAAAGGTACCGGCGCTAAATAAGGTGAATCCGTTTCCAATACTAAATGCTGCATATCTAATTGCTCAACTACTTTATCCAAGCCCGAATTTTTAAACGTCACAACGCCGCCAATTCCCAATTTAAATCCTAAATCAATTATTTTATTCGCTTGCTCTAAATTTCCGCTGAAACAATGAAAAATACCTTTTGGTAATTTTTTATTCGCGGCCAATACGTGGAAAATTTCATCAAAGGCATCGCGACAGTGAATCACAATGGGTAAATCATATTGCAGTGCCCAATCAATTTGTTTTTGAAACGCCATTTTTTGCTGCTCAAAAAAAGTTTTATCCCAATACAAATCCATACCAATCTCACCAACCGCGCAAAACTTTCTCTTACCCAACCACTCTTCTACTATTTTTAGTTCCTGCTCCACATTTTCATTTACTGAGCAAGGATGCAAACCCATCATGGGAAAACAATTCTCAGGATACTCCTTTTCCAATTGTAACATCCCCTCAATACTTGTGCTGTCGATATTGGGCAAAAATAATTTGTTGACGCCGGCACCAATCGCTTTTTTGATAATCTGAGAACGATCGTGATTGAATTCCTCGGAATAAAGATGTGTATGTGTATCGATGAACATGAGCTAAATCAGTACAAAGATAATCAGTAAAATGTTATTTATTTTAATATATTTGGTTTAAACTAAAGTAATATGAAATCAACTTATACTCTCTTTCTCATTTGCTTTCTTAATATTTTGAATGCTCAATATAGCATAACCCAATCAGCGATGCCTTTGCCCGGTGATGTTGACACACAATTCTATTTAGATTCAAACAATCTGCATCTTGGAACCTCGGGTATCAATCAGGTGTGGAATTATTCCTCTATTACCAGTAGTATGTCGCCAAACACCTCAACATACGTTGCAATTTCTTCTGTTCCCAATGCTTCCCTATTTCCAAATGCGACTATTGCGTTGGAATATGGAGCTGGCGGTTTCTATGAAATGTATAATATGAATGGGAAAAAGGAATACTTAGGCACTGCCTCTTCAACTCTTTCTAACTGCGCGGTATGGAATAATCCGCTCAGATACTATAATGTGCCTTTTGCCTATGGAAATTCATCCTCAGATTCATTTAACTTTTTTCAGAGCGGTGATACATATAATGGAACTATTTCAGCCAATGCGAATGGAACCGGAGTTTTGATAATGCCAACTTATACCCTCTCAAATGTTTTAAGAATTCAATATGCATTTAGTTATACAATAACCGGAACAAATCCGGGAAATTACGTTGGTACTCAGGTAGAATATTATGCTGCTGCAAATAAGTTTCCAATCTTAAGTGTTGGACACGGAACCTACAGCGGAACTTTTGGAACCTCTGTCAATAAAAATGGAAGTGCCAACGGCGCTTATTTTACGGGGATGAAAGAAGACAAAACACCATTCATTTTTTCCTTGTTCCCTAATCCTGTTACCAATAACGAACTAACTATAAATTTAACTCAGAATTCAGATTATCCCGCTTCAATTTGTATCCGCAACATAATCGGACAAACGATTGCAACTTATGAGTATACTTTTTCCGCGAGTAATACCAATTTTAAAATAAATACTGCGAATTTCGACAAGGGAATATATCTGATTGAAATCAAAACAAAGGAAGGAAGCCTTTCCAAAAAAATAATAATTGAATAGCATTTAGTACATTTGTGCTAAGTGAAAATTCTTATCATACGTTTCAGCTCTATCGGCGATATTGTTTTAACAACGCCGGTGATTCGTTGTTGTGCGCAACAAATTAAAAATGCTGAAATCCACTTTGTATGCAAAGCTTCTTTTAAAAGTACACTGGAACACAATCCTTATATTCATAAACTCATTACTTTCGATAAAGATATTAATGAAGTTATTCCCGCGCTTAAAAAAGAAAGCTACGACATAATTATCGACCTACACAACAATCTCAGAAGTCGTCGCTTGAAATTAGCGCTCGGAATAAAGAGTTTGTCGTTTGATAAACTAAACATTAAAAAACTCTTAGCCGTTGTACTTAAGAATAAAAATTTATTGCCCGACATTCACATCGTGCAGCGCTATCTGCAGACCGTTAGTTCGTTAGGCGTAAAAGATGATGGCAAGGGATTAGATTATTTTATTTCAGAAAAAGACAATGTCGACCTCAGCACTATTCATCCTGAATTAAACAAAGGTTACATAGCTTTGGTGGTGGGCGGTTCGTATTACACCAAAAAAATTCCGGTAAATAAATTAATTGAGATCTGTAACAACTCTAAACTCCCTCTTGTTTTATTGGGAGGGAAAGAAGATTCAAGCATAGCGGAGCAAGTGGTTTCAAAATGTAAAAACGCCATCAACATTTGCGGTAACTACTCGCTCAATCAATCGGCATTTATTATTCAACATTCATCATTTGTCATTACATCCGACACCGGACTCATGCACATCGCTTCCGCTTTTGGAAAAAAGATTTACTCGCTGTGGGGAAATACCATTCCTGAGTTTGGTATGTATCCGTATAAACCGGGTGAAGGCAGTAAAATTTTAGAAGTAAAAAATCTGAAATGCCGTCCTTGTTCTAAGTTAGGCTATGGTAAATGCCCGAAAGGCCATTTCAAATGCATGAATGAGATTGATGTGGGATTAGTTGGTAGTTCGTAGCTCGTAGACTGAGAGTCCATAGTTCTTAAGGTTGAAAATCAACAAAAAATAATGTATCTTTACCTTATGGGTATTTTAGAGTCAAATATTGATTTAATCAGGGACTTATGTTCAAAATATAACGTCTCTAAACTCTTTGTTTTTGGCTCTGTTCTAACTCCCGGATTTTCAAAAAAAAGTGATGTTGATTTTATTGTTTCGTTTAACAATGTTAGCCTTTATGATTACGCCGACAATTATTTTAATTTGAAAAGTTCACTTGAAAAAATACTTCAAAGACCAGTAGATTTATTGGAGGATAAAGCCATTAATAATCCTTTCTTAAGAGAATCTATTGACTCATCCAAACAAATAGTGTATGGACATAGAGATTAAAACCTGGCTATACGACGTACTTCAATCCATCAATGAGATTGAAAGTTATTATGATGGTAAACAAAAACTATTTGAAGAGTATGTAGCCGACATTAAAACAAAAAGAGCGATTGAAAGGGATTTGGAAATTATAGGCGAGGCAGTTAACAGAATTTCAAAAAAGAACCCTGATTTCAAACTAAACAATGCAGACAAAATTGTTGGCACACGTAACCGCATCATTCACGGTTATGACAAAATATCTGATGAGTTAATTTGGAGCATCGTGATTAATCATATTCCGAAATTAAAAGAGGAAGTCTCATTGCTCCTTAGTGAAGGAGATTGTTTTTAATTGGGTTCGTAGATATTTCGTAATTCATTTGCTACACCCTCTACGAACTCCCAACTAATACAAGCTTTGAATTTTACTTTTAAATATTTAAATTAGCTTACCTAGCAGGACTCATAAAATCACCCCAATCTTGCAAAGATTGCAAGCTTAGGATAAAATATAGCTCCTTTAAGGAAGTTAGCAGGCATTAATTGGACGTAGACATGAAAAAACATTTATACATAATAATTTTCTTTTTCTTCCTTAATATAATTAAAGCCCAAACTATAAACTTTCAATGGTCCGATCAAATCGGAGGGACTTTTAACGACAGCGGAAACTCCATTGCGCTAGACGGTTCAGGAAATGTTTATTCAATTGGTAGATTTACTGGCACGGTAGACTTTGATCCAGGTGTAGGTATATCTAATCTTACAGCACCGAGTGGCTTCTCTGACATCTTCATTTTAAAACTTAATTCCTCTGGCAATTTTATTTGGGCAAAACAACTCGGTGGAAATAATGACGATTATGGTTATGCATTAACCATCGACGGGGCTGGAAATGTTTTAGCAACAGGATGCTTTCAAGGTGTTGCTGATTTTGATCCAAGTGTCGGAACATTCACTTTAAGTGCAAAAGGCCAATATGATTCATTCATTTTGAAATTAGACGCCGCAGGAAATTTTATCTGGGCTAAACAATTAGGCGGATCTAAGGACGACATTGGATATTCAATTATAGTAGATAATTCTAACAATATCTATTCTACAGGAAATTTTATTGACACCGCCGACTTTGACCCAGGTGTTTCCGTTTATAACCTTATTGCAAAAGGCGGACTGGATATTTTTGTATCTAAATTAGACTCGTCTGGTAATTTTATTTGGGCCAAAAAATTTGGTGGAAATTCCGACGATTATAGTTATTCAATCGTAACTGACGCTTCGGGAAATGTTTTTACCACAGGTGAATTCACAGACACTACGGATTTCGACCCAAGCTTTTCTGTTTTTAATTTAATTTCCGCTTCACCCTACTTTAATTCCTTCATCTCAAAATTAGACCCTTCTGGCAATTTCGCCTGGGCTAAAATGATTGGTGGCACAAGAGAAAACGCAGGAAGTTCCATTAAATTAAATGCAACTGGTGATGTTTTCGTTGCAGGACCATTTAGTGGTACGGCTGATTTTGATCCTAGTCTTTCAACCTACACACTTAATACAAATTTATTCTTCGACATATTCGTTCTTAAACTAGATGGTTCAGGAAATTTCGTCTGGGCAAAACAAATGGGCGGCACTTCAAATGACTATGCAACTTCTTTATCCCTTGATAACTCTGGTAATGTTTATACAACGGGTATATTTCGTAATTCCGCTGACTTTGATCCAAACGTAGGCACATATAATCTAACTTCTGTAGGTTTCGAGGACATATTCGTTTCAAAACTAGACCCCGCAGGAAATTTTATTTGGGCTAAATCGTTCGGTAGCACTCAACAAGATAATGGAGCTTCAGTTGCTGTTGATGGCTTAGGCAACGTTTACACGACTGGCTTTTTTGAAAGCATTTGTAATTTTGATTTTGGTAATAGCAATTTTTCCCTAAGTTCTTTTGGTGGCTGGGACGCTTTCGTTTGTAAACTAAGTCAAGGCACTTTAGGTTTAGTTGAAAATACTCAAGAGAAAGCTATTTCTATTTATCCCAATCCCACAAATGACAAAGTGTATTTTTTTAATAAAGAGGAACTAATTCAAAGTTTCAAATTATTAAACAGCATTGGTCAATGTCTTATTGAAAAAACAAATATTCAATTTCACAATGTTACTTTGGACCTTTCCGACTATCAAAATGGAATATACTTTCTTGAAGTAAATTCGGCTGATTGCATTACACGAACTAAGCTGGTGAAAAATTAACAGTCACTAACAACGGCTAAGCTACACCATACATAATTCCACACTTTCTCCAATCTACGAACTACCAACTCCGAACTCCTCTAATCTTTCACAAACAAAGCTTTCAATTCTGTAGCTTCATCCGGTTTCATTCTTCCTGCTAAGATTAAGGATAACTGACGGCGACGTAAAGCGGAATCATAACGCTTTTTTTCTTCTTCGGTTTCCGGTATCAATTGCGGAACAGGCAAAGGCGCTCCGTTTTGATCGATGGCCACAAAGGTTGTAATAGCTTCGTTACATTTTGTTTTTTGTCCCGTCACCGGATTCTCTACCCAAACATCAACAAACACTTCCATACTGCTGTTAAACGCACGACTTACTTTAGCTTCAAACGTTACAATGCTGTTTTGCTTAATTGGATTATCAAACGAAACATGATTGATGGAAGCGGTTACCACCACTCTGCCGCAATGTCTTTGCGCTGCAATCGCCGCGGAAATATCCACCCACTGCATTAACTTACCACCAAATAAATTTCCAACGTGATTCGTATCATTTGGTAATACCACTTCTGTATTAATGGTTAGGGATTCGCGCGCAAATTTTGGCTTCATGGCTGTTTCTGTTTTATGATGCTAAATTACTACCTTTGTTTTAAATAAGCGCTATGGATTTCTTATATATTAAATCATTACACATTGTTTTTGTGGTTACCTGGTTCGCTGCCCTGTTTTATATGGTGCGCTTATTTATTTATACCACCGAAGCGCAAAACAAACCTGATAACGAAAAAACAATCATCACCGAACAATTGCTTACCATGCAACGCAAACTCTGGTACATCATTGGATGGCCGGGCGCAATAGGTTCTTTGGTGTTTGGATTTTGGATGTTGTTTTTAAACTGGAGTTATTACCTCACACAACCCTGGATGTGGCTTAAATTGATTTTTGTAGGTTTTTTAGTACTCTATCATTTGCAATGTCATATGTTGTTTAACAAACAACGTACCGGGATTTTCAAATGGAATTCTTTTCAGTTGCGATTATACAATGAATTAGCCACTGTTTTTTTAGTGGGCATCGTTTTCTTAGTTGTTGTTAAATCAACCGGAAGTTTAGTGTGGAGCTTGTTAGGCTTATTTATTTTCGCCGCTTTATTAATGGCATTTGTGACCATTTATAAAAACATGCGTGATAAAGAAGGAAAGAAAAAATCTGAAAAAAATTCGACTACTCCTGAGTCATAACCCAAGCGGATGGGTATTTTGATTTGATGGATTGAAGCAAACTAACTGCGCTTTCTTTATCATCGAATCCGCCGCTACTTACCACATACATGCCTTTTGCATTAGTACCGCTTATTGTAGCATTTAGATTTTCAGCCGCTAATTTTTTAATCATTTTGCGTGCATTGGCTTTTACACTAAAGCATCCCATCACCACTTGATAACGGCCGGAAGACACAACATGACTCATGTTTGTGTTTACCGAATGCGACGTTGTATTTACCGCATGAATATTTACGGCTACGTGTTTATCTTCAAACAATGTAATACCTGCGTATCCATTGGCATCTACTACATAATTGGAAGTCTGACTTAATTCGAGTTCAGTGAATTTGGAGTTATAGTTCACCGGTGTATAATTAGCGTGGGTACCTCCGCCAAAAATCGCAGCGAACGAATTAGAATTTGGCTGCATTTGTTTTACGGCAAACAACAATGCAAATCCAATCACCGGAATTCCGATGGCTAAAGCTGCAATGCGTTTGTAATTTGTTTTTCTTACCGGTAATTTATCAGAAGCTTCCGCTTTTACTAAACGATCCTGCGGTTCGAATGCATGCTTTACAACAACTGTTTCCTCAACCGGTAATTCTTTTAAGGTAATACTGCTTAATCCGAAACTATCAATTAAAAAATTAACGTCTGTTTTAGGTTCGAAGCAAATGTTGTTCTCGAAATCAACATAAAACAATCCTAAATTTTCAAACTCCAAACGACGTTTGGTGTCGAGCAACATTTTGCAATGTGCCGCAAATTCTTCTAAATGTTTAGTTGCCTGAATAAAATCGCATTTCACTTCTTCCTTCAACCAATTCGCCAATACGCCATCGTTTTGCTTTAACTGTACATTAAATACAATTGATTTTGAAGGCGGGAATAAAACTTCCTTGTTTAAGGAATAATGCGATGCCTGTGAACGGGATACAAATCCGCCAAAGCCCGGCACCACTACATAATCGTGATTATATAGCAGTTCGGAAATTCCTTTTAATATGGCTTTTTGTACCAACATTTTAATGGGGCATCAAATTTAGCATTTAATACCAAATTTAGTCTTTAGAAGGGGGTAAATCAAGTAAAAAAATTTAATAATTATAGAGGCTTTTCAACCTAATGTTCAAAAACTATATTACTTTTGTGACCCTATGTTTTTGAAACGCAGCTTATTGGTTTTTGCAGGGTTTTTTACCCTCTTGAGTTTTAGTGTTTTGGGTCAACACAAAGAAAACATTAATACCAAAGAATTACTTCTTAAAATGGTAAAATCCATTAAGGAGGTACAGGGTTTAAAGTACAGTCTTAAAATTACAGAGCGTGGAAAGAAGGGATATAATCATTATGAATCGTCGGTTAAATTAATTCGTAAACCTCGTCAGCTTTACATTTACATTAAGGGAATTGAAGTATTATGGACGCAAGGCACTAACGATAAAAAAGCTTTAGTAAAACCAAATTCATTTCCTTATATCAATTTGAATCTTGACCCGATGGGGAACTTAATGCGTCAGGATCAACACCACACCATTAACGAAATGGGCTTTGATTATTTTGGAAGCATTATTGAGTATGTGATTTTGAAATTTGGCGATAAGTTAGAAGACGGTGTAAAATACGACGGTGAAGAACGCTATAATAATCGTCCTTGTCACAAAATCACCATCAACAACAAAGACTTCGCGCAAACTACGTATACTGTTGGAGCTTCTGAAAATTTAACCTCCATTGCCAGAAAATTATTTGTAGCAGAATACATGATTGTGGAGATGAATCCGAAATTGAAAGATTACTTTGATATACTTACTCCCGGACAGGTCATTAAGGTTCCGAACTATTATGCGAAGACGGTTATTCTTTATATCGATCAATTTTACAATTTACCTATTGGCGTAAAAGTGTATGATGATAAAGGTTTGTTTGAAGAATACAATTACCACTTCTTACAAGTGAATCCGAAATTTGACGAAAAAGAATTTACCCGCGACTACAAGGATTATAAATTCTAAGAGTCTATTGCTTTGCTTTTTTAGCGAAGGAAGCCAGCCAAATAAAAAGTGTATTAAAGAATGCGAAGAAGCTGACGCCGGATTGGGTTTCGAGTGTATCTTCCGTAAAAAAAGACACAACAGCAATTAAAAGAAATACGAAATATAATCCGTGCAAATAATTTCTCAAAGCAATAGCCGGATACGCAAGTGAGAATAAAAACACGACAAGTCCGATTACACCGAAGGCAACAGTAATAGCTAAAAATTGGTTATGTGAACGCAAGCGCCATTCGCGACTAAGTTTTGTTTCAGTGCGGTAATACGCTTTTTCGAAAGCACGTTGTGCATCGCCGGTACCAACACCAATCCAGGGACTTCGTTTTATAATGTAAATCGCTGCTTTCCAAAACTCCATTCGCATCAGCAAGGTATTACCTGAGGGATTACTTCCTTGTTTATAATCTCTGTATTCCCAAAATAATTCGTGCAATCGATTCGCAATCGGTGATGCATCAACATACAAATAATTAGTAACTCCGCTTTCAATATTGGCTATATCTTCATTGGTTAAGGAAGCAATTCCAACTGAATCTTTCGTTAAACCTTTACTGGATAAATAACGAATTAATGTCCAAATGACTTTCCCACCCTTCTTATCCTTTCCATATACAGGTAATTTGCTGCGTAAAGGCCATTGTTCATGCAACTCATCGTACTGCAAATTATATGTGATGAAATAACCATTTTCTTTGTGTTTATTGGCAGTATCGGGCGTAAAATATGCGCGGCCTGAATAACTTGTGCTTTTTTGAGAGTTTGATTTGTCGGTTGAAACGAAGTTAAATTGTTGCCACTCGGATTTAAAAAAATAAAATGTTATGGCTGCAACAATAATTATTGCCGATAAACCTGCCACCTTATAAATAGTTTTTTGCTTCAACACTAAGTAGAGCAGATACACTCCCACCATAATCGTAAGCATTACCAAACCTGTAACCAGACTTAATACGAACATGGTGGTAATTAAAAAAAGAACAACAAAAAGCACACCTAATTTTCGAGTTAGATTTTTTGTCTCTTTAAAGAAATAAACCAATACGGCAATAGCAAGGTTGATAAATAAACCGAAACGAATGTGTGACATAAAACGCGAGGCTTTGCGTATGTCGGTTAATTCGTGTGAGAAATTATAAAACAAACACCACATCGCGCTTACCACAACACCGGCTACAAAAAACTTCAACACTAAATTCAATTCGCTTTTTGTTAAAGGCGAAGTACTAAAGAACACAAGAGGCAGTAAAAGCATTGGAATTTTTATGCGGATATCGTCAATGCCCCTAGGTATATCGATAGTGAAAATTAATCCTGCCAGGTGTAAAAAGAAAACAGAACATAAAATCCAAAACAGGCGATTCGACTTAATTAAACTCCATTTTTCTTTCCAGCGACCTTCCAGCAACCAATTACCAAATAAAACAAATTGCGGAATACTGGTAGGAACTGTTCCAAACATCATACCGGCCGCTAAACCGATAAGTCCGATAATAAAAATATATCTATGGATACGGGGAGGAAACACCAATTATTAAACGCAAAAAATTACAATAAAGTATGCGAAAATAAAGAAAAAGCCCTGTCATTTTTGAACAATGACAGGGCTGTGTATAATAAAACAAAAACTACTAATTAGCGTACTCGGTAATGAACTGAATACGTACCATGCGAATTTCCTCTTCCGTGTAATCATTCTCCCCTAACTCCTTCATTGCTGCGTCTACACTGTCGGTTTCCGATTCTTTAAAATACTCCATTACCTCATCCAGCTTTTCTTCGTCCATCACATCCTGGAGATAATAATTGATATTAAGTTTAGTACCGGAAGCAACAATGGTCTCCATCTCCGTTAAAAGATCATTCATTTTAATGTTTTTGGATTTAGCCATATCCTCCAGACGGATTTTACGGTCGACATTTTGAATGATATACACTTTTAATCCCGATTTATTTACCACCGACTTAATCACCATATCCACCGGGCGCTCAATCTCATTTTCCTCCACATATTTTTTAATCATGTCGATAAATGGCTTACCGTATTTAGCAGCTTTGCCTGCACCCACACCAGATATTTTCGTAAGCTCTTCCATGGTGATCGGATACTGAATAGCCATTTCCTCGAGGGAAGTTTCCTGGAAAATAACGTAAGGAGGTAAAGCTTTTTGCTTGGCAATTTTCTTTACTGTATCCTTCAGCATTGCAAATAACGTTTCATCAGCTGCACCACCACCTGCTTTTCCACCAACCATGATATCATCATCATCGGTTTTATCGGTATTGGCATAATCGTGATCGCGTGTGAATTTGATACTGTGCGGTTTCTTTAAGAATTCTTTTCCTTTATCAGTTACTTTCAATAAACCATAGTTCTCAATATCCTTAACGAGATAATTATTTACAATAGCCTGACGAAGTACAGCATTCCAGTATTTATCATCCTTATCATCTTCAGCACCCTTGCCCCACACTTCCAAATTGTTGTGCTTGTATGATTTTGATGTTGCGGTAAGTGTACCCATCAATACGTTAATAACATCTTTAATCTTGTGTTTCTCTTTAATTTCAAGAACAGCTTCAATAGCTAATTCCAAATCATCCTTCGCTTCAAACTTTTGTTTTGGATGGCGACAGTTATCGCACATCTCGTTACATTTACTTTCGTTGAACTCTTCGCCGAAATAATGTAAAATGAATTTGCGTCGGCATGAAGACGTTTCGGCAAAAGCAGCCGTTTCGCTGAGCATTTGTTTTCCGATTTCCTGTTCGGCAACCGGTTTATCCTTCATGAACTTCTCCAACTTCATGATATCATCGTAGCTATAGAAAGTCACGCAATTACCTTCACCGCCATCACGACCCGCGCGACCGGTTTCCTGATAATAACCTTCTAATGATTTTGGAATATCATGATGGATAACATAACGTACATCCGGCTTATCAATTCCCATTCCGAAAGCGATTGTTGCAACAATCACATCAATTTGCTCCATCAAAAACAAATCTTGTGTCTTTGCACGCTCCTTTGCATCTAACCCTGCATGATATGGTTCGGCTTTAACGCCGTTCACTTTCAACGCTTGCGCAATCTCTTCTACTTTTTTACGGCTCAAGCAATAGATAATCCCCGATTTACCGGAATTTTGCTTTACGTATTTTATAATCTCTTTTAAAACATTTTGTTTAGGGCGAACCTCGTAATATAAATTAGAACGGTTAAAGGAAGACTTAAACAAATTAGCCTTCAACATCCCAAGGTTCTTCTGAATATCCTGTTGTACTTTTGGTGTTGCTGTGGCTGTTAAAGCCATTACCGGAACGTTTCCAACCTTATCAATGATTGGACGTAAACGACGGTATTCCGGACGGAAATCGTGACCCCACTCAGAAATACAATGCGCTTCATCGATAGCAAAAAATGAAATTTTAAACTCTTCGAAGAACTTGATATTGTCTTCTTTAGTTAAGGTTTCAGGAGCTACGTATAATAATTTGGTTTTACCTGACAATACATCCTTCTTTACTTTGGCAATCTCACTCTTATTTAAAGAAGAATTTAAAAAGTGGGCAATCCCTGATTCGTCGCTAAATCCACGAATGGCATCCACCTGGTTTTTCATTAAGGCAATTAAAGGGGAAACTACAATAGCCGTACCTTCACTCATTAAAGCCGGCAATTGATAGCATAAGGATTTACCGCCTCCTGTAGGCATTATAACGAAGGTATCTTTCCCTGAAAGTACGCTTTTGATAATTTTCTCCTGATTTCCTTTAAAGCCTTCAAAGCCAAAAAAGCTCTTGAGCGTTTGTTGCAATTCTCCTGTTTCTACTTCGGCAATCATGCTTTCTATTGATTAAATCTATGTTCTTGTTGAGTGAATAAATACCTTATCTCCTATAAAGTTATACAAAATAATTTCTATTTCGCAAAACTTTTTGATTGATTTGGTACGTTTTTGGACAAATAAAGCTAAAAAGCAGATGGATTTTTTTAGGAACTACAGATTTACGTCCATTTTGGGATAATGGCGCAAAAGGATCACTGAGAAAATAATGGCGGAAATTATACCTATGATGGTGCCCGGACCCAGATCACCAATTACCACTAAAAACAATGTTTTGATGAAGAAAATGCTGAGATAAAGCTGCACACCCCATTGTTTCATGTGCCACAATCCTATAAAGGCCATAAAATTTCCGGCTACAATAAATCCATATAATGCCGGAACAAACATGCCGATTTTTTTAATGGATGGAGAGAAAACCGAAGGGAAATTAAACACCACTGTAATAAAACCAATGATGCAAATGGCAGATATTATTTTAGGCCTCGTTATCGCTCTCATTTAATTACTCCTAATGGCTTCTACCGGATCTAATTGTGATGCGCTGTATGCAGGCACAAATCCGCTAATAATGCCAATTAAAACCGAAATGGTAATCCCTAAAATAATATTTGAGTAACTCAAAGTGATTTCCATATCCATGTTGCCTTGAGCTGCGAGTGTAATAAGATAAGTGAGAAAGAGTCCTAACAATCCGCCCAGCAAGGAAAGAAAAACGGATTCAGATAAAAACTGTAATAGAATAAAATAATTCTTGGCACCAAGCGATTTTTGAATGCCAATTAAACTTGTTCTTTCTTTCACCGATACAAACATGATATTGGCAATACCGAATCCGCCTACTAAAATTGAGAATCCTCCAATAATCCAACCGGCAATACCAATGATATCAAACAATACATCAAAGTTTTTACTTAACAAATTAGTTTCGTTTAAGGCAAAATCATCATCCGCTAATGGTTTTAATCGGCGTATGCCACGCATAATCCCCGTTAACTCATCCATCATTTCGGCATTGCTTACACCCGGCTTTGCTTTAACCGCAATATATGGATCAGCATTTTCTGAGTTTACATCCAAAATATATTTAGCAAAATGAAAAGGAATCACTACCTGGTTATCCATACTGTTTCCAAGCATACTTTCGCCTTCAGTTTTGAAAACTCCAACAACAATTGCTTTTCTTCCCGCAATTTTGATATCCTTTCCAATTGGATCCTGATTATTCGGAAACAAACCTTCGGCAATTTTTCCGCCTATTACCGCCACATTGTAGCCGGCATTTACTTCATTCTCGGTAAAGTATCTCCCGTTAGCAATATCAAAGGATTTTATTTTGTAGAATTCGTAAGAACATCCTGCTAAAACCGCATTCTCCACGATGTTACTCTTATACTTAACGGTTCTTCTGCCATGAATAGTATATGCCACTGCATCCGCCGTTTTCGTCTTCTTCTCGATATCAAACAATTCGTTATACTGAGGGAGCGGACGATTCATGTATTTCCACCAAGGATAATCCGGCCCGAAGCTCCAAGGCCATTTTTGCACAAACACCACATTATCGCCGAGGCTTTCAATGCTTCCGCGAATGTTACTTTCCAAACTATCTACAATGGTGAATACAATTATAATGGCAAAAATACCAATGGTAATCCCTAATAAACTCAAAAAGGTGCGGAGTTTATTATTGTAAAGCGATTGCAATGCAAACAGAACACTTTCCTTTATGAGAGATAATACCAGCATTAAAACAAAGATAAGTGATATACCAATCCGCCAATGAAAAGTATGACCAAAGGCGAATTTTTGATGTAAAATTACTTTTTACGGCTTGCTTCAAATGCCGATTGGCGTTCCTCTTGCTTCTTACGCTGATAGCGTCTCACCAGAAACATGGCTGCTCCAATTAAAAACACAAAGAAAAAATAAAGGGCGCTGTCGGTGTCCTTCATGATTAAAAAATAAATGGTTGCCACTACAGCAATAGCTGCCGTAAATAACCACAAATATTCCAAAGCCCTAAAAATTTTTCTATTGTCCATTATAAATCCTCGTTGTTAAGTTGAATTGTTCCTGTTACTTCCTTTATTTGATAGTTGGTAAAATCCTGATTGCTTTCAAGACCTTTACCCATGATAATTTCTTTAGCTGTGGTGATTTTTACAAACGCGTCGGAGTAAATTTTTTTATTCGCCTCGTCCCACACCAAATGCTCGGTGTTCAATTTTTCGCCGTCCTTATTTACCACCTCCACATTGTATTTTACCTCCATGCGCTTACGTGCCGGATAATGAACGCCGTAATTAGATTTAAGCGTTGTTTCGGGTTTTTCATTCTTATTATAAAAAGTGACCCAAACACCTTCGGGTAAAATAGTCATGGGCTCTGTTACATTTCGATCATAGGTTAAAAGCTTCCCGGCTTTTAATACAATTTTTAATGCGGCCGAGTCGGAATAAATCATAGTGACTCCCTTGCCTGACTGAGATGGAGAAACTTTAGGGAGACTTAGCGCCATTATTTTCGATCTGTCGTTTTCACAAGAAAACAGCAATATGCTAACCGTTATGGTTGAAACTATGAAGAGAAATTTCTTCATGACGAAAAATTAATCGTAGCGGAATTTATTAAACCACTTGTCATTAAAAGTGAAGCCAAGTACTATTTTCGCGTAACGCTCACGAACCAAATTATTATTAATTGAGCCCATTTCACCGAACTGAGCGCTTATGTTAACCACCGAAAACTGTCGGTAAACACCAACCGGCAAACCAAGCCCAACGGTTAATCCGTAATTCACTATTTCGGTATTATTTAACTCCAGTGATCCTGTTTTATAAAATCCGCCTAAACGATATTGAATGCGCTTTAGATAAGCAGATACTCCGGCCGAATTTTTATTGGGAATGAAATTAATTCCGGCTGCTACACGGAATGAGTTTTTTAATTCTGTTGCACTACCAAGATAACGGAACTGACTCCAGTTTGTATAGGCCGCTTCAGCAGCAACCGCAATCATATCACCTTTACGCAAACTTACACCAAAGCCCTGCTCCATTGGCAAACGAATTGTGTTTGGGTTATCATTAACAAAAATAAAAGTGTCTTTTGCTAATTCATTTCCAAAATCATTTATAGAATAGTTATACGCCAAGGTGCTATTTTTCACATTGATCGTATTCCCTAAATTCATGAAATAACCAAAAGCAACTTTCACTTTCTTTCTAAGCTCGCGGTTTTTAACTGAATCGATTGTAAAGGAAGTTTGTAACCCGAAACTTCCGGTTACATCTTGAAACGCAACCGCACGGTAGCGACGCGTATTATAGTAATAATTAGCATTTGGATAAATAACGCTGGATGTATGTAAAATACTTCCGAACAAATAATCGGCGCGTGCCCCGATACTTAATTCGGATAAAAGTTCTTTACTTAATTTTTTACGTTTGTATACTTGTGTTTGTTTAGTCTTAACTAATGAATCCTTATAAGCCGAACGGTAGAAGTTAACGAGCATCTTTCTAAATGGATTAATTCCAAAACCCATGAATACTTTATTGATTCCACCTTCACCTGTATATTCATACTTAACATCACCAATTGTTTCTGTAAATACAGTACTTCTCAAATTATACCCAACATTCGAATGTGGCATAATACCGAAACTCACAGCTGCTCTCTGCTTTAATGGTATTCCAATAGCAGCATAACTAAAATTAATGTTGCGGGTTTTAATAGCCGTTGTTCCATTACTAAATTCAGTGAACTGCGTATGTCCGCCTAATTCAAGGGTAGTTAAACGTATTCCTGCAATAGCAGCAGGATTGGCGACATTAATAAACACAGGCGCTGCCGTATCAGGTTTTAAGCCAATGAAAGTTCCTCCCATTCCTTTGGCGGGAGCAAACTCATTACCATTTAACTCACCAAGTCCGTAACGGGAGTAAGGACTAAATGTTAATTGAGCATGAAGCTGATTAAAAAATAAAAGGCCCTGAAGTATCAGAAAACAAAGTATGTAAATTGGCCTTTTCAAGAATTATAAATCAATACCTCATTTAAGCCGATTAATACGGCATGAGGGTGGGCAAAGATGCGATTTTTTAGGCGTTTTGCAAAGAATTCGGTATCGCCTCCCGACACAACAATTGTTAAATCGGGATATAACAATTTATACTCCTCAATTATGCCGTCGGTCTCCTTTAAAATTCCGTTTATGACACCTGAAAGAATAGAGTTTTCAGTGCTATTTCCAATCAACGTATTAAAGTCAGGCTTCATTTTTACCAATGGTAATTTATCGGTAAAATGTTGCAACGCCTTAAATCTCATTTGCAATCCCGGAGATATCGCCCCACCGAGATATTCCATATTCTGACTCACAAAATTGAACTTTAGGCAGGTTCCGGTATCGATATTCAAAACGTTTTTATTGGGGTACAAACTATGTGCACCAATAGCGGCAGCGAGACGATCGGAGCCCAAAGTACCGGCGGTTTTGTACAAATTCTTAAGGGGAATTTGAGCCTCATTTGTAAAAAACATAAACCTTTCCGCATGATTTAAGGCTGTTTTTAATTCATCATTGATGTTTACCACTGTGCCTACCATCACTTTATCGGCTGCCTTTAAAAAATCGACCGATTGAATTAAGTCGCTTAGCTTAGCAAAAACCCGGTAATCGAGCATTTCACGCTTACTGAAATAGGCTGCTTTAACCCTCGTATTACCGATATCAATGACCAAATTCATGAGAGTACGAAATTAACTAAAAACTTGGGGCACAGGGCTATTTAATATTTTTTTTGCCGAACAAAGAATTATCGTATTTTTGCATCCTCAAAATTGCCTTAGAGCATGGTATGGTACCTTAGCTCAGTCGGTAGAGCAAAGGACTGAAAATCCTTGTGTCCCTGGTTCGATTCCTGGAGGTACCACAAAACCCCGCATGATGCGGGGTTTTTTATTTTTTGACCTTTAAGTAATATCAGGGAAATAATCCGGTACTTTTTCTTATTACATTGTAACCAATTAAGCCTTTTAAGTTATATCTGGTTTTATTTAGATGAAAGCACTTAAACAAATATGGATTCTGTTTCTCGCAATTTCTATAAACCTATTGCAAGCACAAAGTAACAGTTATCGTATTTCTGGACTTGTTAAATCCGAACAAAACCAAAACGTTGAATTCGGCAATGTGATTGCACTAAGCATAAAGGATTCGGCATTGATTAAAGGCGGCCCTTTTCAAGATGGTACATTTAATCTTGGGCCACTTAACAATGATAGCATTCTGCTTAAAGTTACTTCAGTAGGTTATTCTGATTTCTTTCGGATTATTATTCGGTCTAACACAGACAGTCTTCTTCAAACTGAACTTATCACTCTCTTACAAGGTAAATCATTAAGTGAAATAACTGTCACAGCAAAAACACCAATGTTTGAAGCTGATGGAGAAAAAGTAAAAGTAAATGTTGAAAACACCGCACTCAATAATGCCGGTAATGCATTAGACGTACTAAAACGCTCTCCCGGAGTAAACGTAAGTACCTCTGATATTGTGTCGGTTTTTGGTAAAGGCACTGCCATTATCTATTTGGATGGAATGATTGTTTCCACCGTTGATATTTTAAAAGCACTGCCTTCAACAGATATTAAAACCATTGAAATCATTAACAACCCTTCCGCAAAATATGATGCGGGCGGCAGAGCGGTAATCAATATCATTACTGTCAAAAACAATCTGCAAGGTTATAACGGAAATTTAATTCAGAATACGCTTTACATTAAATCCATCTTTTCTTACACCGGAATAAGGCTAAATTATACTAAGAGAAAATGGACAACCAACCTGAGTTTAGGCACGAGCAAAGGCGAACAATGGAGTTCTGACATTTATAAACGTTATTATAAATCATATGATACTATAAACACCAGTATGATGAATTCAATTTATGATACCCAAAAATATACCGACGTTTACTATTATAGAGCGGGTTTTAATTTCCGACCTGACTCGTTAACTACAATAGGATTTCAATACAATGGCTATTACGATTCTAAAAACAACTATTCGCAAAATACCAATTCAATTCTAAGCAATTCTATAGCTCAATATAATTTAAACACCTCAACGCATAGTCGACCTGTCGTTGCTAATAATTCGTGTAATGGAAATTACATCAGGAAACTAGACACGCTGGGGTCTGAGTTATTTATCGCTGCCCAATATGGAAACTTCAATTTAAAAACAACTTCCAATATTCATCAGGAAACTACTTTATATGATTCAATTGTTACCTCTGCTAAAAGAAACTTAAACACAAACTCTATTAATATATTTGGCGCACAACTAGATTTTACAAAAGTATTTAACCTAAAGTGGAAACTGGAAAGTGGCCTAAAAGAAACTTACATTGATAAATCAAGTGATATAACTTTCCAAAATTACTCTCAAGAACATTGGATTTCAGATCCGGGATATAAAAACGGATTTTCATTTAGCGAAAATATTTTAGCGGCTTATTCAGAGTTGCGCTTTAAAAAAAATAAGTTTAACTCGCGAGTTGGCATTCGGGCAGAATACACAAACTCGGATGGTTTTTCCAAAATACTAAATCAAAAAATAATTAATCGGGAATACATTAATTATTTTCCAAGTGCATTTATTGGTTATGATTTTACAAAAGATTTAACCACCTCCATTACACTTTCGAGTCGAATAAATCGTCCAACCTTTCAAGACTTAGATCCATTTATTAATTATATCGATTCTGTTACTTCTTTCAGAGGTAATCCTTATTTACTTCCGGAATACACCAACTCCATTGAAGCATCCTTAATTTATATGAAAGAAGCTAACCTTACTATAGGTTATAATAATACACAAGGTGCTATGCGATTAGTCGTTGATAAACTCAACGACTCTACTGATGCTTTCACTGCAACAACAAAAAACCTTAACAATAGTGAAACCTACTCTTTCGGTATTACTATTCCTTATGAATTGAAATGGTGGACGACGGCTAACTATTTTGGTTACTTTATTAATAATTTCACTTATCAACTTAATAACGAAATAATAAAAAACAATAAATCCACATACAGCATTTACTTATATAATGAATTTAGAGCTAAAAAATACTTTAGCTTTGAAATTACATACGAGTACACTTCACCGGCAGTAGATGGGATTTTCACCTCCAATTCTTTTTCCATGTTATCGGCCACACTCAAAAAAAACTTTTTGAAGGATAAACTTACCTGCCGGATTACAGCCAGTGATATTCTAAAATCCTATATCATGAGTGGTGGCAGTAACATTCCCCTCTACAACCTCAATTACGAATCGCGAACCAGCACAAGCTACTTCTTATTGGCTTTAAACTACAAATTCGGCAAACTTAAAAACAACGATTATAAAAACAGAACGGTTAATCAAGAAGAATTTAATCGTGTTAAAATTGGCAAATAAATTATCTACCACACATTAATTGCTTACTTTTATACTTTACGCTATGAAAAAATCATTATTAATATTCAGTGCATTGCCGGTATTGGCATTTTCACAAAATCGTCACATCAACTTTGAAACAGGCAATCTCGCTTCTGTATTTGAAAAAGCTAAAAAAGAAAATAAATTTATTTTAGTTGATGCTTACACCACTTGGTGTGGCCCGTGTAAATGGATGTCGAAAAACATTTTTACAAACGACACAGCTGCCGATTATTACAATGCGAATTTTGTGAATCTTAAAATTGATGCTGAAAAAGGTGAAGGAATTGCATTCGCTGAAAAATACGATGTACGTTGTTATCCGAATTTTTTAATATTAGATGGCGACGGAAAAGTTATTCATCGTGTTGCAGGCTCCATGCCAACTCAGGCATTTGTGAGTTTTGGTAAAACAGCATTTGAAAAAGAAAAAACCTTTTCATATAAAAAATCAGAATTTGAAAAATCTATTTTAACCGAACAAAACGTTACTGAGTATATCGATTTACTTATGAGTTGTTGTTTAGATCCTTCGGCTCGAGCATTAGAATACATTGCAAGTGTAAAGGAGGCTGATTTAAATAAAGAAAATAACTGGACTGTTCTTCGTGATTTTGTCTACAACCATGAATCGCGTGAAATGAAATATTTTCTAAGCAATCTCAATTTGTTCGAAAAATCATTTGGAAAAGATGCCGTGGTACAGAAATTAGAGCAATTGGGGAAAAGTTATTTTTCTAAATACACACGCGCAAAAGAATTTGATAAATCCGGTTACGAAAATGCAAAAAAGGAATTTGCAAACATGAAATGGCCAAACACCGATAAAATCATTTTTGAAGCAGACATGGAAGCTTATAAGCGATTTGATAATGCCAAATATTACGAACTCGCCGCTTCCGATTTTCAGAAACATTACAATAACGATTCGCAGGAATTAAACGGTATGGCTTGGAATTTTTACGAAAAGGTGAGTGATAAAAAATTATTAGGCAGCGCCGTTAAAATGGCACAGCGCGCGTGTGAGATTAATGCCTCTTATGCCAATCTCGATACCTATGCGGCAGTGCTCTATAAAAGTGGTGATCTTAAAAACGCCGAAACACAAGCGAACAAAGCCATTGAAAAAGCAAAGGCCGAAAACATGGGAGCCGATGATTACAAAGAAACTGCTGAGTTGCTGAAGAAAATTAAATCAGGAAAATAAAAAACAAAAGCCCGAAAATTTTCGGGCTTTTTAATTATTGCTTAATTATTTTTCCATCGAAGACTTGCTCGCCGGCTCGTATGCTGTAAAAGTAAACACCTTGTGGCAACAGATCTCCACTATCGCTTTTACCATTCCAGATAAACTCTTTAATTCCTTCCGTTTGCTTTCCGGTATTGCTTGTTGAGATTTTACGACCAAGTATATCTTTAAAGTCAATGGTAACATTCACGTTTTCAAATAAAGCATAACGAATCGAAACACTATTGCTAAACGGATTAGGAAAAGCGATGGCTCGCAAACGATTTGTAATTATCTCTTTATTTTCCTTAATACCCGAAAACAAAGTGTCTTGTTGCATTAATCCTTCCAGGTCGATTAATTCATCACCGGGTTGATACAATAAAGACATCACACCGTCGAACAACATTTCATTATTTGTGTTTACACCCGCTGTTACATTAACAGGAACAGGATTGTGTGGATTTGCAGTGGTGTTGTCATAAACATGTTTTGCAAACAAACGATACCCTGCCGGAATTTTCACCAATTTTTTGTAGGTATAATAATCCTGCCATTCAAAATCCCACTTTGGAACATGAATCATAGGAATGGTATCCACGCCGGGTTTCACTGCATACAACAACATGCTTTTCCCTAATAAGTGTGCATGCGGAAACACTCCGAATAAAGACAATGAATCGGTTAATGTACCTGAGGTTGGATAGTACGCTGTAAAAGTCTGTGTTGTGTTGGCAGGAATAAACATACTCCAGTTTTGTAGTGGTGTTGTTACATAAATCGGACGAATGCCTGTAGTTGAGGTCGGATAAAAATAGAGACGAATTTTTGTGCTATCGATTTGACCCGCGCTACCTTTCGGATAATGCATTTGTAATATCACATTCGAACCTGCTTTTAATCTGATTCCCGCACGTAACTGTGGAGCATTCGGAAATACTGTAGCTTTTGTACCAGGAGCAAATGTACCAATAGCATAATCTCCAGGAATATTATAGCATGAACCGCCCAAATTACTCACGTAAGTTCCATTGGAATCTGCCATTATAACGGCATGATGTACGATGGCTTTATTTCCGGGAACAATTTCAAATGCACGAATCACACGGTCTTGTGTTAATCCGGTTGGGACAGAAAAACAAAGATAAATATCAGTACTTGTAGCCGTACTTGTATAAGTTGGTATTTTAACTTCTATATCTGCAGCTCCTTTTAATTGGTAGGCTCCCGAATAAACAGGGGCAGCGGGCGCTTGTGTAGTATCACCTTTTAATGCACCACCGGTAATCCAATTTAAAATTTGTGTTTTTTCTGATGCAGTAATAATTCGTTCATGCTGAAAACGTGTATAAGACGTATCTGCCTTCCATGGCGGCATGATGTTATTATTCAAATCATACTGAATAACCGATTTGAGTTGATTAACTCCGGTATAATTCATGAATGAATAAGGATTGCCGCCGGGATGATGACAAGATGTACATCGCGCGTAAAAAATACCCGCAACGTCTTTATAAAATGTTTGTGCTTTTGTGTTGAATCCAAAAACAAAAAGCACGAATACTAATGAGATTTTATACTTCATAATATAAATATAATAAATAATCTTTAGCCAGCCGCGAATGAGAGTAAAAAAGCCCGCTTTCGCGGGCTTTACTTATCTGCTAATTACAATTTTTTTATTGAGTACCGAATCATTATAATATATAACCAAATGATACGTTCCTCCTGGGATATCAGAAATGTTTAATTTGTAAATATTAAACTCCGGCAGATTCACATGTTTAATTAATTTAATTAATCGACCATTCACATCCCTTATTTCAATATCTGCGTTATTCAAATTATTACGCGAAACAATGTCAATTTCGTTAGTAGCAGGAATAGGAAATACGCCAATATCACTACCTGTTTTGGAACAGATTCCAAATACCAACTGCCCTAAATCAATAACCGAATTATCCGAATCAATTTCTCGCAAACGATAATAATAATATTTTTCAGGCTCTATTAATGCATCTACAAACTTATACTCATGCTTTTCAAATGTGGTTCCATGCGCTTTAACTTGTCCTATGCTTGTAAACAACAATCCATCTTCTGATCTCATCACCTCAAAATAACTGCAGTTCTTTTCAGTCTGAGTCTCCCAATCAATTTCTACAGAATTAAATCCTGTACAATGTGCTGAATATTTACTTAATTCTATTGGCAAAACACACGGGTTAACAGTAACTGATGTTTGAACCTGTGCCCAACAACCGTTAGTAAAAGAAACATAAAAATAATATACCCCCGAAGATGTTGTTTGGGCATTTGATATGGTAGGAGTTGTCGTTGCACTAAAATTCCACCAAGTCCAGGCTGAATTATACCAATACGACCATGACACTGCTGTTGAACTTGTAGTAGCATTTAGTTGAATAGTCTGTCCGATACAATAAGGCCCTGTATTAGTAACGGTTGCCGTTGGCTGAGCCGGCATTACTAAACTAACAGTTCTCGTTGTAATGCAACCGCCATTATTCGCTGTTAAAGTATATATACCTTGTCCTGTCGTTTGAAAATTATTGATGGAAGTTGTTCCTCCGCCAACAGCAGTATAACTGCTAGGTCCCGTCCAGGTCAATGTTCCAGGTCCGCCGGAAGCAATTAATGTAGCAGCACTACCCGCACATGGCGGAGCCGTTCCACTGGCAACACTTATTGTTGGAGTTGGATTAACTTGCACTACTGATGTTGAAGCGGTGATACAACCTGCCGTATTGATTGTATGCGTAACAGTGTAAGTTCCTGCTGATGTAAAATTCACTGCGCCATAATTAGCAGTATTTCCGGTTGCAGGGGCACCTGTAGTAGGACTAAAATTATACGTATGTGTTCCGGCCGTATTCGATGCATTAAACGTGTATGCATTTCCATTTAAACATTGTGTTGGTGAAGGAGCAGCACTAAATGCCGGTGATGGTCCTGCCGGTGTTGTTATTACCTGCGATGTAGTTGTATAACATCCTGCAGCATTTGTAATAGTTTGAGTTATTGTATACGTAGTTGACGGCGCAAAATTGACGACGCTGGTTGGTGATGTGGTTGTGAATGACGCAGGCGCGCCCGGTCCGGCAAACGAATAAGTTTGAACAGCAGGTGCTGCCGATCCCGAATTAGTTAATGTATACGTTGTACAAGTATTCGGTCGTGTAAATCCACCGGTTGGATAGGTACTAAAAGAAAGGCTAAGTGTTTTTGTAATTGGCGCACATACACCAGGAGGTGTCATGGTTAATGTATAATTTCCTGCAACTGTTGTATTAACTGCCTGATTGGTGTTACTTGTTACACCACTTCCACCCGGACCATTCCATAAGTAAGGTCCCATACCTGCAGGAGCTTGTAAAGAAGCCGTTGCAACACCGCACGCTGCTACAGCTATTAAAGGAGTTCCTGCCGGAAAAGTCAAACTGTTCACTCCAACGGTCATCGGCTTGCACACACAATCAACAAATGCATAACCGTAATGTGCCCAACCGTCACAATCACCTACAGTAATTTTAATTGTCACACAGGTTCCCAAATAAGGTGATAAATCAATTGACTTTACAATCCAATTAGGAGTATAGGTGATACTAAGTGTATTTGTTAACCAACCAGTGGTAGTAACAGTTGTACAACTAGGTCCTGGAGGAATAACATCTACTTTTGGGCAAGCCAAAATATTATTCATACAGTCCATGATTTCAACGCGCATGTATGGCTGATCGCAACAAGCGTGCCCTGAACCGTTCATTGCGGCCATATAAGCAAATTGAAACAAAGCATTTGTTGCGGTAACAGGAAAAGTTTGTTGTATACGCACTACTTCGCCCTGCGCCCATATATTATCATTCATTTGTAAAACTTTAGTCCCACCAAGTGGTGAATTAGGAATTGTTCCTAAAGGTGCAGGTGCAGTCCAAGGTGTCGTACGAACCCATGCATCTGTTGAACCAACTGTTGGACAACAGCCAGCTTGCAAACAAGAACCATTTACACCGGTATTTTGTCCTTGCGTAACTGTCCAACCCGCTAAAGTATTTGCAATAGCCGTAGCTGCCGTTGTGCCTGTAGTTGCGGTAGCTGCTTCAAAATCTTCGTTGACACAAGGTGCTGCATTTATGGTAGGCGGACTTGGCTTTTGTGATGTAGAATTAATTAGAGGGTTATAATACCCATATTTAGTATTAATGAAATCGCGTTTCATTTTATACATCATCACCTTATATTCAATTCCAAAAAAGTAATGTGCAAGAATTATACTATCAGCTTTCTTGTGATTAAATCCGGCTAAAGAATCGTTAGGAAAAACATAATCAAGGTATTTCAATTGCTTCTGTGCAACGAAGTAATTAGAAAATAGCAATGAAAAAATCAGGGGTAGAAATTTTCTCATTTAATTAGATTTGGGGTTTTACAATTTAAATGTAGTATAAACAACACCCAAAGTCAATAGAAAATTGACAATTGTCAATTTAATTTACAAAATAATACTAAAACGGTTTAATTTTTACAGGCTAAACACAGATATAATCGTACATTTGCATCATATTTTACCTCATGAAAAAAACAATTAAAGTAGGGAACATTGAGTGTGGTGCTAAAGATTTATTCTTAATCTCAGGACCATGTGTAATAGAAGAAGAATCCATTATGATGAAGACTGCCGAGATGCTGAAAGAAGTATCTGAGCGTTTGAAGATAAAAGTGATTTATAAATCTTCGTTTCAAAAAGATAATAGAAGCAGTTTAAAATATTACGATGGTCCGGGCCTAAGCAAAGGCGTGGCTATGCTTGCCAAAGTAAAAGAACAATTTGGATTTCCTGTATTAACAGACATTCATTATCCGGATCAGGCTGCCGCTGCCGCAGAAGTAGTGGATGTTTTGCAAATTCCAGCTTACTTGTGTATGCAGTCCACTTTATTAGTGGCCGCTGCAAAAACCGGAAAAGTAGTAAACATTAAACACGGACAGTTTTTAGCGCCTGATAACATGAAGCATCCTTTGCAAAAATGCATTGAGAGTGGTAATGATAAAGTGATTTTAACGGAGCGTGGTTATACTTTTGGTTATAATGATTTGATTGTTGATCCAAGAAGTTTTTACCATTTAAATAATTTAGGCTATCCGGTTGTATTTGATGTAACACATTGTGTTCGCAAATATGGCATTCCAAGTTCGGATGCAAAAGGCGGAGCGCGTGAATTTTTACCTGTGCTTTCTCGTGCCGGTGTTGCCAGTGGCGTGGATGGTGTGTTTATAGAAACACATCCTGAACCGGAAAAAGCTTTATGCGATGCTGCTTCTCAATTATGCGTGTATGATTTAGAAGAGTTCTTAAAACCTCTGCTTGAAATTCATAACGTAGTCAGAAAATACTAAAAAATTAAGCCCGCTAATAGCGGGCTTTTTTATCAAAATTATTCTCTGCTGAGGAAAAGTGAGTTTTATTTTCCCGCTTCGTAAATGGCCGCAATGCCTAACGAAACGGATTCAAAGTTCGCGTTTTTAAATCCACATTTTGTGAGTATGGCTGTAAAATTTTCATTATCCGGAAAAGCTTTTACACTCTCCGGTAAATATGAGTAAGCGCGACTGTCTTTCGAGAACAGTTTACCGATAAAAGGCGTCACGTATGAAAAATAAAAATTATAAAATTGTTTTACAGGGAAACGACGCGGATAAGAAAATTCAAGAATGATAATTTTTCCGCCTGGTTTTAAAATGCGTTGTAAATTAATTAAGCCTTTCTCTAAATTTTCGAAATTACGGACACCAAATCCCACTACAATTGCATCATAAGAATTATCCTCAAACGCGAGCGTTTCGGCATCACCCTTCTCAAGCGTAATTAATTTATCCAGATTTAATTTCTTTAATTTCTCGCGTCCGAATTTCATCATGCCTTCTGAAATATCGACGCCTGTAATTTTTGTTGGATTTAGCTTTGCACAGGCAATGGCAAAATCACCGGTGCCTGTAGCTACATCTAAAATTGCATTCGGCTTAATTCGTTCTAATTTCTTGACGCATTTTTTTCTCCAACCTTTATGGATACCTAATGAAAGAAGCGAATTAAGAAAATCATAACGAAAAGCAATGTTATCAAACATTTGCTCAACTTCTTCCTTCTTGGCCGCGCCTGTATTATATGGGGTAACTTTATTCAAAACTTGATCTTACTTCACGAAATCTAAATCCAAGGCCTCACGCAACAAAGTTTCTTTATTGATTGGAACAACGCCAACTTCCTGACATACCAATCCTCCTGCCAAATTAGCTAACGCTGCTGTAAAAATCGGATTGCACTCTAATGCACGACATAACGATGCTACACTAATCACTGTATCGCCTGCGCCTGAAACATCTGCAATATTACGTACATGAGCCTCCACATGTTCCTTTACACTTCTTGAGTTGGTAATAACGCCTTTATCCGCTAATGTCACTAAGGCGGTTTCCAATTTTTGCTTTACACGGAAACTACTTACGGCGCGTTGAAGTTCATTGATATTATCTCCATCCACATCTAACTTCAATCCTTCACGTAATTCTTTTAAATTTGGTTTAAACAATGTAACACCTTTATACGCGTTAAAGTTTTTCTTTTTAGGGTCAACGCATGTTGGAATGCCTTTACTCTTGGCTAATTCAACAACCTTCTGAATTAATTTCGGTGTAATTAATCCCTTATTGTAATCTTCAAAGATGATAACATCAATTTTATCATGCCCAATGATATAAGATATAAGCGTTAAAAGATTTTGTGTTTCATCCGCTGTAATATCGTCTTCTGTTTCTTCATCCACACGAACCAATTGAGAATTGTTTCCAATCACGCGCGTTTTTACCGTTGTAATTCGGTCGCGTGATTTTAAAATACCTTTCTGACTTAATTTTTGTTGGCGCAATAAATCTAAAAACGCCATGCCTTCATAATCCACACCTATTACCGAACATAAAATCGGATTCGCGCCCAAGGCCTGAATATTCAAAGCCACATTCGCTGCACCACCTAATCGGCGTTCCTTTTTATTGACAGCTACGATAGGTACAGGCGCTTCCGGCGAAATGCGGTTCACCTTTCCCCACATATAACTATCCACCATCACGTCACCAATAATCAGTACGTTAAGGTTATTAAATGATTTAAAAATTTCGCGGATGTGATCTTTCTTAATTGAAAACTTTCTCATTTTATTTCAATTTGGCTAATGCCTCTTTCATGCGGGTTAATGCCTTTCTTAAATTCTCTTCAGAAGTTGCATAAGAAAAACGAATATAATTATCATCACCAAATGCGGCACCCGGAACTAAAGCTACGAATGCTTCTTCCAATAAAAACATGGATAAATCGGTTGCATTTTGAATTGTTTTTCCATTATAAGATTTTCCAAAATAATAACTCACTTCCGGAAAAACATAGAATGCGCCTTGAGGTAAATTGGTTTTTAAACCGGGAATTTCTTTCATCAACTGCAATACCAAATCACGGCGCTTTTGAAAGGCATCGCGCATTGGTTTGATATACGTATCAAAATCCAATTCCATGGCTTTGTGCATGGCTTTTTGTGTTATACTGCAAGTAGCTGAAGTAAATTGTCCCTGCATTTTATCACACGCTTGTGCCAACCATTTCGGAGCTGCCATAATTCCGCCTCTCCATCCGGTCATTGCAAAACCTTTAGAAACGCCATTGATAACAACAACACGATCTTTAACATGCGCAAACTGTGCTAAGCATTCGTGACCGCCAACAAAATTAATGTGCTCATAAATTTCGTCGCTGATTACATATAAATCTTCATGCTTCACAACAACATCTGCAATTCCTTTTAACTCATCTTTAGAATAAACGGAGCCTGTTGGATTACAAGGTGTGCTGAAAATAATTAATCGTGTCTTTGGTGTAATGTGCTTTTCCAATTGAGCAGGCGTTACTTTAAAATCCGACTCAATAGTAGTATTGATAATGACAGGCTTTGCTCCTGCCAATTTTAAAATCTCCAAATAACTTACCCAAAACGGAGAAGGTACAATCACCTCATCACCTTCATTCACCAAACACAAAACCGCATTAGCAATACTTTGTTTAGCGCCGGTTGAAACCACAATTTCGTCAGGGGTATATTCTACTTTGTTATCGCGCTTAAACTTTTCGCAGATAGCCTGACGTAACTCTACATACCCGGAAACATGAGTATAGTAACTAAAATTATCATCAATAGCTTTTTTTGCCGCATCCTTAATAATTTGAGGTGTTGCAAAATCAGGCTCGCCTAAACTTAAGCTGATAATATCAACGCCTTGAGCTTTGAGCTCGCGGCTTTTTCTTGCCATCGCTATGGTTTGCGATTCGGCAATGTCTTTTACGCGTTGTGAGAGATATGGCATAAACTATATTGAGAACAAATCTATAAAATAGTTTAATGTAGCGTGTTATTTTAGCCCCTTTTTTTAGTGCAACTTAGACAAATATGGCTAAAAAAGGGACTATTGTACAATTATGATTCTCTGAAGTTCTTTTTTGCCTGGTTGTGACAATTTCAGGAAGTAGACTCCACCCGCACAATTCTCCGGTAAATCCACATATTGTGAATGAAAACCTGCAGATTGATTTTCTGAAAAAAGATCAGAAACAAATTTTCCTTGTAAATCGTAAATCGCGGCTTTCACTTCACCATCCTCCAATAAATTATAATTCACTTTAAATTGATCGGCAATTGGGTTAGGGAAAATAGTAATGCCTGAAAAAGAAGTTGATTGCGCTTCAGTAATTCCTGAACTTAAATCAGCTGTTAAAACCAAATTAGTTAATCCCGGTCTGTCTCCTCCCGTTCCTCCGGTTCCGTTTACAGCATTACCTGCAGCATAAACGGTAGCCGTGCCACTGGTTGGTGCTACCCATACAAATTGAAACACAGCAGTACCTGTTCCTCCCTTGATCGCATTATGTATGGCGTTTTTGCGAGCTCCAGAATTAGCAAACGTTACACCGGATAAAGCTGTTGTCATATTGCCGGCATTTGTATTTGAAGGTGTTAAAATCTCACAACCAAAACCAAAATTAGAGAAGGATGCATTACTAACTGTTATGCTAACAGTATACGTTTGTCCAGGTATGAATTTATTGGCAACAAAGGCAGGATTCGCAGTAATACTTACTGTTGTTATACCTGCTCCTCCACTGTGACAAGCGTCACATCCTGATTCACCCGGTGAGCCGGTACGGCCCACAATACCTCCACTACTTTTCTTAACAATAAATGCAGTGCCTGAGAGCAAAATAACTGAAATTGATACTAATGTTAGAATACGTTTTTTCATAAATATGTGTTATAACATCAAATTTCATCATTTAATTCGGAATGATAAAATGTTTTAGTAATTAATTAATAGGCTTAACTTTGTCATCCGCATGTTTCACCCACGAAAACTTATATTTTTTCTGTTTCTCGCCACCGTTTCTTATTCTGTAGCTCAGCAAAAAACAGATTACAAAGGCGAATCGGAATTTGATTTAAAAAACTATAAGGGAGATCCGCGCGACCGATTAATTTTAGAAATTAATTATACCAATTGGTTGGGCGCACCCAAGAGTATTAAATCCGATTGGAAGTGTGTTGGCTTTAACTTCGCCTCTATGTTTGATAAACCTTTTGGCGCTTCCAATTTCAGCTTAGGATTTGGTTTAGGAATTTATGTACATAATTTCAGTTCAAACGCAGATTTTATCTTAAAACTCGACAGTAACAATCAAAATGCAACCACTGTTTTACAACCGCGCACAACTCCTTACATCGCCAACCGCTATAATGAAAGAAGTTTCGAAATTCCTCTTGAGTTACGATTCAGAACAAAATCGGCCACCATGTTTAAAGTGATGCTGGGTGGGAAAATAGGCTACGTAATTTCAGATTTTAAGAAGACAGATGATGCTGACGGAAGAGTTAGACGCTACAATCTGCCTAACATTAATCGTTTACGCTATGGCGTTAATTTCAGAATTGGTATTGAACAAATTTGTTTAACAGGATGTTATTACCTCAGTGAAGTATTCACGGATAATGGTCCGCGTGGCGTTCATCCGTTCTCAATTGGAATTGCTATTATTCCTTACTAATGTTTAATCCGCTCAACATATCTTCTCAATTAGAAAAAATCAGAACTAAAAATCGTAAGCACGAAGATATTTTACTAAATGAAGTAAAAAACATTTTAGGTGCCGACCTCCTAAAAGAAAATAAAATCTTAAATCATTTAAAGTTTTATAACCAAGCTTTTGAATTGGTTGATGAGACAGAGGTAGATTACTCTTTTATTTACACCTTGCAGGAAATTAAAAAAACATGCGTTAATTACCGTTTGCGGTTTTTAGATAGTCAGCATTACAAAAACGAGATTCCATACGAAGCTGTTTTAAAAATCAAAGATTTTAACGCGAAACACCGAAAAGATTTGAAGCGCTTTAAAATTCTGGCGCCTGTAAATGCATATAACCGATCGGAACACACTTTACCTTGTTTATTGTTCGCCGAGACTTTAAATGGAAATTATTATTTAATTCATACCTGGGGACAAGATTTTAAGTGGTACAGAGCACTTTTAAACCTCCCGTTTCGAAGTATTGAAACACTTTTTTTAAGCGTTGCCCTTTTTACGCTGATTGTCGATATTTCGCTACCTGTGCAATTGATTACCCTCGACCGAACGGCACCATATTGGTGTGGATACAGAGTGGCCACCTACTTTCATTTATTAATCTTTTTCAGCGGATTTACCACTTACGGCATGTTTGCCTTCCATAAACATTTTTCATCCAGCGATTGGAATAACACAAATATTCGTTAAATTAGATATATCTAATATTTAGCGAATGAAAAAACTTTTACTCTCACTCATCCTACTTTCATTTTTCAGTAAAGCTCAAACTTATTACAAAACTATTGGAAGTAATAAAACGCAATGGGACATTTTCTTTGCCATGTATGGTGTTAGCCAGGCAGAAAAGACTAGCAGTCCATTAGCTCCAAATGTCAACTTTGGACGATACATTGCCGTTAATGATACAATCATCGCATCAAAAAATTATAAAAAGTATTATTATGGCGCGAATACATCAACTGTTAACACTCATATTGGTTATTTACGCGAAGATACAGTTGCAAAGAAGGTTTATTATCTTGATAAAACCTCTTTAATTGAAGATTTGATTTTTGATTTTTCACTGAATGTTGGTGATAGCATTTACTTGAATCTCGTTCCAACTATGAATCCTTTACCAAAAGGTTATTATAAAGTTAAAACGATACAAAACACAACTATTAAAGCAGGTATAAGGAAAGAATTTAAATTAAAACATACTACAATTCCTTCGAGCGATACATTAAGATTTATTGAAAGTGTTGGAAGTATTATTCATCCGCTCTATTTATACAAAAACTATTTTGGCTTTGGTGCTTTTGCAGGCTATCCTAGCTGTCCTTTTCCATACGATTTGGGATTAGCTTGTAAATGGACGAATAACATGAAGGAATTTCAAAGTTGTACTTATGTGCTTGCTCTAGCAAACGGATGCTTCTTTAAATTAGACTCCTGTAATTATTGGAATAACTGTGGTGGAATAAATGAATTAAGCGCCATTAAAAAAGTTACTTTATCCCCTAATCCTGCTCAAAATCATTGTGTAGTTACCTTGGATGCAACTCAGGAAAGTAAAATCACTGCCGACCTTATTGATATTAGCGGAAGAAAAATAAAAACCTTTTTTGTTGGAAATATTATTCTTGGCGAAAACGAAATTCGATTGGAAACGGAGAGTTTGGAAAGTGGTTTATACTTTATTTCTTTAACGGGAGATAACTTTAAAATTACTCAACCACTAACGATTACTCATTAATCTTTTTTCGCTTTATACAAGGGAACGGTACTGCAAGGTTCGCCGTACATGATGCTTTTTGCAAATGGCTTTAGTGCTGCTGTTAATTTCACGTAAGCATTTACCGGCACCGGTTTGTTGCTGCATCCTTTAATCACAACACGCGCGTCATTAAATTGCGAGTAATCCATTTTCGAAAGGGAGTCTTCGAATAATTCATTTTCCAACTGTTCGAGGTTACCAAACACGATCTTTTTGGCAAATGGCTCTAGGACTAAACTTACAAGCATGTACGCCCAGGTTGGCACAATGGCATCGTTGGTACAAGTTATCGCTACAAATTTTTCTTTATAAACACTCCAGTCGTTTGTCTTAATATAATCTCTGAAATCCTTTTCCTTTAAAATCAACTCCTGAAACAAAAGCGGTTTTACATCAAACAATACACGCTCACCATTTTGGTAATACTCTTCCAAATCAATTGTTACGATGCCGCTATTGGCTACTTTATTTACAATTTCGTCGCTCATGTTACATAAATCCCAATTCCAATTGCGCTACTTCACTCATCATTTCTTTCGTCCAGGTTGGCTCGAAGGTTAATTTTAAATGAGTTGATTTTATACCGGGAACCTGACTACATTTTGTTTCTACCTCCGCAGGCAAACTTTCCGCAGCGGGACAATTAGGTGAGGTTAGAGTCATTGTAATGGTTAACTCTTTATCATCGTTTAATTCTAACTCATAAATTAATCCCATTTCCCATACATCTACGGGAATTTCCGGGTCGAAACAGGTTTTGATTTCATCAATCACCCGTTGCATGAGTTCGGTGTCTTTTGTTATTATTATTGCAGCCATTCTAAAAGTCAAATGTTAAAGGTTAAAGGTAAAAAGTTAGATCTGTCTTTCTTTTATATAGTTCATTAATCCATAAATCATTTTACTTACAGATGTTACAGACGCACTTAATTTTTCAAATTCCAATTCATTAATATAGTTTAAATCTAAAGCAATATACAACTGACTTCTAAGTTCACCTGCGGAGCCCTTTGCTATTCCAAGAAAATATGTAAACTGTTTATCCCCCTTTCTTTCAAAGCCCTCAGAGATATTTGAAAGTATTGATACTGCACTTCTTCTTATTTGATCTCTCAAAGCAAAATCCTTTGACAAAGCTGGCTGATTAGTTATCTCATATATATCCTTACAAAGTTTTCTTGAAACCTGCCAAACTTCCAATTCTTCAAAACTTTTTGCACCAGCCATATAATACTTTTAACATTAAACCTTCTACTTTTAACTATTTAAAAACGCTAAAGCATCTAACTTCATTTGTTTAATCATACTCACCAATCCATTTGCACGTGTTGGCGATAAATGTTCTTTTAATCCTATTTTAACAATAAATTCTAAATTCGCATTCACTACATCCTCCGGTTTTTGGTTACTCAACACACGAATCATTAAAGCTACCATTCCTTTTGTAATGATGGCATCACTGTCGGCAGTAAAAACAATTTTACCTTTCCTTAGTTCGGAATGTAACCATACTTTACTCTGACAACCTTTAATGATTCTATCATCCGTTTTATATTCTTCCTTTATTTTCGGCAATGATTTTCCCAAATCAATAATATGTTCATACTTTCCTTCCCAATCGTCGCCAAACAATTCGAACTCTTCAATTATTTCTTTCTCTATTTCCTGAATACTCATTTAACTTAGCATTTTTATACTCTTCTGAAGAGCTTCAATGAATATATTTATCTCTTCTAATGTATTATACATGGCAAAAGAGGCCCGTACCGTTCCAGGAATTTTGTAACGCGCCATTAGCGGCTGCGTACAATGATGTCCGGTTCGAACGGCTATACCGTATTTATCGAGCAGTGTGCCTACATCGAATGGATGCGCACCCTTTACGTTAAAAGAAATAACAGCTGCCTTTTCTAAATGATTGGCGTAAATCTCTACTTCCGGAATTTCATTCAGGCGTTCCGTTGCATACTTCAATAAAGTATGTTCATGCTTGGCAATTTTTTCGATTCCAATTTCATTCACATACTTCAATGCAGAAGCTAATCCTAAAACACCTTCAATATTTGGAGTGCCGGGTTCATAACGCAGTGCGCCTTCTACATAATCCGTTTTATCAAAACTTACTGTTTTAATGGTACCGCCGCCGCTGCGAGATAATTTCAATTTACCGACCCACTGTTTATTCATCCACAATACACCTGTGCCTGTTGGAGCGTAAACCTTATGTCCGCTGAACACATAAAAATCAGCGCCTAGTTCTCTTACATCAATCTTCATATGCGGAATAGATTGCGCTCCGTCAACCAAAACAATCAATCCGTATTGCTTTGCAATTTTAATTAAAGCATCAACCGGATTAATAACACCAAGCGTGTTAGAAACATGTGTTACCGCCAATACTTTTGTTTGCGGTGTGATTAAAGATTCTAATAATCCAATATCCAGTGTGCCGTCTACCTCTACGGGAATCACTTTTAATTTTCCTTCATTCTTTTCACACCACAATTGCCATGGCAAAATATTGGAGTGATGTTCCATTTCAGTGATGATAATTTCACTTCCTACCGGCAAGTCTAATCCCGCAGCAACAATATTAATACTGTCTGTTGTTCCGGCGGTGAAAACAATTTCCTCTGCTTCTGCTCCTATAAATTTTGAAACTGTTTTACGCGCTTCTTCAAATAACTCTGTAGCTTCTCTGCTCAACGTATGTACGCCACGATGAATGTTGGCATTATGCTCCGAATAATAGTTGACAATAGCGTCAATAACCTGCTTAGGCTTTTGCGTAGTTGCGCCATTATCGAAATACACCAAAGGTTTTCCGTTCACCTTCCGGTTAAGTATAGGAAAATCGGCACGTATTTTATTTACATCAATCACTTTAAATGTTGTTCAAATAAGTTCAGTACTCTATGTTGTAATTCTTCAATTTCAATTTTGTCTATCACTTCCTGTGCAAATGCCTGCAATAATAATTTTCTTGCACTCATCTCGCCTATTCCTCTGGCTTTTAAATAAAATAAAGCCTGTTCGTCTACTTTGCCTGTCGATGTTCCATGCGAACATTTTACATCATCCGCGTAAATTTCTAATTGAGGTTTTGTATTAATGGTAGCGTCATCGCTCAATAAAATATTCTTACTGCTTTGATAAGCATTTGTTTTTTGAGCGTCCTTACGCACATAAATTTTTCCGTTGAAGATGCCGGTTGATTTATCCTTAGCAATGCCTTTGTATAATTCATTGCTTTCGCAGTTTGGCATCTGATGATCTACCAATGTATGATTGTCTATCAACTGATTGCCTTTAGCTACAAACAGACCATTCAAATGTGCTTCACACAAATCGCTGGAAAGCACTACGTTCAGATTATTTCTTACCAATGAACCACCAAATGTAAAGGTGTTGGTGGCATAATTCGCGTAACGGCTTACCTTTACTTGTGTGGTATTTACCTGGAAAGAATGCAAATCTTCATACTGCAATCGGTACGAATTCAATTTTGCGTTTTCACCTAGTGTTATTTCCGATACATGATTGGTAAAAATGTTTGCCGAATTATTGTAAGAAACAAAAGACTCAATAAGTGTAGCTTCGGCGTTATTTTCCAAAACAATCATTTGTCGGGGATTAACAAACGCGTTCTTTTTTACTGAACCAATATTAATAACATGAATTGGCTTTTTTACAACGCCTTTTATCTGAAGATAAAATCCGTTATTCGAAAATGCGGTATTCACTGCCACCAAAGCATCAGCGTCAGGAACAGCCAGACTGGAAATGTGTGTTTGTGTGCTGCTGGTTTGATCTAACGGACTTAACACAAATCCTTCCGCTTTATCTGACAATTCCGGCGAATAAGTGCCGTTCACGACAACAATGGTAAATGTGTTTTTCAGCTTGTACGCACTAACTGATTTTATAGAATTGAAATCATACTCGAGCGATTTGAAATCTCTTCTTAATACGGCTTCAATGTTGCAATATTTATAATCCTCTACTTTTGCATTCGGGAAACCCTTTTCTTCGATAAAACGAATGGCTGATACCAAAGCAGCATCGGGTATAAACGCGGTTTTATTCCCCGATTTGCCTAAAGCATCAAGAATGTTTTGAGTAACTGATGTTTTTGAATCTACTATGCTCATCTCCCGGGCTTATGCGTTTTCAAATTGTTTTTTAATTTCATCGTAACCTTTCGCTTCCAGCTCGAGCGCCAATTCTTTCCCGCCCGATTTTACGATTTTTCCTTTATATAGAATATGAACAAAATCAGGAACGATATAATCCAGCAAACGTTGATAATGCGTAATTACGATGGTTGCATTGTCTTTCGATTTTAATTTATTAACGCCATTCGCTACAATACGTAAAGCATCGATATCCAATCCGCTATCGGTTTCATCTAAAATAGCCAGCTTCGGTTCCAACATAGCCATTTGAAAAATTTCGTTTCGC
>JAEUTQ010000073.1 GCA_016787445.1 Bacteroidia bacterium
TGCGTTTGCACCCGTTACCGTATAAACTGTTGTTGAACTTGGACTCACTGTAGTTGTAGCTCCTGTGGCTCCACCAGGATTCCAGGTATAGCTCACTGCGCCCGTTGATGTTAATGTCACAGTCGTTCCTGCTCCACTACAAATATTCGTTGGACTTGCTGTAGCTGTTAAGGTTGGATTCGGATTCACCACTAAGGTTACTGTTCTTGTGTTTCTGCAACCTGTAGCATTGGCTCCTGTTAAAGTATATGTGGTCGTTACTGTTGGCGATACCACTGCGTTGCTTCCTGTTAAAGAGCCCGGCATCCAGGTGTATGTAGTAGCTCCACCTCCGGTTAAAGTAGCACTGCTGCCTGAACATATTGCAGTCGGACTTACCACTGCTGTTACCGTTGGATTTGGATTTACGATTAAGGTGATGGTTCTGGTACTTGAACAAGTTCCTGTAGCACCTCTCACTGTATAAGTTGTACTTGTAGTTGGTGTAACTACGATGCTGGTTCCTGTTATTGCACCCGGATTCCAGGTATAGCTGGTTGCACCGGTTGCACTTAATGTAGCTGAACTTCCAACACATATCGCAGTCGGACTAGCCGTTACGTTAACTGTTGGGGTTGGAGTTACTGATACAGTTAATGTGGCTGTGCGTGAACATCCGGACGCATTCGTACCTGTTAGTGTAAATATCGTTGTGGTAGCAGGGGTCGCAACCGTTGTTGCTCCTGTTAATGCGCCAGGCATCCAGGTATAAGTTACCGCTCCACTTGCCGTTAACGTTGTGCTGTTACCAGAACATATAGCTGTTGGTGAGGCACTCGCTGTTAAAGTTGGATTTGGATTAACTAATAAGGTAACAGTTCTCGTACTTGTACAAGCACCATTAGCACCTGTTACGGTATAGGTGGTTGTTACTGTTGGTGACACAACCGTTGAACTACCCGTTAATGCGCCAGGATTCCAGGTATAAGTTGTAGCTCCCGTTGATGTTAAGGTAGCTGAACTTCCTGCACAAATTGCTGTTGGGTTGCTTGTCGCTGTTAAGGTTGGTGTTGGTGTTACTTGAACAGTAACGGTTCGCGTACTGCGGCAGCCTGATGCGTTGGCTCCGGTTACCGTATAAACTGTTGTTGAACTCGGACTCACTGTCGTAGTCGCTCCTGTGGCTCCACCAGGATTCCAGGTATAGCTCACTGCGCCGGTTGATGTTAAAGTAACTGTCGTTCCTGCTCCACTACAGATGTTTGTCGGACTTGCTGTTGCGGTAAGTGTTGGACTAGGGTTTACAACAAGTGTTATTGTTCTGGTATTCGAGCAAGTTCCATTAGCTCCAGTAACAGTAAATGTAGTGGTTACGGTTGGTGTAACAACAACAGCCGCTCCTGTTAATCCGCCGGGATTCCATGTATATGTTGTAGCACCGGTTGCACTCAATGTTGCAGGACTTCCCGCACAAACTGAAGTTGGAGTTGCAGAAGCGTTAACAGTTGGAGTAGGCAGAACCGATACGGTAACAACGGCACTTCCCGAACAAACTCCCGTTACTCCGGTTATTGTATAAGATGTTGTAATGGTTGGGTTCGCGATAACAGACGTACCAACGGAAGAAGATAATGTGGCAGAAGGAGTCCAAGTATAATTGGTTCCTCCGCTAGCTGTTAATGTAACACCCGGACCGGTTGAACATTTAACGGGATTAGCAGGCGAAACACTAATTGTAAGGGGAGCAATTGAACTGGTTACACTAATTGTTCCTGAACCAAGACATCCCGTTACAGGATTTCTAACTATAACGGTGTACACCCCTGCTGCATTTACAATTGCAGTGGATAAGTTATTTGGACCAATAACACCCGGACCAGACCAAGTATAAGTATGAGGTGCTGTATTCGGTAGAACCGACAAGGTTGCTGCAGGACTTGTACAAGTTAAGTTTCCTGAACTTGTAATCGTTGGGGTAATTACTGAGCCTGCGTTAATAACGGTAAAAGTGACACTGGTAGATCTTGTTGGACATCCCGGACTAGATAGATTACAGGTATAAACACCTGCCGCATTAACATTCACACTTGCATTATTAACTGAAGTCATTATTCCGGGACCTGACCATGTATAAGTTAATGGCGTTATGGAAGCCGGTGCAGTTGCGGTTAATGTTACCATGGTGTTGGTACAGCTGATAGACGCATTAGGTACAGCAGTAATAGTTGCAGGAAAATCTGTACGTAAATAACAAGAACCAAAATCACCCGGAGCCGGATATGTAGAAGGTGTTAAAGTAAAGTTGACAGTTGTTCCTGAAATAACACCAACGTAATAACCGGTACCGTTGTTGGCAGTCACAGTATTTCCAACAATGGCAAATCCACCACCTAAAGCTGAAGTTGCAATTCCTGTCACCGCATAGGAACAGGTTAAAACACCCAATGAATTGTATACTTGAAGTGCCTGTGGTGTTTGTGTTCTCAAGTAATAAAAATTGTCTTGGTCATCACCCACCAAATCATAAGGTCCTCCTCCTGCCAATGCCGGAATAGTAGCAAGTAAAGTACCCGGACCTGTACCGTTATATCGCCACACTTGACCTGATGCACCAACGATATTGTATAAAAAATTTAAACTTCCACCCGGATTTACTGCAGCGGCTACTCCGGGAGAATGTCCGGTGTTAACCCAAATTGTTCCATTGTGATACCAATAGGTTCCTCCGGCAACCATCCAATAAGTTGGATTTGGTGCAGGAAAACCAAAGTTTGGACCAATGGCTAAACCGGAACCACCGGTTGCTACAATCGGACTTATTGTTGAAGTGTTTGGAATACCAGTGGATGACTGGTAAATTGAGGTGCCTGATAAGGCATAATAATTGTTACAGTTTGGTAATTGTGCAAATGAAAAATAAGCAGCAATTGAAAAAAGTAGCAGATAAATTTTCTTCATAATCTTAATGTCGTTTCATTAACCGGGGGAGACAGTTAAAGAGTTACCAAAATTAAAAAAATGCCTGAAAACAACAAGTTTATTCACTCATTTCTCAAGAAGTTAAGCGCCTGATTATCAATAAATAAAATAAAGACAAAAAAGTAGCACTTTAACTGTAGGTAACATCTGGACTTTTATTGAATAACCACCTTTGCGCGGCCAACTTTGCCACTTGCTGATTTTTTTAAAAGCAAATAAATGCCCGGTGGCGGAGTTGCAAGTTGCAATGTGTAATATGACGACTCCATTAATTGATAATCAGTTTTTACGATTTGCTTTCCGGTAAAATCATAAAGTATAAACTGAGCAAATTCAAATCCTCCTGTTTCATTCGAAATATTGATGTAATCAGAAGAAGGATTAGGGAATACAGTCAAATTATAAAGTCCTTTATCTTCAATAGAACAGGTTTTATCCCAACCTTTCAATTGATCTACCACCCACTCTCTTTGCATTTCTATGAATGGAAAAATACCGGGATATCGTATTCTTAAAACAAAAGAAGATTTCGTTAATGAAACTTCATCTTTATTTTCTTCCGTTAAAGCATATTTAAAATCTTCATAAGAATTATATCTATAAGGATCGGTTTTATAGGAAGAATCAATGAGAGCTTGGCGCTTGACAGCGTACTTCCCCAGATGATTTAAGGTAAAATTATTTTGAATCAATTGGCAACTGAAATCCAAATATTCATTCTTATAATCTTCATAATCGAATATACGTTTAATTAATGGACGGTCATTAATCTGTGGCGTTGGGATTAAATATCCGTTTAGCCAAGACGTTCCACTTATGATTTTTATATCCTGAAATGTTTCGTTCATGTCCCAAGGAATCCATCTTATTTTTCCATCGGGATGATCATAGAGATAAAAATTATTTCCTCCGCCCCAATAACTGTCCCAACTCCGCACACACTTCTCAATTGCCAAGACTTTTAAATACGTATGTATATCGAAGCGTGCCTCTAATTTTTGTCTGAAATCGGACGAATAATCGTTATTTATTAAATCAACGAAATTGATAAAGCCGGTCCAGTCGTCGGCTGTTTCATTGGTGTTGAGCTTAAACTTTTTGTCTTTATACGCCTGTTTGTCATTACCCAACCATTGCAAAAACATTTGCGCTCCCCTATCCGTTTTGTACAAGTTCCCATCATTAAAGGCGCTTCCGTAATGCATTTTCAAAAAGGTTTTATCTACATTTTCTATTATAATATACAAACCAATATACTCTTCATTCACAAACAAGCGAGCAAAGGAAGTACGCGGTGCAGGAATTCCTTCATCTCTGAATAATTTATTACATAAAGCATCATGCATTAAAGAAGGATCGTTAGTAAAATTATTCAGGTTAATTTTCTTTAAACCATCAAACGTTTGATTGTTGTTAAACTCATCAAAGGCTATTTTGTAAGGTTTCTTTTTACCAAAATTAGCAATGGAATTAGAGGCGTTTCCTTTTTCACGGAAACCGCAATTCATAATGGAAACTCCATCGAAAGTCACATTACTTTTACGATACACTTCAGGATACAAATCAGGATTGGCAAAATTCAAATCAAAATCATTCTCTAACGTATCAAACCAATGTTCGAGGTCAATTGTCACTTTTATAACGTGAACAACGGTATCGTTAAACACATTACTTCCAATCTGAGCAAAGGAGCCTAGATGGAAACACACAAACAGGTATATGATTAACCTCTTCATTTACGTGGTAAACGATGATTGTTATTTAATGAAGTATAGTACTTCTTGTAATTCTTCTTTAAGAAATGTAAGCCAACACTGAAATTTACGCCGCTTTGATTGTTCTTATTCGCGAGATTAAACAGCATGCCAAGCTTTACATGTAAACGTAGCTGTTCGTTCAATTTGCGTTCAAATCCGCTGTATGGTTCAAAGGTAAATTGTAATCCGTTATTATAACGAATAGCCATGGCATTCAAATCGGAACCTACAAAAAAGCAATTCCGCTTTGTTGTGTAATTTCCATAAACATAACGCTGAAATCCTAATCCAAACTTCTTTACATTATAAGGTGATGCAGAATTAAAGGAATAATGAAAATAATACATTTTTGTTCCGCGTAAGCCCCATCCCAACTTCAACTGCATACCGGCGCCACTACCCGGATACGATTCATTTCTGAACACTGAAAAATAAGGCGAGTTATAAATACCGGTGTTAAAGCCCAAAAAGAATGTACTGAACTTTTTTCCAATAATGGTGTCTACATCACTCCACTTAACAATCGTGGTCGACTCATCAATACGCTTTAATTTAAGTTTAGTTGAATCGGTATAAAATATAGTTCCTGTAACTGAATTACTATCATTTAAAACAACCTCCTCCTTGATTAAACGCTTGTGGTTAATGCAAGATTGAGACAAGCAAATGACTATTGCAGTAATGGCCGATAATTTGAATTTGGATAACATACGCATAACAGGGTTAATCCGTGCTATAACGAAGATACAATTTAAAAGGAAGGATTAAAAAAAGCTAATTACTTTTGTTTGGCCTTTTGCATCGGATTCTCACCTGTGCTTTGTCCGCGTATAACAGCTTTGTTTTTAAACACATCGAATTTGGCGGGTTCTCCTGCTAAATTCCAGTTGTTATTTTTCTCATTGATATCACAAGTCTCCCGATAAGGATCTAATTGAATCGACACCACCTTATTTGGTTTCATAAACGTTTTTGTCACTTCATTTTCATTCTTGCGCCATATGTATGCATTAATCCTGTCAATTTCCGTTGTCCCATCTTCATAATTCCACTTAATGATTATAGGCATCACGGTTCCGCCTTTATTTGTGAATTTTAATTCGTACACATAATTATTCTTGATCTTATTAAACTGACTATCGGGCATTAATTCCAGACTTTCATAACGATTTTTCACTTCTTTCGTTACTGTTTGTTCTGGTTTGTAGTGATAATAAAAATCGCGTAAGGTAGTATCCACATCAATTAAAAACTTCATTCCAGACTCGCGGTTACGGATTTTTGTAATGTGCTCAAAAGGCTTTGGTGAAGGGTAATGCTTTATGGTATCCATCTTCATCGGAATTTGTTTTCCGTTTTCCAAGCGATAAGCCTTTACTGTGTCTAAGGCAATATCTACCGGTGTAATGTCGTAAAACCAAGCTCTCCAAAACCAATCTAAATCAACTGCTGAGGCATCTTCCATGCTACGGAAAAAATCAGCCGGTGTTGGATGCTTAAACGCCCAGCGCGTACAATAGGTTTTAAAAGCGAAATCAAATAATTCGCGGCCCATAACGGTTTCACGTAATATGTTTAAAGCTGTTGCGGGTTTACCATAGGCATTCGGACCAAAATGAATAATATTCTCACTGTTGGTCATGATAGGTTCCAATTGATTTTTAGGTAAACGCATATAATCAACCATTTTGTGCGCAGGTCCGCGTTGTGAATTAAAATTCGGATCAAATTCCTGCTCTGTCAAAAATTGAACAAAGGTATTTAATCCTTCATCCAACCAACTCCACTGACGTTCATCGCTATTAATTATCATTGGGAAAAAGTTATGCCCCACCTCATGGATAATTACGAGTAACATTCCGTTTTTAGTTCCTTCAGTATAAGTTCCATCCTTCTCCGCTCGCCCGAAATTGAAACAAATCATTGGATATTCCATACCATTTGCTGCTTCTATACTTTGTGCAACAGGATACGGATAATCGATGGTGTATTTAGAATAGGTTTTGATTGTATGTGCTACTGTTTTTGTTGAGTATTTACGGTATAAAGGATACGCTTCCTTTCCATAAAAACTCATGCACATAGTTTTATGCTTCCCAACAAAAGCAGGCATAGCATCCCACACAAATTTTCTTGACGAACCCCAAGCGAAATCACGAACGCTATCCGCTTTGAAAATCCAGGTTTTGGTTGCCGTTGATTTATTCTTTTCTGCTGATTTTGCCTCCTCTAATGTTACCACTTCAATCACGTCTGTTGATGTTTGCGCTTTTTGCCAACGTTGCATTTGTGCTGCATTTAAAACTTGTGAAGCATTTTGAATTTCACCTGTAGAACAAACCACGTGATCAGCAGGAACTGTCATTTTTACTTTGAAATTCCCGAAAGCCAATGCAAACTCACCACGACCTGTAAACTGTTTATGTTGCCAGCCTTGAAAATCGCTATACACACACATGCGCGGATACCATTGGGTTAACGTAAAAATATGATTGCCGTCTTCAGGAAAAAACTCATAACCACCGCGACCACCTGTTTCCATTCGGTTGCTCATTTTATATTTCCATTTTACTTTGAACTTAACTTTTGCGCCTGCATTCAATGCTTTTGGCAAATCAACGCGCATCATGGTTTGATTGATTGTGTATTTGAGCGGTTTTCCCAACTCATCTGTTACCTCCAAAATTTTATCTCCCAAGCCAAGCTCCACTAAAGTTTGTTTGCGGGTGAGTCCCTTTAACTCATCTTTCGTCACCGGTTGATCAATTTTATTTTCGTCAAAATAATTGGCGTCCACATTTGGGTCGTGTTGATTTTCATCGAGCTGTAACCAAAGGTATTCGAGTTTATCCGGCGATTGGTTGTAATATGTAATCCACTCACTACCTAAGACAGTAAGATTTTTCTCATCCAAAGTTACATCGATATCGTAATCCGCTTTCTGTTGCCAGTATTTTGTTCCCGGTGCACCGGAAGCAGTACGGTATTCATTCGGACTTTGCAAAATAGTACCAAGCTGTTCGAATTTATTACCGTGATTAGAAGTTGGATTATTTTGAATGTTTTGCGATTGCGAAAACAAAAAAGCAAATGCGGCCAAAGCCGTTGTTATTTTTTTCATTCCTGAAGGATATTTAGAAAACGTGAGTAACATAATATTATAGCAACAACGAAAATAAGTGATGTAACTCCGGTTTTAAAGTACATTTCGACAGAGCTTAGTTTTTTATTCATCAGAAATAACAAACCAAATAAAGCTGCCACAAAAATGACCTGACCGACTTCCAATCCTAAATTAAACATCAGCAAAGGCATAACGATAGATTGTTGGTGCCCCAGCATGGATTTAAGCAGGAAAGAAAAACCCATTCCGTGTACTAAACCAAAGCAACAAATTATCAGGTAAATTACCGTCCCCCTATTTGGGGTATTTTTATTTTTCAGGAGTACAAATAAGGCTGTAACAGCGATAGTAAACACTATCAGAAACTCAATGAGAGATTGGTTAACATGAATAAGATTGGTAACGCTTAGTGCTAATGTTAAAGAATGACCGAGGGTGAATGCGGTAATTAAGCCTAAAAGTTTTTTCCATTGAGTTGGAGGATATGAAAGTGCTAATAAGGCCATAAACAACATATGATCGTAACCTTGCCAATCTAAAATGTGCTCGAAACCCGTGCTAAACCAAATGGAGTTGTTAATCATTTTGCTAAATTTACAATGTAAAACAGGAATTAAAAAATGACGCTAATAAAAATAGTCATTCTATACTTTTGGATGTTGATGCATCCGTATTATTTAAGTGTAACTGAATTAAAATACAAAGCTAAGGAGAAAACCATGGCTGTATCCTGTAAAATGTTTACCAATGATTTGGAAGATGCCATTAAAAGAAGCTCAGGAAAAACTACCGACCTGCTAAACCCAAAAGATAAAAAAGAAGCAGACAAACAATTAGCGGAATATATTAGCAAGAGGCTTAAAATTTCAATCGACGGTAAACTTTGCAGCCTAAAATATTTAGGTTATGAGAAAGAAGAAGACTGCATTTGGACGTATTTGGAAATAGAAAAAATTGCCAAGCCGAAAAATTTGAAAATTGAAACCAGTTTACTGTACGATTATCTGAAAGAGCAGATAAATATTGTTCATGTTGAAATAGACGCTTTTAAAGAAAGCAGCAAAGTGAGCAATCCCGATAGTAAAATGGAGTTTAAAATACATTAGCCTATTTTGTATTCATCGAAGAAAACAAAAGGTTTTCCAAGAAGGCGGTCAATTTTTTATCCTCTTTCTCATTTGGAAAATCAGTTAAAGCAGGCAGATTATTTTTAAAGAATTTTTGCGCGTGAGCCATTTCAACCACCGTACTCGCTAATGAATGCGGGAATTTGTATTTAGGACTGTAACTCAAAATCAAATCCGAAAGACGGGCACACAAATCTTTATACGGCTTAAACAATCTGTCTTTGTTATCGGTTCCTACATGTCGAGTTAAATAGGCTTTAGAGCCTTCCCACATTACTAATTGCTGGAGTTTTTTTACGCTTAAATAGCTTGGTACTTCAGCATCATCGCCTTCAACCACCAACAATTCAATAGCTTTCTTTAATTTCTTTTCGGGTGATGTGAGATTATTGATGGAAAAAACAATCTTATACTCGAGGTAACTCCAGTAAAAAGTCATTAAATAAATAAGGAGTCGGTGTTTATTCTCAAAATAACGATAGATACCTGCCTCGGTTGTATTTATGGCAACGGCCAGTTTTTTAAATGTAAACTCCTCGAAGCCAAGCTTATTAATAAGCTCTAACCCGTGCTTAAGTATTTTACGTCCCAATTCTGATTGCTCAGGGTCACGCAAATACAATTTTTCATTCATTTTTATATGAACCGAGAACTCCATAATATTGTTATGATGGTACAAATGTATAAAAAATCTTAAATATTACTACTTTACATGATAGTATTACTATCTTTTTTAACAATTATTACTATCTTTGAAGCATAAATTACGAAAATGAAACCAGTACAGTTAATTTACAAGTGGTTCTTTAATGAAAGGGAAACGCTTTACCGCATATACGGCTTAACGGCTTTGCAAGGTGCCATGTATCTTGTTATCCCTCTAGGCATACAAGGCATCATCACCTATACAATGGCCGGTCAGTTTTCCGCTTCCTTAGTAATGCTCGCTGCCATCACTGTATTAGCCGTATTATTTTCCGGTTTATTCCAATTATGGCAAATGCGCATTAATGAAACGCTTCATGAGAAAATCTTCGCCTCTATCACTGAAAAATTGGATTCATTAATAAAGAATAAAGACAAGGATAAAGAACTTAGAAAAAAAATAAACCATTTCTTTGAAGCGGTTACATTACAGAAAGGTGTCAGCAAAATTCTTCTTGATTTCACATTCGCCGTTATTAGCATTGTATTTGGTTTAATTATTTTACCTGCTTATAACTCATGGTTCTTAATCTTTACTGCTGTTATATCCATTTCGTTTTATTTGATAATTAAAAACTACGGCAAGAAGGCGGTAGAAACAAGTATTAAAACTTCTAAAAACAAATACAATCTTGCAAACCAGTTTTCAGATTATTGCAATGATTTAATTCAAGATAATGAAGTTAAAGCCGAGTTAGAACTGGAAGAGTACCTTAAAAACCGACAAAGCCATTATAAAATTCTTGAAGCCCAATATAAAGTGATGCTTGTTTTCAAAACGATTTTTGTGGCTATACTTCTATTTATTGGCGCTTACATGGTACAGATTGGCCAACTCAACATAGGTCAGTTTGTGGCATCTGAAATTATTATTTTATTAGTTATAAACTCGGTGGAGAAAATATTAACCAGTTTAAACGATGTATATGATTTAATTACGGCCCTTTACAAAGTAGAAGAAATGTTTCATTCCGCTCCCGATGATTCATTCCTTAACAACTCCAGAATTACCGAAGGAAACTTCACTAAAATTTATCGTCATAAATACTCTATGGCTATTCGTACCTTAAATTATTCAGTACTTGCCACCGGATTAATTTTACTTTTTTTACCATGGACACAAAGCGTAGAAGCTGATGGTAGAGTAACCACGGTTGACCCAGAAAACAGACCGCAAACGATAAATTCGAGAATCGCCGGACGAATTGAAAAGTGGTATGTTAACGAGGGGGATTTAGTAAAGAAAAACGACACCATTGCTTTCATTTCCGAGGTAAAGGAAGATTATTTTGACCCTAAATTAATTGACCGATCCGAAAGTCAGATAAAAGCTAAAGAATCTTCCATTGTTTCGTATGAGCAAAAAATTAATGCCATCGATTTACAGGTAGATGCTTTAACATCTAACTTAAAACTTAAAACAGAACAGGTAAAGAACAAATTTATTCAAGCTAAAAATAAGCTTGCCAGTGATAGCGCCGATATGATTTCTTCCGCTAATAATTACAAAGTGGCCGAAGAACAATTTAAACGCTATGAGGAATTATTAGGGAAAGGTGTGATTTCCAAAACGGATTTGGAGAACAGAAAAGTGAAAGTGCAAGATGCATTGGCTAAAAAAATAGAAAGTGAAAACAAATACATCAACAGCAAAAATGAATTATTGAATATCGAATTGGAATTAAATTCGGTACGACAAGACTATAATGAAAAATTGATGAAAGCCGAATCTGACAAATTCTCGACACTATCGAATTTGTATGATGCGGAAGCTACATTAACAAAAATGCAGGGACAATTAGCCGGCTATTCGGTTCGTCAGACTTATTATTATGTTTTAGCTCCGCAAAGCGGATTTATTACAAAAACTTTTGCTCAGGGTGTTGGAGAAGTGGTAAAAGAAGGAAGTGCCATTTGCAGTATTGTTCCTGAGAAAAGTGAAAAGACTGTTGAACTTTATGTTAATCCAATCGACCTTCCATTAATTCAAAAGGGAGAGCGTGTACAAATTACGTTTGACGGTTGGCCGGCTTTTGTTTTAAGCGGATGGCCGGGTGTTAGTTTTGGTACGTATAGTGCCGAAGTAATTGCTATTGACAGAACGATTAGTGATAATGGTAAATTCAGGATTCTCGCTGTGCATAAATATGGCGATAAATGGCCCGACGCTATTCAAATCGGAGGAGGCGTTAAAGGTTTTGCTCTGCTTAAAGATGTTCCTTTAGTTTATGAATTATGGCGAATTGTTAATGGATTCCCTCCGGAGTTTTATAACAATACGAATGCTTCAGCTAAAAACAATAAGGAGAAGAAAAAATAATATGACTGCTGTGAGAAATAGCTTAATTGTACTTTTTATTATTGCCATAAATTCTATTTATTCGCAAGAGAATTCAAATACCCCTACTCTAAGTATTAAACAATACCTCACAAACATTGAGATGAATTATCCCCTATTTAAGAAGGCGGATAATATTATCAGGGAATCTGAATACAATTTAAAAGCGCAACGAGGGCTTTATGATCCTTTTGTAAAAGCAGATTATCAAAACAAATATTTTAATAGTAACAATTACTATTCTGTTTTATCATCCGAAATAAAACAACCTCTTTTCACGTCTCAATACTTAAAAGCAGGTTATGAATTTGGAGATGGTATTTATTTGAATCCGGAATCTAAAACCAGCTCCTATGGAATGCCATTCTTAGGTTTTGAAGCTTCCTTGCTTCAAGGAATGCTTTTTGATAAAAGAAGAGCTTCAGTACTTAAAGCACGTGAATACCTTAAGTATGGTAAAGCAGAAAGAAACGACATTGCAAATGATGTGTTTTTGGAAGCCAGCAACTTTTATGCTGAATTAAGTTTTGTGAATGCCCAATTAAATATCTACAACTACTTTATTCAATTAGCTAAAACAAGAAACCAGGGAATTATTGCTTTGGCAGAGATTGGAGAGAAACCATTCATTGACACTGTTGAAGCTTCAATTATTTATCAAAGCCGGGTTTTAGAACTTCAATCATTATCGGTAGACAATAGAAAAATAGCGGCCATTGTCAATAGCTTTAATTGGAAAAGCGATGGAACGGTTAATACGTCATTGAATTTTAACATAGATTCGCTAGAGATAATATTTAATCATTATAAAGAAATCCTAATAAAGGAACTCAATAATGATACAATTAACAATCCTGAATTACAGCAATATCTTATTAAACAAAACATTCTAAAAATAGAGAAGCGTTATAGGGCAGAAATGATTAAACCTCAGCTTGACGTGAAATATAACTTTCTTTCCAATAATTACAATTCCTTTTCCCCTCAATTAAACAGCAACAATTATAAATGGGGAGCTACTTTATCATTTCCATTATTTTTAAGAACGCCGCGCAATGAATATAAAATTGCCGGACTTCAATTCCAGAACTCCCGATTGGAAACTGATGCTAAATCGAATGAATTACGTAACAAAGTCGAAAATTACGTCAAAGCCATTTCAATTATTAGTGAACAAATAAACAATGCACAACGCAACAAAGTATTGAGCAAACGCTTATTGGAAGCTGAAAAATTAAAATTTGATAATGGAGAAAGCTCCTTGTTTTTACTCAATATGCGTGAAAATAAATGGCTGGAAGCTGAAATTAAATTAAACGAATATAAATTCAAATTTATCACATCAGTACTTCAGCTTATTCATTTAAAGGGTAACTTAAATTATAAATAATGACGGTAAAAAAAATTATACTATTGTTCGCAATTCTATCACTCAAAACCTTGAGTGCCCAGGATATTTTTCCGTCAAAAACTTATATCAATACCTGCTATAATGATCAACAATGTTTTTCTTTAAATAGTGCGGCCTTTATTTTCTATAATAACGACAATCATGAGCTCAGTTTCTCTATTGATTTTTCCAAATTTAAAACCGGTAACGACACCATCGATAATTGGCTGGATGATTTGGACGACACTAAGCTAACTTTTAAAGGTCAGTTAAATTATGACAATCTATTAGTTCTAACTCATCACAACTCAAAAGCTATTAAAGTAAGCGGACTAATGACATTTAATAATGTATCACATGCACATAGTATCGAAGTCAATATTTTTGAAGTATCACGAGAAGGCGTATTATTTCAAAACAACCAACAAGATTATAATGACCGTATTAATGTCAATTTGGGATTTGCCTTTATGCCTAAAGAATTTAAAATTGACAAAAAAGCTCATCACTTGAAGAAAAAAATAACAGTAGGCATTTACAGAGGATATGTAAATAATTATAATTCTAATGCCGCTAAATACTTTGAAAATTAACCATGATATTACTAAACATAATTACCAAGAAGGAAGAGGAAATCGAAAAGCTGATTGAACACGTTTTAAAAAACAAGTTTACTAAAAGCGTGCAATTGGATCATGAAATTTTCTTTAATCTTGATGAAACTGGAAAAATCATTGAAATAAAAACTCCAAAGATCAGTTTCATTACAAAAGCATTATTGTATAAGGAAATAGAAGATTCGGTTTTTGGAATTATTCATCATGAAGAGATCATTATTTACGCCATACCTGTAGGTTCCATGAATGAGCAATATGGCAATGAATTAAGAAAGTTTATTAAAGCTGCGTAATGAAATGGTGCCTCGCCATAGTATTTTCCTTTATTAATATTATTTCGTCTGCTCAGTCATACGATTTAGGCACCAAAGTTATCTATCTCGGTTCATCAGCTGCCATTCGGCACCTCGATCAAAATATCACTAACTCGCAAACTAACGATTATTACAAAACACCTATTTTTGCCATAGGTTTAGACTATTGCTTTAGCCGAATCAGAGAGGTAAGTAATTCAAGACTTGGCATCGGTCCGTATTTTTCAACCTGGTCTGCCAAACGAATTTACACCGACGATAAAAACAATCAGTGGGAAAAAAGCTGGAGTGATTTTGCTTTTGGAGCAAGGTTCACACATCACTTAACTTACTTTATCCGTAAAAAATTAGATATGTGCAGCGGCGTAATCATTGGAGCCCGTTACCGTCATTATCATTTCATTGAGAAAGAACAAGCTGGTTTACCGGTAAATTACCGTGACAAACAATGGTTGCCGATGGCTGGAATCACTGCTACGGTTAAGTATTACTTTTATAAAGACATGGGCTTGTTTGTAGAAGGAACATTCGGCTATAAAACCGATTATTTTTTATTTGGACTTTGCTATAAGATTAACTAATCTTTATACCAATTACCAATACATCATCTGTTTGTTCAACATTCCCTTTCCAATCAAAAAAAGCTTTACTTAAAACATCCTTTTGTTGTGGAAAAGGTTTAGAATGATTATTCAATAAAATTTCTTCGAATTGCTTATAGCGGAATTTCTTTCCTTTCGGACCGCCAAACTGGTCGGCGTAACCATCCGTGTAAGTATAAACACAATCACCCTTTTCTAATTGAAATTTATGCGTTGTAAATGGTTTTGGATCATGAAAAAATCCGCAAGGTTGCTTGTCGGCTTTCATATCAGAGATTTCATTGTTTCTTACTACATAAAATGAATTATTAGCCGCAGCATAATGCATTTCGTTTGTTTTAGTATTCAAACAACAAAGTACAATATCCATTCCGTCTTTATTTTCTTCAGTGCTTGCTCCTTGCTTTAAGGTGTTAATGATTTTATCGCGCAAAAGTCCTAATACCTCGGCAGGGTCAATTGCATTTCTTGTGTCTATAATTTCTTCCAGAAAAGATAATCCCAGCATGGTCATAAATCCACCGGGCACACCATGACCGGTACAATCACCGGTTGCATAATATATAAAATCATCCTTCTTACGTACCCAATAAAAATCGCCACTTACTATATCCTTTGGTTGAAACAACACAAAACTATCAGTAAAATGCTTATTAAAATCTCCCTCAGTTGGAATGAAGGCGCGTTGAATTCTCTTTGCGTAATTGATACTATCGGTGATTTCTTTTTTCTGTTCAACAACAATGTTACGCTCCTCCTCTATCACCTCTTTCGATTTTGCTAATTCGAGACGACTTCTGATTTCATTTAAAGTTAATCGATAACGCGTACGAATAAGGAAAGTACTGAATAAAGCAACTGTAAATACCAATAAGCCTCCGCTAATTACAAATTGATCGACACTCAATGCACTATTAAGTTTGTAAAAAACAATGTTACTAATAACAGTAATTACCAATAAAATAACTGAGTAAATAAAATCCCAATACACCAGCATCCCAACTCCAATAAACAACACCATGTAAGCAAAAGCATGTTTCTGCAAATGCTCTAAATCCATCACACTCCACATGTAGGCATTTTGAACGGAAATACCCAAAACCAAAACGAATAGCGTCATGTAAATGTTTAGCTTATGGAATTTTTTGGTTAGAAGTATTAGCGCCGTGATTCCGGAAACCGAGGCACGAAAAATTAAAAAGGGAATCCAGTAAGTTGGAATAATAAAATAGTCGCTGATGAACCAAACCAAATCCAAAACCACGCCAACCCAACAGGTAATAACTTGAAAGCGTTCAGTGGATCGGTAGAATTCATTTTCTACGTCTTGGTTGGAAACAGTAATATCGCCTGCACTCATTATAGATGCAATTTAGAAAATAAAATGTAAAATCAAAACACTAAATAATTAGTGCTGCTTTTTAGTAACCATTTTAAGGTTTAAAAGGTTCATTGGATTGGTTGACAAACCTTCTATATTGTGGCTAACCAGACGGATAATTTGATCGTAATACAAAGGAATAACCGGAGCATCATCCATTACCATTTGGTCCATTTTCTGATATAACACTGTTTTTACGCTGTCGTTGGTTTCATGAATGGCATTTTCAAACAAAATATCGAAATCAGGATTTTTGTAGTGCGAAAAATTAAAGCCTGCCGGACAGAAATTTTTACTGTAGAACATGCTCATGTAATTTTCCTCATCGGCATAATCAGCCACCCATGATTTTTTATACATATTGTATTCGCATGAAGCAACCGCCTGTCGTAACACTGAAGGTTTATCTACACTGATTTTCATTTTTATATTGATTTCAGCCAATTGCGATTGGATAAATTCAACTTGTTCTTTATAATTATCTGTAGTATGTAAAGTAATTTCAGGCAAACCTTTTCCTCCCGGGAAACCGGCTTCAGTCAGTAACTGACGGGCTTTATCCTGATTAAATGTATAACCTTTAATCTTGTCGGTATCGTAGGCTTTTAATCCCTTCGGTATAAATCCGGCAGTAGCCGCAACCCCCACATTATTTCTCAAATAAGTAATAAGTTTCTGGCGGTCGAAACCATAATTAATTGCCTGACGCACTTTCTTTAATCGTAAAGGAGAGTTTTTTACAATGTCGATGTTCTCATCAATCAAAATCCCAACATAATCAGTTTTAAGGAAGGTTTGTTTTTGAAGTACAAACTTTTTAGCGTAAACATCGCGAAGTTCTCCGCTTTTATCTAACACCTCGTTAATATTAAAGGCATCAGCGCCACTTAACATATCAAACTTTCCGTTTAATAATTCCATAAATGCTGTTTCTCGGTCTTTTACAAACGAAACAGATACAGCGTCTAAATACGGTAATCTGCTACCTTTCTCATCTGTTTCAAAGTAGTTTGGATTTTTAATCATGTTAAGCTTTGTTCCTTCTTCCCACATTTTAAGAACAAAGGGACCTGTACCAACCGGGTTTCTTCTAAAATCCTGTTTGTATAAATCAACAGCTTCATGAGGCACCACTGAAAAATATTTCATGGTTAAAATATTCAAGAACGCACTGAATGGTTCTTTCAGATAAATCTCAAAGGTAGAATCATTGATAGCGGCAAATCCGCTGTAATTTGTTTTTTCACTGCGGTCGATATTATTTAAAAGCGATAAAGCACTGCTCACTTTTGCATCAAACAAACGATTATAAGAGAACACAAAATCTTTTGCCGTTACCTTACGACCTTTACCGTTTTCGAAAGCTGGATTATCATGAAAGTATACATCTGTGCGTAAATAAAATGTGTACTTCAATCCATCATTACTCACTGAAAATTTGCGGGCAATGCACGGAATGACATTCAACTTATCATCCGTTTGAACCAAGCCATTAAATAACTGATTAACGGCCCAGATATTCTCGAGGTTACTTGAAGCAGCAGGATCTAATGAGGTAATGCCTGCCATTTCATTATAGTTAAATACCGTTTTGGTAGATGTTTCTTTTTTTTCGTCGCCGCAAGAGAAAGCCAATAGCGCGCTTGCTGCTATAAGTAATAGGGATTTACGCATATTACAAATATTGCAAATCGAAGAGTGCTTTAAGGGGAAGCCGGCTTGCTTTTATGCACAGCGCATTGTGAAAAGGGAAACTAGTTATTTGAGATCTTCAAATACTTAGTGGTGTTAGCCGGGTCGACCAGCATAAGCTTTTCTACAGCTTTGGATTTTTCTTCAGGCAAACCTTTAGAAAATACATTCACCAGTTCATCTCCCTTGGCATTAAAGAAGAGCTGCATGTTAAAGGAAGCGGGACGATTATTGTAAACCGGAATTAATAAATCGAGTGAGCTTAAAATGTTGGCACGGCCTTGATCTACTTTCTCGCTCATGATATCCAATCCTTCACGGTGATATTTGTAGTTACAGTCGCGGATGCCCTGAAACACAGGCTGCAATTGATTTTCGATTAACCAATAACGGTTCTTTGTACCCTCAGAAGATTTCCAACCTTTTTCGGATGTTGTTTGCGCATTGTTAACGATGGTTTGCGCCATTTGCCAATATGGTGTTCCGCCTAAAGGCGAATAACTGTCGTAGTCCATGGCAATAACCACATACGCATAAAATGCAAGAACTGAAGTTAAGTTGTTTTGGAACGTGTTTAAGTTAAATTCGAGCTGTGTAAACTGTTGAAATCTGAATTGAAAATTCTCATCAATGTAATTTAACAAAGGCGAATAGTACGAGCTTTTGTAAACCGGTCTACGACTCTGTATCTGTATGGTTCCCAAATACTCATCCGTACTCAACTTCTGTGTTACGTTAATTAAAATGGAGCAGTCAATTCGTTCTTGTTGGGTATATAAATCTTTGGTCCATTTCGTATTATTCATGAACTCAAAAACAATCTTTTGCATTTGCTCGAACACTTGCTTTTCAACGGTACCTTGCACCTGTTGTGAAACAATACTTACCTGGCAATTTAATTCTTGCGCAGAAATTCGGGAAACCGTCAGTACAAATAAAAGTGCTATGAAAATCCTTTTGAACATTATTTGATATTTAGAAAGTGAGCTTTAATGTGGTTAATGACATCTACCGCTATTTCCTGTTTACTTTTAAACTCAAAATTAACCAAATTATTGTGTTTATCAATGATAGTAACGGTGTTAAAGTCGGCACCAAAAGCCGGATTTTTTTCAGAAGTTGTATTAGCGACAACCATATCCAGATTTTTTGCTACCATCTTTTTGCTGGCATAATCCAAAGTATCGTTTGTTTCAAGAGCAAAGCCTACCAAAATCTGTTTTTTCTTTTTACGACCCAATTCGGCAAGAATATCATTTGTTTTAGTGAGCTCTAGGCTCATTTCATTTTCCTTCTTTTTAATCTTGATATCACTCGCCGTAGAAGGTTTATAGTCTGCAACCGCAGCCGTTAAAATAGCTACATCACATTGGTCATAAACTTTTGTGCAAGCCTCATACATTTGTTGAGCCGACTCAACTCTTACCAGATTAACATTTTTGTTTTTTGGAGAATAGGCCGATGGTCCCAAAACTAAAGTAACCGCAGCGCCTTGTGAAGCTAGTTCGTCAGCAATGGCTATTCCGGTTTTACCTGAACTTCGGTTACCGATAAACCTTACCGGATCAATGGCTTCATAAGTTGGACCGGCGTTCACTAAAAATTGCTTTCCTGCCAAAGGCAAAGCACTTAACAAATCACTTTCAATAAACTTAATAATATTCTCAGGCTCAGCCATTCTACCCTCACCACTTAAACCACTGGCTAACTCACCGCTCTCGGCAGGAATAATGATATTTCCATTGTTTTTTAAAGTCTCCAAATTTGATTTAGTACTTGGGTGTTGATACATATCCAAATCCATGGCGGGTGCAAAATAAACCTTAGAACGGGCCGATAAATACACTGCACAAAGCAAATTATCACAAATTCCCTGAGCCATTTTTGCCATGGTGTTTGCCGTGGCCGGAGCTATTAAAATCAAATCGGCCCATTCGGCTAATTGTACATGGTTATTCCAATTTGAACGAATATCAAAAAAATCAATCAGCACTTCGTTTTTACTGAGAACAGAAAGAGTTCCAGGCGTTACAAACTCTTTAGCGCTTGGCGTCATCACTACCTTCACATGTGCACCGGCTTTCACAAAAAGTCTAACCAAATGCGCGCATTTATAAGCAGCAATTCCACCGCTAATACCTAATACTATATTTTTATTCTGAAGCACCATAAAAACAAAAGGCAGTAAGCGTAAAGCCGACTGCCTTTAATATAATTAAGATAAAATCTTATTCACTTTTGTTTGGGTTACGGTAATAGATTTTGTCTTCTAAAAATTCTTGAACTGAAATTAAGCTTGGTTTTGGAAGCTTTTCGTAGAATTTAGAAATTTCGATTTGCTCACGGTTTTCAAAAATCTCCTCTAAATTATCAGAATGACTTGAAAACTCCTGTAATTTAGCCGATAACTCTTCCTTCATTTCAGAGCTGATTTGGTTAGCACGTTTGCTCATGATAGCCACCGCTTCATAAATATTTCCGGTAACTCCGTCAAATTTGCGGATATCACGAGTTACTGTAGTTAATTCGGCGTTAGTTTTTTTAAAATCCATTTTATTGCGCTTTAATTAAATTCTCTTTTACTTGTTTGCTGCTTGTATAAACAGCTTCTACTTTTTCCAAAAATTTACTTTGGGGATACAAATCTACGAATTTTAAGTAATTATCAATAGCTCCATCCAATCTTTCGAGTTTTTTTGAAGGAATACTGTTAATAGCAAGCAAATAGTATGAATCTATCATCAAATAATAGCTCTCTTCCACGTATTTTGAGTCCGGAAACTCCTTAATAAAATTCTTACTGGCGGTAATCGTAGCCTTGTAATCACTCAGCTTAAAATACTGTTTCATAATGTCATAATCCTTATTTTCAAGCTTTTGACGTAATTTATCGATTAAAACATTACAAGTGTCAATACGGCTGCTTTCGGGAAAATTATCCACAAACGTTTGGAATTCCTTTATCGCGTTTTTTGTATCCGTTTGATCGAGGGTGTAATAGGGTGAATTCAAATAATAGCAATACGCATTCATGAAATAACACTCTTCGGCATGTTTACTGGAAGGAAATTGACGCACGAAATTCTTAAAGTGATACTGAGAAAGGGCGTAATCGCCTTGGTAATAATTACAATAGGTATAATAATAATAAACCTCTTCCGCCTTTTCGCTGCCTTTGTAAATTGGAATTAATTCTTCGTACAGCTGAATAGCTTTTACGTAATTTTCCTTTTTATAATATTCCGCTGCTTTAGTTAGTTTTTTATCGTAATCAGAGCTTTTTGTGAGCCGATTAAAACGCCAGGCTTCGCATGAAGCGCCAAGAATAAACAGACTAAAAACGAAAAGGTATTTGGTGATTTTTTTCAATGCTTTGCAAAAATAGGCAAATATGAGGTAGCAAAAAAGCTTTTGAAAGTATTCAAAACAAAAAAGCCCCGGAAAACCGGGGCTTTTTAAATTAATTTAAGAAATTAATTATTTGTTTAAGATTAATTTCTTAGTGATAGTGTTATTACCGGAAGTAATATTTACAAAATAAACACCACTATTGTATTCTGTTAAGTTAAGTTCATTAACAGCTGCGCCATTAATTCCTTTTTTGCTCATAATTACCTGACCTAATGAATTAGTTACATTAACATCATAAGTTAAGTTAGACAATGTAGATACTAAAGTGAAAACACCATTAGATGGATTTGGAACAACTTGGAAGAAGTTTGCTAATTCATTCTCAGTTAAACCTGTGATTGAAGAACAACCTAAAATAGGCCAAATACCTAATTCGAAGTTGATAGTACCACCCCAGTTAGTTTTCATATCAAACCAAGCGCCGGTAGCATCTTTTTCCCAACCACTTGTTGTAGTAGCCTGATACATTTGGTAAATAACAGCAGTATCACCCAAAATAGTTGGTAATTCAACTGAAGCGAAGAAACCTGAACCGGAAATAGCAACAGGATTAGTAAAAGAGAAAGGAACTACTCCAATTGAACTAGTTGATGAAAAAGCAGCAACAACCTGACCCATTGTAGCTGAAGTACCACCAATAGCTGTAGTTGGTGATGGACCACCAGCCATAGTACCATTGTAAATATTAATTCCCATTGTGTTAGTTGGAGCACCCTTAGTACCACGACCAGTAGTTGGGTTTTTGTACATTACTACGAAACATCCTGTAACAGATGGAGAAGTTAATGCGCTATAAGATGAACCTGCGTAATAAGTAGCTTTTGCAGCATCACCATAACAGTTGTTACCTGCTACGAATCCACCATAACCAGGGATTGTAGATGAAGGAGAACAAGCTGAACCAGGAATTGTGTAAATAGTTACAGTTGTAGTTGGAGCAAATGCGTTAAAGTTGTAAAGTGTATCACACTGTAATGGCATTGCGCTAGTTTTTGCATAACCTGTGTTAGAGCTTAATGTCTCACGAACACCGATATCAACAACTTGTTTACCGCTTTGAGCGAAAGAGAATGCTGCAGCGAAAACTGCAACTCCAGAAAGTAATTTTTTAATCATTTTGGTTTTTTTTATTGGTTAGGTTGCAAAGTTAATCAAAAAGTTTTGGATTATTGGACTTTTAACAATTAACAAAGCTCCGATAAAAACTAATTTTTCCGCCAAAAAAATTTGTGAAAAAAATTGGTAAATAGCATCTTATATATAGCTTAAATGCTAATTTTGACTAAAATTCTGTATCATATCAATTCATTTGTCCGTATAAACGGTATGTTTTCCAAAACCCGAGTTTTCTTTATTGGATTCATTCTACTTAATTTACTGTTTTCTAGTAATTTAAACGCACAGCAATTTAAGAACGAACAGGAATTAAGAAAAGAGGCCGACAAACTTTTTGATGATGATGACTTTACGAAAGCATACAATCTTTATGCGCAGTTAGTGGCGCTTTATCCAAAAGATCCGGAGTTGAATTACAAATTGGGCGTTTGTATGCTGTATTCGGAGGCAGATAAGAAAAAATGCTTTTCCTATTTGAAATTTGCTGCACTCCACCCTTCTGATGCCCCTAAAGACGCTAAGTTTTATTATGCAAAGGCTTTCCACATCAATTACCTGTTTGATGAGGCTATTTATTTTTATAAAGAGTATAAAAAAGTGGGCAGCCCCTCACAACAAAAGAAACTTCAGGTCGATAAAGAGATTACTTCCTGCGTTAACGGTAAACGTTTACTAGCCACATTGTCCGAATTGGTGGTGATGAATAAAAAACAATTAAACGAAACGGATTATTTCAGAAGTTACGACTTAAGTACCATCGGCGGAAAGCTCTTAGTAAAACCGGATCAATTCCGCACTTCTTACGATAAAAAGAAAAAGGAAAAGTCGGTTGTTTACATTCCGAAATCAGGCGATAAAATTTATTTCTCCAGTTTTGGTGAAGATGGCAGTACAGGAAGAGATATCTATTACGCCGTGAAAGTTTCTCCCGATAAATTCTCAAAACCCGTTAAACTTCCAACCATTAATACTGAGTTTGATGAAGATTATCCTTTCCTGCATCCTGACGGTCGTACTTTATATTTCAGTTCAAAAGGCTTTAACAGCATGGGTGGATACGATGTTTTCAAATCTACCTATGATGATGCAACCGGTACCTGGTCATCTCCTGTTAATTTAGAATTCCCAATTAACTCTCCGGATGATGATTATTTATTCGTGACCGATTCATCTGAGAAATACGCTTACTTCTCCACCGGTCGTCAAAGTCCACCCGGTAAAATTGATGTATTGAAAGTAAAAACAGAACGCGTTCCTATGACTGTTGCCTTTATTAAGGGAACTGTTTTAAAAGAAGATGCGCGTCAAAGTTTACTTTCTAAAATTACCGTAAAGGATATGGAAACCGGCAAAGTAGTTGGCGTGTTTCAGGCAAAAGATAATGGTGACTACTCGATGGAGGTTCCAAACGGCGGTAAATTATTATACACCGTAGAAACTCCGGGCTTGCCAGTACAATCCGATAAAGTAATTCTTCCAATGGCCACTTCATTTGCGCCATTTAAGCAATCTATTTCTTACGATAATAAAGTGTTGAAGATTATCAATTACTTTGATTCACCACCGGATGACAACAGCTATTTACAATACTTAGAGTTAATTGAAAAGAAAGCGAAACTTGAGGTTAATGAAAACGACGTAAAAGCTGCCACTGTAAGTCAACCGTTAGCTACTAACGAAAAAGACCCGAAAGCAGTAACTACAACCAACCCGACTATAACGCCACCTGTAACGGATACAAAAAAACCGAATGAGGATGTAAAAGTAAACGCGGCCAATACAAATTCTACCACGGCTGTAAAACCGGCCTACTCAAACGACCAATTAGTAAACATTGCTAAAGAAGATGCACAAGAAGCTTATACGGAGGCTAACAAGATTAACCAGGATGCCAGTGATGCGAAAGAATTAGCTGAACAAAAGAAAATAGAAGCGGATAAATTAAAATCACAAGCGGATGAAGCGGCTACGTATGCGGCTTCTGTAAGCGACCCTGTGAAAAAAGAAGAAGCGGTAAAAGAAGCTGAGAAGATTAAATCGGATGCCGAATCGGCCGCAAAGGTGGCTGAAACGCTAAACGAATTAGCGAAAAGTTTAGAAAAGGATGCACTTGCTAAGAAAAACGAAGCAGACTTAAACAACCAATATGCGATGCAACTTGAAAACGTTGCAAAAAACAAGAATAATAAAGAAGCTGCCAACAAACTGAATGAATTACAGCAACAAGTTTCTGCTATTGGAGAACCTAAAAAAGAATCGGATGCCGTTTATGAGAAAATAAAATCAAACGCCGAGCAAAAACAAACCGAGATAGCCAAAGCGGAAGCTAAATCCAATGAAATTAAAAATGAAATTATTGATATCAATAAGGAAATTAATCTAAATGAAACAGAAATTAAAAACACGAAAGATAAATCCTTAAAGAAAAGTTTAACGACACAGGTTAATGAATTAAAAGTTGATTTAGAAAAGAAAAACACAGAATTAGCCGCTAATGAAAAGAAAGTAGAAGATTTAAAAACTGCCGCTAAAACAAACGAAACAGAACTTTACTTAGCGAATCAAATAAAAACAACCGATTCCAAAACTGCGGTGGCTACTCCTATTCTTCCATCTGCAACAACAACCACCACTTCTTCTACACCGGTTACCGCCAAAGTTACACCTGAAAGTGTAGCGGCTAAGTATAATGAGAAACTAAATCCTATTGCAGGAAATGAAAGCAAGGAAAATCTTCAAAGCTCAAATATTATTTTATCCGATTATAATAAAGAGTTGACTTCTTTAATTGTTGCCGACAATAATAAATTAAAGTCTGCCAAAACAGAAGCTGAAAAAACAGCGCTTAAAAATGAAATTGCGGCCTACCAAAAACAAAAAGATGCTAACGTAAAGCAGATAGCGGCTAATACGAATAAAATAAACGGACAAGAACCGGCGGTGGCGATTACCAATACGCCAACTGCAACATCCGAAAAAACAACGGCCATTGCTTCAAATACTACGCCTGCTTCCACTGCTAACACAGTTGCTTTTGACGGTAAGGACGATTTAAATAAATTAACGGCGCTTAAAGCCAATGTAAACACTTCTAACAATCCGGCCTTTGCATATAATGATTATAAAGATGCCAATGCCATTAACTTAAAGAAAGAAGCTGAGACTAAATTAAAATCAACCGAAACAACCAAAGCTGAATTAGATAACGCGATTAGTAAAGCGGAAGAATCCATTAAAACAAATACTGCCACCACTGCCGGTGGAAACAAGGATGCTTTATTAGCACAAGGTGATGCCTTTGCTTCCAAAGCAAAAGAAACGCGCGCTACTGCTAACACCAAATCCGGTGCTGAAAAAGAAAAATTATTAACTGAGGCTAAACAATTAGACGCAGATGCGAATAAAAAATATTTGGAAGCAAGTGATCTAACTAAAAAACAAAACAAGTTTAACTTCGATTTAAATAACCAAAATATTACTGAGCTAGTTAATCAGGCTACCTATTTAAATAAAAACACGCCTGAAAACACGGCCAACTTAAATGAAGCGAACAAATTAAATACCGAAGCAAATAATTATTTGAAGCAAGCTACCGCGATGCGCGATGAGGCTAACGGACTCGGAAGTGATGCTGCTAAGTTAGGTACCATTAGTAATGCGGAAGAAAAAGAAGCGGAAGCTTTAGCGAAGCAGGATGCAGCCATCAAAATATTATTAAAATCAAATCCGGGTTACGAACTTAAGAAAGCTGAGTTTAACGAAAACCCGAATGCTGCTGCTTTAACTCAGGTTAATCAGAAATACAACCAGTTGAACAAAGAAAAACTGGATGCCTATATGACCTTGAGTAAAGCCAATCAAAACGAATATAAAGCACAAAACACCAAGCTTTCTCAAAACCCTGCTATTAAGAACAACAGCAATGCGGAAGCCGTTAGTTTAAAGAAACAAGCCGAGACCGCCAATACACAAGCGGTGGGATTAATCAGCAAAGCTTTAACCGAAAACAACAGCGAAGCAAAACAGAACTTGTTGTTAGAAGCGAATAAAAAAGAAGTCGAAGCCTTGGCGCTCTTAACTAAAGCGAATGAACAATTACAAAGCGGTGCGATTGCTTCCAATGAAAAACCAATTAAAGAAACAAAAGAACCAGTTACTGAAACCAAAGAGCCCGTTACCACCAATACTGTTGCTGTAACGGAAACCAAAGAGCCTGTAACGACGAATACAGTAGCGGTAACTGAAACGAAAACGCCAGTAACCGAAACTAAAGAACCTGTAACAACAAATACCGTAGCAGTTACTGAAACTAAAACACCGGTGAAGGAAACGAAAGAACCTGTTACCAGTGGTACTGTGGCTGTAAATGAAACGAAAACACCGGTTAAAGAAACGAAAGAACCTGTGGTGAAGGAAACAAAAGAACCGGCTGTAAAAGAAACCAAGGAACCTGTTGCTACGGTAACACCTACTAAAACTTCTACACCAAAAACCACTACTTCTGTTGCCGCTAATACACCAACCATCAATCCTGAATATAAAGTATTGAAGGATGAATCGGTGAAATCAACGATTGGCTTTATCGATCAAAATCCTGTGGCGCATAAAAATAGCGAAGCTTCTTCTGTGAAAACCAATGCTATTACAAACCTTATTGCTTTAGGTAACGAATACAGCACTATCGAAGATGAGATAAAGAAAACACCGGGTAGTCAGATGGGCGTTGAAGCCACCAAAGCGAACATTGATAAATTAAATAACGAAGCAGATAATTACGACAAACAAGCGTCTGTTAAACGTAAAGAAGCTGCTGAAAAATCAGGTGAAGAGAAAGATCAGTTGGTGAAAGAAATAACGGAACTTGAAAATAGATCCTTTATCTCTAAAACAAATAGCGCCGACTTACAAAAACAATTGAACGAAGCGCAATTGAAATACAACGACGCGGCCATTGCTAATTACATAGAAAAAGCAAAAACCGCCGAAGCTCCTGAATTAGCGGAAATACAAGATGCCCTTACACAAATTAATAATTCCAAAAAACAAGCAAGTAATTTAAGAGATGAAGCCAACAGCATTACCAACTCTTCGGCTAAATTAGGTGCTTACAGTAACGCGGAAGAAAAAGAAGCGGAAGTTCTAAATAAACAAGCTGAAATCATCCGTTCATTACGCAAATACGATTTAACTTACTCTCCTGCTCCATTGGTTATCAATACCAACGCGGAAGATAATATCAGTCCGGAGTTGAAGATGAAGAAAGACGCGGTGTTGCAAAAACAAAACACCGAACTTGAAAATCTGAACCGTGCTAATGTGATGGAGTATGAAACGCTTAATGAGCAATTACCTGTAGTATTAAACGAAAAACAAAAGCAGAATAAAGCCGACGCTGAAAATTTAATTACATCGAGCAAACAATTAAACGATAAAGCAAACCAAACATCGGATGCTAAATTAAAGAAGGATTACCTAAGCCAGGCGGCTAAAAAGAGTCAGGAAGCTGTGGTTGCTTTAAACAAAGCGTACGAGAAAGACCTTATTGCTAAAAACACCAAGCCAACCAAAACAACTACTAAACCTGTAAAAGAAAAACCTGTAACCGAAACTTCTGAGCCGGTGGCAACAACGAAGCCGGTGAAAGAAAAGCCGGTGAAGACTGTGAAAGAGAAACCTGTAAAAGAACCGTCTGAACCTGTTGCAACTACTAATACTTCAAAAGAAACAACAAGTGCAGGAACGAATCAGGTTAACTTAACTGTAAAAGGTTTAGAAATTAAAACCGGTAATGTTTACAGCGCTTCTAATCCAATTCCTGTAGATCAGAAAATTCCGGATGGACTTGTCTTCCGTGTGCAGGTTGGAGCGTTTAAATCGCCTATTCCTAATAATACATTTAAAGGTTTAACGCCTGTTAATGCGCAAACAACACCTAATGGTTTCTTACGTTATACTGTGGGTAATTTTGAGAAGTTTGAAGAAGCAACCGGCGTTAAAAATGATTTACGTAAAATGGGCTATAACGATGCATTTGTAGTTGTATTCTATAACGGTCAGCGTATTACGGTTAATGAGGCGATTAACATTTTACAGAAAGAGGGTAAAGAAGTTATTGCTACCAACAATACCAGTGCAGGTATTCCTAACAACGCTAACATTGCCAAGAACATCGCGCCTGCTGTGCCTAAAAATGAATTTGTGGTGGTAACCAAAGAATTAGAAAAATCAAACGGTCTCTTGTTTACGGTTCAGATTGGTGTTTACTCACGCGAAATTACCCGCTCTCAATTATGGAAACTGGAGCCAATTTATACAGAGAAATTGCCTAGCGGTTTATACCGTTACACAGCCGGTATCTATAACGACGATGTAAAAGTAGTGAGTGACAAACGCAAAGTGGTTGACTTAGGCATTAAAGACGCGTTCGTTTCGGCTTATTATAATGGTAAACGTGTTCCGTTCACAGAAGGACAAAAAATTAAATCGGAAAATCAGAACCTGAAAATGGAGCCTGAGAATCCGATTGTATTCCCAAGTGAAAATACAGGCGGATTACCTCCTAAAGCAACTGCGGCCACTGAAGAACCTACACCAACGGTTGCGCCGTTTAAAAACAATGTTACCTCTGCTCCTGCTCCAACACCTGAAAATGGTGTGAAAGTTGGCGATGAAGGTGTGAGCTTTAAAGTACAAATTGGTGCTTACCGTAATCAGGTGCCAAATGAAGTAGCTTCTAAATTCTTAAACATCAAAACATGGCCGGTAGATGCTAAGTTTGTGAACGGATTATATATTTACACGGTTGGTAATTTTACCGATGCCAAGTTTGCAAAACAATTACGTGATGAAGTAATTGGTTTAGGAATCTCCGATGCATTTATCTCTGTTTACCAAAACGGTAAAAAACTCTACGGACAAGAAGCAAGTAATTACTTGAATAGATAAAAGTATTTAATTAATTTTATTCTAATAGGAGCGATAAACATTCCCCAATCTTGCCAAATTGGCGCGCTAAGGATGGTTTTATTAGTCCTATATGGAAGTTATAGGTAAAAAGCGCGGACGACTACTCCAATGACAGACTCTAAGAAAAAAACAAACAACCTTGTACTGACAATTATTCTTTTAACTGTGATTTTTGTTGTTTTCGGTTATCTAAATAACACAAAACAAATGGACAGTATAAAAAAGAATAAATGTTACGCATTCGGACGAGTTACCAAATATGAACACAACTATAAAAGCACAAAAGGGTATGTTTACGAATTCTATATTAATGGCAAAACAAATACTGACATATATTTATTTGGTTTTAACGGACTACCAATAATTAATAAAGTATTTCCAGTAGTTTATGATTGCAACGACCCAGACAACCATGCGCTACTTGTTTTACCAAAAAACTTTGCAGACAATGAAGAAAACTTCCCAGACAGCTTGACTTGGTTAAAACAATACGACAACTAACCAATGGGGCGCTTTCAACCTATAACAGCATGCAGCCGTCATCTGCGGACAGCGACGCACAAGCCTTCCCTACTCTCACGCACGGACACATTAATGTTTGCGGCAGTCGGCGCGCGGCTTCGGGCTGACAAATTTATTGCCGGCGCCTAGCAACTAATGTTGGGACGGAGGTAAAATTTTTATTTGTATCTTTAAGTGAACGTTTCGGTAGCCGCAATCATTAACGTCGGCTGCACGCGGAACGTTATAAGCAACCAGTTGGACAAACATCGAAATGAAAAAAATATTTTACCTGTTTAGCCTTTCTTTCAATTTGACAAACTGTGGGAATAATTCCCATGACAAAGTTGGAACTTGCTGCGACAAGACCTACTCAAATGTTGACAGCGCAATCAATTGTTTGAGCCGAACCGTGGACGGTAACGGAACAACCGCAGACGAAAGACTTATACTTATTGCCTTTGTTGACAAAGACCTTGGAGCAAATCAAAAGTTAGGATGGGACATAATCAAAGACCCAGACATAGTCAAAACGGCAAAGAGAAACTATGCCCTTGTAATTTTGGATGCCGACCAGTACAAAATATTAAATGACGACTGCTCTAACAATATTGCTGAAACCATAGAAAAAACTCATGACAAGACAATTTTTGTAATCGCAAATCAAGCATTATGTGTGTTTGGTGACTGGACACTTAATGACGATAAAGAAAGTATTATCGACAGACTTCAGGTTGGCAATGGGCCCTAAACTGTGTGAGGCTGGCAGCTTATAACACGGGTTTTGCGTCAGGCGGGCTGACGTGCAAACATGGAGCTTAGTGCTTCAAATGAACATTAGTAATAAATTGAAACTTTGTGCTTCGAAACCCGCCCGAACGCAAATCCCGAAACCGTTATAGGCATTTTAATAGACGACACCATGCAGACAAGAAAACATACAGCTTGGAAGAAAAACCGAAAGTTTGGTGACGTTTGGGGTGGTCGGACTTTTCCAAAACTTGCCGACAAAATTTTTAATCGAAAACATAATTTAACTGCTCCAAAAAGTGGCGAAACAACGCCAATTTATATAGTTGACAATCCCTCTCGAGACTTCTATTTTCCCGTAACTGTTGACGAAATAAAATCGACACTTGAGAAGTTACCGAAAGACCACACCGACCATTTAACTCACATTTGGTTGCAGAAAATTAAAAAGACTGATTACGTAAATGGAGACACTTTTCAAGGTTCTTTTATTTGTGGTAGTAAAGTGTATTTAATCGTTTTACACCCATTCCCAACTGACAACAAAATGAGGCTTGGAAAAAACAAACCATTAAGAAAGACTTTAAACTACTATAAAAACTATACTACAGACTTAAAAGAAGATAAAGACGGTTGGTATTTACAATGGACAGATGAATTGATTAAAAAGTATTTTTTGGAAAGTTTATTGCTTCACGAAATTGGACACTCCATTGACAGTTTTTATAAACGATATTGGAGTAAAGCAACAAAAGCGAAAAGTGAAAATTTTGCTGACAATTATGTAGCCGTTTGGGCAGACAAAGTACGAGAGACTTATGAACCGAAAGAGAAAAACGCCCTATAACACGGGGTGTGGCGACAATTTTTCCTTTGGCCCGCACGGGCATGGCGGGAAAAAATAGCCTGCCGCCGGCAGAATTTAAAACGCCAGCCTTAAAGAAGAGCTTCAAAATAAATTCATTATCTTTATTAAACAGTTTCGTGGAAGCGCAAAGTAAAAACTGCGCCAAGCCGCAAAACGTTAGGGGCAACCGCTTGACAAACTAAATGAAAATAAAATTTATCATACCTTTTTTTCTTTTGCTATCTTTCTTTTGCAATTCCCAGGACAAGTTAACTGGTAAGGATTATATATTTGGTGTAATTATTACATGTGTAACAGATTCGACTTCCTTTTTAAACTCGGACACAATTGTTCTTGATTTGGCGGAACGGGACTATAATAATGACTGTCCGAATAAACCTAAATCCTCAAGGTGTTGCATGCCATGGCCTTCGGAAATTTCATTAGACTTATCAAAAGGAAATATTTTTTTAGCAACTAACAAAGAAATTGTGCTTGACGCTAATGGTGAAGTTAAATCGTTATCTCACAAGCCAAGGCAGGGAAAATTTAAATACAACAAAAAGGCAGACACTATAAAAATCAGTTTTAAACAATACCATTGGACAAGGACATTTAAAGTTTTATATCGTAAACAAGACAATTCGTTAACTTTGACAAAAACTTTATAAGCAGCCAACTACAACACTACATTTACGATATACTGGCGGACGCGGGTTATCGCTTCAGCGCAATGCCTTCTACGCAGACAGAAAAATTTGTTGCGGCTTTCGCTAAAAAACATTTCTGGAGTACGCAATAACTAATCCTGAAGACGAAACTATAGACAATATTTCTGAACAATTCCCGTTACTTTATTCGAATTGGCAGACTCATTTTTTCATATAAGAAATTATATTTTGATCCTAGCCTTTGGTTTGGTGACAGTAAGTTGTAAAAAGTACGAAGAGAATCCATGGTATAAACCCGGAATAAAAAAAGGATTGAACAGCAAATATTTCATCACTTCATATACTGTAAATGATGTTGATTGTTTGACTTATGTTAACAGTAAGCTAAATACACAGCTTCAAAACATTGTCTGGACCATAGAACCCGCCGATGATTTTGGTGAAAACACCTCCTTTAAATCTGAATTTTTCTGGGGATTATGTAAGACATCAAAAAAAGAAACGGAGTTCTCCATTTGCGGTGAATTGATCTCTATGACAGGCTCAAACATTACACCTTACAATATATTCATCACTTCTTGTAGTGATTGGAGAATTACAAAAAAATACATAAAAAACAAAAAGCGCATTTTTAAAATTAGCAGGCAATTTGAAAGCAAGACTTATGAAATACAATTTAACTAAGCGACACCACACTCTCAATTAAAGCCTACAAACGTTACCTGCGAACAGCAACGCACAACCTTCCCTACTCTTACACTCATACACTTTAATGTTTGCGGCAGTCGGCGCGCGGCAATTAATATTGAATTTGAGGTATTTTTTTTATCTTTATTATACGTTTCGGGAGCCGCAATCATTAACGTTGGCTGCACGCGGAACGTTAGGCGTAACCGTAGACATAAATAATGAAAGAATATTTTTCTGTAAATCGACATAAATTTTTACGCCAGTTCATTGTGACATCAGTAATATTCACAATTGTTTGGACATTCATTATTTTGACGGACAAGAAAGGTATGAATATTGAAACGAAAATATTAGGTTATTTTCTTTTTGCAATACCCCTCGCCTTTTTTGGTCAATTCGTTATGAATATTCGAGACGCACTAGAATTTAAACGAATTAATAAAATATTTGATCACCCTCAACTCAATAAATTTACAAGTACTGGCTTCATTAAGACACTCTCTGAGAAAGACAGCAAATGGCTTTCGTCAAAACCTATCTTAAAAGGAACAATAGACAATTACCCTGTTAAATTTGAGGTTGAAAAAGGTATTTTAAGGGTAATCGCTGAGACAAATTTAGACTTAGTTGAAAAGACACATATACAAGAACTAAAATCAATATTTGGCAAAGACAATATCGAATACGACATTGGTATTGCTCTTCTATTCAGACCTGCGAGACGAAAAGACTTGTCGTTTCAAGACATTAATTCTGAACTTATAAAATTCATTTCATTCCTCAAGACAAATAAACTTGACGCATGGGTTGAAAACGGCAACGCCTAACAGCAAGCAATTGCACAATGCGGGCGGAAGTATAAGGCATTTGCAAAAGTCAGCGGCTGACAATTATTTTCATTTTGCAAATGTCTAAAAAGCATGTAGCTTTGTTAAGCAGGTTTCGGCAAGAAGCGGTTTCAAAGCCGCACTGTGCAAACTTGCAAACCGTTATAGGGTATTTTAAAAGACGATATTGTGCGGACATTAAAACAAGAATTCAGGCAATTTTTAAAAGATAATTTTAAAGGACTTCGACCTAGAAAACCTTTGTTTTACAGCTGGGAGTTCGGACTGCGGTTTGATCTACAGGTTGGAAATATTTCTAATTCAACAAGACTGGTTGTTGACGCAGATGGAAATTCTATAACCAAGAATGTTGACGTCGACACAGATGAGTATTTTATTCAAGTTGTGCATCGCGCTACGAATATTTTTCAATCAGCCTGTGACAGTTCAGATAGAATGTTTTTAGTTCTTATGGATTATAAACATAGGAGAAGAAAAATAAGACAATCAAATTTTGTGTTCAGACAAATTGCTGAACTAAAGCAAGACGAAATCGCTTACACAAAAGAATACAGGCTTTACGAACCAAGTGACAGATTAGATATTAGAAATATTGCATTGGTAAAACTTAATGCGGGCCGAATAAATCACAAAAACATTTTGACAGCCGTAAGTCACACAGACTTTCCGCCAAGACAACCAAGGCTTGACAGTAAAGGTTTTTTTTCAAGTAAAGAAATCTATTTTATAAACATTGACAAAAAATTAATTTTGCACATGTATGATGATCGCGGCTTTGACATCATTGCTACTGACAAAGAAACCTTAAGGCCTATTTACCAAAAACACAATGACTGGATTCTTGACTACGACAGAAAAGAGATTGACAAACAGTTTAAATAAAAAACGCCCTATAACACGGGGTGTGGCGACAATTTTTCCTTTACGCCCGCACCGGCATGGCGCGGACAAATTGTCCCTTCGGGCAGTTTAAACGCCAGCCTTAAAGAAGAGCTTCAAAATAAATTCATTATCTTTATTAAACAGTTTCGTGGAAGCGCAAAGTAAAAACTGCGCCAAGCCGCAAAACGTTAAAGTTAATTGGGCGGCCAGACAGCCGAAAAATGACAATAGACAAAAGTCTCATGACAAATTACTACGTATTAAACGTTGACGATGCTTTCGCAGGCGAGGCTCCAAAGGACTATGACTGGGATAGCAAACTTTCTTCTCGTTCACTACGCGAATACATTAAGAACAAACGGGAGTTCCCTTCGTTTACGCCCAATCTGGAAATAAAAATTTATCGGGATCGAGAGTTTTCACAAGTAAGAGACTTTCTTCATTGTATGTTAGACGGGCTTTGTTTCTCTGAAAAAGTCAAAAACATTTTTTCGGAATTCAATTTACCAAAACATAAATTTTATCCTATAAAAGTAGTTCTTCCTAAAAAAAGACTTAAACTGCTCAAATCTTCTCCTACAGACACCCTGACCTATTATAACCTTTGGTATAGTTTTTACGACTTAACAAATCAATATAAGCTTATAGACTTCTCTAAAACAAAGATCATCGCTGAAACTCCCGCAATGACACGTGAAGTTGTAAAGGTCACGTCTTCCGAAGAATGGGAACAACTTCCAGAAAAGAACAAAATGCTTAGAGAAGAATTAAAAAAATACACAAATGAATTTGACATGCCCTTAAAAGACTGTTTCGAAAAAGTGGACAGCCTAAGACGACAAATAGTTGGCATGACATCAACGGACGAAATTGTTTTTTCAAAAGACTTTGACCATAGTATTGATCTGTTCGAAATTCCCGCATTTTCTTCCCGGACATACATTTCTGACAGACTTGGTGAAAGACTAAAAAAAGAAAACGTTACTGGTATCGACATTTATCGACCTCAGTCAATCGGTGGACCAAAATTGACTTGGCAGTGAATTAAACTGTGCGCGCCCTACTACCTATAACACCACATTTAGCTATGCGGGCTGACTTGGGTCATCGCTCAAGCCACTTGCCCCTTCGGGCCAGAAATTTTGTTGCGGCTTTCGCTAAAAAACAATTATCTTTAAATATAGTTTTTCGGGTATAGACGGTTGAGGGCAATAAAGCCGCAAAGCGTAAATCTGGGGAACGTTAGCGGGCTAGCTTTAAGACGACAAACAATGAAATTATCTTTATTTAAAAAATTAGCCAAAAAATATTCCAATTTACCTTTATCAAAGGACATTCAAGACATTGACGACTTTAATAAGTATCAAGACGCATTACTCAATGATAAAAAATGTACTGACTGGGTTTTAAAGCAACAAATTAAATCTGCCGGTTTAAATCCCAACAAATACTGTTGCCTTGATATGGGGTATCATTTAATCGAAGCCAAAAAAACTAAACGTAAGACAAAAATAAATTACGACACAATAATAATAACGACTAAAAGCAAAGAGTTTGGTATTCCAATTCATGACGGTGGAACTTCTTTTATTAAAATTAATTACTGTCCTTGGTGCGGACACAAACTAAAGTAAGGTACAACCCTCTAATACAAAGTAAGCGATCATTTTTTGCGGGTTAACGCTCAAATGTTTAAGTTGGCATATAAAAAATTTCAAGTGGACGAAAAAGAAAAGTGGTGGACAAACTAAATCGTAAAAATGACATTCTTAAATAAATATATTTCGAAAATTATTCTGTTTTCCGGACTTGTCTACTCCTGCTCGACCTCTGACGATAATAAAAAATCAGACTCGGAAATGAAAATAGACAACAATATATACCCCATCGAATATGTTGGCGAGAAAATACTCGAATACAACAAGTCAATGGTCCCTCCAATCGGCGGTACAGCGAAGCACGCAGACACTTTTAATCTTTACAAACTTGTAAATAAAAGTTCCGACACTGTTTGGGTAAATACAATTAAACCTCTACTTGACACATCCATGTATTTTGTCAAAGACACTTCAATAAAGGAACTAACTAAAAATCGCATTAGCCTTCGTGATTTTGATAAAGGGTGGCTTATTTTATCAGACGGAAATTGTTGGAGTAATTGTGATTATCACGTATGTGTTTTACCTACACAAAGTTTATTTTTCACAATGGGAGTAAAAGGCAAACTCAGCTATGACAGTACACAGTTTGATATCTACATTAAAATAAAAAAAGGAAAAAAGGCTGTTGACTCTACGTTAACCAAAAGACTTGTGTTTATTAAAAACAACTTCGTCGACGACACAAGTAAATGGACAAACTAAATCAACCATCAGCTAACAGCCAAACACCCAATCAACAACACAATAAAAACATACCATGAGCTTCTTCGATAAAATATTTGACCTTTTAGCCTGGATTAAAATCTTTTTATCTCCTTTTATTATTGGCTTAGTAATTGGGGCTTACTTATGGTTATCGAATGAAAACAATTATCTAATGCAACTACTTTCTTTAGGCGTCATAGCTATTGGCATTGCCGGCGGTATTGCCTTGGCAGAAAGAGCGAGAAAAAAACAAGGCACTCAGGAATTCATGGCCACCATTTACCGCACACCTGAATTGGATAAGGAAGATTAGATTTTAATTCCAACAATTGTAATGTCATCCACCTGCTCCATTTGTCCGGCCCATTCACTCAAACTTTTTTCAAGTACTGTCTTTTGTTCTGCAAGTGATAAAGACGAATTGTTTACTATTAATTGACGCAAATTTTTTGTCATAAATTTCTTGCCCTTCGCGCCGCCAAACTGATCCGGAAATCCATCCGATAATGTATAAATCAAATCACCTTTCTGTATTTCCATTTCATGTAAAGTAAACTCTCTGTCTTGAAATTCATGTTTACCCACAGGCATTTTATCCGGTTTAATTTCTATTAATTGTTTATTTCTTACCACCCACACCGGATTATGCGCAGCTGCAACCGATAATTTCATTTGTTTAAAGTCAAACACACACAGGCTACAATCCATGCCATCCTTTCCTCCTTCCGAACTACCATCTTTTTTTAATCGGTCGATAATGATTGATCTTGCCAGGTTTAAAATTTTATGCGCGGAGGTTTCTGTTTCGATTGCCTTTTCCAAACTGGTAATGTTCAACAAACTCATAATTGCGCCCGGTACACCATGTCCGGTTGAATCGGCCGTTACAAACACAAAATTTCCATTTGGCAGAGTGGCCGACCAATAAAAATCACCGCTAACAATATCCTTTGGTTTAAAAAATATAAAGTACTCTTTTAAATAAGTTTTTAAATGCTCTTCAGTTGCTAAAAAGCTCTTTTGTATTCTGGAGGCGTAATTAATACTGTCGGTGATTTCTTTATGCTTTTCTTCAATCAATGATTTTTGCTGCTTAATTTCAAGGGTAGCTTCATCAATCTTCATTTCCAATTGCTTTTGTCTGTACTTTAATTGTCGGTTTCTATAAGTTGAAAACCCATAGATAGAACCAACAAAAACAATGGCGTATAAAAAATAAGACCATGTTGTATTGTACCATGGCGGCAATATCTCAAATTGAAATTCAACAGGATGACTCCACACTCCATTCGCACTTCGTGATTTAAGCATGAACGTATGAGTGCCCGCAGAAATATTTCTATAATCTACTTCCATCTTCGTCACCGGTAAGCTCCACCCCATATCCTCACCGGTGAGCTTATAACTGTAAACTACTTTTTCCGACTCGGCGCCAATTTGTATACCGGTAAACTTAAAGGTTAAGTGATTGTAAGCATAAGGAACTTTCAATCCGATTGGTAAATGATAAATAGTTGAAGTTGTGGAATCGTAACTAAAACTTGTGCTTAATTTTTCCAATGATTTTTTATCCAGCCAGTCGAGATTTTGTTCATTCACCATCACATCGGTGATGTAGGTTGGTAAAGCATCCTTGTTGATTTTAAGATATGGCTCCAATTTAGTGAGTACAGAACCTATTCCGCTCCAAAGTTCACCTGAATGCGATGTGGACATGGAATTAGGATTAAAATCCATGTAACGTAATCCATCTTTTTTATCGTAATTCTTCTCAAGTTTATAATAATTCCCTTCCGGAATCATTTTACATAATCCTTTACCTGTGCCAAGCCAGAGACATCCAAGAGTATCTTCAAAAATACTGATGACTTGTTCATTTGGCAATCCACACTTTTCAGTGTAATAATAAATACGATTTAATTTAAAATCTATCACATTTAATCCGCCACCATTGGTACCAATAAGCAATTGACCTTTGGAATTTAAACATTGGGTATTAACGGTAATGTTATTTAATCCGTTATCAGTTGTAAATTCACTTAAGGTACCTTTGTTTTTATCGTAAATGGTGAGACCTTTATCGGAGGTAGCGATTGAAAAAACACCCTTTTCAATTTCATTAACGTTTAAAATTAAATCTGAATTCAATCCGTTTAACGTGTTTAGTTTATGAATGGAATCATGATTTTGATTTACAAAAACAAGACCATTCCCTTCGTTACCCGCCAAATAATTGCCATCGCTACATTGTATAACAGACCACACAAAACCACTTCCAAAACCTTGTTTAATACCAAACTGTGTTATTTTATTTTTATCTCTTTCTACTACAAATAATCCTTTACCGGAGCTGCCCACTAACCATTTATTATCGTTAACAAGGTGCAATCCATAAGCTACATCAACCGGAAATCCGGATTCAGTATTATAAATCAAACTTTTTCCGTTTTTGAAATCAAGATAATTTATCCCACCGCCATCAGTTGCTAAAACTAAATTATCAGTATCCGTAAATTTTAAATTCATGATGGTATTATAGGAAATACCGCGCTCTGAATCGTAATGTTTGATATTCTGATTCACCAAGTCCAAAATATTTAATCCACCGCCGTAAGTGCCAATCAAATATTTTCCATCCATGGTTTGATTGATGGAATACACGGTTGGATTACTTAATCCTTCTTCTGTTCCGTATGTCTCAATCGTGGATGCCTTAAGATCTATTATATTTATACCACCCAAATTTGTCCCAATGAGTAATTTACTATCGTTCTGAACATACATAGAATAAATTGTAGCATCTGATAAATTTTGTTCGACTGAAATGTTTTTTATTGAATTGGTCTTAGGGTTATAAACTTCTAGTCCGTTACCGTCTGTTCCCATATAAACTTCCTTGTTTATTATTCCCAGACACATGATTTTGTTGTTACTTAATCCGTTTAATGTGGAATGAATTTTAGTGGTTGAAGTATTAAAATCCAATATGTTTAAACCACCTCCGTATGTACCGATACAAAACACACCCGGTTCTAAGGGTGCAATTCCTAACACAGTATTTTCACCTAATCCATTATCAATGGTGATTTGCTGTATGCTGTGATTTTTAAAATCGATAATATTCAAACCATCTCCCGAAGTACCAATAAAGAGTTTACCATCTTCTAATTCATAGGTACTGATGATGAAATCGCCGGTTAATCCATTGTTTTTATTATAAATTTCCAATTGATTGGTAACGGTATTTAGAATTTGAAGTCCACCACCGTCAGTTCCAATTAAAAGTCTGCCATCTTTTAATAAGCGTAAACAAAAAATATAATTGTGACGCAAATTTTGACCGGTGTTATAGACCATCCATTTATGTCCATCGAATCTACACAAACCTCCATCGGTGCCAACCCAGAGATGTCCCATGCGATCAAAAACCATTGATTGAACAATGGTACTTACCAAACCATTATCTTGATTATAAAATTTTAAATTACTGAAAGCCTTCTCGGATGTGTTGGCTGTTTGACATATTATTTCCTGAGGGGTTCCAAGAGTTGCCATCCCGGGTTTAATGTTGCTGATTAATTTCGGAGAGATTTTTTTCAGGAGTGGCTCACCCAATTTTCTTTCCTGAGATGGCCCCAGCACATTTACATTACCTTTTAATTTTGAAACCGTGGGTGATTTTAATGGTAAAACAATGGGAGCTTCTAATTCTTTACCACCTAATTTTATGGATTTTAATACAACCTTTTTGCTTTTTGCTTTAACATTATCAAGGCTATCGGGTAAAATTAAAACTTCGTTATGGCTTCGTTGGGAATCATGGTCGGGTTTAGGGTTAGAACAACCAAACAAAACCAAGAGGCAAATATAAAATAGTGCCCATTTAAACTGCATTATAAAATTCGCTTTATAACTCTTAACATATGCGAGTACTTTTTATTTTCTGAATGGAAAATACCGTAATGATCAAATCTGTCAATCCTTACTTGTCCGGATGCGTGAATGATGCGCTGATTGTCGAGTAATATTCCCACGTGGATTATTTTTCCTTCCTCATTATCGAAGAAAGCTAAATCACCGGCTTCCGCTTCTTCCACAAAACTTAAAGGATGTCCCAATTCAGCTTGCTGGTAGGCGTCTCTTGGTAATTTATAACCATTGAGTTTGTACACCAATTGTGTGAAGCCTGAACAATCAATGCCAAATACACTTCTTCCACCCCATAAATAAGGCGCGTTTAAAAATAAGTGTGCGCTTGCTAAAATATCTTTGGCTTCTTTTTTATAAGATGAATTGGTAGAGCTTCCGTCGAAAGAAAAAACAGTATTCTCCACTTTGCATTCTCCGTTTAAAAACGAAGGCAAGGTGGCACCGATGGGAATCGGAAAAGTGAGTCCCGAATTTTTATTTGTAATTAACTGCATTAACTCGGTGGTCACAATCGGCGTTTGCAAATCGAGTAATTTGAAAGTTGCTTCTGAAATTTTGGTGTGTTGCTTTTTATTAATCCAGCATTCGTATTTATCGTAAGCGGTAACAATCTGCACCCAATCTTCGGTTTGTTCTTTTACGCTGTAATGTTCGCCAAATAAAAGCTGCGTTACCATTTCGCTGGTATTAGAAGCTTCCTTACGGCAAGGCACCACACTTAATAAACAAACACCGAAATACATGGTACTAAGATAAGTTTTTAGATAAAGATTTCAAATTAACAGGATTTACTATGAAATTTAAAGGCTGTATTAATTCACTTCTGCGAAAATCTGCGTTATATGCGGGAAAATAAAGAACAGATTCCTCCCTTCGGTCGGAAAGACAAATCACTGCGAATGTCATGTCGTCCCGATAACTATCGGGAGTAGTCGAGACATCTTATTAGCCACGGATTTCACGAATGGACACAAGTCAATATGAGCAACTCAATTAATTCACTTCTGCGAAAATCTGCGCAATCCGCGGGAAATAAAAACAAAAAGACCTGCAGATTTACTCCACAGGCCTTTTCTCGTTGTTTGTGTTTGTTTGTGTTTATTATTGTAAGTTCTCGATAACTACTGCTGAAGCTCCGCCTCCACCGTTACAAATTCCTGCAGCGCCATACTTCGCTTTGTTTTGTTTTAATACGTTAATTAAAGTAACAATGATACGGCAACCTGAAGATCCTAATGGATGTCCTAATGATACTGCTCCACCGTTTACGTTAACTTTAGAAGGATCAAGTTTCATGATTTCCATATTCGCTAAACCAACTACAGCAAATGCTTCGTTTAATTCGTAATAAGAAATATCGCTCATTTTTAATCCTGCTTTCTCAACCGCTCGTGGTACCGCGATACTTGGCGTAGTTGTAAACCAATCCGGATTTTGTTCAGCATCGGCGTATCCTTTAATTTTTGCCAAAGGTTTAATTCCTAAAGCATCTGCTTTTTCTTTGCTCATTAAAATAACAGCAGAAGCGCCATCATTCATGGTCGAAGCATTCGCAGCAGTTACAGTTCCGTCTTTAACGAACACCGGTTTTAAAGCCGCGATTTTTTCGAAATTTACATTTTTGTATTCTTCATCTTCCGCAAAAAGAACATCTCCCTTTTTTGTTTTAACGGTTAAAGGAATAATCTCATCATTAAATTTTCCTGCCGACCAAGCTGCTGCTGAACGTTTGTAAGATTCAATTGCAAAAGCATCTTGTTGTTCGCGGGTAATGTTTTTTTCCTTCGCGCAGATTTCAGCACAATTTCCCATTGGGTAATTACCATATACATCTGTTAAACCATCTTTCGCTAAACCATCGATGATTTGTCCGTGACCATATTTTGCGCCCCAACGGTTGTTCTCTAAATAATACGGCACTTGGCTCATGCTTTCCATTCCGCCTGCTACAACAACATCGTTATCGCCCAACATAATGCTTTGTGCGCCTAACATAATTGCTTTCATACCTGAAGCACACACTTTATTTACGGTGGTGCAATGAACAGTATCAGGTAAGCCTGCAAATTTTGCGGCTTGACGCGCCGGAGCTTGTCCTAAATTCGCCTGCATAACCGAACCCATGAATACTTCCGTAACATGTTTCGGATCTAAGTTAATGCGCTCTAATGCACCTTTAATGGCGGCAGCGCCTAATTTTGTTGCAGGTACGCCTGCTAATGTTCCGCCAAACGAACCCATTGGAGTACGAACGGCTGCTACTATATAAACTTCTTTCATAATTCTAATGTTTAAACCCTTTTAAAAAGAGCGCACTAATGTAAGGTTTTACTTTAGATATGATAAAACCGTTAGACGAATTTTGATTAACAAATAAGGGATTTATTAACACCATGAGATATTTTAATAACCAGGGAATATTCGTACATTAGATTGCGACAGGCCTTTCAAAATGTTAAAAAATATTCATTTTAAAGTAAGTGCACTTATTCTGTTTGTTTTGTTTTTAGGATGTAAAAAATATCCTGAAAATGAAATGATAAACTTACGTACCGCTAAACAAAGACTCTGTAACAAAGGCTGGTATTTAAATAAATATACTATTAATGGCGATGATCATACTCAGGATGAAGTTACTGTGACATGGGGGGGATTAGGAAGTATGGCGTCTGCAACATGTATACGTAAAAATACAGGATTTGGTTTTGAAACAAGTAAAGACACCTATGACAATAACATGTATGCATTCAAGGCTAAATTTAATTGTGAAGAAGGATGGTTTGGTGACAGATGGATATTTTCAAAAAAGAAAAGTCATATAAATCTACAAACCAATTTCTTTCCAAAAATGGCTAGCTACGATTGGATGATTGTAAAATTAACGGATAAAGAATTAATAATTGAAAACACAGACTTAAACAATCGAAATTACAGAGCTGAATTGAGTCATACGAAGAATTAACAAAAATCTGTAGAGAAATCTATTTGCTAATTAAATACGAAAACCGATTAAAACCATATCATCGGTTTGTTCATTTTTTCCTTGCCAGTTTTTCAACTTAGTTTCAAAATGTTCTTTTTGTTTTGTGACATCATTTGTATAAATGAGAGCTAGGTCGCTAAAAATTTCTTTCTTGATTTTTTTATTCGCGGGTCCGCCAAACTGATCGGTAATACCATCAGAAAATAAATAAATCATATCGCCGTTTTGAACATTTAAAGTATGTGTAACAGGTGCATTTTTAATGTGTGGCTGAAAGCTGCCAACGGTACATTTATCGCCGCTTAAGGTGTGTACTCCATTTTTAGAAACCAACATCATACTGCGCGTTGCACCGGCAAATTCAACTATGCCTTTATTCTTATTAATGTGAACGATGCCCACTTCCATCCCATCGCGCAATGCTTCTTCATTATTTTGTTTGAGGGTTGCTTTCACTAATGAATTCATCTTATCCATGATTTCAGATGGATTCGTTAATTTTTCATCCATCACCGCACGTTGCAAAGCTGTTTGTCCGACTAAGGACAAAAACGCACCAGGAACGCCATGTCCGGTACAATCAACCACCGCCATAATAACACATTCTCCGGTATGACAAGCGTAATAAAAATCACCACTCACAATATCTTTTGGCTTGTATAACACAAAATGTTCTCCAATGGATTGCATGGTTTTGCTGTCGGGTAAAATGGTGTTTTGAATATGCTTCGCGTAATTAATGCTATCGGTAATGTCTTTGTTTTTTTGAGTCAACAACTCTGCATTTAAGCGATGAAGTTTGGCATTTTTTGAGCGGTTGTATAAGAAGAGTGAAAGAAAAACGATGGAGGCTACTGATAATAAAATAATATTGTTCAGTAACATTTTATGATCTTTAGGATAACAGACCATGTAAGCATCTTCACTGCCAAAAAACACATCTTTAAAACTTAGTTTTTCTTTAAATTTTGTGGTGTCTTTTGGTAATCCTGCAAAAGAGGAAAGACTAAGAGCGAAGAATAAAATGAATGGGAATAATTTAAATTTCATTTATTAAACTTAAGAAAATAATACCAAAACTAAAACAGAACTACTTTATACTTTTGGGCCATTTTTTGGATTTGTTCATCGCTGATGGCATGAATGTTTTTGCTCTGATGTCTGTTCTCAACGGTTAAAACGTGAATTTGATAATTATATTGTTGTGCCAATTTAAAATAAGGCTCCATCTCCCACTCTAGCGTAAATGCATTATCTAAAAAAATCTTCCCGCTCCCCTGCTCCATGGCTTTTTGCGTATTCAGTTCGCAGTGTTTATAGGCTAAATGGTTTTCATCGAATTTAAAATGATAAACACCATTCTCATTTGTAAAATAATCATCCACCGAAAACACCGGATATTTTCCATCTTCGCTTAAGAGTTTAGCGAGTGTAGATTTACCACTGCCGGGGAGTCCGCGTAATATAATGAGTGATTTCATTTAATTATTCCTTCGGAGCTTTAATGCCGGCTTCAACTTTCAGATTTAAAAAATTCTCTTTTGGAGGGATGGGACAAGAATATTTATGATTGTAGGCGCAATAGGGATTGTAGGCTTTATTAAAATCAACAATGATGCGTTTGGCATCTGTAGCATTCAAATCAATATATCGTCCGCCACCATAAGAAGTAGTACCACTGGTTAAATCTTTAAAGGGTAAGAACAAATAATCTTTGTATTCGGGTTTGTTCAGCAAATCCATACTTTGATAGACATTTAGTTTATATTTTTTACGCTTTACTTTAAAAGTAATCTCACCGTACTTCACATATTTAGGTTTGCGTTCGGTGGTGGTTGGCATTTCAAAAATTTCTTGTCCGGGTGTTACTTTTAAATTCGCAACAACCACTAAGTTCAGATTGATGGGATAAAAATCGTGGCCTTTGAATTTTAGGCGGTCTTCACGCGTTAAAGGAGAATGGGTTGAATCGGCATACTCATTATTCATATCGTTCTGAAAAACATCAATCGTTTGCAAAATACTATCTTTTTTAATTTGCGCTTGATGCTTTGCAGTTAACAATAAAAAGAGGATAACTAGTACGTTACAGGCTTTCATTTCTCGATTAATTATGTGAATTTTAGAAATTAGGATAAAGATAATTTAATTCCGCGTGAACAAATAAACTTGTTTGTTGTTTTATGGAGAACATGACCGGAAAATATAATATAAAGGACCTTGAAGTGCTATCCGGCATTAAGGCTCACACGTTGCGCATTTGGGAGCAGCGTTATGGGATTTTACAGCCCGAAAGAACAGACACCAACATACGTTTATACAGCAACGAAGATTTAAAACGCATCTTAAACGTAAGTACCTTAAATAAAAGCGGAATTAAAATCTCGAAAATTGCGCAGTTAAAAGAAGCTGAAATAAACGATGCCGTTAAGAAACTCATAGTTACAGGTGATGATAAAGATGGATTAATTGACGGACTCATTGTGGCGATGGTGGATTTGAATGAAGAAATGTTTAACAGAATCATTTCCATTAACACGGTGAAAGAAGGTTTTGAAAAAACGATTATTGAAGTCATCTTTCCATTTCTAAAAAAAACCGGTGTCATGTGGTTAACTGATTCGATTAATCCGGCTCAGGAACACTTTATCACTAATTTAATTCGCCAGAAACTAATCGCTGCCATTGATAGTGTTAACGGGCATCATACCGAAACATCTCCAAAAATCACTTTTTATCTTCCGGAAGCTGAATTACACGAAATATCACTTCTGCTATATAACTATATGGCAAAAACAAGGGGATATAATACGATTTACTTAGGTCAATCGGTACCATTTAATGATTTAATAAAAGTTCAGTCTATCAGTCACACTGAAATTATGGTGACCGTGATTACACAGTCATTAAAAGAAATTGAATTTGAAGAGTACGTCAATAAACTTGCACATAGCTTACCAAATACTAAGATTTTCATCTCCGGCTATCAAGCCATTAAGAATCCGATAAAATCGCCTAAGAATGTTCGGATCTTTGAATCTCCTGCAGATTTTATCCAATTACTTTAATTCATTCGTTTGAGTTTTCTCCCTTGCGGTTAACGCAAGAATTTTTCTGTTCAATCATTTATAAGTTTAACTAAACAAAACCAAAATTTTAAATCATTGATATTTAATGATTTAACTTTTATAACGCGAAATTTGCATTATTTTGTTTAACCATATATTGTTTTTATTAAACATATCAGTACATTTGTTTAATAATTATAACAAATCATTAAACAATAATAATATGACTACAATAGAATTTAACACCTTATTGGTAGAGCAATCAAAATCCTTAAAAGGCTTTGCTCTAAATTTAACTCGTGATTCTGAAGCAGCCGCCGATTTATTACAAGACACTATTGTAAAAGCAATACAATATCGTGACAAGTTTGTGCGCTCCACTAACTTTAAGGCATGGATGCTGACTATCATGAAAAACACCTTTATTAATAATTACAGAAGAAATAAGCTACGTGAGAACTCGTTTAAGGAAATTATTTACACCAGCGATTCGAAGTATAGCTCAACGGAAAACATTATTAATACAAAGGAATTACAAAAAAATATTGATGCACTAAGCGACGAATACAAATTTCCTCTTGAACAATTTATTAACGGTTATAAATATCAGGAAATTGCCGAACAAATGAATTTGCCAATTGGTACAGTAAAAAGTCGTATCTTTTTCGCGCGAAATAAAGTCATTAAATCATATTTAAAAAATTAATCAGGAATGAAAGAATTATTTGATACCGTTAGCGTAAAATGCAGTAAACTAACTACCACAAGTTACAGTACTTCATTTTCACTTGGAATTAAACTATTGGATAAACAATTCCGTGATCCAATTTATTCCATTTATGGCTTTGTACGTTTTGCTGATGAAATTGTGGATACGTTTCATGATTACAACAAACAATACTTACTCGACAAATTCAGAAAAGATACGCTGGAAGCCATTGAGCAAAAAATCAGCTTGAATCCAATCTTAAATAGTTTTCAAAAAGTAGTGCATCAATTTAATATTGATATGCCACTCATTACTACTTTTTTGGATAGCATGGAGATGGATTTGAATAAAATGGAATACGACAAAGCGCTATACGATAAATATATTTTGGGCTCTGCAGAAGTGGTTGGTTTAATGTGCTTGAAGATTTTCACGAACGGAAACCAGGAATTATATGATCAGCTCGAATATTATGCCATGAAATTAGGTGCGGCGTTTCAGAAAATTAATTTCTTACGCGACTTGCAAGCCGACTATCATGTAATGGGTCGTACGTATTTTCCGGGTATCAATTTCGAAACGTTTAACGAAACCGAAAAAGTAAAAATTGAGCGCGATATTGAAGCCGATTTCTCAATGGGATACGAAGGAATTAAACAACTTCCGAAAAATTCACGCTTTGGTGTATATATAGCTTATGTATACTACTATGCCCTCTTCAAGAAGATTAAAAACACGCCTGCTCACCGTATTATGAACGAACGCATTCGTGTACCGGATAATGAAAAATATTCATTGCTTTTACGCTCTTACGTGAAGCATAGTTTGAATATGATATAATGATTGCTATTTATATATTAATTACCATTGTTTTCTTTTGTGCCATGGAATTTGTTGCGTGGTTTACGCACAAATACATTATGCATGGTTTATTATGGGTGTTGCATAAAGATCATCACACAGGGCATAAACACGCGTTTGAGCGTAACGATGCTTTCTTCGTTATCTTTGCTTTACCGGGCGCTTCTTTAATCATAGCCGGTGCCATGAACGGATTTAATGAGTTGTTTTTTGCCGGACTGGGAATTACAATTTACGGTGCTGCTTATTTTCTGGTGCATGATGTCTTTATTCATCAACGTTTCAAAATTTTCAGAAACTCAACGAATCCATATTTACTCGCTATACGTCGTGCGCATAAAGTGCATCATAAGAAAACTGAAAAAAATGGCGGTGAATGTTTCGGTATGCTCATTGTTCCGATGAAATACTTTCGCAATGAAATTGGAACCTTAGCTAAACAAGGCTGATTCTAAATTTTAATTCCCATTACTAAGACATCGTCTAACTGTTCGTAAGCAGCTTTCCAGTCGTTGAAAGTTTTACTTAATTCCTGTTTTTGTTCCGGTAAGGACAAAGAATTTATCTGAACAAATTTCTCTTCAAGCTGCTTGAATTTAAATTTCTTTCCTTTTGGTCCGCCAAACTGATCCGGATATCCATCAGAAGTTAAATAAAACATATCGCCTTTCTCAATCGTGATATTAATGTTTGTAAAATCACGATGCATTTCAGTATAAGAAGCGCCAATCGGATGTTTGTCGCCACGATGTGTAATTAATTCCCCGTTTCTTACCTGATACATGATATGATTGGCGCCGGCAAAAACAAATTCGTTCTTCTTTTTATTCCATTTGCACAAAGTGATTTCCATACCATCTCTGATCACACTCTCCTCCTCTGTTTGCTTTACGGTTGCTTCAAGTCCGATATTAACCTGATTTAAGATTTGTGCGGGAGAAGTAAGCTTACTTTCAAATAAAGCCTGATTCAATAAGTTAACGCCCACAATACTCATAAACGCCCCCGGAACGCCATGTCCGGTACAATCTACCAAAGCAAAATAAACATCGTCACCTATGTTTTCTACCCAATAAAAATCACCACTCACAATATCCTTTGGCTGAAAAAACACGAATGAGTCAGGTAAACAGCGTTGCATTTTTTCCTTTGTCGGGAAAATAGCTTGTTGAATGCGCTTTGCGTATCGAATACTATCTGTAATGTTCTTATTAAACTCAGCTAATTCAGCATACGCTTTATCAATTATAAGTTTTTGTGATTGAATGGCTGTGTTTTTTTTCTCTAGTTCTTCCGCAACTTTTTGTTTGTCTTTAAAGCGCTTAAATATTAAAGTTGATATTAGTAAAAAAGAAATACCGCTTACAACCAAAATAATAATTAAAGAGTTTTTCTTACGATTACTGATTTCATTCTCTTGCTCCTTTAATTTTTGCTGAAGTTTTATTTCTCCTAACTCCGCCTCTTGTTCCTTGTTCTTAAACCGGGCTTCCATCTCCGCAATATGATTCATGTTTTCGATATTACGGATACTGTCTTTTAAACCCATCAATTGTTTTTGAATTTGATAGGCTGATTTAATATCACCTTTCATCTCATAAGCATCCCGCAAATTAAACAAGGCATACTTAACATCTTCTTTCGCCTGGAATCTTCGTGCTATTCCTAAAACCTGATTAGACACTTCAATGGCCTTATCCGGATTCTTTTGTTTGATATAAATAGTTCCGAGATTTTCCATGCTTGCCATAATTCCCATGGTGTCGGCAATATTTTTTCTAATATCATAACCCTTGCCATGAAACTCTAAGGCATTCTTAAAATCTCCTTTTTGCAAATAAATGAGCGACATGTTATCATAACAAGAACCTAATTGCATCAGATTATTGTCTCTTTCATAAATGGCCAGTGCTTTCTTATAATAGGTTAATGAACTGTCTAATTTACCTAACTCATCAAAAATAATGGCGAGATTTCCATAACTGGCGGCCATGCCTTCATCATCACCCAGCTCCTTACTTAAACGAATGTTCTTATAAAAATAATCCTGCGCCTGATTATACATTCCCTGATACCAATATATCACACCCATACTGGTGTAACATTTAGCTAATCCGGATTTATGGCGGTTTTTTGTAAAGAGATTTGCCGCTAATAAATTATACTTTAAAGCCGCACGGAAATTACTTTTATATTCTTCACAAAACGCGAACTGTAATGCAGCTTCAGCCTGCAATATTTCATTTTTAATAGCGATGGCTTCTTCGTATGCTACGCGAATCCATTTTTGTGCCGAATCAACATTTACATTTTTAAATTCGAAAGTAAATGCCAATAAACAAGAAACGCTTTTGGTTCTGCTCTCCGCGTTTTTATAAACGTTAAACAAGCTATCTAAGCTGTCTGCCGAAAGCCTATTTAACGTAATGGTTAAAAACGCGAATATGTAAAGTACTTTCTTGATACAGCAATACCTTACATATTTCTTCTATACTGTCCGCCTACTTCAAACAATGAATTGGTAATTTGTCCGAGCGAACAATATTTCACCACTTCCATTAATTCCGCGAATATATTTTGATTTTGAATAGCGGTGTGTTGCAATTTAGATAAAACCTCAGCCGATTTCTCTTTATGAGATTTGTGTAATTCCTGCAACATGGCAATTTGATATTCCTTTTCTTCTTTGGTTGAGCGGATTACTTCCTGTGGTATAACAGTTGGAGATCCTTTAGAACTTAAGAAGGTATTTACACCTACAATCGGATATTCTCCAGTATGCTTCAACATTTCGTAATACAAACTTTCTTCCTGTATTTTTCCGCGTTGGTACATGGTTTCCATAGCACCTAATACGCCGCCACGCTCTGTTATCTTGTCAAACTCACTTAATACCGCTTCTTCTACTAAGTCGGTTAATTCTTCAATGATAAATGAACCTTGTAAAGGATTTTCATTCTTCGCTAAGCCTAATTCGCGGTTAATGATTAACTGAATAGCCATAGCTCTACGCACCGATTCTTCGGTTGGAGTTGTGATGGCTTCATCATACGCGTTTGTATGTAATGAATTACAGTTATCATAGATAGCATACAAGGCTTGTAAGGTGGTACGAATATCATTGAAATCAATTTCCTGTGCATGTAATGAACGTCCAGATGTTTGAATATGATACTTCAACATCTGACTTCTTTCATTGCCACCGTATTTTAATTTCATGGCTTTGGCCCAAATTCTTCTGGCAACGCGACCAATCACACTATACTCTGGGTCAATACCATTACTGAAGAAGAAGGATAAGTTTGGTGCGAAATCATCAATGTGCATTCCGCGACTTAAATAATACTCCACAAATGTAAATCCGTTTGCAATGGTAAATGCCAATTGAGAAATAGGATTCGCGCCTGCTTCTGCAATGTGATAGCCTGAAATAGAAACAGAGTAAAAGTTTCTTACTTTGTTATCGATGAAATACTGCTGTACATCACCCATCACACGTAAGCTAAACTCCGTACTGAAAATACAGGTATTTTGTGCCTGATCTTCTTTTAAAATATCCGCCTGTACAGTTCCTCTTACTTGCGATAAAGTACTGGCTTTGATTTTTTCATAAACATCTTTTGGTAAAACCTGATCACCGGTTACACCTAATAACATTAAGCCTAATCCGTCGTTTCCATCGGGCAATGCTCCCTGGTATTGCGGACGCTTAGTTCCTTTAGCTTTATAAATGGCTTCGATTTTCTTATTAACCTCTGCCTCCAGACCGTTAGCTTTAATATACAATTCACATTGTTGGTCGATAGCTGTATTCATGAAAAATGCGGCCATGGTTGGAGCCGGACCGTTAATAGTCATTGATACTGAAGTTTTAGGATCTGCCAGATTAAATCCACTGTAAAGTTTCTTGGCATCATCCAAACAACAAATACTTACACCACTGTTTCCGATTTTACCATAAATATCCGGACGGTAATCAGGGTCGTTACCATAAAGTGTTACACTGTCGAAAGCTGTACTTAAACGTGCAGCAGGTAAACCTTTACTTACATAATGGAAACGTTTGTTGGTACGTTCCGGTCCGCCCTCTCCGGCAAACATACGTGTTGGATCTTCACCTTCACGTTTAAACGGATAAATTCCGGATGTATATGGAAATTCCCCGGGGAAATTTTCCTGAAGATTCCATTGCAGAATATCGCCCCAAGCCGTGTATTTTGGTGAAGCAATTTTCGGAACCTGTGTATGAGACAGAGATTCGTAATGTGTTTTAATCTTTAATTCTTTGTCGCGCACTTTGAAAACATAAAACTCATCGCTATATAATTTCTTCTTCGCTTCCCAGCCTTCAATTAATTTTAAGTTATGTGGATCTAAATCTAGTTTTGTTTTCTCGAATGCTTCTTGCAATCCTTTAATCAATCTGTCTTTATCATCAACTGATGACGTTTTCAATGTTTCGATGGATTTTTGTAAACTGTAAAGTCGCTGAGCGATTTCAGATTGTTGTTTTGCTTTTTTATCGTAATTGCGGTTATTCTCACTGATTTCACTTAAGTAACGCGTTTTTGATGGTGGAATGATGTAAATCTTCTCACTCATTTCGTTCGTAATAACGAAATTGGATTTTAATTTTTGGTTACCTGTTTTTTCTACCATTTTATCCATCACCGCACGATACAAACGGTTCATGCCGGGATCATTAAATTGAGAGGCAATGGTACCGTGTACAGGTAATGTTTCATCATCCGCTTCAAACAAATTATGATTGCGCTTGTATTGTTTCTTCACATCACGTAATGCATCGAGTGCACCACGCTTATCAAATTTATTCACCGCAATAATATCTGCGAAATCAAGCATGTCGATTTTCTCTAATTGTGATGCTGCTCCGTACTCCGGTGTCATCACATATAAGCTCATATTGCTATGCTCAATGATTTCAGTGTCGCTTTGTCCGATTCCACTGGTTTCGAGAATCACTAAATCAAATCCGGCAGCTTTACAAATATCAACTGAATCCTGAACATGTTTACTTAATGCCAAATTACTCTGACGCGTAGCTAATGAACGCATGTAAACTCTGTCGTTCTTGATAGCGTTCATTCGAATACGGTCGCCTAACAATGCACCGCCTGTTTTGCGTTTACTTGGATCAACTGAAATAATCGCAACCTGTTTATCTTTAAAATCAATTAAGAAACGACGAACCAATTCATCCACCAAACTCGATTTACCCGAACCACCGGTACCGGTAATACCAAGCACAGGAGTAGTAGAAACTTTTGCTTTCTCACGAACTTTATTCAGCATAGCGGTACTTTCTTCATTAAAGTTTTCTGCTGCCGAAATTAGTTTTGCGATTGATTTATGATCGCGTTCGATTAAATGAGCGACCTCACCATTTAAATTTTTTCCGGTTGGGAAATCACACTTCTGTAATAAGTCATTAATCATTCCCTGCAATCCCATGGCACGTCCGTCGTCGGGAGAATAGATACGAGTGATGCCGTAATTATGTAATTCTTCGATTTCTGTAGGAAGAATAACACCGCCGCCGCCGCCAAATAATTTAATATGACTGCATCCCTTCTCTTTTAAAAGATCGTACATGTATTTGAAATACTCCACGTGACCTCCCTGATAGGAAGTAACGGCAATTGCATTTGCATCTTCTTGTATCGCACAGTTGACAACTTCTTGCGCACTTCTGTCGTGACCAAGATGTATCACCTCAGCTCCGCTTGATTGAATAATACGACGCATGATATTGATAGCGGCATCATGTCCGTCGAACAAAGCAGCAGCTGTTACTATTCGAATTTTATTTTTTGATTGATAAGGGGTTGTTTCCATAATAAGTCTAGTAGCATTATATCCAACCAAATTTAAGTTTCTAAGGGGATTTTAGCAAATTATTACAATAACTAATAAGAATAAATTCATTTGCTAATCAGTTACTTAAAACTCATTTTTTTACTCATATCAAATTACATTATTCTGAAAAATCAATTTAACGTTACAACACATCCTTTTGTGACTTTAGTCATCTTAATGTATGTCCAAAGTCAATTTCTCTAAATGATTTAGCGAATAGATTTGCCGCTGAACTTAAAATTTCCCGCAATGAAAAAAACGATCAAAAATTCCTTGAAAACCATCAGGTTAGTGACTCTAGGATTTATTTCAATGCTTGGAACTGTAATTACAACGCACGCACAAAGCCCTTGTATGCCTACGGTTCCATCCTTTACAATTAACCTTACCGGTAATCCCGACAGTGTTTGGTACTCACCAAACGTTTCTAGAAATGATCAATGTTGTACTGCAACTTCTCCTGATCAATGTGTTTATTTTAACCTGACGCTTGATCCAAATGTAGCCGGTATTCAGATTGACATGGTTGGTGCCGATCCAGCCGGTTCCTTATTTTACGACATTGGGTGCGCCGGTGCATATCCCGGTGGTACCGTAAAATGTATCAGCGGTGTGGGACCTCACCAGATTACTTTTTGTAAACCTGGAAAAAACAAAAACGTTTATATCATTACCTCTGTATCAAAACCAATGTTTCCAAAAGATGATACAGTTCGTATTGGTTGTCGTAAAAAATTAAATTCATATGGAATCTTAAAAGGCACCGCTGTTTGGGCAGCTATCTCAGGTACTTCTGCAGCGCAAAACGCTTATTTCAATACTTTTTTAGATTCAGTTAATATTGCAAGTCCAACTTATAGTCCGGCTGCAAATGCTCCTGCCTATATAGATTATCGAGTTTGCGGTTATCCAACTGCTTCGGCTTGCGGATTTAGCTTAACCGTTTGCGATACTGTTCGCATCTACAACTTCCCAACTTTAACAGGAACTGTAACTCCTAATCCGGCTACATTCTGTAATATTGGCCCAGGCAGCGGCGTAACCTTAACAGGACTTGCGAGCGGCGGATTAGCGCCATATTCTTATGCATGGATTAATACATCAAGTGTTGTTGTTGGAACAGGAACCTCCTACTTTGCTAATACGGCAGGTTCATATCAATTAAGAATTAACGATGCATTATCTAATCCAGGCACTTGTCCGGCTTATTTTGCTCCGGTATCAGTTAGTCAGGGAACTTTACCAATAGTAAATGCCGGACCTAGCCAAAAAGTGTGTGCCAATACTCCTACAGCCACTTTAACCGGAACGGTTCAATATGCAAGCGGAGGTGTATGGTCAGGAGGTACTGGTTCTTTCAATCCGGGCAACACATTTTTAAACACAAATTATACAGCGAGTCCGGCTGAAATTGCTGCCGGCTTTGTAAAATTATATTTGACAAGTTCAGGTTCAGGAGGAGGTTGTTCCAATACAAAAGATTCAACTATAATTTATTTCTCGCCTTCAATGACAGTAGGAATTAATTCAGGAACACTAGCTTGTTATAATAGTACAACAACATTAAATGCAACCTTCAGCGGTGGAACTGCACCGTATACTTATTTATGGTCGACCGGTGCAGTTACAAGTTCGATAACAGGTGGGCAAGGAAATTATGGAGTAACCGTTACAGACAGTGTGGGATGTAGCGCTACAACAATTCCATATATCAATGTAATTGCACCTCCTGCATTAGCATTAACATTTAATGTAAGTAACGTAACAGTGAATGGAGGAAATAATGGATCTGCAACTGTAAACGTTACAGGCGGTACACCTGTTTATTCTGTAACCTGGACTCCTGGTGGAGCGAATACCTTCTCCATTGGTGGATTGACTTACGGTATCTACACTGCTACAATTAAAGACGCAAATGGTTGTGATATTTCAGGTAGTACAGTGGTAAACGAACCAAGATGTTTAGCCTTTACTGCCAATGCAACCTCAACAAATGTTTTATGTTATGGTGATGCAAATGGAATTGCAACAGTAACAGTTTCAGGCGGAGTACCGGCTTATACATATACCTGGAATTCCTCTCCTCAGCAAACTACACAAACCGCTACAGGTTTACCTGCCGGTGTGTATTCTGTTTTAATTAAAGATTCAAATGTACCGGCCTGTTTTCAAACGGCGAATGTAGTTATCTCTGAGCCAGCACAATTATTAAATGTAATGACACATACCAATGTTTCTACGGTAGGTGGAAATAATGGTGCTGCTGCTTCGAATCCATTTAACGGAACCACTCCTTACACATACTTATGGAGTACTGCAGCTACAACTTCTTTGATTACGAATTTAACTGCGGGATCTTATTCAGTAAACATTACGGATAAGAACGGATGTACAAAAGCGGATAGTGTACGTATCACCCAACCTCCTTGTAACGGATTAACTTTAAATGTTCTTACCAATAATATTTTATGTTATGGAGGAAATAACGGTTCGGCCCTTGCAGTTGTTGGTGGTGCGAGCGGAAGTTATACTGTAAATTGGAGTACCGGAGCAACCGGATTATCAATTAGCGGATTATCTGCAGGAAACTACTCTGTAACCGTAACCACAAAAGAATGTTACGAGAATTTCAATTTTACAATTACACAACCACCACTGTTATCGGTTGGTTTATTACCAACTAATGTAAGTTGTGCGGGTGCAGGCGATGGCTCTATCAACTTAACTGTTTCAGGCGGAACATTCCCGTATAATTTTGTTTGGAATACAGGCCTAGGTTCTGAAGACTTGACTTGGTTGAGTCCGGGAACATACTCTGTACAAATCACTGATGCGAATGGTTGTACTGCTATAGCTTCAGCTGTAATTACTGAACCAAACACATTAACTATTACCGCTGTAACATCAAGTAGTTTTTCATGTGTAAACGGAACCAATGGATCTGCATCCATCAACGTAAGTGGTGGTACTGCACCTTATACTTACACCTGGTCAACAGGAGCAACCACTTCTACCATTTCTAATTTAGCAGGTGGTGGATATACAGTTGTAGTAAAAGATGCTAATAATTGTATCGCTACTCCATCTGTTGTTGTAATCGGTATTCAGTCTCCTGATTCAGTGAAAGTAGGAACATTCAGTGTTTCATGTTCTGTACCGGGTTCAGGATTAACTCAAGTTTACACCACTCCAACCGGCGGCGTTGGATCTTATTCTGTTTCTTATAACGGAGGTTCTTATATCGCTGCGGGAACACCTACCTTATTAGCTAATGGCACAACATACACTGTTTTAGCAAAAGACTTAAACGGATGTATCTCTCCATTATCTCAAACTTTAAGCATCTTAAATGAAGTTAAAATCGACAGTGTACGCTTCGCAAAATGTTATACTGTAGGTACAACTTCTACTGTGGTAACAGCCTACCCTAGCGGTGGAGCATCCGGTAGTTACTCTGTATCCTTCAATAATGGCACCAGCTATCTTGCTGCAGGAACTTACACAAGTAATTTAGCAGTAGGTGCTTCTTATACTGTTGTAGTAAAAGATTCCAGAGGTTGTATCTCTGGGTCTCAGGTTATCACACTTCCAACAGTATTAAACGGAACTGCAACTGTAACTTCTAATTACAACGGTCAAAACATCAGCTGCTTCGGATTAACTGACGGAAGTGCTTTGGCTACTGCAAGCGGAGGTACAGGTGCGTATACTTATACTTGGTCTACCAGCCCTGTACAAAACACAGCAGCAGCATCCAATTTAGGCGCTGCAACCTATAGCGTAATCATTAAGGATGGCAACTCATGTTCAATTACAAGAACTGTAACCTTAACACAACCGGTAGCAGTTACTGCTACAGCGGTAGCCACATCTAACTACAACGGACAAAACATCAGCTGTTTTGGATTCAGCAACGGTACAGCAAGTGTATCTGCCAGCGGCGGAACATCTCCATTTACCTATGCATGGAACTCCATTCCTACTCAAACAACAGCTAGCGCAAGCGGATTAAGCGCAGGTACTTATTCAGTTGTTGTGAAAGACGCTAATAATTGCAGTGTAACAAAAACAGTTACATTAACTCAGCCTGCTTCTATTACTTCAACTGTATCTGTAACTTCTAACTTTAACGGTCAGCAAGTATCTTGCTTTGGCGCAACTAACGGTTCAATTACCGCTCTTGCTTCCAATGGTACTGCACCGTTTACTTATACATGGTCAACTTCACCGGTACAAACCGGCACAATAGCAACGAATGTTGGCGCAGGAACTTACAGTGTTATCATTATTGACGTAAACGGATGTAATGTTACCCGTACAGTCTCAGTTTCTCAACCTCCGGCTATTGCAGCTACAACTTCAATCACATCGAACTTTAACGGACAAAACGTAAGTTGTTTTGGTTCTACCAATGGTTCTGCAAGTGTTACAACTTCAGGCGGAACCACTCCGTATACTTATACTTGGACTACAACTCCTGCACAAACTACAGCATCAGCGACTAACTTAGGCGCAGGTGTATATAGTGTGACAGTTACCGATGTTAATGGATGTGCAACTGTAAAAACAGTAACATTAACTCAGCCAACTGCTGTTGCTTCTACAATGTCGATTACATCTAACTACAACGGACAAAACATCAGCTGTTTCGGATTAAGCGACGGTTCTGCTTTAGCAACAGTTACAGGCGGTACTGGAGTTTATTCATACACATGGACTACAGTTCCTGTTCAAAATACAGCAGCAGCATCTAATTTAAGTGCCGGTACGTATACAGTGACTATCAAAGACATTAACAACTGTACAATTACCAATACTGTTACATTAACTCAACCAACAGCGGTTACATCAACTGCAGTGGTTACATCTAATTATAACGGTCAAAACATCAGCTGTAATGGTTACAGCGATGGTACTGCTACAGTAACAGCCAATGGCGGAACAAGTCCATATACTTACCAATGGAACTCTATTCCAACACAAACCACAGCCTTAGCGACTGGTTTAAGTGCAGGCACCTACTCTGTAGTAGTAAAAGACGTGAATAACTGTTCTATAACAACTACCGTAAACTTAACACAGCCTGCTGCTATCACTTCTACCTTAGCTGTGATTTCTAATTACAACGGTCAAAACGTAACTTGCTTCGGTGCAACTAACGGTTCGATTACTGCTGTTGCTTCGAATGGAACTGCTCCATTCACTTATACTTGGTCTACTACTCCTGTACAAACAGGAACCATCGCAACTGGTGTTGGCGCAGGAACATACAGTGTGATCATTACTGACGCTAACGGTTGTAATTACACTCGCACCATTTCAGTATCTCAACCTCCTGCAATTGCAGCTACAACTTCAATCACTTCAAACTATAACGGACAAAACGTAAGCTGTTTTGGTTCTACGAATGGATCTGCAAGTGTGACGACAACAGGCGGCACTTCTCCATTCACTTACTCTTGGACAACTGTTCCTAGTCAAACTACGGCAGCAGCCAACAATATCGGAGCCGGCACTTATAGTGTTACCGTAACCGACGTAAATGGTTGTAATATTACAAGTACTGTTACATTAACTCAACCAACTGTAGTAAATGCGCAGATCTTTGACTTAAGTAACTACGCAGGTTACAACATCAGCTGTTTTGGTGCATCTAACGGATATATCGATATAACAGTTAATGGCGGAACAGGTGCATATACTTACACTTGGTCGAATGCTGCAACAACCCAAGACTTAAACGGGTTAACAGCAGGTAACTACTCTGTAGTTGTGACTGATATAAATGGTTGTAAAGACACATTAAATGTACCATTAACAGAACCAACACAATTAGTTGTTACCATAGATTCTTTGAGTAATTACAATGGATACAACATTAGTTGTTACGGCGGAAATAATGGATTTGCTTATGTAAGTGTTATTGGTGGCGTAACTAACTACACCTACACTTGGAGCAACACCAGCACTAATCAAAACTTATCCAATGTAACTGCAGGCACTTACTCTTTATTGGTAACTGACCAAAACAGATGTAATGCAACTATCGACACTACATTAACACAGCCTCCTGCAATTACCTTTAGCGCTGCGGTAACATCTCCATTGTGTAATGGCGTGCCTACCGGATCTATCAACGCAACATTAGGCGGCGGTGTAACACCTTTCACTTACACTTGGTCAACAACAGCAACAACTGAAGACTTGATCAACATCGGTGCAGGAACTTACACATTAGTTTATTCTGACAATAATGGTTGTAAGGATACAGTTAGTGTAAGCGTTACTCAACCCGACTCGATTAAGATTGACGACAGAGTTGATAATTTAAAATGTAATGGCGATACTATTGGTAACATCTTTATCAACCCGGTTGGAGGTACTGCTCCTTATACTTATAGCTGGTCGACTGGGGATACTACTCAGAACTTACTGAACATTAACAGCGGTACTTATGTACTGGTTATTACAGATGCTAATGGCTGTACTTTCACTGACACCACAAAGATCACTGAACCGGATTCATTGAAGCTAACCTTAACGAGTCCGATACAGTTCAGCGGTTATAACATCAGTGGCTATAATGGTAATGATGGTTCAATTAACCTGAATGTAACAGGCGGTACTACTCCTTACACCTACTTATGGTCGAACGGAAGTACCTCTCAAAACCCAAGCAACCTGACTGCCGGAAATTACTTTGTAACAGTTACCGACACTAATGGTTGCAGAATTTCAGGAGACATCACCTTAACTCAGCCTTTAATTCTTGAAATGCCACAAGGTTTCTCGCCAAACAACGACGGTAAAAATGATTTCTTCGTTGTGCACGGTATTGAAGCTTATCCGGACAATAAGCTAACTATCTACAACCGTTGGGGCAACATTGTTTACAGCAAAGAAGGATATCTCAACGAATGGGATGGACAAAGTAACAACGGACAGGAATTGCCAAACGCGACTTACTTCGCAATTCTAGAAGTAAACAAAGGAGAAATTGTATTAAAAGGATTTGTTGAATTAAGAAAATAAAACCATAAACATTAATAGATATTAATCATGAAAAAAATAAGTTTAATAATCATCTGCGTACTTTCTTTATCGAAGGCCTTTGCTCAGCAAGACCCTATGATAAGCCAGTACATGTTTAATGGCTTGTTCCTAAACCCTGCATATTCAGGTAGCCACAAGTATTATACATCCAGTTTATTGCACAGAACCCAATGGGTTAATTTTCCCGGAGCACCAAAAACCTTATTGTTGGCAGTTGACGGATTAGCACCAACAAAATCAGAAAACATGGGTGTGGGATTAATAGTTTCCCACGACCGAATCGGTGCCGTTGAACAAACCGACATCTATGCTAACTATGCTTATCAATTAAAACTTAAAAAAGGAAAATTAGCATTTGGTTTAAAAGCCGGTGTTTCTAATTATGTTTTTAAGAGCGATGGTTTAGTTATTTGGGATCAAGGTGACGAAATGTTTACAGGAAGAAGAAATGCCTGGTTACCTAAATTTGGTTTCGGCGCGTATTACTTTGCGGACAATTGGTATGCAGGACTCTCCATCCCTACTTTAGTTGCCTATGACGCGAGAAAAGATTTCAGCTTTGACGTGAACAAAGGTTCCTTCTTACACCGACACTATTATGCTTATGGCGGATATGTATTCAAGCTTAACGATAAGTTTAAATTAAAGCCAAGCGCATTAATTAAATACTTACCGGCTGCACCGATAGAAGCAGACATAAACATGAATTTACTGTATAATGATCAATTCTGGATCGGATGCTCTTACCGCTCTATGGATGCCGTAGTATTTATGGTTGAATACCAAACCAACGCGCGCTTCAGAGTTGGCTATGCTTTCGATCTTACCACAACTAAGATCCGTAAGTACTCTGCAGGAACTCATGAAATCATGATCGGTTACGATTTTGGTAAAGACATCATTAAAGAAAAAACACCACGTTACTTCTAAATAAGTTTTATGAAAAAGATTATAATAACATCCCTAGCTATCTCCATATTTATATCCAGCTGTACAAATGGCTTGTATAAAAAAGGGGTAAAAAATTACGACAAACTGGCCTACCACAAAGCCATCGAGAACTTTGAAAAGTACTTAACAAAGAAGGATGAGCCAATTGACGCTAAAGTAAAATTAGCCAACGCCTATCGCCTGGTAAATGATTACCCGAATGCCGAAAAATGGTATTCGCGTATAGTGAATTCAGCCGATATTGATCCAAGTAATTATTTCTACTATGGTAAAATATTAATGAATGCGGGTAAATACGATGAGGCTAAAATCTGGTTAACAAAGTATTTAGAAAAAGTACCGGATGATTTTGTAGCGGAAATGCTATTGGTGTCTTGCAAATCAATTGACACCTTTAAAAAAGACACAACCCTTTATTCAGTAAAAGAAGCTGAAATTCCTGAAATCGCCACTGCATTTGGGGAAACGCCATACGGCAAAGGCATCATGTTTACTGCCGATAAGGTTTCCTTCAAAAATTCAAACACCTCCACCTGGACCGGACGTTCGTACCTGGATATTTACTTTACAGCCAAAGATGAAAACGGAAAATGGTTAAGTCCGATGTTATTGAAAGGTGATGTGAACGGAAGATATCATGAAGGTCCTGCTTGTTTTAGCAAAGACGGGAAAGTTGTGTACTTCACCAGAAGTAATTACATAAAAAAGAAACGCGCTAAAAGTTCTAAGGATGAAAACAACCTTAAGATATTCAGAGCTGAATTAGTAGGCGATAAGTGGACCAATGTTACGGAATGCTCATTTAACAGCGATGAGTATTCTTGTGGTCACCCTACCATGGCGGATGACGGAAAAACATTGTACTTTATTTCTGACATGCCGGGCGGACTAGGCGGAACAGATATTTACAAAACCGTTTGTGATGGTGCTTCCTGTACTAAGCCTGAAAATTTAGGAACAGCAGTTAATACGAATGGAAACGAAATGTTCCCATACATGCACAGTGATGGTACACTTTATTTTTCATCGGATGCGCATAATAATTTGGGAGGATTGGATGTATTTATGACATCTTATGATGAAAGAAATAAGAAATGGTTGCAGGTTGAAAACCTTAATTATCCTTTAAATACCAATAAAGATGATTTCGCTTTTGTTTTAAACGAAGACAATAAAACCGGTTATGTTTCCTCAAACCGTGATGAAAATGATAAGATTTATGAGATTACTAAAAACGATCCAACTTTTATCTTATCGGGATATGTAAATCAAAAAGGAAAACCAAATCAGGCAATTGATTCGGCGATTATTGAGATTCATAACTTAACCACAAAGACAAAAGAAATGGTTCTTACCAACAAAGCCGGCACTTATAAAATCAAACTGAATGCCAAGTGCGAGTACATGGTTAAATCATGGAAACCGATGTATTTTACCATTACCCCTCCGAAAAGCTTTTGTATGATTGGTAAAAAAATATCTGAAAACTTCACTGCTAATTTTGAATTGGATCAGATTATCATTGAAAAACCAATTGTTTTGGAAAACATCTATTATGATTTAGACAAATGGTTTATCAGACCTGATGCGGCCAAGGAACTCGATCGTTTGGTGCAAGTGATGATGGACAATCCTAAATTAACTATTGAATTAAGCTCTCATACCGATTCAAGAGCGGGTGACCAATACAACCTCGTATTATCTGATAAGCGTGCAAAAGCAGCCGTTGAATATATTGTTTCAAAAGGTGTAGATGCAAAACGTATGCGTTGGAAAGGCTATGGAGAAAGTAAATTGGTAAACCAGTGTAAAAACAAGGTAGAATGTTCAGAGGAGCTACATCAACAAAACCGTAGAACTGAATTTAAAGCTATTAAACTTTCTAAGTAGAACTAATTTTAACAAATACCAGCATTATTTAATAAAAAACCGCCCTTTTGGCGGTTTTTTTATATTAACATTTTGATTTATAAATTAAGTTTTGATTATTTTTATAGTCAAATCTATAAACCAAATTAATAATGAAAAAATCTACTCTAATTTTTGGATTGATGGCGGTAGCTACCCTTGGCTTTAGTCAAGCCACCATGATGGTAACTGCTCCACCATTTAATAACGCAACTACGCAAGTAAGAGCCCCTAACGGCACAGCTACATCAGCTTATATGCGCGGTGCAGCAATTGTACAAGCATCCGAGTTAACAGGTATTGCTGCCTCTACAACATTAACTTCTTTTGGTTACACAACCACTGTAGGTGCTGATGCGGCGGTTACAGGTACAATTGTTGTTTATTTGCAAAACACGGGTGATGCAACTTATAACAAAGGTACTAACTGGGGGACTATCACAGGAGGTATGACTACAGTTTATACAGGAACTATCACCTTACCAACAACCGCAACTACAATTGACCTTCCGTTAACTACACCGTTTGTTTACACGGGTGGGGCTATGTATGTTGCTTATGATTTCTATTCGGCCGGACCTTACGCTACAGTTCCTGTAACATATGCCGCTAACAATGGAATGGCTGCAAGTTGTGTTTCTGGTTCTAGTGGTACTGCAGCACCAACTACACTTTCTTCAACTGCATTCCGTCCTTGTTTCCGTTTCGGATTTGCTAATCCTTTAACTAACGACATGTCGGTGGAATCTATTAGTTCATTAGGTAATATTCCTAATAACATTTTCACCAACCATGCTGTAACTGCTGTTGTTAGAAATAACAGTAATACAACTTTAACCAATGTTGGTGTAGGATTAAACGTTACAGGTGTAAACACATTTACAAATGCTCAGTTTATTCCATCTATTGGTGCCGGTAACACTGCAACTGTTACTTTTGCGCCATATACTTTAACAAGCATTGGTACAAACACTATTTCTGTAGGGGTTTTACCTGATCAAAATAACGCAAATAACCAACAAAACTTTAACCAAACTATTTCATGTAACACTTGGGGCTTTGGTCAGAATCCAATGACTTACACAGGATCGGTTGGTTTCAATACAGGTGAAGGTATGATTTTAAGTCGCTTTAATGTACCTACAGCTCAAACTGTAGTTGGAGCAAACTTAGCCGTATCTACTAATACTGCCAACGCAGGTAACCCACTTTATGCGGCGTTAGTTGATAACAGCGGAAATATTTTAGCAACAAGTAACACCATTACCATTATGCCGGCAATGTACGGAACATGGCAGAGCTTTACTTTCACTCCGGGTGTTGCTATTACCGGTTCTACTGATTACCATATAGGATTAGTTCAAACTGCAAATACAGCATTAGGTTACTTCCCAATGGGAACTTATCCTGTTTCCAGTGTTCCTGCAACTTTATACAGTACACGTACATTGACTGCTTCAGCATTAACTCCATTAACTACCAACTTAGGTATCATGGGTATTGAAGCGAATTTTGCCGGAGCTTGTATTACAGGTATTAATAATGTTGAAAAAGTAGAAGGTAATGTTAGCGTATACCCTAACCCTGCTTCAACTTATGTAAACGTTAAGTTACAAAGCCAATCAGGTGATGCAACTGTAGCAGTTTATAACGCAATCGGACAAATGGTTATTGAGCCATCGGTTATTTCTACCGAAAACAGCAAAATCAACGTAAGCAGCCTTCCAAAGGGTGTTTATATCGTAAAAGTTGTTAATGGTACAGAAACCAGTAATACTAAAATTGTAATTGAGCGCTAATCAGCTCAAGCACTTACAAAAAACCGCAGGAAATCCTGCGGTTTTTTTTTGTTGCAAAAATTTGCAATTGTAAAAAAATTACTATTTTTGCACTCCATTTAAACAAAATGGCCCGTTCGTCTAGGGGTTAGGACGCGTCCCTTTCACGGACGAAACACGGGTTCGATTCCCGTACGGGCTACCAAACAAAAGACCACTCAAAAGTGGTCTTTTTTATTTTCAAACAGGCTCATATCTCCGTTTTAAACACCTTTAATTGCTCGCCCGATAGATTGACGGGTTCTGACGCTATCGTTTCGCTAAATCAAAATAAAGAGCCAAAAACGAGGATTTCAAAAGTAATGCGGGAAGTCAGATAGTTTTAAAACTTTGGGACTTTAATCAGAAGATACCCACGTTTAAGTTCTGTGACTAAAACAATACATTTATAAAATCAATAAAGGATTGTCAAAAAAAGAAATTGTCTTACTTTAATACAAGTACAACAAATGACACTATTATTCAACTCTTCTTGACGAATACTATATTTAACCGCAATAATATAACGCTAACTGGTCTCTGGATTACATTGGCGATTTATAACAAACCAAGGATTTTACCTATATAAACAGGCGTTATTATCGCCTTACCCCTGTAGTAATATATATAACGTCAATTAAAAAGGCTCCTAAAAATGAATTTCTCCAATAGAAAATCGATAAAAAGAGAGTTGAATACCTTGAATCACCAATGAAAACGGCAATTTTCCCTATAAGAACTACAAACTACCCTAAGTAATCAACATCAAAAATCGCAATTGTTAACAACTGCAACACTTTTTTCCGACTTCGTTTTTGAGAGTAAAAAAAGTAATTTCTCCAATGAAAAATCAACATTTACAAGTTTTAAAAAATAAATGTTTTTTGATTTTCAGAGGAGAAAAACACATTTCCCCTCGGTAGATTGTTATTATTTTGTTAATACTATTTTTCACTTTCCCTCTGAAAAATTTTTGCGGATTGAACTTTATATATACATTTGACTCATAATAAAAACAAAAACTATTAATCATGGCAAAAAAAGCAACTAAGAAAAAAGCAGCTCCAAAGAAAAAAGCTGCTGCAAAAAAGAAAGCTGCTCCTAAAAAGAAAGTAGCTAAGAAAAAATCAGCAAGAAAGCCTAACGCAGCTTTCATGAAAGCATTAGCTCCAAGCGCTACATTAGCTAACGTAATCGGTGCTAATTCACTTCCAAGAACAGAAGCAGTTAAGAAAATCTGGGGTTATATCAAGAAGAATGGTCTTCAAGATAAGAAAAACCGTCGCATGATCAATGCTGATGCTAAATTAAACGCTTTATTTGGTGGCAAAAACCAAGTTAGCATGTTTGACTTAGCTAAAATCTTATCTAAGCACTTAAAATAATCTATTTAATAGATAAAGATAAAAATCCCTCTGTCGATGACAGGGGGATTTTTTTTATTGCAACATTCTCGAAAAATTGTATCTTAGTTATATAAATGGTGGCCGAAACAAAAATATCACTTGAAAAAACAGAAGTTTTTCTCCTTGAAGATGGTATACTTGAAAATCATGTAAAAGCCATGAGCCATATTGAAGAAAGTGATATTTGGGCAATAAAAAAAGCAAACCTTTCCCTTACCAATGAAAAACCTTATTGCATATTAGTAACAGCCGGCCATCTCTCAAGTATCAGCAAAGAAGCAAAAGAACTTACGGCCAGTAAAGATTTTGTTCAGAACACAATCGCTAAAGCTATTCTGGTTGATTCTCTCGGACATAAAATTGTCGGTAATTTGTATCTAAAAATCAATAAGCCTCATATACAAACAAAAGTATTTACAAGCCGCGAATTGGCAATTGCCTGGCTTCAATCACAAATAAGAAATAAATCCGATTAAAAAATCCCTTCATAATTTGTAAATTTACCCTATTGTACCAATGAAAAGGGATTGTATAGTTCTCATATTAATTTTCTTTATTACTAAAGGTGTTTTTGCACAAGGGCCTTTACAAGCTAATGCCGGTCCCGATTTTACGGCATGCCCCGGCACAACTGTTGTACTCGGAACTTCTAATGTGGCCAATGGCGGAACGCCTCCTTACTTCTATACCTGGAGTCCGGCTACAGGCTTAAACTCTACTTCGGTTGCTAATCCAACACTTACACCTACGAACTCCGGAAATTATTTCTTAATGGTAAGCGATGCGAATGATACAAAAGCCTACGATACTGTTTTTGTTTTTGTTCCTAATCTTAATCAATTTAAAGCCGGAAAAGATACCGTGTATTGCGCAGGAACTGCCTCTAACATCATTCTTGGAAGCGCTAACAACGCGACTGCAACCTCAGGATACAACTTCAACTGGAGTCCTTCTGCCGGTTTAAATAATGCGAACGCGCCAAATCCAATCGCTAACCCAACAACTTCTACCGTTTATTCTTTAACAGTAAGCTACGGACCTTGCGCTTCTCTTACAGGAACCGTAGATGTTTCTATTATCGGCTTAAACATCTATACCACTTTTCATGACACCACTATATTAGAAGGACGAACCATTTCGCTTTATGCGATTTCTCCCGCTACATCATATACATGGTCGCCAAATTATTTTTTACAATATGGCAATACTAGTAAAGCCGATGTTTCGCCATTAGTTACTACTACCTATAGTGTTTTTGCCATTAACGAAAATAACGGATGCGTTGGAATGGATACAGTATTAGTGCGCGTTACGCCTGATGATGAATTGATTTTTTACAGTGCTTTTACACCTAACGGTGATGGGGATAACGACTACTTCTATATTGGCAACATTTTCAAATATCCGAATAACATACTGAAAGTATATAATCGTTACGGACAAGTCATCTTTACATCGGCGGGATACAAAAATGATTGGGATGGTTCCTATCAAGGCAACAAAGTTCCAACTGGTACCTACTTTTATATACTCGAAAGTGGTACAGATAAAGGAAATTATACCGGTACCGTTACCATTTTGAGGTAAATCCCCCCTTACCCCCCCCATTTTTCAACCTTTTTTTCAAAAAAGTTGATATTTTCTTGATACACCCCCCTAAAAAAGCATACATTTGTGCCAAAATATTGAAATTTTACATTAACCCCCCTATAAAATGAGCACAAGAAGAATTTTAGCAATGCAGGACGTCGTTAAACGCGTACCTGTGAGAATTGAGAAATCCGACATACCGGTTTCTCAATATTATGGTTCGGATGTATTTGGATTAGATGCCATGCGCGAATTCCTTTCCGAAGAAGCTTTCGAAAGTATTCAGCAATCCATGAACCAAGGTACTATTGTTGACCGTAAAATGGCCGATCAGGTTGCAGCCTGTATGAAAGCATGGGCGCAAAGTAAAGGCGTTACACATTTCACACACTGGTTTCAACCACTTTCAGGCGCTACTGCTGAAAAGCATGATGGATTCTTTGAACCTATTGCAGGCGGACGTGCTATTGAACGTTTTAGCGGAAATGCTTTAGTTCAACAAGAACCGGATGCGTCTTCTTTCCCTAATGGTGGAATCCGTAATACGTTTGAAGCGCGTGGATATACAGCATGGGATCCTACATCGCCGGCCTTTATCTGGGGACAAACATTATGTATTCCAACTATCTTTATTTCCTATACAGGAGAATCTTTAGATTTTAAGACACCATTATTAAAATCATTACATGCAATTGATAAAGCTGCAACCGATGTTTGTCAGTACTTCGATAAAAACGTAACTAAAGTAGTTGCAACCTTAGGTTGGGAACAAGAATATTTCTTAATTGATTCGGCGCTATATAATATTCGTTTTGATTTGCAACAAACCGGACGTACATTATTCGGACACGCACCTGCGAAAGGTCAACAATTAGAAGATCACTATTGGGGTTCCATTCCTGAAAGAGTTTCTGCGTTTATGCGCGATTTCGAATATGAATCTCATTTATTAGGCATTCCGGTTCGCACGCGCCATAATGAAGTAGCGCCTGCACAATTTGAATGTGCGCCTGTATTTGAAGAAGCCAACTTAGCAGTTGATCACAATCAATTATTAATGGATGTAATGGAGAAGGTTGCTATTCGCCATAACTTCCGTGTATTATTACACGAAAAACCATATGCAGGCGTAAATGGTAGCGGTAAACATAACAACTGGAGTTTAGCTACAAACACCGGAAAGAACTTATTATCTCCCGGTAAAACTCCAAAAACCAATTTACAGTTCTTAACTTTCTTTGTAAATACGGTAATGGCTGTATACGAACACGCTGATTTATTACGCGCATCCATTGCATCTGCAAATAACGATCATCGTTTAGGAGCGAATGAAGCGCCACCGGCAATTATGAGTGTGTTTTTAGGTGAGCAATTATCAAAAGTATTGGATGATTTAGAGAAATCCGTACATAGCGGAAAAATGAGTCCGGAGCAAAAAACAGCTTTAAAATTAAACATCGGAAAAATTCCTGATATTTTATTAGACAATACCGATCGTAACCGTACCTCTCCATTCGCTTTCACAGGTAATAAATTTGAATTCCGCGCGGTAGGTTCATCTGCTAATTGCGGAGGTCCGATGACCGTATTGAACGCTATTGTTGCCGAGCAATTAATAAAATTCAAAAAAGAAGTAGATACTTTAATTGATAAAAAAGTAGAGAAAGACGAAGCTATTTTCCAGGTATTAAAGAAATACATCATTGCCAGCAAAAAAATCCGTTTTGAAGGAAACGGTTATGGTGATGCATGGAAAGCGGAAGCAAAAAAACGCGGATTAAACAATATTCCTACAACTCCGGGAGCATTGGAAGCTATGATTTCAAAAAAATCATTGGACATGTTTGAGTCATTAGGCATTTTAACACACCGCGAGCAAGAAGCACGTTACGAAATCAATTTAGAAACCTACACAAAGAAAATTCAGATTGAGTCAAGAATTATTGCTGACATGGTAGATAATCAAATCATCCCAGCAGCTTTAACGTATCAGCGAGTTTTAATTGATAATGTAAACGGATTGAAAAACATTTTAAGCGGTGCTGATTACAAGAAAGCGAGTGATACACAAATTGCTTTAATTAAGGAAATCAGCGAGCGCGTTTCAATTATCAAAAAGGCAGCAGATGATATGACAGAAGAACGTAAAAAAGCCAACAACTTAGATTCGGCTAAAAAACAAGCGCACGCTTATTGCGATAAAGTAAAACCGTTTTTTGACACCATTCGTTACAATGTAGATAAATTAGAAAACATTGTTGACGATGCAACATGGCCATTACCAAAATACCGTGAAATGCTTTATTTACGCTAATCAACAAACTACAACAAATAAAAAAGCCCGAATTAATCGGGCTTTTTTATTTTATAAGCATTCAGATTAACCTTTAATCTTTACCATGCCTTGTGCCATTTTAACGGCTTCATACAAGTTTACCACTCCACCTGATTTTGTCAATTCTTCAAACTCTACTAATTCATCTTTAGTACCGGGCTTAATCACCTTGGTATCTTTAAATTCTTTACGGCTTGAAGTCACAATGATTTTTTTGATTTGTTGCGGTGTTAATGTCGGGAAATATGATTTCAATACGGCAGAAACGCCGGCAACAACCGGTGCCGCCATACTGGTTCCACTTGCATCTTTATATTTTCCTTCAGGTGCAGTAGAATAAATATCTACGCCGGGTGAAAATAAATCTGCAGTACGTTTACCATAATTACTAAATGGTGCAGCGATTTTTTCATTCTTCTCCCAGTTTAAAGCAGCTACATCTACAAAATTACTTGCTTCTTTTTTACTGCCTTCAAATTTCTTGCATGGATAATGCGCGGTTTCATCAATATTAATACCGTCGTTTCCGGTAGCGTGAATTAAAAGCACACCTTTCTTTTCAGCATATTTCACTGCTTCATCTACTGCTTTTTTATCCCAGCTGTATTTCTTTCCAAAGCTCATGTTAATGATACTTGCGCCATTATCTACAGCGTAACGAATCGCATTAGCAACATCCTTATCGCGTTCATCGCCATTAGGCACACAACGAACACTCATGATGCGAACATTATCAGCAATACCATCCATCCCTACTCCGTTTTTACGAGAGGCTGCGATTATACCCGCTACGTGAGTTCCATGAAAACTAAACGGACCTTTACAATCGTTATTGCCATAAAAACGCTCGCTGCTGTTATTGTAATCATCACCAACAATAGAACGCGGATCAAAATCAAGATTTAAAGAATAGTTTAATAAATTATCAAACTGTTCAAAGCCTTCATTAATGTTTTCCATCACATCATCCATGCTTGCACCGGAAGCGCGACCTAACATGTTTGTGGCAAAAAATTTAGCTTGCTTACCTTTAGAATCTTTTGGTTCGTATTTTTTCACCGCCTCCAAATCAATCTTCTCAACTCCTTGCTCCTTCAGCTCTTTAATCATTACTTCAAACGCATCTTTTAAAAATTTGATTTGATTATAGGTAGCTTGGTACTCTGCTTTCTGACCTTCGTAATCTTTGTTTAGTTGCAAGTAGGTTTGATATTCTTGCTTCTCTTGTTTAGTCTTTAAATCTTTTTCTGTTTTGCCGTCATACTTTGGTTTATATAAACGGTATAGACGAGTTAATTCCAGATTATCTCTCTCTACATTTTTTCCATCTTTACCTCCAATGAAATTCCATCCGTGAATATCATCCACATATCCGTTTTTATCATCATCAACGCCGTTTCCTGCAATTTCACCGGGATTGGTCCACATCACATCTTTTAAATCTTCGTGTAGATAATCTACACCACTATCCAATACGCCCACAATAATAGTGGTTGACTTTTTACCTTTAAGTAGCTCTTCATAGGTGCGCTCTGTACTAACACCATTTACATTATCTTTTGAAGGATCGAGATTAAACCAATTATCCGGACGCTTAGCTTCCTGTGCGTAGCTTAATGAAAAAGCTAAAAATCCTATGGCTATAAATATTTTTTTCATCTGTGTTTCTTTTTAGTTATATAAAGTAAATCAAATAATAATGGCTTTGCAATGCCTTTAGCATGCTTTAACCATTTTAGATATCAAAATACCGTAATGTGGGGGAGGTTATTTTAGTCCGCTTAAAATGTTACTGGCTTCATGAATATAAACATCCTTAGCCACGTTCTTTGCCCAACGTGATTCGCGTCCTAAACGCGCTGTATCGGCACTTAATTTCGTTTTATCCTGTTCTAACAAATCAGCCGTGAAGTCCTTTATATCTTTACGTAAATCTTCGTACTTTTTGTTTTGTTCGCGCCATAATTTTTGTTCAGCTCTGTACTTCTCCAACGCTAAATTATATTTTGAATCATCGCGTTTATCTTTAAATTCTTTAGCTTCTGTTTCTATTAATTTAAATGCCGCGCTCTTTTTAATGCGCTCTTCACTTGCTTTTTTCACTTTAGCAATATCAATATTATTAAAAGCTAAATAGTTTGCAGGCTCAATTTCATCCCATACCATCGGGTAATCCATTTCCTTCTCTCCTGTTTCAATAAACTCATATGGATCCGGTAAAATCACATCCGGTGTAACACCCTTTAATTGTGTGGCGCCACCATTGATACGATAGAATTTCTGCATCGTGATTTTCACTTCACCAATTGGCTTAATAGTATCAAATTGAGGTAAAATAAACTGATCTAAATTTAAAAACGATTGAACAGTTCCTTTACCAAACGTTGGTGTTCCAACAATAACGGCACGTTTATAATCCTGCATGGCCGCCGCTAAAATTTCGGAAGCACTCGCGCTATTGTGATTTACCATAATGGTTAATGGTCCGCCCCAGGTTACATCGCTGTTATAATCTTCCATAATATTCGTCATGTTGTTCTTACCCTTTACCTGAACAACCGGACCTTTTGGAATAAACAATCCAGCCATTTCAACTACTTCCTGTAATGAACCTCCGCCATTATCACGTAAATCCACAATTAAACCTTCGATTCCTTGCGTTTTTAGTTTTTCAATTTCTTTACGCATATCAGTTGCGCATTTACGAGCGCCGGTACGTGTAAAATCGGTATAGAATGTAGGCAGATAAACGTAACCCATTTTTTTACCGCTATTGTTTAATAAAACTGATTTTGCATAGGTTTCTTCAATAGGAATAACATCGCGGATAATTGGAATCACTTTAAAACTTCCATCCGGTTTCTTTACCGTTAAACGAACTTCAGTTCCCTTCTTACCTTTAATTAAAAGAATAGCTTCATCCATGTCCATGGTTGTTACATCCACCGGCTCTCCAGCTCCTTGAGCCACTTTATGAATTTCATCTCCGGCTTTTAATTCACCTTGTTTGTAACTCGGACTATTAAAAATAATTTCAGAAACCTTAATGATTCCATCCTCTTTAGGCTGTAAACGTGCGCCAATTCCTTCGAACTGTCCGCTCATTGTTTCATCAAACGACTTCTTTTCCTTTGGAGCAAAATATTCGGTGTGCGGATCATAAATATTGGTGATCGTGCTTAAATAATTCGCGAAGCGATCTTTATCTGTAATTTTATATAAACGCTTAAACCAAGCCTCATTTGCTTTTAAAGTTTTACGACGTGCATCCACCTCAATGCTATCCCAAATACGGATTTTTACAGTGGTGTCATTTTTCTCCTTGGCCTTTTCCTGACGATTTAAAACATCATCAATACGGGAGATAACCTGATACTTAATCATCTTCTCCCACTCTTTCTTTAAATCTTCGGGCGACGAAGCATATTTAGCTTTCTCTCCATTGGTTTCATACACGTCCTCCGCATTATAATTTAATGGCTTCGCTAAGATCTCTTTATACCAATTTTCTTTTTCTTTGATACGTTTATTGATAATATCAACAGAAAGTTTGTAAAATGTAAAATCACCTTCATTGATTTGATTATCCAATTCACGACGGTACTTTGCCAGCTGATCAACATCACTTTGTAATAAAAACTTTTTATTGTAATCAATACGCTTCATATACAAAGTATATACCTTTTCACTGAAAGCGTCATCGATTTTAGTTGGACTGTAATGCATCTGAGAGAGACCTTCCAATAAGATTCCCATTAAAACCTGATAACGAGAGAAAGTGAATTTATATATGGTAAATGAAGACAGGAGTAATACCCCTGCAATCAAAATAGCGTAACGTTTCATAAAAAGTGCTGTTTTGTGCATATAACAAATTTAATATATGTAACGTAAAAACCATGCTTTTAGATACTTTAATTTGGCCGCTCATCATTTTATTTTGTTTAAATTTTGTTAAAAGCCTTTAAGGTGATAAGCTTACATTTAGTGTTTAAGAAACAGGCATTATGATAGATTTTTCGAGAGCACAACTCACTCACTTCATTATACATTATACAGGAAACAAAAGTTTAGGTGAGGAATTAACCTTAAGCGAAACATGCTTTGAGTTTAAAGATGATTTTGTAAAAGATACCGTTCTCAGGTATTTTCAATCGCCTTTTAAAACCGACGTCTATCATCAGTTTAAAAACAAAAGCGATTTTGACATTAAAGACATTAAAGCTATCAGTGAAAAAATTTTTAACTCACGTAAAAACTTTGTTGAACAAACCAAGCATATAGCGGAGCATTTATACAATCAAAGCATGCACCCAAAAATTAAAGGAGGTGAATTTTATGTTTGCTTTTTTAAAGATGTGATTGTAGACGGTGAATTATGTGACACCATTGGATTATTTAAAACAGAAAATAAAGAAACTTATCTGAAGATATATCAGCATGTCGATAATTTCGACATGGATTGCGATACAGGTATAAACATCAATAAGCTGGATAAAGGCTGTTTGATTTTTAATACGGAGCAAGAAAGAGGATATAAACTCAGCATCATTGATAATAATAATAAAGTAGCAGAATGCGCTACGTATTGGGAGGTTGATTTTCTTAATGCAACGCTTAAAGAAAACGGCTATTATCACACCAGCAACTTTATTGAAACCTGTCGCGGATTTTGTGAAGAAATTTTAACGGAAGACAATAATGTGAAGAAAGAAGATCAAATGATGATGTTGAACAAGAGCACTGCTTATTTTAAGGAAAAAGACAAATTCAACATTAAAGAATTTGAGAAAGACGTCATGGTACAACCCGAGTTAATCAAAGCGTTTAAAGATTATCGTAAGGACTTTAGTGAGCGTTTGGATTTTAATTCGATTGATGAGTTTGATATTTCTCCTACTGCCGTGAAGAAAAATCAGAAATATATGCGAAGCGTGGTGAAGCTGGATAAAAACTTTCATATTTACATTCATGGTCGACATGATTATGTTGAGCGCGGTTATGATGAAGCTATGGGACTAAAATATTACAAGCTTTACTACGTAAACGAAGAATAATGGAAGTAAAACATCTTATTGAAACGCTGGGATTACTCCCTCATCCGGAAGGAGGCTACTACAAGGAAACCTATCGCAGCTCCGAACAAAGTAATTTCGCAGGATTTGAAGGAGAAAGGAATTATTGCACCGGCATCTACTTTCTGATTGAGAAAAACAATTTTTCGGCATTACACCGCATTAAATCGGATGAGATGTGGCATTTTTACGGCGGTGATCCCTTGGAAGTAATTGAAATCACTTTAAACGGGGAATTAAAAATTACGCGAATTGGCAACACTATTTCAGAAGGAGAAGTGCCACAATACCTTGTTCCAAAAAATCATTGGTTTGGATCAAGGGTAAAAAAAGGAGGGAACTTTAGCTTTGTAGGCTGCACTGTTGCTCCGGGATTTGATTTTAATGATTTTGAAATGGCAGAAAGGAAAGCGCTTTGTGCTGAATTTCCTCAACACGCTGTCATTATTGAAGAATTAACGCGTAATTAAGCTTTCGCCGTTACAGCAAACATTTCTTTTAACTTCTTCACCACACTATCAATTTCTTCTTTCGTGTTGTATTTACTGAAGCTAAAACGAACAGAAGGGCGACTCATGTCGATTCCGATACCGCGTAATACATGAGAACCTTGATTGCTACCGCTGCTACAGGCACTTCCTCCACTCGCTGCAATACCTGCTATGTCCAGATTAAACAATAACATTTCAGCATCCGGATGATGTGGGAAACGACAGTTAAGTACGGTATAAAGACCGTTCTCGCCTGTTTCACCGTTAAAGTCCATGCCTTCAATATTCTTTTCCAATTGCCCTTTCATATAGGACTTTAAACCTCTAATATGACTTTGGTGTTCGTCCATGTGCTCATTCGCTAACTCAAATGCTTTAGCCAATCCCACAATCCCATAAACATTTTCGGTTCCTCCGCGCATGTTACGTTCTTGAGCACCACCATTGATGAAAGGTTTAATTTTTACATTGTGATTAATGTAAAGAAAACCCACACCTTTTGGTCCGTGAAATTTATGTGCTGCACAGGTCACAAAATGAACTTTTAAATTTTGTAAATCCAATTTATAATGTCCCATAGTTTGAACTGTGTCACTATGAAAAAGAGCGTTGTACTTTTCACACAATTCACCTACTTTTTTAATAGGTAACAGAGTTCCAATTTCGTTATTGGCATGCATGAGTGAGACCAAACTACGCTCATTATTTTTCAATAATTCTTCGAGGTGATTTAAATCCACATTTCCATTTGTATCTAAATTCACCCAACTCACTTTTACCTTACCTTCTTTTTCTAAGGTTGCCAAAGTATGTTCGACGGCATGGTGTTCGATTTTGCTGGAAATGGCATGTTTTATACCGTATGTTTCTATCGCCTCTACAATCGCCATGTTATCAGCTTCGGTACCGCCGGATGTAAAGAAAATTTCGGCAGGTGTAACATTTAAATATTTAGCAACTAACTTACGCGCGCTTTCAATAGCGGTACGTGTTTTTCGTCCAAATGAATGAATAGAAGAAGGATTACCAAATTCCTCTTTCAAAAAAGGCAACATGGCATTAAACACTTCCTCATCTAACTTGGTAGTAGCAGCGTTGTCTAAATAAATTTTACTCATTGTTCAAAATAATTAAGTATGCAAATATCCGATATTTTTTTGAGCTTACAGATTTAAAAAAAGTCCCATTATAGGACTTTTAAACTTATTGTTTTATGATTTCCTTGATATCACTGATGATTTTTTTAGCCAATGTATCAGCTGTAGCCAATGATTCGCTTTCCGAATAAATACGGATAATAGGTTCGGTATTAGACTTTCTTAAATGCACCCATTCTTTATCAAATTCTATCTTCACACCATCTACCGTGTTAATCGGTTGTTTTTGATATTTTGTTTTTACACTTTCTAAAACCTTATCCACATTAATCTCAGGTGTTAACTCAATTTTATTTTTAGAAATAAAATAGTTTGGATAAGATTTGCGAAGCATCGAAACGGGTTTTCCGAATTTCGCTAAATGACTTAAGAAAATTGCGATGCCAACTAATGCATCACGACCGTAATGTAATTCAGGAAGAATAACACCGCCGTTTCCTTCTCCTCCGATAATAGCCTTTGTTTCTTTCATCATTTTCACCACGTTTACCTCTCCTACTGCCGAAGCGGAATATTTTCCTCCCATTTTTTCAGTTACGTCGCGTAAAGCGCGTGTGGAAGATAAATTAGAAACGGTATTACCGCCTTTGTGATGCGATAACACACAATCTGCCACCGCTACAAGAGTATATTCTTCGCCAAACATTTCTCCGTCTTCACACACTAAAGCCAAACGATCCACATCCGGATCAACGCTAATACCAAAATGAGATTTTGTTTTTACGACTAAAGCCGACAAATCAGCCAAGTGCTCAGGCAATGGTTCCGGATTATGCGCAAAATGTCCATCCGGCTCACAATATAATTTATGAATATTCTTCACACCCAAAGCTTCTAACAAAGCAGGCACTGCAAATCCTCCACTTGAATTTACGGCATCTACTGAAACCGTGAAGTTTGCCGCAGCAATCGCTTTTGTATCCACATACGGTAATTTTAAAATTTTCTCGATGTGCATTTTAAGCATATCGGCAGGATGTGTAATTTTTCCTAACACATTTACATCCGCGTAAGTATAATTATCGTTTTGTGCCAATGATAAAATCATTTTACCTTCTTCTTCGCTTATGAACTCCCCTTTTTCATTGAGAAGCTTTAAAGCATTCCATTGTTTTGGATTGTGAGAAGCAGTTAAAATTATTCCACCCTGAGCTTTTAATTCGGTCACCGCCATTTCAACGGTTGGTGTTGTACTCAAACCTAAATCATACACGTTAATTCCCATACCAGTTAAAGTGCCGCATACAATGCTGCTCACCATAGGCCCTGATAAACGGGCATCGCGTCCAACCACCACACTTGGTGTAGTTCCTGAATGATTTTTTAAAATCAATGAAGCGTAAGCCGATGTAAATTTTACAATATCCAAAGGAGTTAATCCATCATCCGGTTTACCGCCAATGGTTCCTCTTATTCCTGAAATACTCTTGATTAAAGTCACTTTATAAAAATTTTGTGTAAAGTTAGCACGATGCTGTTGGCCGGTGATTTTTTGAGGCTTTTTTTATTGACATAAATTAAGAAAATTCTGTTAAAAACATAATAAGCAAATGCGAAAAAATAGCTTAACTTTGTATTAATTACAAGGGTCATTTATGAGCGAATTTGACGGAGATGATTTTGAAGGTCAAGACTTTGAAGAAGTTCTGAAGCGTTTTGAAAATATGATTAACAATGGTGGTCATGGTTTTTTCGACGTGGATGAGCTGGAAGATATAATTGAATACTACTTTCAATGGCTGAATTACGATTTAGTTAAAAAAGCCATCGATTTTGGTTTAAAGCAATACCCTTATTCCAGCATTCTAAAAATTAAACAAGCACAATACTTAAGCAGTCAGCATTTTACGCAAGAAGCCCTTGCTTTGCTCAATGAAGTTGAGCAGACTGAAAGCAGCAATTTTGAGTTGTACATGGCCAGAGGTTATATCTATAGCCAAATGGGATTGGGCGAGCAAGCCATAGAGAATTACAAGAAAGCATTGCCATTAGCCGAGTATAAAGATGAAGTTTATTTATCCTTAGGCGTGGAGTTCTTAAATGAAGATAAACCCGATGATGCTATTTATTATTTGAAAAAAGCATTGAAGATAAATCCACGTAATGAAGTCGCTTTAAATGAACTTTCCTTGTGTTATGATTTAACCGGAAAATCAGAAGAAGCCATTTCGTTTTTCTTAGATTACATTGATGAATTTCCTTACAGTTACTACGCCTGGTTTAATTTAGGCTTAGCTTATAACAGATTTGGTTTGTATGAAAAGGGAATTGAAGCTTACGATTACGCCATAGCCATTAACGAAAAATTCAGTTCTGCTTATTTCAACAAAGCGAATTCTTTAGCGCAATTGGAAATGTATCGTGAGGCGATTGAAGTATACAAAGAGACCTTTAAACATGAAAATAAAGAGGCCTCCACCTACTATTATATTGGTGAATGTTACGAAAATCTAAATGAATACGAAGAAGCGATTGTTAATTACAATCGGTGTGTAAAGATTGATGCGGCTTATGCTGATGCCTGGTTAGGTATTGGAGTTTGTTTGGACGCTTTGAACCGTTTAACGGAAGGCATTCATTACATCAAGAAGGCCATTGAGATAAATCCGAATGATGCTGAGTATTGGTATGTGTTTGCTGAAATACAACAAAAGTTAGGTTTTCAGGAAGAGGCGGCATTGGCTTACCAACGCGTAATTGAGTTAGACTATCCTGAATTTGATGTGTGGTTGGATTATGCGCGTTTATTGGATGAAGCCGGTTATTACAAAGATGTGATTGAAACATTAAGCGAAGGAATCAAATACTTTCCGGAAGCTGCCGAACTTTATTACCGATTAGGTGTTATTCTGCTTGAAACAGGTAAACGATTGGAAGGTATGGAAGCATTTGCCAGAGCTCTTGAATTAAACTTTAATAAATACACCGATATTTTTGAATATGCCCCGGCTTTAAAAGACGATGCTCAAGTATTGGAATTAATAAACTCATTTAAAAATTAATTATGCCGTATAACGTTAATCTCCCGTTTTTACCTGAACGCACTCAAAAACCGCGTAAAACCGGCATGACCATGGTAATGGATAAAGGCATTAGTTTACGTCAGGCTGAGGACTTAATGGAAACCGGCGCTGATTACATTGACTTTATCAAATTGGGATTTGGCACTTCTGTGATTTCTAAAAATGTAAAGGAAAAAGTAAAACTTTATCAGAAAAACAACATTAAAGTATATGTAGGCGGAACATTGTTTGAAGCCTTTATCATCAGAGATAAGTTTGAAGACTATATTAAATTCGTAAATGAAATGGGATTAGATTCTGCTGAAGTATCTGATGGCAGCATCACCATTGATCACGAGAAAAAATGCGAATACATCAATAAGCTTGCAAAAAACTACACAGTATTATCAGAAGTAGGTTCCAAAGAGGAAGGTGTGATTATTCATCCGGCACGTTGGATTAAAATGATGCAAAACGAATTAGATGCGGGCTCAACCAAAGTAATTGCCGAAGCACGCGAAAGCGGAACGGTTGGTATCTTTCACAAAAACGGAAGTGCGCATACTCTACTGATTAATCGCATCGTTAACAAAATAAAATTAGAAAACATCATTTGGGAAACACCACAAAAATCTCAACAAGTATATTTCTTAAAATTATTCGGGTCTAATGTAAACGTTGGAAACATTGCTGTGGATGATATCATTCCTTTAGAAACTTTACGTATTGGTTTAAGAGGAGATACCTTTTTTACATTCTTACCTGAAAAATTCAAACAAACAACCTAAGAAAAAACACAATGAAGGAAATTACTGCACAAGAGTTAAAAACCTTAATCGACAGCAAAGCGGATTTTCAGTTAATTGATGTGCGCGAACCACATGAATTTGACGAAGTAAACATTAACGGCGAGTTAATCCCAATGGGCGACGTTATGGATAATCTCGATAAAATCAATAAAGACAAACAGGTAGTGGTGCATTGCCGCAGTGGCAAAAGAAGCGCTGCTGTTATTCAGGCTTTGGAAGCAGAAGGTTATAACAATCTCTATAATTTAAAAGGCGGAATCCTGGCCTACATGGAAGAAGTAGGCATTTAATTTATTTTTACCGTCTTTATGATTGAACTATTCAAACACATTATTCACCTCGATTTCGATTGGTTATTCGCTAACTATGGTACTGCCGTTTACGTGGTACTTTTCCTTGTAATTTTCGTTGAAACCGGATTAGTGGCGATGCCTTTTTTACCCGGCGATTCATTATTATTTACAGCAGGACTATTTGCTAGTTCTGGTCACCTTAACATGTTTTACCTTGTCATACTATTATTTATAGCGGCTGTGTTAGGAGATAATTGCAATTATTGGATTGGAAGAAAAATAGGTTTAAAAGTATTTCATTTAAAATTCAGAGGTAAACCACTGGTAAAGCAAGAATATCTTGATAAAACACATGCGTTTTTTGAGAAGCATGGTACCAAAGCAATCATCATGGCCCGCTTTGTTCCCTTTGTTAGAACCTTCGCTCCATTTGCAGCGGGTGTTGGAGAAATGAATTACAAAAAATATTTAAGCTTTGATGTGCTTGGCGGTGCTTTATGGATTGGTAGTTTAACTACCGCCGGTTATTTATTAGGCGGCGTTGAATGGATACGTAAACATATCGATTTGGTATGTTTAGGAATTATTGGTGTGTCGGTTTTACCAATTGTATTTTCCTACTTTAAAGCCAAAACAGAAAAGAAATAATTAATAAAATGAATCAACAAAAAGCCCCGAAAATTCGGGGCTTTTTGTTTAGTGCGTTTCATTAAATACAATCTGATATTCTTCCAATTCTTTTAATAGTGGTTCATAAATTTCTTTTACAATCGGAATTTGCACACCGCTTAATTTGAATTGTCCGGTTAGGAAATTTTTTACCGTAATCGCCAAAGGTAATCCAACGGTTTTTGCCATCGCTGTATGATCTTCATCGTCGCCAATAACCACCAATGAAGAGTTTAACTGGTGCGTTTTTCCATTCAGAGTATATTCAAACAAATGTTGCATAACAATCATGTCCTTATCGCCATGCTTCAATTTCCATTTTTCTTCCAATAAACTTTGTAGCAATTGTGCCGGCGTACCTTCATTTAATTTAATTTTCTTGTTGTTGAATAACTCAAGATATTCCATTTTTTCTTCGATATCCTTACTCCATCCAAAACCAACAAACTGCTTTAAGCGCTGCTTCACCGAACCGCTTCCTTGAGGCAAAAATGAACTCAGCAAATCAGTATACGTCATATTTGACGTATTGTGAATCTTAGAAGTGTCATCTGTTAATCCCAATTTCACAAACACATTCCATGCTTTACAATAACCTTCTTCACGCAAAGTTCCGCGTAACAAAGTTTTTACATTGTTTAATCCGTATGGCTCTTTATATCCAATGCTATCACGATTTGCATAGGCATCAAACTTCCCGAATCCATCCACTTCAATCGTCTCAATTTGATTGAATAAACGGTTATACGGAATAAATTTAATTTCCCCGTTATGCAAATACTGCGCTGTACTTTGTCCCGCTAAGACAACATTCCTCGGATTCCAGCTGAATTTATAACCCCACGGATTATCGTTGCTCTCAGGAGCTACCAATCCGCCACAATACGACTTAAATGAAGTAATAGTAGCACCTTTTGCCTTTAAATCATGAATGATTTTCATGGCCGACGCATGATCGATTCCCGGATCTAATCCGATTTCATTCAACAATAATAAACCTTTTGCACGCGCTTCTGCATCCAATTCCCGCATATCGTTACTTACATAGCTGGCTGTTGCGATATGCCGACCTAAACGCACACAATCGCGAGCTACATCGCCATGCATATTGGCTGGCAACATGGATATAACAAAATCATTCGCTTTAATAAAAGCTTCACGTTCGACGGCATTACTCACATCAAAAGTAACAGCTTCGGCATGCGAATAATTTTTAACGCGTTCTTGTGCCAATGACAAATTACTGTCGGCAACCGTAACCTGCCAATTATAGGCAGACGCTTTTTTCAATAAATATCCAATTAAACTGGAGGTAGAGCGACCGGCGCCAATTACTAATATTTTAACCATAACACTGAATTGAACACAAAATTAAACTTAAATTTGCTCTTATCAAGTCATGAGCTTTATTCGTATTTATATTATCTGCTTTGTGTTAGGTCTCTGTTCTTTTTCACGAGCGCAACAAATTAATGCCAATCTGGTTGTTATAAATCCCTACGGTAAAGTTTTCACCCTCTACGTGAACGATGAAATTGTAAATAAAGAACCACAAGCTATCGTTAAGGCGTTTAATGTGCATGAGGGTTGGCTTAAATTAAGGGTGGAAATTGAAGGCGTTGCCGGTAAAATAACCGACTCCATTCATTTAAAAAGCATTGAAAAATACAACAACAAAGAAATCACACTCAGTCTGAAAGAACGCATTACAGAAGGAAAAAACAATTACAAATTTGAGTTTATTTCCATAGGAGATTTGTCGGGGCCGGTAACGCCCATTGTTCCTGATTTACCTGTTAACCTGAGTGTTTTAGACGAGAATAAGAAATTCGGAAATATTTATGAGATGCACCTTAGAAAACCCATTTACTTGAAAAATTATGACAGTGCGAGTGCAAAATGTTTGGTTGATTTAGATGATAAGGACATAGAATATCATTTGTTTTTATTAAAGAATACAAACGATTACTCAGAGCGCATTAAATACACACGCCGTGCCATCCTGTTTAATTGTTACACCGCCGAGCGCTTGGTAAAACTTCTCAATACCTTCGATACAGAGATAGAAAAATTAAAATACGCCAAGCTTGCCTTTCCGCATCTGACTGATAAGTCCAATGCTAAAACCGTAGAGAATGCTTTTTTGTTTAAATCGGTTTCGGAGGAATATGAGACATTTCTAAAAAACATTGCCGCCGAAAATTATCAGAAATCATTAAACTGTAAACAAGCTGTTGCCGATAATGAATACAATGAGATTTACGTATCGGTAGTTAAAGGTAAATACGATCACGACAAAATAGCCATTGCCAAAAAAGCAGTTCAAAAACATTGCTTCAGCAGCGCGCAGGTCAAAAAATTAATGGACATATTTACGCACGATCGCGAAAAACTAGAACTTGCCAAAGCGGCTTATGGTAGCATCGTTGATAAGGAAAATTATAAAATAGCCGCGGAGAGTTTTATGTTTGGCGAGAACAGAAAAGATTTTTTAAATTTTATTTCTAACTAATGGATAAACGCAAATTATTAACCATCGGAATATTGGGCGCTTTAGCTGTGGCATTAGGAGCCATGGGAGCTCACTTCTTAAAAAGTAAAGTGCAGGCCGGAATCATGACTAGCGATCAGCTCGACGGATTTGAGAAAGGCGTTAAATACCATATGTATCACACCATAGGCATGTTGCTTTTGATTATTCTGAATAAGTTAGAAGACAATAAATACTTTATGTGGGCCTACGCTTTCTTCTTTTGGGGGATTGTAATGTTCTCAGGTTCTCTTTATTTCCTAACCACCCGAAACTTAATGGGAATGGATTGGCTTAAGTTTTTAGGTCCTGTTACCCCTATAGGAGGCATTTGCTTCATTATCGGCTGGATCTGTTTAGGGCTTTCCTTGTTAAAAAGTGATAAAAACAAATAACTTTTATCATATGGCACCAAACTTGCCTTTCTTAAAATAATTAGCATATTTACAACGTAAAAAGAAACACTTATGAAAAACATTGCAATCGTACTTTTCGGCAGTCTTGCTTTAGTAATAGCAAGCTGTAAAGCAAAATCAAGCACAAAAACAGCATCTAACACATCAGTTACACAAAATATGGTAGCAAACGGAGAACAAACTATTAAATACCGCCTTGTAGTATCCTTTACAAGCCATGCTTCGGGTATTGATGCCACGAAATATGATTTGATTTTAAACTATATTAAGGGGCATGCTAAAAAGCCGGCTTATGACGAATTGCCTATGGGGCGTGAAGGCGAACGTGATGTTTGCATGCTATTAAAAGAAATGAACAGCTCAGAGCAAAAGACCTTCATTGAGGAGATCAAAAAACTCGCTCAAGGCTCTGATAGAGTGGTTATTAACGAAAATTTAGAAAGAACCAAACGCGCGCAATAATTGTGGAAAAACGGGCCTCCAAAAGCCCGTTTTTTTATTACCTTTGCACATCTTAAATCTCTTATTAAAATGAACGAAATCGGATTAAAAGCTGAGAATTTTTCTGTAGCTGATCTCGGCCTTTCTAATGTTGAAATGGCTTACTGGAATCTTCACCCAAGTGAATTAGTTGAAGACACAATTTCGCGCGGACAAGGCGTGTTAACAGATGTAGGGGCTTTGGCCATCGATACCGGAGAGTTCACCGGACGTTCTCCAAAAGATAAGTACGCAGTTGTAGATTACAATACCAAAGATTCTGTTTGGTGGGGTGATGTAAACAACCGTTTTGAAGAAGACAAATTCGATAAATTACACCACCGTATGTTAGCTTACCTAGGTGGAAAAGAAATCTGGGTACGCGATGCTTACGCTTGTGCTGATCCAAAATACCGTATCAACATCCGTGTTGTAAACGAGCATTCTTGGAGTAATTTATTTTCATATAACTTATTCTTACGTCCAACTCGTGAAGAAATTAAACACTTCAAACATGATTGGTTAATTTTAAACGCTCCGGGCTTTAAAGCAGACCCTAAAATCGACGGAACCCGTCAGCACAATTTCGCTATTATCAACTTCACCAAAAAAATCATTTTAATTGGTGGAACAGGTTATACCGGCGAGATTAAAAAATCAATTTTCACTGTATTAAACTACGTATTACCACACGAGCAAAAAGTATTATCTATGCACTGCTCTGCCAATATTGGTAAAGATGGTGATACTGCTATTTTCTTTGGTTTATCAGGAACAGGTAAAACTACCTTATCAGCTGATCCGAACCGTAAGTTAATTGGTGACGATGAACATGGATGGTCAGATACAGGTGTGTTTAATTTCGAAGGTGGATGCTACGCAAAATGCGTTGATTTAACAGCAGAAAAAGAACCACAAATTTTCAATGCCATTAAGTTTGGGTCATTGTTAGAAAATATCAATTTTCACGAAGACACTACTACTGTTGATTATGGCAACATAAGCAAAACAGAAAATACACGTGTAAGTTATCCTGCAAATTACATTGATAACGCGGTAACACCTGCGGTTGGAGATATGCCTAAAAATATTTTCTTCTTGACTGCAGATGCTTTTGGTGTTTTACCTCCAATTTCAAAATTAACCACGGCACAAGCCATGTATAATTTCATTAGCGGTTATACCGCTAAAGTTGCGGGAACTGAAATGGGAATCACCGAACCAACAACAACTTTCTCGGCTTGTTTTGGTAAGGCTTTCTTACCATTGCACCCTACAAAATATGCTGAATTATTAGGTGAGAAATTAAAGAAACATCCAAATGTAAATGTGTGGTTAGTAAACACAGGATGGGTTGGCGGTTCTTACGGTGTAGGAAGTCGTATTAAATTATCTTATACTCGTTCATTAATTACTGCAGCATTAACCGGCAAATTGGATAATGTTGAATACGGCACAACCAAATTCTTCGGATTAAAATTCCCTAAGGTTTGTCCGGATGTTCCAACTGAAATCTTAGATCCACGCAACAGCTGGAAGGATAAAGATGCGTATGATGCAAAAGCGAAAAATTTAGCTGAACAATTCATTAAGAATTTTAGTCAGTATGCTTCTGCCGCTAACGAAGAAATCTTATCTGCAGCTCCAAAAGTTGAAGTGGTTGCTTAATTTTATTCTATAACAAAACAAAAAGCCATTCCTAACACGAATGGCTTTTTTGTTTTTAAACATTATATTTGTTTAAGGCATGGAAACGTATAAAATATATTGTGGAGGTGAATTTATCACAACAAACGAATCGCTTTCGGTAATTAATCCTTACACAAACGAAGTATTTGCACAAACTTTCCTTGCCAATGAAAGCACGCTTGAAATTGCGATTAATTTAGCGCTCTCTGCCAAAGAAAAAATGAAGGAACTACCTTCATACAAAAAATCGGAAGCACTTCAACAAATCGCATTCGAAATAAAAACGAACCGTCAGCACCTGGCCGAAATTTTATCAAAAGAATCTGCCAAACCAATTAAATATGCTTTAAGTGAAATTGACCGTGCCGCACAAACTTTTGTGGTGGCAGCTGAAGAATGTAAACGGTTACCGAAAGAATATATTTCACTCGACTGGACGCCTATTGGAGAAAAACGGGAAGGATTGGTCAATTATTTTCCGATTGGAATTGTAGCGGGCATTGCGCCCTTTAATTTTCCCATGAATTTAGCGGTACATAAAATTGCGCCGGCCATTGCAGCTGGTTGTCCCATTATTTTAAAACCGGCTTCCTCCACTCCACTTTCCACTTTAGAACTTGCAAAAATTATAGATAAAACGAATTTACCTAAAGGCGCTGTTTCCATTCTTCCCATGACGAGGCAAACAGGAAACTTACTGGTAACTGATACTCGAATAAATCTCCTGAGTTTTACCGGCTCACCTGAAGTTGGATGGCCTATGAAAGCCCAAAGCGGTAAAAAGAAAGTGGTACTCGAATTAGGCGGCAATGCCGGTGTCATCGTAACAGAAAGTGGATTGAATGAAAATACTATTGCCAAGTGTGTGATGGGAGCTTTTGCCTACAGCGGACAAATATGCATTCATGCGCAACGGATTTTTGTTCACGAAAAAATATTTAATGCCTTCATAAAAGAATTCCTACAGAAAACTTCCGCCCTGAAATTTGGTAATCCCTTATTACAGGATACAGATGTGAGTGACATGATTGATGAAGGCAATGCCCAACGCATTGAAAGCTGGATAATGGAAGCCGTGACTAAAGGCGCCAAAATCTTACTTGGAGGGAAGCGCACCGGAAAATATGTTGAGCCAACCGTTCTTACCAATTGTAACAATTCAATGAAAATTTATTGTGAGGAAGCCTTTGGTCCAATAGTATGTGTTGAAACATATAACGGTAAGATTACCGAGGCTGTTAATAATGTGAATGACAGTAAATTTGGATTACAATGCGGTGTTTTTACTAATGAGATTTCTGAATTAAATGAATGCTTTAAGCATTTAGAAGTAGGCGGCGTTATTCATAACGATGTGCCAACCTTACGGTTTGATCACATGCCATACGGCGGAATTAAAGACAGCGGTCTTGGCCGTGAGGGAGTAAAATATGCCATTATGGATATGCTTGAACCAAAAATTCTTGTAAAATAATTTTTATTTTTCTTTAAATACACTATCATTGTAAACGAACTTTCGGTTACTATGATACTAACGGCTATACCCCTCCTCCACAAATTTTTAATCTATTTATTTCTTCCCTTATGATTTCAAATTGTCATGTACATGGCCTGAATGTGTATTATACAGGCGATATTAAAAAAAGAGCCCTGGTTTTTATTCATGGTAATTCACTTAATTCAAAAACATTTCAATCTCAAATGGAGAACCTTCCATTTCCGGTGATGGCATTTGATTTACCCGGACATGGATTATCGGATAGATATACCGACTTTGAAAATATTTATTGTTTACCGGGCTATGTTTCAGCCCTTAAAAATCTGGTTGCGGAATTTGGAATGAGTGATTTTATTTTGGCAGGTCATTCATTAGGCGGACATATTGCCCTTGAAGCGGCTGAAGAATTAAATCAAACAAAAGGCTTATTCATTTTCGGAACGCCGCCCATTGGAATACCTCCGGAGATGGATAAAATGTTTTTGCCGAATCCAAACATAGCGCATTTATTTAGTAAAGATATTTCTGAATCGGATGCTATGACAGTTGGCATGGAATTTGTATTCAATAACCAAACTCTGGCAGCTGATTTGAAAGCTATGATATTAAACACGGACGGTAATACACGATTAAATTTGGGCGCTTCCATAGGTAAAGGGCAATTTAAAAACGAAAAAGAATTTGTGTCTAAAACCAATTTACCAATCGGTATAGTTCAAGGTAATAAAGAAACGTTGGTAAATTTAGAATACATTAAAGAATTATCTATTCCTAACTTATGGAATAATAAAATTAATATTTTGGAAAATGTGGGACATATTCCTCAAATGGAAAATGCCGAAAAATTTAATTCAATTATTATTGATTTTTGCAACTCTGTCTTTTCATAATGGAAGAGAACAAAAGTAATATATCCGAATACCTAGATTCTTTACAAGCTAAATTATCCGACAGGAAAGTAATTGCCAAGCCGGTTAGTCATATTAGTAATTATCCGATTGCCCTAGGCCAATGTTTTTATTTATTAGATTTTAAGAGTAAAAAAGTAAGTTTTCAAAAAGGCATAAAGGAATTTTTAGGCTATGAACCGCATGAATTTACATTTGAATTAGCCTCCAGTTATTTTCATCCGGATGATTCTGACATGGTAGAAAGACTCATGCGTGCCACCTTGATGTTTGCCAGCGAAAACAATGTGAGTAAGGATGTTGCCTTTTTTCTCACCTATCGCATTCGTAAAAAAGACAACACCTATGTAAAAGTACTTCGACAATCTACCACCTATGATTTAGATGAAGAAGGAAAAATAATCAGTAACCTATCGATGTTATCCGACATTTCTTTTTTAAATACAGCTAACAAGGTAGAATGGAAATTTGATGCCCCCGGACTCGATAAAGAAGAATTTAGAAAATATGTTACCAAAGAGTACAAAGGTTTTTTCTCCGACCGGGAAACAGAAATTATATTATTAGTAGATAAAGGCTGGTCGAGTAAGCAAATTGCCGAGAAATTATTTTTAAGTAAACATACGGTTGACACACACCGACGGAAAATACTCAATAAAGCACATTGCAAAAATGCCGTAGAGCTCATTAACTTCTGTAAACACAACGGAATTATTTAGTTTATCACATTCCTTAATTCATTAATCGGATTTATTCATCTGTTAAGCGATTTTTATTGCGGCGGTCTTTAAATTATACAGACCTTTTACCTCTTATCATGAATAACATTACTATTGAAGGTACAAAACGTACGCCTAACGTTGAATTTAACACCAATGGAAACTTGCTCATTAGTGGCACTTCCATTTCAGAAAATGCCGTAGCTTTTTATCACCCACTCATAAATTGGGTAAAGGAATTTGTACAAACACAACCTGCCAAAATCACTCTGAACATTAATTTAGATTACATTAATACATCAAGCAACACCTGTTTGCTAAAAATGCTAAGCGAAATTAAGTCTGGAATCAGCCTTGCAGAACAACTCACCATCATTTGGAATTTCGATAAAGAAGATGAAGATGCGCAAGAACACGGAGAAATAATTCAGAAGTTAATCAAACATCCTCTTAAGTTTATCCCGGTTGATTACGAAAATAATTAATTCGGTTACTCTCATTTGAATAACTTAACGAAAAGGCAATACCATCTGCAGGGTATTTAATTATTTCTTAATGATGAGATTCGCCTTTTATTCATCTACTTTACTCACCTTTGAGTATTGATTGAAAACTATGAATACAGTTATTTGCAGCCAGATAAAAATGGCTAATCTTTTCATCGAAAAAACAAAGAAAACACCGGAAATTACCTTCCTTAAAAATGGTGATCTT
>JAEUTQ010000013.1 GCA_016787445.1 Bacteroidia bacterium
ATTGAAGATGCAATTGAAAAAGGTAAAAAGATTTTAGCTGAATCTAAATAATGAAAATCGAAATCATAACCCCCGATAAAAAACTTTTCGAAGGAAATGTAAAATCAGCTACATTTCCCGGATCTGAAGGCTCTTTCGGTCTCTTAAACAATCATGCTTCCATGATTGCAACATTAAAAGCCGGCGAAATAGAACTTATCGAGGATTCTAATAACACTTTAAAGTTCCCTGTTAAAGGTGGCGTAGTGGAAGTGTTAAAAAACAAGGTTATCGTACTGGCCGAGTAGTTTTGGCATTATGTTTGTAATATTAAAGGGAGTTCGAAAGTTCTCCCTTTTTTTATTGTTCTTTTTTATATATTGTGTAACCAATCAAATAGATTATGAAAAAACATTTTATCCCTTTATTAATGAGTTTTATCCTCTTAGCCGGATTTAATTCACTAAATGCTCAGGTGAGCGGTAACGATTACCGGAAAGTAGTGCTTGATTTGCTTCCTGAAGTTAATCTAGATAACAAGATTTTATTTATCAATGTATGGCAATCGTCAGACATTAATTCACGTGAAAACAATAAAGAATTTTTACGTGTAAGTAACATTTACAGCGCTGCCAAACTTAAAAACGGCTCTAAGGGAGTTGCTTTTATTAATTTATCCCTTGATAAAGACTTATACATGTGGATGATGAGTGTTAAGAAAGATTCTGTTTCTTCTCCATCCACCTTAGATAATACCACTGCAAAATACGAAGCTATAACTAAATTATTCGGTGATTTTACCGGTAACGTTATTGTTGGCGCTGATGGAAACATTATTGCTAAAGACATTAAAAAAGAAAATTGCTTTAACATTTTCCGTTCATTAATAACCCGCTAAAAACAACATCATGAAAAAAATATTTTACTTTATTATTGCTGTTCTGTTTTTTGCGAATGATATTTTTTCGCAAGTGGTAACGGCTTCTGATTGTACAACCGCTGTTAACGTGTGTACAAGTAACTCTTTTACTGTAGCGCCGGCCGGATCAGGCTTTGTTGATTTCACTACAGGTAGTAACGTATCAAATCCTACTAATAATCCTGCTGGTATTGTTCCTCCCGGAGGAAGTGGTTGCTTGAAAGCAGGTGAATTAAATCCAACTTGGATGATCATTAATATTCAAACTCCGGGAACATTAGAGTTTTCAATGGGTGCAGGAACTGGTCCTGGTGCTCAATCGGGTTGTTATGACTGGATTATGTGGCCATATAACGCTACTACATGCGCCGGTATTAATGCAAACACACAAGCTCCTATTCGCTGCTGCTGGAACAATCATTGTTCAGGTGGTACAGGATTAGCGGCTCCTGCCAATATTCCGGCTGGTGGTTTTCCAGATGATTACGGAGCGCCAATTAACGTGAATTGCGGTGATCGTTTCATTCTTTGTTTTTCTAACTATAGCAGCGTAAGTACTTCCGTTCCACTTAACTTTTTCGGAACAGCGGTAGTTTCATGTTCTCCTTTATCAAGTACCTTATCAATTGCCAGCAAATCTATTTGTCCTGGTGCTGTTGCTACACTATCAGTGCCTAGTTCGGCAGGTACAACTTACACTTGGCAGCCGGGCAACGTAACAGGTAACACTTTTACTGCTTCACCTGCTGTTACAACTAACTATACATTATTCGCAACCAACTCCTGCGGTACTTTTAGCGGAACTGCTACAATATTTGTATCACCAGCTATCAATATTTCGTTTGCAAACACAAACGGTAACTGCTCCCCTCCGTCACTTGGTTCTTCAACTGTAACTGCAACGGGAGGAAGTGGTACATTAACTTATTCATGGTCTCCAACCGGTGGTACTTCTACTGTTGCAAGTAACTTAACAACGAATGTTTATTCAATGACTGTTACTGATGCAATTGGGTGTAAAGCTACTGCTACAACTGCCATAGTTGCTCCGGCTCCTTTATCGTTCTCATTAAACACAAGCACGGGCGGAACAGTATTAGCTTGTAACCCTAGCTCAATGACTATTAATGCAGTTAACACCTCAACACTTGCAAACGTTACTTACACCTGGAATCCGGGTAACTTTAATGGTAGTTCATTGAATATTACAGCTCCGGGAGTTTACACTGTTGTAGGTCAGGACCAAACCGTTGGTTCATGTGTGGCAACACAAACTATTGCCATCTCGCAAAATACAACTGCTCCAACAATTACTGTAAATCCGACTTCAGCTAATATTTTATGTAATGGTGCGCCAGTAACTTTTACTGCCACTTCTTCAACCACATTAAACGTAGTTGGACAATGGTTTGGCCCTCCGGGTGTGCCGTTAACCGGTGTTTCAAGTACACCTCTTTTAATGACTTGTAATGCGCCTGGAACTTATACAGTCGTATTTACCAATGTTTCTACAGGATGTTCAAATACGCAAACGGTATCTGTTACATCTAACTCGCAAGTTCCAACCATGTCAGTAACTGCGAATTTAGGATATACCATTACATGTTCTGTACCATGTGTAAGTTTAGCTATTTCATCCACATCAACAGTTGCTCCGATTTCTTATTCATGGACTAACGTGACTACAAGCGCAATTTCTACACCGGCGAACGGAGGTTATTCTGTTTGCGTTCCGGGAAATTACATAGCAGCGTTTAAAGATGGTTTCGGTTGTACGGTAACACAAACGGTAACTGTAATGATTGATACTGCTCGTATTTTCCCTACAGCGATTACAAATTTACCAAGCAATAGCTATACATTAACGTGTACTAATAACACTTTATTGGCTACTGCCATCTCTAATCCTATGTTGTCTGCTAATAATTACAGTTGGACAGTTCCGCCAAATCTAACAACATTCACAAATCAAGTGATTGTTAATTTAGCAAATATCACTTCAAGTACATCACCAACTAACTACACGGTATTATGTACCAATCCTGTAAATGGTTGTGTTGGCAGACAACGCGTGCAGTTTTATAAAGACGTATTTGTACCTAGATATAACGCGGTATTTACGCCAAGTGCTATTACCTGTGCGAATCAGTGTGTGCAATTTTCACCTCAATTAGCAACCGGTACGTCAACCATTCCTATTACATTTACATTTACCTCACCTGCGCCTACTACAACTAATAATATACCTGGTTCTACTTTCTGCGCTCCGGGTACTTATACAATGGATTACACAAATAGTTTAAATGGATGTTCATCTGTAACTACTGCGGTTGTTCCGTTAAATACAGTTCCGCCTTCTACCGTTCCTTTGGCACCGGTACAAATTCCATGCGGACAAACAACAACTATTATTACAGCCGGAACTACAACAACATCTACCAGTTACTCTTACACTTGGGCAGGTCCTCCGGGCGCAGGATTTAGTTGCGCTTCATGCTACAGTACCAGTGTAAATGCTCCTGGAACATACTTCGTTACCATCTATAATACGGTTAACGGTTGTCGAACATTTAATACGATTGACGTAACATCAGGTAGTTTAAATGTAAGCTTTACACCTAATCCGGCGGAGGGCTATGCACCGTTAGGAGTTAATTTTTCTAATAATTCTCCTTTCACTAGTAGTTCAGGTACAATTACCACAGTTTGGAGTTATGGAAACGGACAAACAGCTACTACTACAAGTTTAGCAAACACTTATACCGGTAGTGCTACACCTTATCCAAATGGCAATACTACTTATACGTCACCAGGAACTTATACTGTTTTCTTAATGATGACACAAACAACAGGCACTGCTTCATGTGTAGGTACAGCTACTGCTTTGGTTACGGTGGATATTCCGTCTGATTTAACTGTTCCTAATGTGTTTACACCGAACGGGGACGGAGTTAACGATAACTTTACTTTGTTAACGACTAACATCACCGACATTACATTTACAGTGTTTGATCGTTGGGGAGTAAAAATGTATGATGTGAAGTCTGAATCCGGAAATGTTTCATGGGATGGTAAAAACTTTGGAGGAAAAGAAGTTCCTGTTGGAACGTACTTCTATATATTAAAGGCAAAAGGAAAAGATGGTGAAGATTATGAACAAAAAGGAAGTATGAGTTTGTTCCGTTAAAAACAATTGCATTTTTTTAAAAAAGCCCTGAAAAAGTTCAGGGCTTTTTTTATGAAAGTTTTTAACAAAATTCTGCGTTGTTAAATTTCTTAAAATGAGTGAATGGCATTTATGAGTTAGTACAGGAATTGAAGTTTCTAATACGATTTAAGAACTTTATGGAATAAATTAACTGCATGAGAAGTCTTAAACTGTTTTTTGCTCTATTCATTACGCTATTTTCATTCCATCGCGTTAACGCTGGTCACGGAATGGCACTTGTAAATCCATCTTTCACTGTTGGTGCAACTGCCTTAACATTTACCGCTAGTTCTAACGCTGCTACCTGTGGTGGCGGTCCATATTGGTTACAGGTTGAATTACGTTGTACTGCCGGTCAATTAACCGGTACACCTCCTGCTACCATGCAAACAAACTTATTGAATTGGACAGGACCGGGTGTTACTTATAATAATTTCCCTTGGTATAATTCACTTTTGAATGTTCCAAATTATACATTAGGCAATTCCTGGCCGGATGCTTGTACAACAGAGCCTTATCATCCTGTTAATATTCCTTTCACAGGGTTGTGCCCGGGACAAACTTATTTCTTTTCTGCTCGTGAATGGGTTTCCGGAACAAACAGTGTTGGTCCTTGGACCACTCCAAGTTCATTTGTAGTACCAGGTGTTTTTGTACCATTGAACTTTAATATAGTAGCTACACCATCCGTTTTCTGTGCACCCGGAACTTCCACATTAAATGTAAATAGCATAACGGGAGGGTGTGGTCAGACAAGTGTCTTATGGTCGCCGGGCGGCTCCACTCTAAATACAATAGTCGTCTCGCCCGCAGCTACAACAACTTATACAGCGCTCGTCAGTACGCCATGTAACACCTTAACAAAGGTCGTCACAGTAAGTGTTGTGCCAAATGTATCTGCAGCATTTACGCCTGTAAACTCAGCAACATGTACCGGATCTACTGTACAATTTAATCATACCGGAACAGCTGGTGTTTCACATACTTGGTCTGCGGCTCCGGCAGCAGGTGTAACTATTAATACAGTCAATTCTGCAAGTCCATCAATTACCTTCGCTAATCCGGGGAACTATGTCATTTCACATACAGTTTCAGCCGGCAGCTGTACTAATGTTGTGACTACAAACATCACCGTATCGGGTGTGGCTGTTACTTTTAGTACACCTAATTACACGCAATGTTTACAAGGAAATAGTTTTACTTTCAGTTCATCCTCTGCTGTTGGTACCCACACCTATGCATTTAATCCAACGGTCGGCGCACCTGCCACAGGAAGCACCGGCACATACGGACCTGTTAGTTTTACTGCACCAGGAACTTATACTGTAACTTATTCTAATAATAATGGTGGATGTACTGCAACCAGCTCATCTGTTGTAGTTATTAATCCACAACCAACTGTTACAGCAAATAATAACGGACCAATTTGTACAACAAATACTGCAAGTTTAACCGGAACCGGAGGTGGTACTTATAACTGGTCGGGACCTGGAGGATTTACATCTGCTTTACAAAATCCAACTATACCAAACGTTGCCTTAACGAATGCCGGAGTTTATTCGCTAACCGTTACTTTGAACGGTTGTGTTGGAACTGCGACAACTAACTTAGCAATTTCAACAACGACTGCTGCAGCCAATAATACCGGACCATATTGCGCCGGTGCAACCATTCAATTAAATGGAACTGCAGGAACAAGTTATACCTGGACTGGTCCCGGTGGATTTACTTCTAATTTACAAAACCCTACCATTGCCAACTCAACTACTGCGATGAGCGGCACATATAGTTTAACTGTAAATACAGGAGGTTGTGTTGCTTTAGCTACTACTTCTGTTACCGTAAATGCTTCGCCAACTCCAGCTGCGAGTAACACCGGGCCATATTGCGCCGGATCAACAATACAATTGAATGTTGGAGCATTTGCTACTTATACTTGGAGCGGACCTGCTGCATTTACATCTAACGGTCAGAACCCAACGGTAACAAATGCACAAGCTACAAACGGCGGTGTATATACTGTTTCTGTAACTGCTGCCGGCGGATGTATTGGTACATCAACAACAAATGTTGTAATTAATCCTTCTCCAAATCCTATTGCAGGAAGCAACAGTCCGGTTTGTTTAGGAAATGCTATAAATCTTACATCTAACGGTGGCGGGACCTACTCCTGGAGTGGGCCAAATGGCTTTACCTCAGCTCTACAAAATCCGGTGATTGGTTCATCCACTGCATTAAATGCCGGTGTGTATAGCGTAACAGTAACTAACTTAGGTTGTACTGGTACATCATCTGTGAATGTATCGGTAATAAGCCCTACAGCTGCAGCAGCAAACACAGGACCTTATTGTGCTGGTTCAACCATTCAATTAAGCACTAGTGGTGCTTTGACCTACACATGGACAGGACCAGGTGGTTATACTGCTAATACACAAAACCCAACCATTGCTGCTTCTACAACAGCCATGAGTGGCGTTTATAACGTAACATTAAGTGCGGGAACTTGTACAGCCACTGCCTCTACTACTATTGTGGTGAATCCTCTTCCATTGCCTACAATTTCAGCAAATGATCCTATTTGTGAAGGTGTTTCTTTAAATTTATCCGGAACCGGAGGCATAACTTATAGCTGGACCGGACCAAATGGATTTGTATCAAATTCTCAAAATCCAAGCATTCTTGTTTCATCTGTAAATAACTCCGGAAACTATGTATTAACTGTAACTGACGCGAATGGATGTACAAATACAACAAATACTGTTGTTACAATTAATGCATTACCTACACCTGGTGCAACTGGCGGTGCTGCCTGTGAAAATAACAATATCCAATTAAACGCTAATGGAGGCTCAACTTATAGTTGGAGTGGTCCTAATGGATTTACTTCTAACCTTCAAAATCCGGTAATTGTAAGTGCTCCATTTGCTGCAAGTGGACAATATACAGTTGTTGTAACAACTGCAGCTGGTTGTTCCGGCACTACTTTTGTAAATGTAAATGTTACAGCTGCTCCTGCAGTTCAAATAAATGTGAATGGTCCAATTTGTGAAAACAATAATTTAAGTTTTACTGCAAATGGTGGTAGCACATATCAATGGACCGGACCAAACGGATTCATTTCATCGCAACAAAATCCGGCAATTACTGCGGCCAATGCGAACACGAGCGGTATCTATACTGTAATAGTAACAGATGCTAACGGTTGTTCAACCACGGCAACGGTTAATGCGGTTGTTAACCCAAATCCTACAGGAACGATACTATCTGGTAATGTGAAGGGCTGTACACCTGTTTGTGCAACATTCTCTCTTTCTTCAAATCCAGTAGTTGCCAGTGCAAATTGGAATTTAGGAGATGGGAATTCTGAAACAGGAGTTACATCAGTTAATCATTGCTATACAAGTTCAGGTGTATACACCTTAACAGCATTGTTTGTTGATCAAAATGGCTGCAACGGTTATGCTACTAGTACTGTGGAGGTAGTGCCTAGTCCTGTTGCAGATTTTAATTTTGCTCCTCTTAAACCAATCATCAATCAAGATCAGATTGTAACTTTCACTGATGCTTCACATGGTGGAAACATTGTAAGTTGGAATTGGTTTTTCATGAGTACCGCAAACGCAACATCTAACATGCAAAATCCTACATATATGTACACAGAACCCGGTACTTATGCAGTTGCATTAGTTGTAAAAAATGACATTGGTTGTACAGACACTTTAATTAGACCGATTGTTGTTGGTGAAGATTTTGGTATTTATGTGCCTAATGCGTTTACACCAAATAACGATGGAATTAATGATATCTTCCAGCCAAAAGGTTTCGGAATTGTAGATTATGAATTACAAATTTTTGACCGTTGGGGTGAGAAGATATTCGGAACAAAAACATTTGAAGAAGGTTGGAATGGAACACGTCAATCGAAAAACGATGTTAAATATGGAATACTCATGGATGGCACTTACACATGGTTAATTAATGTGAAAGATGTCTTTGGAAAAGCGCATGAGTTAAAAGGACACGTTACGTTAATCAAATAATAAAATATCTTCATTTATATTTTAAAGGCCAACAAGTTTGTTGGCCTTTTTGTTTTATTAATTTGTTCAATTTAACTTTCTAATTCCATTTAGGTGCTTTTTTACTTAAACACTTGATTATCATTTGTTTAATTTTGTTAATATTTTGTTTTTTGCATTTAAATATCTAATAATCAGGTTTTTAATTTTTAAGACAATTAAAGGCCATGAGCATTAAAGTTAGTGAATGAATAGAATAAATGAGTAGACAAATTGACAAAAGTCAACGATAAAAATACATTTACCATAACTAACAACAACCCAACATGAAAAATAAAATCACAAAATTTTTCTTTAGTGCAATAGCACTTGTTTTTTTATCAAATCTTGCAATGGCTCAAGCGCCATTTAAGTATTTAACTTATGTATTTCCTGCCGATTCATTAAAAGGTTTTGACGAAGAAGTCGCAAAACAAGAAGCGTTAAGCAGAGGAATGGTAGGTTCAGAATATTATGTAATCATGTACAGCATGAAACGTGATTATATTAATAAAAAATACGGATATTATACTGCAGGGCCAAACTCCAATGCTAAAGGAAGTAATCCTGTTATTAACGCAGCACCTTGTGTGAATGAAGATTTTGAATCGTCTCCTTCTACTACTTCCACTAATACAGTTGGTACTATCGGAACAAGTTTATTGGGCTGGCAAGCTTCATGGGGTCAGAACTCCGGAATAAATGGATCTTGTACACAAAACGGTTGTTGTCCAAACGCTAACGTTACTGATGCATGGATTCGTACTACACCTTGGACTGCACCGGCTCCGCTTGGAGTAATTCCTGCTTCACCTTTTGGTGGAACAAAAGTGATTCAGATGAATGATAATATTACTGCTAAAGGTGAAGTTGTACGTATCCAGCAAACTTTTCCTGTAACTCCTACAAATGCACTATTTCAATTTGCCTATAAAGCTTGCTTAAATGGTTCCGGTCACGCGTGTTGCGATCAACCGTACATTCGCGTTGAGTTGTTAGATTGTATGAATAATATTCTAGCATGCCCTCAAGTTAGTATTACTGCACCCGGACCTTCTTGCGCTACAGTTAGCGCTACAGGTTGGTCAACAAATACATCAAATATTTCATGGACTCCTAACTGGATTATTAAAGCAATCGATTTATCTCCATACTTAGGATCATGTGTTACCATTAAAGTTACCGTTGGTGATTGTGATGGATGGGCACATTATGGTTATGCATTCTTCGATTTTCAATGTTTACCAATGACAGTTACAGTTAATAATATTCAGTTCCCTGCGGGTTCTGCTGCTGTTTCTGTTGCTGCGTGCGGAGTTTCAACAGCTACAATGGTCGCTCCTCCTGGCTTAGCGCCATATACATGGAATGGTCCTCCGGGTAGTGGTATTACCAATAATCCAAATCAAACTGTCACCACAACCATGGCCGGAAATTATACTCTCACCATGAATCCTCCGGGTATTTGTACACCAATAACTAAAACAGTTAATCTTCAATTTGGTACTTTCCCTACTGCAGGATTTACGGTCAATAATAGTTGTACAACTTATACTATAACAAATACCGGTACCGCGGCGCCATCTATACAAACTTATACTTTCGTTGGGCCGGGAGCTCCGTCATCGTTTACAACAACATCCCCAACATCCGTCGTCAATTTCCCACCGAGTACCACATTCACCATTCATCAAACGGTCACGAACCCTCAGAATTGTCCGTCTACATTTACGATGGTTATAACAACGCCGCCCGGACCTTCTCCGGCATTTACGGCGGCACCGTCATTTACTCAATGTTTGCAAGGAAACTCATTTACATTTAACCCTGTAGTTACAGCGGGTACCCATACATGGTCATTCTCTCCGGCTGCAGGTGCACCTGCTCCCGGCACAGGTAGTCCATATGGACCAGTTAACTTTACCTCAGCAGGAACTTATACTGTAGTACACACAATTAATAACGCAGGCTGTGTTTCATCCACTCAATCGTTGGTTTTAGTAAATGCTGCGCCCACAGCTTCCATACTTACAGCAACCGCACCGCCTTGTGCTGGTGCTACTGGTTCATTAACAGGTGCAGGTGGGCCTGGTACTTTATCATGGGCCGGACCTAATGGTTGGACAGGTGTAGGTTTAAATGCATCTGTCACAAATTGGCAAACCGTAAATAACGGTGTTTATACATTAACAGTGAATAACTTTGGTTGTATTACTACTAAAACAGTTAACCTTTCTATGGGAGTAGTGCCAACACCTACTATTTCAAACTCAGGCCCTGTGTGTTTAGGACAAACATTAACCTTAACTGCCACACCTCCTGCAGGAGCAACTTTCTTCTACTGGTATAGACCTACGCCATATTACTATGGCGGATACAATATTGCTTCTCCAACAATTGCAATTACATCAACTACACAAGCAGGTAATTATATTTTCTGGTATGGTTTCTCTGGTTGTCCTTCACAAAGTGTATCCACCAATGTTCAGATTATTTCTCCTACATCACCTACTGTTTCTAATACCGGACCATATTGTGCTGGACAAACTATACAGTTGAATGCTGTTGGAAGCGGGACAGTTGTTCCTACATTTACTTGGACAGGGCCGGCAACGTTTACAGGAAATATTTCTAATCCAACTCGTCCAAATGCCACAACACCAATGAGTGGTATATATACTGTTACAATGTCGATTGGAAGTTGTAAATCAACCGGAACTACAAACGTTGTAGTTAATCCAATTCCGAATCCTATTGCTGGAAGTAATAGTCCTGTTTGTGCGGGGAACACATTGAGTTTAACTTCTTCCGGAGGTACAACGTATACATGGAGTGGTCCGGGAGCTTATACTTCAACTACACAGAATCCTTCAATTACAAACGTTTCTTCTACAAATGCCGGTGTTTATACAGTTACTGTTTCAAACGCTCAAGGTTGTAAAAATACAGCCACAGTTAACGTAACGGTTACTACCCCTACTACAACTGCAGCTAACACAGGACCATATTGTGCGGGTGCAACCATTCAATTGAGCACTCCTGCTGCAACTACTTATACATGGACCGGGCCGGGCGGATTTACATCAGCGTTACAAAACCCAAGCATTGCAAACTCAACAGCTGCTATGTCTGGTGTATATACAGTGTCCGCTACAACCAGCGGTTGTAAATCAACTGCTACGACAAATGTTATTGTAAATCCATTACCAGCACCTGCAGCTGCAAATACAGGACCGTATTGTCCTGGTAACACCATCCAATTAAACGTTGGTGCATTTACAACTTATACATGGTCAGGACCGAGTGCTTTCAGTTCAAACGCTCAGAACCCTACTATTGCAAGTGCAGCCGTGACAAATAGCGGAACGTACAGTATTTCTGTAGCTGATGCAAATGGTTGTGTTAACACAACTACTACAAACGTTGTTGTGAATCCAACACCAAATCCTATTGTAGGAAGTAATAGTCCGGTTTGTTTAAGTACTGCCATTAATCTAACCGCTACCGGTGGTACAGGTTATTCTTGGAGCGGACCAAATGGATTTACTTCCGCATTACAAAATCCTACAATTGCAAGCGCGGCAGCGTTGAACGCTGGTGTTTACACAGTAACAGTTACATCTCTTGGTTGTACTAATACAGGAACTGTTAATGTAACGGTTCTCAGCCCTACTACAAGTGCTACTAACACCGGACCTTATTGTGCCGGAACAACAATTCAATTGAATACTCCTGCCGGCGCGTCTTATAATTGGACTGGTCCGGGTGGATTTACTTCAACATTACAAAACCCAACCATTCCAGTTTCTACAACAGCTATGGCCGGTGCATACAATGTAACTGTAACAGTTGGTACATGTACCGCATCTGCAACTACAAATGTTGTAGTTAACTCATTGCCGGTTCCTGCTCCAACGAATACAGGAGCATATTGCGTGGGTGGATCAATTCAATTGAACGTGGGAGCATTTACTACTTATACATGGAGTGGTCCTGGTGGATTTACTTCTAACTCTCAAAACCCAACAATTACAAATATTTTAGTAACAAATGCCGGATCTTATTCTGTTGCTGTTACTGATGCAAATGGATGTTCGAATATTGCAGCAACCAATGTTGTTGTTAATCCTCTACCAACTCCAGTAGTTAATAATCCAACTACTTGTGAGAACACAGTAATTGGATTAACCGCAACCGGTGGTACTGCCTATGCATGGAGTGGTCCGGGTGGATTTACATCTACAACACAAAACCCTAACATTCCATCTGCTTTAACTTCAATGAATGGTAATTATACAGTTACAGTGACAGATGCTAACGGTTGTGTGAACACGGCAGTTGCAACTGTTTCCGTGATTGCATTACCAATTCCTAATGCTGTTACTGGTGGTGCCGTTTGTGTTGGCGCAACTTTAAACTTAAATGCATCCGGTGGTACATCGTATAGCTGGACAGGGCCAAACGGATTTACATCTACATCTCAAAATCCTAACATTCCATCAGCAACATTAAATGCCGGCGGAACCTATACTGTTGTTGTTACAGCAAACACATGTACCGCTGCTACAACTGTTGTTGGTGTGATAAATCCATTACCTACACCTAACATTGTTACTAATAGCCCAATCTGTACCGGACAAGCATTAAACTTAACCGGAAGCGGTGGTGTTTCTTATAGCTGGAGTGGTCCGGGTGGATTTACTTCAATGAATCAAAACCCTAGCATCCCATCTACCAATGTTGGAAATAGTGGTAATTATGTTCTGACTGTAACTGACGCCAATGGTTGTGTAAACTCAACCAATAGCAACGTTGTGATTAATCCTACACCAAATGCTTCTGCTGCAGGCGGAACAGCTTGTGAAAATCAGAACGTTTCTCTAAGCGCAAACGGCGGTGCTACCTATGCTTGGAGCGGTCCAAATGGATTTACTTCTAACTTACAAAACCCAACTATAGTGAGCGCGCCATTTGCTGCATCAGGTCAATATACTGTTGTTGTAACCAGTGCGGCAGGTTGTGTAAGTACAGCATTCACATCTATAGTAGTAAATCCTGCGCCGGTTCCTAATATTGTAATTAATACTCCTATTTGCGTGAACAATATTTTAAACTTAAGCGCAACCGGTGGTGTTTCTTACTCATGGACTGGTCCGAACGGATTTATTTCGACAACTTCCAATCCTACTGTAATGGCTAATAGCACTGCTTACAGCGGTAATTACATAGTAACAGTTACGGATGCTAATGGATGCTCTGCTACTGCAAATGCAAATGCGATTATTAATCCGTTACCAAACGCAAACATTACAGCCATCAATAACACTGGATGTTCTCCGGTTTGTGCAACGTTTAATATTACCAGCAGCACACCAATCACCACTGCAAATTGGACACTTGGCGATGGTTCAGTAGGAACAGGAAATACGGTTAACTCTTGTTATGTTACTACAGGGATTTACACTGTAAATGCTGTTGTTACAGACGCAAACGGTTGTACAAACACAGCTCAAAATATAGCTGAGGTTTATCCAAAACCGGTAGCTGATTTCAATCATGCTCCACTAAAACCAATTTTAAATATTGATCCTGAAGTAACGTTTACTGATGCTTCTCACAGTGCAAATATTGTAAGCTGGCAATGGTACTTTATGAATACGGCTCAATACACTTCTACACAACAAAACCCAACATTTATGTATACAGAACCTGGAACATATGCTGTTGCATTAGTTGTTAAGAGTGATAAAGGATGTATTGATACAATTGTTAGACCATTAGTAGTTGGTGAAGATTTTGGAATTTACGTTCCAAATGCATTTACACCGAATGCTGACGGATTAAACGATGTGTTCCAACCAAAAGGTTTCGGAATTGTAGAATACCAATTACAAATTTTTGACCGTTGGGGTGAAAGAGTTTTCTCAACTAAGAAATTTGAAGAAGCTTGGGATGGAAAATACCAAGGTCGTGGTGGAGATATTATTGAGCAAGGAACTTACACTTGGTTAATCAATGTTACCAGCGTATTCGGAAAAGCACATGAGTTAAAGGGACATGTTACCCTTATAAAATAAAAACTAACTATGTTAAAAAAAGGCTGCAATTCAAATTGCAGCCTTTTTTATTCCCCAAATAGCGAATTACTTAGGGGGGCTGGCTCCAAAATGAGTGAAATTTACTAGGATTTCAGCATTAGTTTTCTAAATTTACAGAGCTAAAACCATCATCATGAGACCAATATTAAAATTTTTTTTAGTATTCGCACTTATTACATTTTTTAATTCCGAGAAAGTATTTTCGCAATCTAATCGTTTAAGATATTTAAGCTACTCTTTTCCTGCTGATTCTTTGCGTGGCTTTAATGAAATTTCCGCGAGCAATGCTGCTTTACGCGGAGGTTATTTTGGAGTAGAATATAAAGTTTTCATGTACCGTGCAAAACGTAATTTTATAAATAAAAAATACAACTATAGCCCTGCTCCATCAATGGATGAAGTTGCAAAAGGCGTAACACCTGTAATTAATGCAGCTCCTTGTGTAAATGAAGATTTTGAAGCGTCTCCATCCTCTACTTCTACTACTCCTGGAGTTGGATCAGTAGGTACAACTTTGACAGGCTGGACAGTATCTCAAGGACAAAACAACAGTTCCTGTACTATGGGTGGTTGTTGTCCAACTGCAGGTGGTAATGATGTTTGGGTACGTCAAACTCCTTGGGCAACCGGTACTACTATTGGAACCATTCCAAACTCTCCTTTCGGAGGAACGAAAGTATTACAAATGAATGACCAGAATACAAATACAGGTGAGGTTGTTCGTATACAACAAACTTTTCCGGTTACTGCGACCAATGCATTATTTCGCTTAGCTTATATGGCTCAGATGGATGGATCAGGTCACGCATGTTGCAATCAACCTTTCTTAAAAATCACAATGCTTAACTGCGCTAATGCGCCATTAGCTTGCCCTAGCTTAAGTGTAAATGCACCTGGCCCTTCTTGTGCGTCTACTATGCCTAGCGGTTGGTCAACCAATACTTCAGGGTTTTCATATACTACTGCATGGCAACTTTATTCATTAGACTTAACCCCGCATATTGGTTCTTGTGTAACCATTCAAATTACTGTTGGTGATTGTGACGCTTGGGGTCATCACGGAATGGCGTTCATAGATGCTGTTTGTGATCCCATGAATGTTACAGTAAATAACGTACCGTTTCCGGCAGGTTCTAGTATTGTTGCTGCAGGCGCATGTGCCGCAACTGCAACTGTTGTTGCTCCTCCCGGACTTGGGCCATATACATGGAACGGTCCAGGTGGTAGTGGTGTAACTAATAACCCAAATCAATCTTTTACAACTAGTGTTGGCGGTAACTATACGCTCACCATGAACCCTCCCGGATCTTGTTCTCCAATTACGCGTACGGTTACATTAACCTTTGCTCCTCCACCATTAGCCGGCTTTACAACTGCTAACGTTTGTACAACTTATACTTTAACCAATACGGGGTCGGCAGCACCTGCTATTCAAACTTATTCATTCGCTGGACCCGGTGCCCCTGCTACGTTTACCAGCAATACAGCAACAAGTACTGTATCCTTCCCATCAGCCGGAACTTACACCATTTATCAAGCAGTAGCTAATACTGCCTCATGTGTTGCTAATCATTCATTGGTGGTTAATGTTCCTAACGGTCCGAACCCTGCCTTCACTACACCAAACTATACGCAATGCTTAACAGGTAATGCATTTACATTTAATGCTACAACCGCTACCGGAACTCATACCTATAATTTTTCACCGGCTGCCGGTGCTCCTGCAACAGGAAACACTAATAATTACGGACCGGTAAACTTTACTGCTGCAGGAACCTATACAGTCACTCATACTATTACAGACGCTGGTTGTACCGCACAAACTACATCTGTAGTTGTTCTTAATCCTGATCCAACCCCAACAGCTAATAATACCGGGCCGGTTTGTGTTGGAGGAAGTGTTACTGTTAACTCTACAGGCGGAGGAACCTACAACTGGTCAGGACCTTCAGGATTTACCTCAGCAGCACAAAACAATACATTAACCGGTGTTGCTGTTGCTAATGGCGGAGTATATACTGTTACTGTAACTTTAAATGGATGTTCGGCAACTGCTACAACAAATCTGATTGTTGCTACAGCCACTGCTGCTGCTAATAATACCGGACCATATTGCGCTGGTCAAACAATTCAATTGAACGGCTCTGCAGGTGCTACTTATACTTGGACCGGTCCAGGATTCAACTCCAATTTACAGAACCCTACTATTGCCGGTGCTACTACAGCAATGTCTGGTACTTATAATTACACTGTAGATTTTGGCGGATGTCAGGCCAACGGAAGTACAAACGTAACCGTAAATGCACTTCCAACACCAACTGCCGCTAATAACGGACCGTTATGTGAAGGTGCTACATTAATGTTAGCAGGAAATCCTGCGGTAACTTATACGTGGACTGGTCCGAATTCATTTGGAAGTAACTTGCAAAGTCCGAACATTAATAACGTTACTTTAGCAGCGAACGGTACTTACACATTTGCTGTAACCGATGCGAATAATTGTTCGAATAGCATCACGACCAATGTTGTAATCAATAGTAATCCTACACCTGTTGTAAATAATCCAACACTTTGCGAAAATCAAACTATTAACTTAACAGCGAATGGTGGATCAACTTATAGTTGGAGTGGTCCGGGTGGATTTACATCTAACTTACAAAATCCTACTATCCCTAATGCTACAACAGCAATGTCGGGTGTGTATACTGTTACCGTAACAACTGCAGGTGGATGTGTGAATACTGCAATTGCTAATGTGGCTGTTACACCTGCACCTACTCCATCCATTGTGACAAATAGTCCAATTTGTATTAATAACATTTTAATGTTATCAGCAACCGGCGGTGTAAGTTACCAATGGACTGGTCCTAATGGTTTCTTCTCAAGTATTCAAAGCCCAACAGTTAATGCAAACACAACTAACTATTCTGGAACTTATCAAGTAACAGTAACAGATGCAAACGGCTGTTTTGCTACAACGACTGCTACTGCTCTAATTAATCCAAACCCTGTGCCGGCCATTACTTCTGGCCCTAATACAGGTTGCGCTCCATTATGTGTTCAATTTAATGTAACAAGTACTCCTACAGCTGCTACAATGAATTGGAATTTAGGAGACGGTACTGGAGCTGCAGGTTCAACTGCTTCTACCTGTTATTCTGTTACGGGCATTTATACAATTTCGGTTGTTGTTGCAGATGCAGCCGGTTGTACAGGAAGTGCTACTCATACTGCCCAGGTATATCCTAAACCGATTGCCGATTTTAATCACGCTCCTATTAAACCGATTATTAATATTGATGGCGATGTAGTATTCACCGATGCTTCACACGGAGCAAATATTGTTAGCTGGCAGTGGTATTTTATGAATACTGCGCAATACACCTCAACATTACAAAATCCAACATTCTTATATACTGAAGCCGGAACTTATGCTGTTGCCTTAGTAGTTAAAAGTGATAAAGGTTGTATTGATACAATTGTTAGACCAATTGTTGTAGGTGAAGATTTCGGTTTATATGTCCCTGATGCATTTACACCAAATGCTGATGGCTTAAACGATATCTTCCAGCCAAAAGGATTCGGAATTGTAAAATACGAATTACAGATATTTGATCGTTGGGGCGAAAAGATTTTTGGAACCAAAACATTTGAAGAAGGCTGGGATGGTAAATACCAAGGAAGAGGAGGCAAAACTGTTGCTGATGGCGTTTACACCTGGTTAATTAATGTAACAGACGTGTTCGGAAAAGCACATGAGTTAAAAGGGCATGTTACATTGATAAAATAACGAAATCTCAATTCTTTTAAAAAGCCGGCAAAAGCCGGCTTTTTTTATCACCCATAATACGTGAATAATTTCAATTTTAAGATTATTTTAAGGTTTATGTGCTTTGTTCTTCCAAATATGAATTAAATTCGTTCCAACACATACTACTATGAAATCTACTCTATTATTCAAATCTGTAGCGGTAGCCGGCTTGTTGGCTATTTCATTAACAGGAACTTCTCAATCAAAACCTACTCCACCTAAATTCATTGAAGAAGTAACAAAAAAGGGTGATGAAATTGTTATCCCTTACAAGAAATATACTTTAGCAAATGGCTTAACCATTTTAGTACACGAAGATCACTCAGATCCCGTTGTTTATGTTGATGTAACTTATCACGTGGGTTCGGCACGTGAGCAGGAAGGACGTTCGGGTTTCGCGCATTTTTTTGAGCACATGATGTTTCAAGGTTCAAAAAACGTTGCCGATGAACAACATTTTAAAATTATTACAGAAGCCGGCGGTACTTTAAACGGAACAACAAATACAGATCGTACAAATTATTTTGAAACTGTACCAAGTAACCAATTAGAAAAAATGCTTTGGTTAGAGGCAGATCGAATGGGTTTCCTTTTGGATTCAGTAACTCAAAAGAAATTTGAAGTACAACGCGCTACTGTAAAAAACGAGCGCGGTCAGAGATACGATAACGCACCATACGGTTTAGTAAGCGAAAAAATCGGTGAAGCACTTTATCCGCAAGGCCACCCGTATAGTTGGACCACCATTGGATATATAGAAGATTTAAATCGTGTTGATGTAAATGATTTGAAACGTTTCTATATGCGCTGGTACGGTCCTAATAATGCAGTTTTGACTGTAGCTGGCGATGTTAATACAGAAGAGGTTGTAAAGCTGGCAGATAAATATTTCGGCAGTATACAACGTGGTCCTGAAGTAAAACCTCAAACCGTTGCACCTGTAAAATTAAATGAGAACCGATACATTCATTATGAGGATAATGTAAAATTCCCAATGATAAGGCTGGTGTATCCAACCGTAGCGGCCAGAAAACCTGATGATGCAGCCTTAGATGTATTAGCCTCTATTTTATCGGGATCGAAAAGCTCACCTCTTTACGAAACATTTATTAAGTCTAAAAAAGCTGTGTCTGCAAATTGTTTTCAATTTAGCCGCGAGTTAGCAGGACAATTTGAATTTATGATTCGTGCAAACGCTACAAACAACTTGGCAGATATTGAAAAGGAATTAAAAACCACTTTAGATAATTGGGAAAAAACAGGAGCAACTGAAGAAGACATTGAAAAATTTAAAGCACGTTTTCAAAGTGATTTATATAATGGATTGTCAACTGTACAAGGTAAAGGTTCTCAGTTAGCTGCTTATTATACTTTCACAGGAGATGGCAATTATCTTAAAAAAGAAATTGAAAGTTATTTGAAAGTTACCAAGGCAGATGTTATGCGGGTTTATAATACCTATATCAAAGGAAAAAATGCGGTGATTTTAAGTTGCGTTCCAAAGGGAAAAGGTGATTTAAAAGCACATGATGACACCTGGAAAATGTACACCCGTAAAGTTGAAGAAGAAAGTGCAGAGTATAAAAACTTAAGTTACAAAGAACCTAAAGATAACTTCGACAGAAGCAAAATGCCTCAGGCAAAAGCCGCTTCTTTAGTACCGGTGCCTGATTATTGGACTGATAAATTATCAAACGGAATAAAAGTAATTGGAGTTAACAGCAACGACATACCAAAAGTGAATATTTTAGTTAGTATTCCGTTTGGTCACCGTTTTGAACCAAAAGATAAATCCGGATTAGCTAATATCACAGCTTCCATGATGGAAGAAAGCACAACACTTCATTCATCCGAAGAAATTGAAAAAATGCTCGATAAATTAGGAAGCAGTGTTTCAGTAAGCGCAGGTAATGAAGAAATCAGCATCAATATCTCTTGTTTAAAAACTAATCTTGATGCTACATTAAAAATCGCTGAAGAAATTATGTTCATGCCTAAGTTTTCGGCAGAAGATTTTGAATTAGTGAAAAAAGAAAAGTTGGATGCGATTGCGCAAATGCAAACCAGTGCTGCTACTATTGCGGGTTTGATTTACAATAAACTTATTTATGGTAATGATCACATCATGAGTGTGCCGGCTATCGGAACTTCAGAAACTGTGAGTAGTTTAACATTAGACGATGTGAAAAAATGCTATGAGAATTTTTCTTCTGAAGGAGCGTCCATTGCAATTAGTGGAGATGTAAAAAAAGAAGACGTTCTTGCGAAAATGTCATTTGTGACGAAATTGAAAGCAAATCCGATTGCGAAAACTGTTGAGCCGGCAATACCGACTATAAGCAAAACAAAAATTTATTTTGTGGATAAGAAAAACGCTCCGCAGTCAGAAATCAGAATGGGATATATGTCATTACCATATGATGCTACCGGAGAATATTATAAAAACAACATTATGAATTTTGCATTTGCAGGTGCATTTAACAGCCGCGTTAATTATTTATTGCGCGAAATTCGCGGATTTACTTATGGTGTGCGTGGTGGTTTCTCCGGCAGTAAATATCCGGGACCATATACTATAAGCGGTGGATTCAGAGCAAACTCTACTGATAGTACTTTAATTGATATGATTTCTGAATTAAAGAAGTATACCGCTAATGGTGTAACAGAAGATGAATTATCATTCACAAAAAATGCAATGGCTCAATCAGACGCTTTAAAATATGAATCAGCCTTCCAGAAATTAGGCTTTATTAAACGTATCTTAGATTTTAACTTAGATAAGAACTATGTTAAACAACAAGGTGATATTTTAAATAACATCACCAAAGCTGATATTGATGCCAGAGCTAAAAAATACCTTCCTTTAGATAATATGCTGATATTGGTTGTGGGTGATAAAGCCACTAATTTTGATAAAGTAAAAGCATTAGGTTATGAGGTTGTTGAGCTTGACCTTAACGGGAATCCGGTAAAATAGCCCATTAATACTATTATTAAGTTAACCCTTGTCTGTTAGGCAAGGGTTATTTTTTGTATCTTTCTGTAAATTACTCGATTTATTACAATTATTTGATTATCAGTAATTTGATTATTTGGCGATTGAAATTGGATCGATTCATGTCATTTTTATTGGTTCTGTTTTGAGTAATTTGGCTTTAGTGGGCTTAAATCCCAAGATTAGGCTAAAATATTGCCTCAAAAGTTTGTTCGGGAAAAAAATACTCCTTAAATTTGCAGCCCTTATTTTAGGAAACAAATAAATAATTTGAAACAGTGGACGCATTAAGTTATAAAACTAAGTTTGTTAATCTAGCCAAATCTGAGAAGGATTGGGTATTGGTTGACGCAGAGAACCAGGTAGCAGGTCGTTTGGCCTCTAAAGTGGCGTATTTATTACGTGGAAAGCATAAAACTAGCTTTACCCCACATACCGATAGCGGTACAAATGTGGTTATCATCAACGCCGATAAAATCCGTTTTACCGGTAAAAAATTAACTGATAAGGAATATATCCGTTATACAGGTTATCCGGGTGGTCAGCGTTTTGCTACTCCTAAGTTTTTATTAGGCACAAAACCTACTGAGGTATTGCGTTTAGCAATCCACGGTATGTTACCTAAAAACCGTTTAGGTCGTCGTTTAAATACCAACGTATTTATTTACGCAGGTACTGAACACAACCAAGAGGCTCAACAGCCAAAGAAAATTGATTTAAGTACTATTAAAGCTTAATAATAAGAATGGAAGTAATTAACACATCAGGACGCAGAAAAACTTCAGTTGCTCGCGCTTACATTACAAAAGGTAAAGGCAATATCGAAGTAAACGGTAAAGATTATAAAGTATATTTCTCTACTCCTACTTTGCAGTATTACGTAACTCAAGCCTTAAACATCGCAAAGGTGAATGGCGAGTACGATATTAAAGCAAACGTAAAGGGTGGTGGAATTACCGGTCAGGCTCAAGCTATCCGTTTAGCTATTGCTAAAGCTTTAGTTGAAATCAATGAAGAGTACAAAAAAGATTTAAGAGCGGAAGGTTTAATGACCCGCGACCCTCGTATGGTTGAACGTAAGAAATTCGGTCAGAAGAAAGCTCGTCGTCGCTTCCAATTCAGCAAACGTTAATATTTTAATAAGAGAAAAGAAATGTCAAGAACATCATTTAACGAATTACTTGAAGCAGGTGCTCACTTTGGTCACCTTAAACGTAAGTGGAACCCTGCAATGGCTCCGTACATTTATGCAGAAAAAAACGGTATCCATATTATCGATTTAAATAAAACCGTTGCTAAGATAGACGAAGCAGCTAACGCACTTAAGCAAATTGCGCGCTCAGGTAAGAAAGTATTATTTGTTGCTACAAAAAAACAAGCTAAAGATATCGTTGCAGAGAGAATCAAACCTCTTAACATGCCATATGTAACTGAGCGTTGGCCAGGCGGTATGTTAACCAACTTCGCAACAATCCGTAAGTCAATTCGCCGTATGGCTCAAATTGATAAGATGACTACTGACGGAACTTTCAGTAGTATTTCTAAAAAAGAACGTTTACAAATTTCTCGTGAGCGCGCTAAATTAGAAATCCAGTTTGGTTCAATCGCAGATTTATCTCGTTTACCTGCTGCATTGTTTATTGTTGATATTACTAAAGAACATATCGCAGTTAAAGAAGCAAAACGTTTAAATATCCCAACTTTTGCTATCGTTGATACTAATTCAAATCCGAATGAAGTAGACTACGCTATTCCTGCTAACGATGATGCTTCAACTTCTATTGCATACATTATTGACTTAATGGGCGCTGCAATTAAGGAAGGTTTAGCTGAACGTAAAATGGATAAAGAAGCTCAAGCTGCAGAAGAAAAAGATTCTAAAGAAGAATCAAAACATGAAGCAGAAGAATTGGCAGCCGGTCTTAAGTTCAAAAACACTGAAGAAGAAGAAGGCGATAAAGGCGGAAAACGTCCTCGTAAAAGAGTGACCGCAAAAAAATAATTTAATTTTAAATTAATTAAACGGTCATTCTGGCAACAGACTGACCGTTTTTTTTGAATAAATCAGAGTGAATTCACTCTAAACAATAAACTGAATCAAGAAATATTAAATAACAAATAAAGAATAAAATTATGGCTATCACAGCAGCAGATGTAAACAAATTACGCCAACAAACCGGTGCCGGTATGATGGATTGCAAAAAAGCATTAGAAGAAAGCAATGGCGATTTCGAACAAGCAGTTGATTTCTTAAGAAAAAAAGGCGCGAAAGTGGCCGCTAACCGTCAGGATCGTGACGCAAAAGAAGGTGTTGTTCTTGCAAAAGTAAACGGAACAGGTAAACAAGGTGTTTTAGTAAGCGTAAACTGTGAGACAGATTTCGTTGCTAAGAATGCTGACTTTATCGCTTTCGCAGAAACAGTTACTCAAATCGCATTAGATAAAGCTCCTGCTAACGCGGATGCTTTAAAGGCTTTACCATTCGACAACAACATTACCATTGGCGATAAGTTTATGGAGCAAGTTGGTAAAATCGGTGAGAAAATCGATATCGGATATTACAGCACTATTACTGCAGAAAAAGTAGTTGCTTACAATCACCCGGGTAACCGCTTAGCAGTTGTTGTTGGTTTCAACCAAAACATTGATGATGAAGCAGCGAAAAACGTAGCGATGCAAACAGCAGCTATGGCTCCTGTAGCTGTTGATAAAAATGATGTTGATACTGCAACTTTAGAGCGCGAATTAGAAATTGCTCGTGAAACAACTCGTCAAGAAGGTAAGCCTGAAGACATGGTTGAGAAAATTGCTCAAGGTAAATTAAACAAGTTCTACAAAGAATCTACTTTATTGAACCAAGAATACATTAAGGATAACAAAATGACGATTCGTCAATACTTGCAAAGCTTAAACAAAGATTTAACCGTTACAAGCTTCAAGCGTTTCTCATTATCTTAATAAATTTAAATCCCGACATTGAGTCGGGATTTTTTTTAACCCATATTTATGAAATATAAAAGAGTACTTTTAAAACTAAGCGGTGAAGCCTTAATGGGAAATAAAGGCTTCGGAATTGATCAGGAAAGATTATTGACCTACGCTAAGGAAATTAAAACAGCACACGCTAACGGTTGTCAGATTGCTATTGTAATTGGCGGCGGAAATATTTTCAGAGGCATACAGGCTGAAAAAGGCGGTATGGACCGCGTGCATGGAGATTACATGGGCATGCTTGCTACCGTTATTAATTCAATGGCTATTCAATCAGCATTGGAAGGATTGGGCGTTGAAACCCGCTTACAAAGTGCCATTAAAATGGAACAGATATGCGAACCATTCATTAGAAGAAAAGCAGTTCGTCATTTAGAAAAAAATCGTGTTGTGATTTTTGGAGCCGGAACAGGCAATCCGTATTTTACGACTGATACTGCAGCAACTTTACGTGCGATTGAAATTGAAGCAAATGTTATTTTAAAAGGCACACGTGTTGATGGTATTTACACTGCGGATCCTGAAAAAGATAAAAACGCCGTGAAATACGATACTATAAAATTCGAAGAAGTTTACGATAAAGGTTTAGAGGTAATGGACATGACCGCATTTACCCTTTGCAAAGAAAACGGATTACCAATTATTGTGTTCGACATGAACAAACCCGGTAATCTACAGAAATTATTAAGTGGAGATAAAGTTGGAACTTTAGTTGAAGTTTAATACTTCAACAGGCTTAGCTCCTATTCCAACATCATTAGAGAGAAGAACCTCTCCGGAATTATAAGTAACCCCTGCGAAGGGGTTATTTTTTATAAGTAAAGGACCATCTAAATCAATCCAATTTACTTCAGAGGAAATTTGTGCAGCAGCAGAAATGGCGCAGGAACTTTCGGTCATACAACCGAGATTTATTTTTAACCCTTCTTTCTTAGCGGCTTTAATTATTTTAACTGCTTCAAACAAACCTGTACACTTCATCAGTTTAATATTAATTCCGCTGAAGCAATTTTTAACTGTATCTAAATCCGATAAACGTTTAAAACTTTCGTCGGCGATAATTGGCAAAGTAGAATGACTCGTTAACCAAGCCATATCCGTTAAGTTCTCCTTTGGCATTGGTTGTTCAACGAATAGAACATTTTTATCTTCCAGCCATTTTATCATTTCAAGCGCTTTATTCTTTTCCGTCCAACCCTGATTCACATCAACCACCATTGGCTTATCTGAAAATTGTCGGATAGTAGAAATAATCCTTTTATCATCCTCATGGCCCAATTTTATTTTTAAAATATTGAAACCTGAGAACTCATCCAATTTTTGTGAAATCAAATTTAAATCACCAATACTAATAGTTACTGAAGTTGATTTAGGTCCGGGCTTTTTAAAACCAAAATAGTCATAAACAGTTTGATTCCTTGATTTAGCTAATAAATCGCATAAAGCGATATCAATTCCGGCTTTAGCAGCATTATTATTCGGTACTAATTCGTCAATCACAGCTAATAACTCATTCGGATTACAATCTAAATTGTAACTACTTAATATCGGAATTGCCTTTTTATAAAAATCAATTACGCTTTCGTGTGATTCACCCAGGTAAGGTGGTAATGAAGCCTCTCCATATCCAACAACACCTTCGCATTCTAATTTTACGAATACAACATCCGTTTTCGTGCGGGTTCCGTATGACAATCCGAATGGGTGAATAAATTGCAAAGAGTATGGTAAATAACTTAATTGCATTAAATATAAAAAGCAAGAATACAGTTGATTATTGCGTCAATTTCTATGTTAGATAAATCGGGATATAATGGCAATCTTATCAAGGTGTCTGAATAACGCTCGGCATTCGGTGCTATTGTTGTTGATTTTGCGAATGCGCTATTATGTAAAGCCTGATAATGAAAAGTAAGCGGCACGCCCTTCTGCTTTGCATAATTAATTAGTTCAGTTCTTTGTTCCAATGATTCACAAACCAAATAAAATATACTTGCGTTAGCGTGTTCAACCTTTGGAGTGATACGAACTTTTCCTTGAGTTTGTAGTGGCAATAACGCTTCAAAATAACGGTTCCAAATATCCTTGCGTGTTTGTTGAATAAAATCGTACTGTTCCAACTGTGCCCAAAGATATGCGGCCAAAATATCTGACGGTAAATAAGAAGAACCAATATCCGTCCAGCCGTATTTATCAATTTCCCCTCTGAAAAAAGCACTTCTGTTAGTCCCTTTTTCGCGTATGATCTCTGCACGCTTTAAAAATCTTTCATCATTAATCACAATCATTCCACCTTCTCCACATGAAATATTTTTTGTTTCATGAAATGAGAAAGCAGATAGGTGACCGAAACTTCCAAGTAGTTTTCCATCAACATAACTACCCAAGGCTAATGCTGCATCCTCAATTAAAAACAGATGATTTGAATCTGCGATTTTTTTAATTTCAGGCATATTGCAAGGTAAGCCTGCATAATGCATAACCAGTATCGCCTTTGTTTTTGGAGTTATCAGTTTTTCAATCTGTTTTGCATCAATATTTGGAGTATCATTTTCAGAATCAGCAAAAACAATTTTAGCGCCTCTTAATAAAAATGCGTTCGCTGTAGAAACGAACGTAAAAGACGGCACAATTACTTCATCCCCTTCCTTTATATCAATTAGCAATGCCGCAATCTCTAACGCATCAGTGCACGAAGTAGTCAAAAATACTTTTTTGAATCCGAATTTTTTTTCAAACCAATTCTGGCATTTTTTTGTAAACTCCCCATCACCTGAAGTATGTCGGCTATGTACCGCTTGTTGCATGTATTCTACCTCTTTACCGGTTAAATATGGCAAGTTAAACTTCATAATTATGCTGCGCTTTGATTAAAGCAATTATAATTCAAGTAACGATAGTTCGCTATTCCATTATTTTCAAAATAAACATTGGTATCAGTTTCCAAAGCCAACTTCAACTTTGAAAACAAATCTTGTTTTGTTTTAGCACAAGTATTACAAAATACACTATTAGAAATAGGGAAATCAGTTTGACCTAAGGGATAAATAATGGTTTTAAATCCCCAGAAAATTCTTTCGAATGCCAATGTCGAATATAAAGACACAACCACATCCGCGCTTTTAAACAGTTCAGAATTTTGTATACTAATATCTGCGAATTCAAATGGGACTGAAAATCCTTGGTAATACTGTTTGGCTTTATCAATATTTCTCTTCTCAAGCGGATGCAAAAATATTATTAATTTATACTCTGTATTTAGAGTAATAAATTCAACTAAACATTGAAGTAACTCCTTTTCATATTCATCGGCATTCACTAAATCCATTGTGTCAATTTCGCTCCTTAACCACATACCACTTGAATAAAATCCAATTGTGTTCTCTACAGTTTCACGACTTAAAGTATTATAGATAGCTTCGAGTTTAAACGAGCCTTCAGGTATCCAATGTTGTATTTTGCCTACATGCATTGTTGAATTATATAATTTAAATTCCTCTTCCTGATATCTGAAGCAAAAACTTAAAGTATCTGCTACAACCGTTCTATTCAAAAACTGCATTGGTACCTCTGACGGAATTTTATTTACTTCAATACCATTCTTCATTAAGGCATACGCCAAAATATTAGCATCACTTTCATAAATACAGAAAAAATGTAACTTTTTAATTTGATGCTTTCTTAATATCCAAAGTAAATTAAATGCTTCTATGGCGTTTAATAAGTGAAAAGGATATTTTAATTTATCTTTCGAAAAAACAGATATCAAAACAACAAATGGAAAAATTACCAGCAGCAGAATCAAAAAAAGTATTGAGTAAACAACACGCGGAGAACCCATCAAATCATCTCTGCTTATAAACACACTTGCATCTTCGCCGGATAATCGTTTAATATAATTTCTTCTTAATGCAGAACCGCTCTTGCTAACATCAAAAATCGCAACATGACCAGTATTGTGACATTCATAATTAATTTTTTTGAATCGGGTTACAAGCAATAATTTTAATATTCTTAAACTAATTAAAGTGTCTTTTGGGGCGCTAATCGGAAATCGATAAGTTATAGTTGTAAAAGCAGCCTTTATGGCATCTCTTAACGCCTTTTGTTTAACAGGAAAACCTAACCACTCGTTTAATAGTGCTATTTTATAATAATAAAATAATTTCAATCCCTTTCTTATTTCAGATCCTCCATTTGTAATGGTTGACCCTTCATTAATTTTTTACTTGCACGTTTTCCAATTACAACATCAAAATATTTTGGCGCCAATCCTAAAGCAGGGCGAATTACTTTAATGTTTTTTTCAGTAATCAAATCACCCTCATTAATATCTTCTGACACGTAGATTGATCTTTTAAATTGTAATGACTTCTTTTCCGCTTCCTGAACACCAATAAAATCTGTTCCAAGTGCTAAAAAAGCTCTTTCAGATTCTACCACTAATGACTTTAATTCTTCAGGCTCCAAAGAAAAAGCGCTATCTACTCCTCCATCCGCTCTTCTTAAAGTAAAATGTTTCTCAATAACACGTGCACCTAATGCAACAGCAGCAACCGATGCGCCAACTCCCATGGTGTGGTCTGACAAGCCAATAGTCACATTAAACAATTTTTTAAGGCGTGGAATAGCGTTTAAGTTAGTATTTTCAGGAGTTGCAGGGTAAGTACTGGTGCATTTCAATATAATTAAATTCTTACAACCCGCGTCTTTTAACACATTAGCACTCTCTGTAATATCTTCCAATGTAGAAACTCCGGTTGACATAATGATAGGTTTACCGGTTTTAGCAACTTTTCTTAATAAGGGATGATGTGTGTTTTCAAATGATGCGATTTTATACGCCGGAACATTTAATGTTTCTAAAAAATCAACAGAGGTCTCATCAAACGGAGAACTAAAAGCCAACATTCCCTTTTCTTTCGCACGATCAAATATCGGCTTATGCCATTCCCAAGGAGTATACGCCATTTTATACAAATCGTGAAGTTCTTTTCCCTTCCATAAGGAATTCTCGTCTGTAATGGTATAGGCTCCCTTCATTGTAATTGTATCTGCAGTATACGTTTGTAGTTTCAAGGCATGAGCACCCGCTTCTGCAGCAGCGTCTACTAAGGCCAGTGCTTTATCCAGTGATTGATTATGGTTACCACTCATTTCTGCAATGATAAATGGCTTACAGTTTTCACCAATTTCAAAGTGACCGATCTTAAAATTATTCATGTAACTTCTTATTTAATTTATAACTCCATTCGCCAAAGTAGTTTCCCTCATCTATGGCTTTAAATCCTGCTCCAACGAAACTCTTTAATGATGGTTCATTTGTTTTTTTTATGTATGCCGTAATAACATTTTTAGGAAACACTTTAAAATATTCGGTTGTTGCCAAATTCAGCATAGGCGTTGCTAATTTTTTTCCTCTGAATTCAGGAGCTACTGTTATTCCAATAACATTCTCTTCAGACTTATTATCAATACGAACACAACCAGCAAGGTTATTATCAAATTCCAGCATTAAAAAAACAGATTGAGGATCCCCAATCTTATTCATAAACCACTTTTGATGATCTTCAAATAGAATGGAATTCTGATTATAAGAATTAGCTCTGGTTACCGGATCATTATTCCAATCGTAAATTAACTTAACATCATCTGCATTTACCTTTCTGACGGTTAAAGCGAGCTGATTGAATACATTAATATACCTCAAACCAGACTTACCATCCAATAATTGTGCCTGATTACTTATTTGTTCATTAATGTGTTTTATTGTTACGCTATTAATAAAATCCGAAATATGATTCAAATCCAAATTCGATGCGCAGGACGAATCTAATAAGGTTTGCTTAATGTGTTTTTGGTTTTCAGCAGTCTGCACCAAAGCAATACAAATTCCTATCGCAGCCGCTTCCAATGCAATATTACTTGGTTGTAAAATCGCAATATCGTTATTCTGAATGAGCTCAATCAATTCATTAGTATCTAAAGAATGATGTAATTTTAATCGATTACTATTCGTTTCTGCTAAGTCTGTTAATTCATTAAACCTTTTATTTAATGGATACGTTAAAAGTGAAATGTTTTTGTCAGTAGAACTCAAAAGTTCTTTAATAATCCGCTCTGAATAATTATCCGGATCAGTTCCGCCAATACAAACAAGCACATTCAAATTGCGCTTCCTATCTGTGTGTCTTTTTACATTAAATAATTCTTGTTTTATAATAGCGTATTTCAATCCGCCTAATAAAACAGAATCAGATGAAACTTTATAATCTGATTTGTTACCTGCATAAGCATGATTGATGACAACATCGGCGACGTTTAACCATTCATTTAAATCATCAATAGCAACCAATTTGTATCCTTGCGTTTTTATTGCTTTCTGATAATCGGTTCTAAACTGATAACCATCCAACACGATAATCGAATTGTTATCTAAATCCCTTATGAAATTTTCAGGCTGGTTATAATCAGCCGCCACAATACTTTCCAAAAGAAACCCATGTTTGGTAATTAAATCCATTACCAATTTATCGGCTTGGTACAAATAAAACGTAATTGAGAAATAATCCTTCAGGTAATTTGCTAAAGCCAGAGTGCGATGTATATGTCCCAATCCAATTTGGGAATTACCGTCGGCCCGAATAGCAATGGAAGGCTTATGCATTATTTTTTTAAGAAGCGGAATTTTAATTCCGCCATAGTCCAGTCATCAGGATTATCAATATCCTGTGCTTCGTATTCGGATAATAATAAATATCCGGTGTTATCGGTAAACAGTTCCCGCTTTTCTTTAAATTTTTCAACGTTAAAGAAATAAAATTGCCCCGCATCGTGATAATAAGATTCTAAATCCTGCGAACGTTTACTTTTGTTCTCAGGCCAAATCATTTCGAGTTTACCTGAATTTTCACGAAGTCCGCGTTGTGGCGGATAAGAAAATTTTAAAACAGAAATTAATGTATCATAATTCCACTTCTCAAAATTATGATTCGCCTGTTGCAAATGTTTGTCACTTAACAAAACAGCCGTTGGATAAATACAGCAGGCATTTTTTATTTTAATTCCATTTCCTGCATAAGAATAGATTACTTCTGACAATACTTCGGCAGTCGTCGCAAAATCATTAGCAGTTTTATCTGAACGCATAAACGGGACAATAGCCCCATACTTTCGGGCCACTTCTGCTATTTCAACCGAATCGGTTGAAACCATAACTTCATCAAATATTCCTGACTTAATTGCTGTCTCAATAACGTAAGCAATAATTGGTTTCCCTAAAAAGTCCTTTATGTTTTTACCCGGAATTCGTTTACTTCCACCTCTTGCCGGTATGATAGCAATCATCTTCATGTACTATATTCTAACAGGAATATTAATTTTCTTAATCTCATTCTTAATATCCAAAGGGGTGTATTGGGTGAAGTGAAAAATACTTGCAGAACCTACGGCTTCTGTTTTTGTCTTTGTAAATAATTCAGAATAATGCTCCATTTCACCACCGCCACCAACCGCAATTACCGGAATGTTTGTTTTAGACAAAACATGATTAATTAAATCGCAATCAAAACCATTCATCATTCCATCATTATCAACACTTGTAACTACAAATTCACCAACTTCACATTCCGTCATGCTTCTCAAAAAATCATCTAAGGAAATATCTAGTCCTGATTTATTGTGTATTTTATATCCTGCCTCTGTTTTATATGCATCAATTGCTATTGTGATACACTGACTTCCAAAAACATGAACTGCTTGCTTGATAAAATCAATATCGGTAAGTGCCTTTGTTTTTATTACCACTTTATCTGCACCAATTTTTAGAAGATTCGTAATATCATCAATACATGTTATGCCTCCACCAATAGCAACAGGCATATAACATTCTTTAATAACATCCGCAACCAACTTTAAATTAATTTTTCTTTTTTGATCGGATGCAAAAATATCAAGGAAGACTAATTCATCTACCCCGCGCTGATTATATACGCGCGCTGCCTGTACCGGATTCCCTACCATACGCGGATTAGCAAACTGTTTTGTTTTTACCAGTCCAAAACCATTAAAAGTAAGAATAGGAATAATCCTTGCTTTTAGCATTTCTCGAAATAATTCTTTAATAATGTTAAACCTGCGCCTTGACTTTTCTCAGGATGAAACTGCGCTGCAAAAATATTTTCGTGCTGTATCGCCGCCACTAATTTTGTTCCATAATCAACATATGCAGCCACAACTTTTTCATCTTCCGGAACAAAATGATAACTATGAATAAAATAAAAATCTTTATGATTCAAATCTGCCAGATAATCCTCTTGTCTAACTTCAATACTATTCCATCCCATGTGAGGAATTCTTAAGTTACTTGATTCTATTTTTATAATCTTTCCCTTAATCCATCCTAATCCCGGATTCTCGTAAGGTTCAGTTCCTGTTTCCGCAATTAGTTGCATACCTAAGCAAATTCCCAAAAACCTTTTCTTTTTACCTAAAACCTCATCGCTTAGTAAATGATCGAGTCTTTTTTCTCTTAAGTTTTGCATGCCATGTGCAAATGAACCAACGCCGGGCAACAATATGAAATCTGAAGATTTTATTTCATCATGGTCAGACGTAATTTTATTTTCAAGTTTCAAAAAATTTAAAGCTTTTTGAACCGAAGCTAAATTACCTAAACCATAATCTATTATTGCAATCATTACGAAACTTCGAAATTACGCACTAAATTTCCGTCCTTGTCCTTTTTGAAATTTCCGTTCTCGTCTTGTGCGAATAATACAGGATTGGTGAATGAATCAATTACTGCATCAATTTCTGACTTAGTCATCCCCGAATATTTGATAAATTCTGAAACTGCATAATGCGGATACTTTCCATCATACTTCTTAACCAAATCAAGTCCTTCTTGTCGCGTTAATCGATTATTTCTGATATCTATACACGCATGATCTGTGGCGCGTCCAAATCCGTACTTAACAAATTTCAAGTAATCATGAAGTCCAACCAATTTTTCATCTAAATTTTCATAATTAGTATATGTACCTTCTATAGGACCATCTTCTTTCACAGAGAAGCCATGTTCCTTAACGATTTCTAATTGTTTCCGTGCATCCCAAAAAAAGTAATGCCCCAGGAAAATTCCGGTAACTCCAACACGCTCGATATCCTCATCTGATGGATAAAAATAAGGTGTTAATTCTTTTTCGGTAATTCCATCTACGCCAATCATGTCTTGAATTCGGTTACCCAACAAACCGCCAAATTCTTCCAACCAGCGGCGATTAAGGATTCGGTTCTTAACTGAATCCAAAGATGGTCCACCATACTCTTGCTGTGGATTTTCTCCCCAAATGATAAGCGGAATATTAAATTTCACTGCAATCATCACCGGAATAGTGAATATACCAATGTGATTAGGCCACATTTCATCACCCACGCGTTTGAAACTCTCGATTACCATTTTTTTGTATACAGGATGATTCTTTTTGAAATGAATAACATCCATTCCCATTTCAGAAAGATTATCAAGATTCTTTTGACCTAATTCAGTCACAGCGGTAGTTTCGAAGCAAACCAGCAGAGGATTAAGACCGCATTTATACTTCATGAAATAAGCTTGATAGGTACTGTCTTTTCCTCCGCTTACTGGCACAATACAATCATAGCCACGGTTCTGCTCTTTTGATTTAAAATGGCCTATGATTTCGTAAAAATCCTTTTCGCGTTGATTCCAGTCAATACCAACGTTTTTTTGTTCAGCAGCCACGCAGGCGCTACAAACACCATCGTTATTAAAGTGAAGATCGGGTTTGGTTTCAGGAAATAAACATTTCTTACAATATCTGATATTCATAGCTCTTATGATTGTTTTTGTAATAAATAAGCGTAATCTACATTATCATCATTTACGTACTTATAATAATCGCGCTTTAACTCTTTAAGCTGCGGAAAATTATTCATGAATATTTTAGCAAAATCCGCTTTCCATAAAAAGCCGGTATTACCTCTGTAGTTAACATCCGTAGTTTCCGGAGCATAATATTCAAATCCCATAATGTACGATTTAGTACAACGCACCATTTCCGACATAATTCGTTTATGATCGTTTGGATGAATATGAATAAGCACTCCATTAGTACACACCAAATCAAAATAATTATCCTTAAACGGTAAATCGAAACCAGATCCTTGAATAATATTTATACCTTTTGTATACTCCTTTGATTTCTCAACAGCATAACTTTGTAACTCGATTCCATATAAATTAGTGAATCCCATTTGCTGGAAGCAATTCAATTGCATTCCGGTATTACTTCCTACTTCCAGAATTTTTATATCCTTTGGCAGATTGCCAATAAGTTTTTCATTAATAGATTGTTTGGTAACGCCCCACGTATCTATGTAAAATTTTTCCCACTCTTTAATATCACGTGTGTTCCTATCGGTGTATTCTTTACCAAATTCACCTTGCCAAAATTTTTCTTGCGTTGTATTCATTGTTTTATTTGTTTATAAAGTTAATAATATTATCAATTACGTAATTCTGCTCTTCCTGTGTTAAAGTCGGATACATTGGTAAACTTAAACACTTGCTATAATAATCTTCCGAAATAGGAAAATCTCCCTGCTTATTTCCTAATTTCTTATAATAAGGCATTGTGTGTACCGGAATATAATGGACCTGACAAAAAATATTTTTAGTTCTTAAATAATCATACAGTTCTTTTCGTTTCTCAATTTCGATAATGTATAAGTGATAGGCATGCCCTTCTACGATACCTGATTGCCTTAGTATTGCTTTTTCATTCTTAAAAGCTTCATAATACTTTTTTGCAATTTCTCTTCTGCGCGTTAAGCCCTCATCGGCTTTTTCTAATTGAGTGATACCGAGCGCGGCCTGAAAATCGGTTAAGCGATAATTATACCCTAATTCCTGCATCTCATAATACCAGCCGCCATGGTTCTCTACTAAGAGATCAGGGTTTTTTGTTATTCCATGTGTTCTGAATAGCAATAATTTCTTATAAAGTTCTTCATTATTTGTGGTAATCATTCCTCCTTCTCCACAAGCAATGTGCTTTACAGGATGAAATGAGAAAATTGCCATATCAGCAAAATTGCTATTCCCGCAAAGTTGTTTATTCCCTTTACTATCTAGGAAAAAACCACCCGGCGCATGACAAGCATCCTCAATAATCCACAAATCATACTTAATCGCCAGCTTTTTTAATTCCTCAAGATTAACTGCATAACCCGCAAAATCGACAGGTATAATTCCTTTGAAAAATCCCTTCGCCTTTGAGTTTATTAATGACTCCACTTTAGCTAAATCTAAAGTAAAAGTATCCGGATTAATATCCGCGAAATAAACGTTACCTCCGCAATAGCGAACACAGTTTGCAGATGCAGCAAAAGTAATCGGCGTTGTAATTACATTTGTATTTGCATCAACATTTAAAGCCATTGCGCATAAATGTAACGCAGCAGTACCGTTACTAATAGCAACTGCATATTTACATCCAATATATCTTGCAAACGCTTTTTCAAATTCTTCAATCTTTGGACCCTGTGTTAAGAAGTCAGATTGAAGCGTCTCGATTACCGCTTGAATATCTTTATCTGTAATATTCTGACGGCCGTAAGGAATTGGTTTCATATCTTAAACAGTAAAGTTTGGATCAATATGCTTCTTAATTAATTCTCGAATTCCTTCTGCATCCACCCACTCCGAATTTTTACCGGAACTATAACGGAATCCCTCTGTCACTTTTTTTGCTTTAAATGTACTAATGTATTCTTTGAGATTAAAAGCAGGAACTTGCGGCAAAATAGCATAATATTTTCCAAGGTCATAGGTTGTAAATGAATCCGACTCAGTTATCATTTCCTCATGTATTTTTTCGCCAGGACGAATACCTACGATCTCTATCTTACACTCAGGACCGATTGCTTTTGCCACTTCCGTAATTTTATAGGATGGAATTTTAGGAACAAAGATCTCACCGCCCCAAGCATTTTCCATAGCATGCAAAACTAAATCAGCGCCCTCTTGTAAGGAGATATTAAATCGAGTCATGGTAGGATCAGTAATAGGTAAAGTACCTGTTTTCTTTTTCTGCATAAAAAAAGGAATTACTGAACCATTAGAACCCATTACATTTCCATAACGAACAACTGAAAATTTAATATTAGCAAACCCTTTGATATTATTGGCTGCCACAAATAATTTATCGGAGCATAATTTTGTAGCGCCATATAAATTAATGGGTGCTGCAGCTTTATCAGTTGATAAGGCCACTACGTTTTGTACACCACACTCAATTGCTGCATTAATTACATTTTCAGCACCCATCACATTCGTCATAACACATTCCATTGGATTATACTCCGCAATATGGACATGCTTCATGGCCGCTGCATGAATAACATAATCTACTCCTTTAAAAGCTTTCTTTAATCTTTCATAATCGCGTACGTCGCCAATAAAATAACGCATGCAACTGCCATCATACGATGGATATTCCATATTCATTTGAAATTGCTTTTGTTCATCGCGTGAAAAAACAATCAGACGTTTTACTTTTGGCCAACGTTCTAATATTGTTTTTACCAATTGTTTTCCGAGAGAACCGGTTCCTCCGGTTATCAAAACGGATTTATCATTAAGTGTAAACATAATCGTATTTGTTATTCTTTATATTGATTTAAAATTTTTGTGAAATCATTGAAATTTTTGTCTGCGTTAAAGTTACTCTCCCAAAACTGTTTAACTTGCATCTTGAACTTAGCAGTATTCATCTCTGAATTTCTGAAATTTTCTAAAGCTAGTGCAATAGCATCGTGATTGATTTCAAGCGGCAGTAGCACACCGGTTTGACTAGTGCAAATTTCTCGACAACCTCCGGCATCTGTTGCTATGACAGGAATTCCAAGGCTTATTGATTCCATAATAGAGTAAGGAATTCCCTCGTTCTCACTCAAACTGATAAAAACGTTTGGGTTCTCCTCTTGTAAAAAACTAATAAACTGACTATTCTTTATGAATCCCTTAAGTTCCACCTGATTCGATAAGTCTAAATTGCCAATTATTGTTTTCAATTTTTCGAAATCCGGTCCGTCACCAAAGTGCACCCATTTAAAATTAAAACTAAGCTTTTTAAGAACGAAAGGAATTTCAACTGTACGCTTACGTACTTGTACACTACCACACGAAACGATGGTAAAAACATTCGTCTCGTTACCCTTATTACTATTTAGTATAGGCTTAGTTCCAAGCAAGGCTACTTCAAATTTATGACTATATTGAGGGTATTTACCTTGAAGATAATGCTTCCCATCCTTAGATACCGAGTAAACTTTATCTACTGATTTAAGTTGGAAATTACGGAAAGGAATATGCTTCTCAGGAAGATAATCCTCATATAAATCAAATGCATGAGCACGTGTAATAAATTTCTTTATAAATCCCTTCGCCCTTAAAATTCCGAGAATAGTTGTCCAACGATCAAACCAATAAGAATAATACACCACCTCCTCATCAACTCCCTGATGCGTTTCTAAGTAATTCCTTAATATATATGCATTTCTTAGCTGATTAATTAATTCGGCATTCTTTGTCCGAACATTATTAAAAGAAATAAAGCCGTTTGAAATTAATTCAGGTATCAAAATACGTAACCAAAGAAATAAATTTTCAAAAATTAAACCCATCGAACTTTTTCTTTCTGCTGTTTCATGTGGCAAAACTACTACTCTTATATTTTCAGGTAATTCATTCTTTTTTTCTGCATGATCGAAAAAAGAAAAAACAACAACTTTATTAAACTTAGAAGAAAGATAAGGTAGTTCCGATTTTAAAAAAACTTCAGTATCACCATAAGGAGAAAAATTGGTAAATAGATAACAGCCTGAACGCTTCATTAATTAAATGTGAATGGTATGATAGATTGTCTGTCTGATAAATAACTTAAAAAAACCAACATCTAGCTTATACACAACCGTAAGTAAGTTAAGTAACTTTGAAAATGCTTTTTTTAAATTACCCTTTTTAATATAGTATTCTGCTAAAAGCTTAGTACAAATGAAATCTAATTCTCTTTTATCATTATCTCGAATTGGATCGCGGCCGTACTTTTTCCTCAGTGCGTATACATAAATACAAACATCATGGCTAATTAGTGCTCTCTCATTTTTATGATTTCTTGTTAAAGAATTTGGATTAGCTCTATAGAAATAAAGAGGTTCATCAAGATTTATTGCCTTAAACTGATCAATGATGCAACCATACCAATATATGTCTTCTGAAGCAATGCGATCGAAGAAAACATTATAAAAACCAACCTTTTCAAGCACCCTTCTTTTTATCATGAGAGCAGAACCGGTAATTACAATTTTAGTTGGATAATCGCTTAAAATTTTTTCATAAGTAGTAGGGAACTCTGATTTCACTCCCTCTTTTGGGTTATTTACAAATGATAGAGAATTGGATCCAATACAATCAACGTCATTATTTTGGATAAAAGCCTTCATTAATTTTTCAAAACGTGTTGTATCCGACAAATCATCTGCATCTTGAAAGGTGATAAATTTTCCCTTGCATTTAGCGAATAACAAATTGGATGCGCGCAGATAACCCTGATTTACATCGTTATGAAATGTTTTGATACGAGAATCCTTAGTGGCTAATTCATCAATGATTTTTTTTGTGTTGTCAATGGATGCGTCGTCGGCTACTAAGAGTTCGAAATCTGAATAAGTTTGATCCAGTACAGAGTTTATCGCTGAAGCTACGAGGCTCTCACAATTATAAGCAGGCATTATAACCGATAATGATACTTCACTCATAATAATGATAGGACATAATTGTTGAATTGAGCCTGAAAGTTTTTGAAGTTATGCACGTTCCTTAAAAGAGAAGCACTATACTTTCCCATCACTCGCTTTTGCTGTTCATCCAAACTTATAAACTCTGATATTTTTTCGGCCAGATCATCTAAGTTATTTTCATCAACCAAAAAACCATTCTCATTATTCTTTACAAAATAATCTGTTTGCCCAACGTTCTTTGCAATTATTACGTTTTCACATGCCATCGCTTCTGCCATGCTCATTGAGGGGAAATTTTCATATAATTGAGTGGATACAAAAGCTTTTGAAGTTAAAAACACCGCTTTCATTTTTGGATTATAATCCATTTTTATCTTTTCAGCTAATCCATTTTCATTAATATATTTCTGTATTCTGTCTTTAAGCGGACCCTTTCCATAAATAAAAAATTGATAATTAGCATCCTTCCCATTGCGAATCACTTTTTCAACTGCCTTAACAAAAAATTCGGGATCCTTCTGATCATCCAAACGACCGGCAAATACAATTACATTCTTTTTTGAATCCCAACAATCCATCTCATCTATAATCGAGTACCGTGATGTAACAGAATACACTTTTGGATCACTCTTTATTAAGCTATGAGTTTTATTAAATTCCTCAAACAATTTGTACCAAGATAAAACGCCGTCAATTCGAATTGTATTGAACGCCTTTTCATAACTTAGATGGCTTGAATAATAATGAGCGCTATCATTGGAAAAGTATCGGTAAGGTATTCGGCAATCTACAATGCTGAATGATATTTTTGGTCTTTTCAAAAAAGAAAATTTATCAAACAGATATATTAAAAAGTAATCTTTTTTTTCATAAAGCGGAATGTGTAATATTTCTATTTTCGTTTTATAACAAAACCGGTAAAGCGGAATAAACGTTATCATCTCTCGCAGAAAAGAAAATAAATTTCCGACGATTCCTAATTTATCAGTAACTCCCTTCAACCATTTATTCCGATATAGTTCGAACACATGCAAATAATTAGGATTAATTGCATTATAACTAACATTACTTAAATTGGTGCTGTTATTGGTTAATAAGTAAATATTAAACATTCGGTTATCATCAGAATTATTGCGATTAAGGAAATCGAAAAAAAATCTTTCGGCACCACCTGCTCCCGACAAATCCTGAACATCAATCATTAAAAAAGCAATATTCCTAATCATTTACAATATCCTCTTCTTTATTCCAAACGGAAATGCGATCTTGTATAAGTAAAACATATAAAGCTTGTAAATAAAATCTGTTTGATTTATTGGCTTATCAAAACCAAAGACTTTATGATCAACAGGCTTTAAATGCATTATGTCTTCAAATTCTTTTTCACTCATCTCCCACTTTTTAAGTACATAGGCTTTATCTTCCATTTGTTCAGATTCCGGATAAGGAGGATTCTTTAATTCCTGTAAGGCTTCTGATCTGCTAATTTGCATGGAACAAATCATTGATGACAAATGCGCTTTCCGCTTATCAACATTAAATTTTTTCGGTAAAATATAACCTTGATAAAAGCGTGTAAAAACCGATTCATAATGTTTACAAGGGTAAGTTTGATAATTAAACTCCTTAACGAGTTTTGATTTAACATCGTTTACATTAAAGTCATATTTATCAAAAAACGCCACCTGCCGAATCCCTGATAGGTAATAACTATTCCTTTGAATAATTCCAAGTTTTGGGAAATTTTCAAGCTTTGACTTGCCATATTTTTGATGTATGTTATAAAGATTTGTGTAATCTAACTTATTTGGAAAACACCAATCGGCAGGTAATATAGCCTCGGTTCTTATGTTATTTCCACTTAATATATATTTAATGTTTCTTTCATAAGCAATTTTATATAACGAAGCGAAAATAAGTTGATCAGTAGGCACTTCAATATCGATAACAGAAGCCTTAAAGTAGGCGATTTGCAAATCTTTAAATTCTTCCCAATTAATAACGTATGTATATAAATCGAAACCGGTTTTGTTTACTATATTTTCAATATTCTTAATCGCGACTTCAGAATTCCATCCATTATCAAAATGCACTAATAAAGGACGTAAACCGTATTCTTTAGCAATTAACGCCATGTACGAACTGTCGAGACCTCCACTTAAACCAAGTATGCAATCATATTTTTTTCCAACTCCCCACTTTTTTATCTCATGAATGCTTAACTCGAAATCTTTATATCGTTCTTCCTTTGGGCGATTAACCGTTTTACTTGCCAGTTTATCATAGTCGTGACAGAAATTACAAATTCCTTCCTCATCAAACTTAATTAATGTTGTGGTGGTATCCATCACACATTTTACACACTGCTTATATTCGGTACTATTCATTAAATAATTATTTTATTCCATTCATCAACACCGACCTCTAAAATGTTTCGATAATCAATATCACTTTTTAATCCGGAACTGATTATCTTAATTGACGCTTCAAAATCTTCTAAACTGTTTATTTTTATCATTTCCTTATCGCCCAAATCTCCCATGTAATAATCACTATTCACATGATTCAATACTGCCTTACCCATAAACATAGCATCCAAAAAAATAGTGGTGCCCGAGCTTGTAAGTACTGCGTCACACATTTGGAGATCCTCATATATAGAACTTGCGTTTGAGAATTCTATATTACTTCTTATATGATCAGGAATAACGTTGTTAAAATAGGATTTCAAATCAACCAATGGATGACACCTCATCCTAACTTTTATATGCGAATTTTTTTCGAGATAAGGTAAGATAATTGAATTGTACTGTCGTACCGCATCCACCATTAAAGTGGTACACCAAAGAATAGTTAATGTTTCTCGCTCGCTCACCCTTTCTGTTAATACACTTTTATCAAAGAAACAATACTTTGGATTTCCTGCTGTAATTACATAATCATCGGAAATTGAATTATACTTTAAGAAATGATTTTTAAAATAGCTTCCCCATACAATAAACTTATCCGGCATCGGCATTCCATTGCGAGACCCTGTTGAATTTAATTCGTAATCTGTAATAGAATAAACTGTATGCGCTTCATAAAAAATACCATGTTGTACGCCATAGGTTACAATGCCTTTATTGTTTGAGTTTTTTACTGCCGAAGAAATCAATCTTCCCTCAGGATAAAATTCATCTTGATAAAAAACGTGTGACTTACCATTCAACGATTTAAAATAGTTTTGCAGCCAAATGTAATTAAACAAATACTCCGTTTTATTAAGTATTAAGTTTAATAGTTCATGTTGCAGAACTTCCGTGTTTACAAAATAATAATTTTTACAATCGAACTGTGCCCTTCTGATTTTGAAAGCAAGCAAGGCAACTTTTACGTGAAAGCAAAAAACAGAAAAATAACCCGGAAACGCTGTAATTAACTGAGAGTCCCACGATTTATATTTATCAAAATCACCAATGTTTTCATAATTAAAAAAATAAGGAACATACGATATGTTTTTCTTTGCCTCCATAGCATTTTGCACCACATTACCTAAAATCGCATCTCGCTTGGTGTCTTGCTGCCATGTTTGCGGATAATAAGTAAATACTATGTTGTTTGAATTAGCAGATGTTCTTCCATGTGCGCTTAATGTGTTTCTTAATTTTTTTACTTTTCTGTAAAAATTACGAATATGACTGATAAGGAATCGCCAATTACTTTTGGAAGGCCTACTTCTGTTAAATGTTATGGTGGTTATACCCTTTAAATAATTCTCAAAAAAGAATTGTATGGCTGATACATAGTGTGCGGCTTTACTTGGTAATATCACAGCTACATCACTTCCTTTATAATTGATTTCAGGATAGAGTAACTTCAAGTAAAAAAGATTTTTCAGAATGCAATTTTGAGGGTGCTTCTCCGAAATTTCAGTCAACCAGTAAATACTTAATTGATTTAATGAAAATGACCGAACATCCTTGCCGGTTATGTTTAATAATTGGGCTTGACTCACAAAACCCATTTGTTTAATATACTCGTTTAAAGCGGCTATATGCAAAGCATTGTTCTTATCGACATCAGAAGGGTAAAGTACCTTATACTTATTCTCCTTATCAAAGGAAGACGTAAAGTCTAATATTAAAGCATCTAATTTTAGAGTTGAGTTTTCAATGAAGTTCTTTAGATCATCCGGAACATAACTTAAATTAATTAATAGTTGAGCCATCAAAAATCAAATACTATGTTCCTTCATTCGAATCAACTTTAAAGGAACCCCTCCGCAAATTGAATTAGCAGGCACATCCTTTGTAACAACACTGTTAGCTCCTATTACAGAATTTTTTCCGATTTTTACACCAGGATTTATTAAAACGTTTGCGCCAATCCATACATAATCCTCAATTATTACATCACCTTCCTTCTCTAGAAGTTCCGTCCTACTGAAATCTTGATCTGCAACATTACTTAAAGTATATATTCGCACATTATGCCCGATTCTTACGCCATCACCAATTCTTAATACTCGGCCCTTATGCGAATATAATGTTGAATACTCACCAACATAGCTATTTGTTCCAGTTTCAATTTTACCTTCTCCATAAAGCAATATGGATAATCCATTAAATCGAAAAGAAGGGTTTAAACTGTATCTTCTTCTATACTCATTATAAGTATCTGAAAAATCGCGAGAATTACTTTTAATTTCATTAACAATAAATCTCTTTAATTCAGAATTCTTATAATTAAATGCTATAAGAAATAATTTAGAAAACAGCTTATAAATTAAGTACCGCATAGTTTACTTTTTTTCCAAATTCCATTCAATTGGCAAATACAGAAATCCATCTCGATTAGGTCGTGCTAACATTGAACCATCGATTGTGAAAGAAAGCACTTGAAATTTATGATCATCTATATGCTCATCCTCATCTCCGCATCCAAAAGTAAGATAATACTTTCCGGGCTTAAATAACGGACTCTTTAATTCAAGAGTTGACTCATAGTTCCCAGCGTCAACAGTTGCAAAATTAAAGGCATAATCACGGCGATCTAAAAAATAAACTGTCTCACCCGAAGAGTTTACTACAATAAAGGTGAGATGAACCTTTGAAATTTTCTTTTCAAATTTGTAATTAATTTTCACTTTAAACGACTGATCAACAGGAATTGGATTATTTATTATCATTCCATTATAATCCAAGATAGAAACTTTTAAGATTTGAAGATGTTTACTTGTAATTGGAAATTCTACGCTTCCTACATTTCCCTTGTCGGCTGTTAAATTTAAATATCTATCAACAATTCCATTAATATCTCCCTCTTGTGCAATAGTTCCATTCTCTAAAATTATACCTCGCGAGCATAATAATTTAACCGCTGCCATATTGTGACTTACAAACAAAACGGTTCTGCCTTGCCCGCTCACATCCTTCATCTTACCAAGACACTTTTTCTGAAATTCAGCATCTCCTACCGCCAACACCTCATCTACAATTAAAATTTCCGGTTCCAGATGCGCCGCTACTCCGAAAGCTAATCTTACATACATTCCACTGCTGTATCGCTTCACCGGAGTGTCAATGTATCTTTCAACTCCACTAAAATCAACGATCTCATCAAACTTACTCCTAATCTCTTGTTTCGACATTCCCAAAATGGCTCCATTCAAAAATATATTTTCTCTTCCGGTTAATTCAGGGTGAAAACCTGTACCCACTTCAAGTAAACTGGCAATTCTCCCTTTCACCTTTATTTCTCCAACGGTTGGTGTAGTAACCCGTGATAATATTTTTAATAAGGTTGATTTACCTGCTCCGTTTTTACCAATAATTCCAAGCACCTCACCTTGCTTTACCTCAAAATTTATATCACGTAAGGCCCATACAATTTCACTCGCTCCCTTTTTTGTTCTATCATTTGCTTCACCTAATTTTAAATAAGGATCTTCTTTACCGCGTACTTTGTGCCACCAACGATTTAAATCATGCGACATAGTACCGGTTCCCACCTGTCCTAAGTGATACAATTTTCCAACGTTTTCTACTTTAATTACTGAATTAGCCATAACTAAACTGTATCCATAAATGATTTCTCAACTTTACTAAAAGCTATAACAGATATAGCTATAAGCACTATCATTATTCCAGCACTATAAAGAAGCCAAAACGGCTCATAAAATCCACTTCCAAGAAATACATACTTAAAAGATTCTATGATGGAAGTTAATGGATTAAGCAACATAATGAATTGAACTTTTGGCGACATACTTGAAATTGGTAAGACTACTGAACTGGCATACATCAACAGCTGAACACCAAATCCAATCAAAAAAGTGAGATCGCGGTATTTTGTAGTTAAGGACGAAATCAAAATTCCAAAACCAAAACCTAGTCCGGCCATCATTAACACCAATAAAGGAAGAATCCACATTAAACTCCACACAGGATGTAATGTATCAGATGTAGATAAATAATAAATCCAAACCAATATGAAAATAGAAAACTGAACCGCAAATTTTATCAGGTTTGAAACCAATACAGACAATGGAACTATTAAACGAGGAAAATAAACCTTTCCAAAAACACCGGCGTTGGTGATGAATGTACTGGAAGTTTTAGTTAAACAGTCAGAAAAATAAGTCCAAATTGTAACACCGCCTATATAAAAAAGTAATGCCGGGTTTCCATCCGTACTTATATTAGCAATGCCACTAAAAATAAAAGTAAAAGTCAAAGAAGTAATAACAGGTTGTATAAAAAACCATAGCGGACCAAGAATTGTTTGCTTGTAAACAGAAACAAAATCACGACGCACAAGAAGCAATAATAAATCGCGGTACTTCCATATAGCCCCCAAATCCAATTGATACCATTTGTTTTTTGGCTTAATTATTAAATCCCATTCTTCTTGCTCCATCATTTTTTTATTGGTGAAATTATTTCTTCCGGTAATCGTACACGGATGGATTGACCAATACTTTCTAATACGATTTCAAGTAAATTACCTTCTGAAGTATTAAGAATGTATCCTTCAATATTTTTAAGCGCTCCCGAATTAATTTTTATTTTATCGCCTTGCTTATAAGTTCTCTTAACATCGGAAGTTTCCATTTGATATCCGAGCTCAATTAACTGTTTCAATTGGTCTATCTCGTAATCTCTAACCGTCGCAATTTTTCCTTCGGAACGCACAAAGTTAACTACACCTTTTGTTTGTAATGTCCTTTCTTGTTCTTGAATTGTAATGTGGGCAAATACATAACCATTTAGCAATGGGAACTCTACCATCTTCTTACGGTCACTCCATTGCCGCATAGTTTTTTGCAAAGGTATGTACGCTTCTATTCCTTTCTTTATAAGAAGTTCAGCTACTTTTTTTTCTTGACGAGAAGCAACGTATAGGGCGCGCCAAACTTTAATTGATTCGGTGGTAGTATTTTTTAAATCGCTTTTCATGGCTCCGCCTCTTCAGTCACATAATGCAACTAAAAAGATTATTTTGTTTTGATAAGCACTTCTACTTTTCTCTTTTCCAAAGAAGAAGTGGATGCATACCTGGCTCTTTAATTTTATTTAAATCAAATTCATCCACCCTAAAGTGTACGTATCTGATTTTCTTATTAATTTTTCTTTCGGCCTTTTCGATTTGTTCTATCAAAAATGCTTTATTTAAGTCATTCCCAACCAGTACTAAATCAATTATATTTCCATCCTGTCCTTTTGATAACTTTCCAACTAAATATACTTTCTCCAAATCACCAATTCGTTGAACGATGTAATCCACCACATATTCAAGGCCGGTCATTTTCCGAATGATACTGTTGATTTCGCTAAATAAAGGATGTTCGGTGTTGGCTTTAAATATTTTTTTATTGCCTTCGGTGTGAGACTCTAAAAATCCTGCCTTTTCGAATTTATTCAGTTCTAGTCTGATGCCATTTGTTGACTCTCCAAACTCTTCTTCTAAATTTCTTAAATAGGCCGTGTTCTTACTGTTGAGGAAAAACTTCATCAACAACTTAATTCGAGTTTTGGATGATATAAGAGTTTCAATCATTATTGAGCAATAAATTTACTCAATATCATTTAAAAAATCAAATTAGATTGCTTTTAATCAGACACTTAAGGACTGTCTGAGAGTTCTACATTAAATTTTATAAATTGTTGATTTTCAATGCTATTCTCTAATTACCTCGCTTCGCTTTGGAAAATTAATGAGAACACCCATACCCTTTTTAGAATAAACTGCCATACTACCGATTGCTGCTGCATTAGCATCAGCCTCGTAAAGTACTTTTTTTAGGTGATCGACGTGACCTGCACCACCGCTTGCTATGACAGGCAGACTTGTAAAATCTACGATTTGCTTGATGAAGTCGTAATCAAAACCATCCCACGTTCCTTCAGCATCTACATTTTGTAAGAATAATTCCCCTATTCCCAAATCTTGCTCTAAGTATTTCACAAAATCTGTTGGTGAATACTTGATTGAATGTCCGTTATAAGAGAAAACTTGTTTTTTGCCGAATAGATTCTTTTTGAAATCGAGACACACAACAACAGCCTGAGAACCATATTTAGACACAGCTTCCTTTATAACAGAAGGATTCTCAAAAACCAGTGAATTAACAATAACCTTTTCTACACCATTCTTATACAACTCATAAAATTCACTAACGGTTTTAACCCCTCCGCCATAAGCAAACGGCATAAAACACTCCCCGGCAAAATCGGCAATTTTTGAGATGTTAATTTTCCTTTTTTCCTTCGACGCATTGATATCAATAAGAATCAATTCGTCTACTTCTTTCTCATTAAATATTTTAATGGCATTAATTGGATCGCCAACGTATGAAGGGTTTTTGAATTTGATGGTTTTAACAAGGCCTTTCCCATCATATAGTAAACAAGGCATGATACGTTTTAGAGCCATGGTTAAAGTTTAGAAAAGTTACTTAATACTTCCATACCAAATTTCAAACTCTTTTCGGGGTGAAACTGAGCTCCGTAAATATTCTCATGATTAAACATACATGTAAATTCATTGCCGTAATTACAGGTTGCGATTATATCATTTTGATTATTACACTTCACATAATAAGAGTGCACGAAATAGAAACGTTGTCCTGGTTTTTTATCAATTAATTTATTCTCCTTCTTTACATCAACGTAATCCCATCCCATATGAGGGATTTTTAGTTTATTATCAGAAAAAGTAAATTTAATTGTTTGAGCATCTATCCATCCTAGGCCGCTTTCATTTCCCTCTTCACTACTTTTAGTTAATAATTGCATACCCAAACAAATTCCAAGAACAGGAATTTTATCAATTAATGCTCGCTTATTTAAAACATCTAATAATCCTTTTTGCTTAATAAGATTGATGCCATTATCAAAAGCCCCAACGCCCGGTAAAATTAATTTAGTTGCGCTATCTATTTTTGTAAGGTCATCAGAAATAATTGCTTCAACACCGAGTTTTTTAAACATGTTTTTTACCGATACCAAATTTCCTAAACCGTAATCAACTATCAGTAACATGGTGTATTAGATTTTTTTATAAGAACCTTGTCCATAACCCTTTCCGTAGCCGTAACCATAGCCGTAACCATAGCCGTAAGTGTATCCATAACCTTTATAGTAATATTTACCAGAAAGACTTCGCACTCCGTTTAGAATTAAGAACATATTTTTAATCTTATTGGCAGCCGCCAAATTTTGCACAAAATTTACAACTTTCTTATTAGCAGATTTTGTATTTAATACGAATAGTGAAGCATCCACAAATTGCATTAAATAAATTGCATCCGAAAGTAATCCCGCAGGAGGTGTATCTATGATAACGAAATCGTATCTTTCCTTACATGCAAGAACCAATTCCTTTAATTTCTCTGACAATACCAGTTCTGAAGGATTCGGCGGAATAGGTCCGGCAAAAACACAATCTAAATTTTCAATGATTGTTTTACTTACAATTTCATCGAATGAATTAAGCCCCGCAATATGTGTACTTATACCTATGGTTGGCTGAGCATTTAACACTTTATAAACTCTTGGTTTATGTAAATCTAGTTCCAAAATCACCACTCGTTTTCCTGTTTTAGCAAGAATTGTCGCGAGGTTAACAGAGGTAAAAGTTTTTCCTTCTCCTGGAGCATGGGAAGTGACCAAAAACGATCGAGCTTGCGCATCGATATTAGCGTATTGCAAATTTGTTCTGAGATTTCTAAAGGCTTCACTGATTTTAGAATTTGGCTGCTCATCCACCACGATACCTTTATCCACTGAAACTTTCAATAAAGGTAATACACCAATCACCGGCAAATCCGTCAACTCCTTTAAGTGATTAACTGATTTAATTCTTGTAAAGAAAAATATGCGAAGAGCGATTATAACAAAAACAATCATCAAGCCAAAGGACATAAAACTGTTTATAATTTTGGTTTTATTAGGCTCTACAACTCCCATATTACGGGGCTGTTCGATTATTTTAACATTAGGGATAATACTGGCTCTGGCTATTCTTGTATTCGCACGTCTTTCAAGAAGAAAATTGTAAAGTTGCTCACTTACATTTACTTTACGTTGAATATTTAAAATATCCCGTTGCTTTGTTGGGATTTGCTGTACTCCTCCTATATAAGAACTAATTTGCGTGTTGACATTCTCAATCATCTTTTGAGTAGCTTTCCTCGCATTATTAATATAAATCAATAAATCTTGTTTGAGTTTATTAATTGCTTGTTTTAAATCTGTAATGCCGGGATAATTTTCCTTCGCTTTAGAATACGTTTGATTGAGTTCGATCTGCTTCGTATAAAGTTCATTAACGGCAGTTTTCATAAACCCTTCGCGTTCAATTACGAAAACATTTGGCGGTAAGAATTGCGGATCCTTATCCTCAATAATGTATTTTTCCAAATCATTTAAAGCCTCTATTTCAAAATTATAAGTGTTTCGTTGTCTATCGAGAGTAGAAAGTTTTTCAAAATAATCACTCCTTTCCCAATCTAAATCCAGGATGTTCTTTCTGGATTTATAACTCTGCATTGTATCTTCTATATTCTTAAGATTATAACTTATTTCATCCAATTGCTTATCAATATAAACAATAGTTTTTTCGTTTAATTCTATTTTCGACTTAAGTGTATTTTCGGTATAAACCTGATTAAGTGTGTCTAAAACTAAGAGGGCCCTTTCAGGAATAATGTCCTTCATTTTTATCTCCAGAATATTTGTGTACTCAGGATTTTCAACACTCATTCCCATTTGGAAATTTGTTATTAGCCACTCCGTTGAATGGATTATGATTTGGTAATTGGTAGATTGAAAACTTGCCACCAGATCCTTATCAAAAATTGAGGTACGCCTAATGGTAATATTGAAATCAACATTAATTAGCTCTTTATTAAATTCTCCTTTAATTGGCTGTACATTTTTATCGGGCAACGTAATTTCATAGTGATCGTAATCAACTATTCTAATATCTAAAGGAACCTCGTACCAACTTCGATTCACGTTACTAACAATCACTTCAAATGGCAATCCATTAAACTGCTCGGTTACTCGCACACGACCAACAATGTAATAGGAAACTTGAAGCCTGTCTTTTAAGCGCCTCATAGTTTCCTTCATAATGTCGTAGGAACCGATTACCTTCATTTCATTAGAGTTATCAATGTAAAGGGCGCCGGCATCTGTTACAACATTCCCGCTAGAGTACTCATCGTTTTTATTAAGTAATAACTGCGTTTGAGCTTGAAAAACATCAATTTGCTTATAGGCATAGAAATAGCCTGCCAGATAAAAAAAAGGAACAATTAAAATAGGAATGTACCAGTTAGTTTTAACGATACGCCATAACAGATTGAGATCCTTTTCTGTAATTATGGATTGCTTTTTGGTTTCCACAAATGATGCTACCAACAAAGATAGTTGAATTTAAACGATAAATTCTTTTGCTTTTGCCCTATTTTTACCTTATCTTTATGCCCATTGCATTAAAAATGAAACGTTTAGCCTACATCTGCCTGATTATTTTTGTCGTAACTGGCAGTCAATCACTGTTTTCGGCTCCTCCTCCTCCTCCTTCTACCAAGCCACCATGCTGGCCTCCTCCATGTATTCCTATTGATGGTGGAATTAGCGCACTTATTATTGCAGGTGCAGCTTACGGAGCTAAAAAGCTACACGATAAAAAGAAAAAAGCTTCTGAAATAGCTTAATGAACGCCTTCGGGCATCTATAAAATAATGATTACTGCCCTTAAACAAAATCGTTTTTTAAAGTTCCTATTTATATCATCAGTTGTTTACCTGATTCTTTATCTCACTTATGAGTTTGTTGTAAAAAAATACAGCAATTTAGATCAAGCTTTTATAAGAATTATTATTAATTGGACAGACGCCTTACTTCACTTATTTGGATACAAAACATTTAAAGTGCTTGGTGATACTGAATTTCAAAGCGTAGGTATCGACGGGTCTCAAGGTGTTTGGGTGGGCGCTGCCTGCAACGCAGTAACTCTGTTTTTTTTATTTGCTGTATTTGTACTTGCGTATCCCGGACATCAAAAAAGCAAAATTTGGTTTGTTCCTCTTGGAATCTTTACCATTCATATTATCAATATAATGAGAGTAACAGCACTAGCTTTAATTTCATTCTATAAACCGGAATGGCTTGACTTTAATCACACTTACACATTTACGTTTTTGGTTTACGGATACATTTTTTCTCTTTGGATTTTATGGGTAAATAAATATTCAGCCTTGCCACAAAATGAAAAAAAATAAGTACATCATGTTTGTTTTTTTTGGCCTTTTGTTTGGAGTGCTTGGCTTTTATCGCGACTACTTTTTTCACAACCTAAACAATGTTTTATACTTACAATACAATGGAGAAACAACGGTTCCCGTTCGTCCCGGTTTTCAATTTTTTCTTCAACTTCCCTACAAAACCGTTTACTACTCAAAATACATTTTCACCCTGCTTTTTGTATTTGCGTTCTTTCTACTTTCTTACCATTGCATTAAATATTATACCGGGGATAAAAAATTATTGCAATGGTTCACTTATTCTTATTTAGTATTATTACTTTTGAGCTCAATTTTAATGCTGTGGTCGTACTTTGTAGTTGTTAAATTAGATAGTGACGAATACTCCGTTAGCAGATGGCTCATGGGTATCGCACAATCTCCTTTACCTGCATTGTTTTTTATTGCTACAGCAAAACTTAATGTCAACCAAAAATAATTTTATGCAAAAAGACAACGTTATTTTTAAACTTATAAAAGAGGAACAGGATCGCCAAACACGCGGAATTGAATTAATCGCCAGTGAAAACTACGTAAGCAATCAAGTGATGAAAGCAATGGGCAGCGTATTAACTAACAAATACGCAGAGGGTTTACCTAACAAGCGTTATTACGGAGGATGCGAAGTTGTAGATAAAGTTGAACAATTAGCTATTGATCGCGCAAAAAAATTATTTGGTGCCGAGTGGGCCAACGTACAACCGCACTCCGGTGCACAAGCCAATGCAGCAGTAATGTTAGCGTGCTTAAAACCTGGTGATACTATTTTAGGATTTGATCTTTCTCACGGTGGTCACCTTACCCACGGCTCACCTGTAAATTTTTCCGGCAAACTTTATCGCCCAACTTTTTATGGTGTGGAAGAAAAAACCGGCCGAATAAACTATGATGTTGTTGAAGCTACTGCTAAAAAAGAAAAACCAAAATTAATTATTTGTGGTGCATCCGCGTATTCACGTGATTGGGATTATGAACGCTTACGTAAAATTGCCGACAGCGTTGGTGCTTTATTATTGGCCGATATTTCTCATCCATCAGGATTAATCGCTAAAGGAATTCTTAATGATCCTTTACCACATTGTCATATAGTAACTACTACCACACATAAAACTTTACGTGGTCCGCGTGGAGGAATGATCATGATGGGGAAAGATTTTGAAAATCCGTGGGGAGAAAAAACACCAAAAGGAGAAACGAAAATGATGAGCGCTATTTTAGACGCTGCTGTTTTTCCGGGAACACAAGGCGGACCGCTTGAACATGTTATTGC
>JAEUTQ010000076.1 GCA_016787445.1 Bacteroidia bacterium
ATTAACAGTAACGGCTAATGTTTGTTGCGGACTTGCACCACAGGCATTATTAGCAGTTACAGAAAAAACACCAGATGTTCCGGGAGTAGCAGAAATTGTATTGGTTGAACTTGTGCCGCTCCATCCGCCGGGTAAATTCCAAGAATATGATGTAGCACTTGATACTGTTGCAATGCTATAACTAGTTGCACCCGAACCTGCACACATTGTACTTAAACCTGCTATTGCGCCCGGAAGTGTAGGAGCTGAAGAACAGTTGTTGTACTTAGAAATAAAGCCTCCGGTACTAATGTTATTAGTGGACGGAGAAAAATTCATATCAAGGCTGCCCACATTGAAGCCTGTAAGAAATAAATTATCAAGCTTCGATGTGTAAATTTCCCATATGGTTGTAGCATTGGGCATTGTAGTTGACCAAATATGATTTCTGTTTACATCGTATTTTACTAAGTTCGTAATAACAGCGCTTGCAGTTAAGGTAGCAACACTTGCATTGAAATCGACATCAATAGAACCTGTAAAATCTCCGGTTAAGTAAATATTTCCGCTACCTTTAAAAATATCCATCGATTTTGGCGTTTCAGGTTGGTTACTGCCGAAAGTCCCCACCCACATGTAATTGCCGCTATTAGAATATTCCAGAAGAAACGCGTCATAGGAATTAGTGTTAGAAGTAACTAATGTATTACTGGCTGAGGCATCGAAATCCATAGTTCCACTGAAGCGGCCATAAACATAAACATTGTTGCTAGGGTCGAGAGCAATATCTGCAGGTTGAATATTATTTGATGATCCATTTGAAATGCTACGCGACCATACAACGGTTCCTGTAGGAGATGTTTTAATGATTTGTAAGGTCTGTGGCGTAGAACTGTACCATCCTGCCGTATAGTAATTGCCCAAATTATCAATATCAAGGTAAGGAGGCTGATTGCCATAATTAAGCGAAGATTCATTACCCGGTGCAATTCCCGCGCCATTGCTGGCACTGTATGTTAATACTGCTCCATAAGTAATAAATGATAGATTTCCGGGCACACTAAAAAAACATGGCGCATCGGTAGCGTATCGGATAGTATTACCACCGGAGGTTGTGGTGGTTTGCGATGAAACACGAACTTTATTATTTGTCTCATCAATTACTATATCGATCGCAATTTCAGTTGTGTTTGCTGCCGATGTGTTATAGATGGTTTGCGCCCATTGATAATTTCCATTCGCGTCGTATTTGGCAACAAAGGCATCCGAATTGGATAAGCCGGCGGTTGGACATGGTAAGTTGGCAGTACCTGCTCCAGGATCAAAATCTACACCACTTGTATATAAATCACCAACCACATAGATGTTGTTATTACTGTCTGTTTTTATTTTTCGTATCCAAACTTGTCCTGAAGTGTTGGAGTGAGAAATGGTTTTTACCCAAATAAAGCTGCCTGTTGAACTAAACTTCGCAATATAGCCCCATTGACCAATAGAAGTTACTGTTGTAGTTCCGGGTCCCGGATCAAAATCAATGGTCCCGGCAAACCTTCCAACAACATACACATTCCCGTTTGAATCTTCTGCACTTGACATAACATAATTAGTAGTAAGGTTATGCGCCCATTGATAATTGGGAAATTGAGCATTCATGTTACATAGCAACGAAAACAAAAAAAGCGTAATTAGTTTTTTCATGGTGTTTTATTTAATTATCTGCACTAAAGTTATTAAAAATTAAATTCGATTTGCAAAACGAAATTTATTGTAGTTAAAATTACCAAAGCATTAAAAATAGGGCTAACCATTCACAAAGTTTTAAGCACGCAACCATTTCTTTTACCTATATTGATTATTTTTGATAGATGGATAATTGAATGAAATGATTCGATGCCTAATTGCATAAATGAAAAAACGCGCTTTTATAATATTACTTTCTCTTTGCTTTCTTTTATTTAATAGCAATGGTATTGCCATGAATGTTGCTGACACAACTTTGATAAAAGAGTATATAGCAATTGGACAGAAATTAAGAAAGAGTGGAAAACTCGATTCGGCATTAGTTTATCTGGAAAAGGCGAATGAACTATCAAAAAAAACAAATTTTTCAGAGGGAAGGGGAGAAGCACTTTATCATTTAGGATTGACTAATCGTGATATTGGAAATTACAAAGCTGCTCTCAACTATATCGACCTTGCAATAGACATTGCTCAAAAAATAGGTAATAAAAAGAAAATAGCACTGTATAATAATGGGAAAGGACAAATTTTCAGGAAACAAGGACTTTATACCGAAGCTTTATCTTGTCTTTATAATTCGTTAAAAATAAGAGAAAGTATTCATGACTCTATGGGTATAGCGAGTTCATTGACCAACATTGGCAGCGTTTATGACGAGCAGCGTAATTTCGAAAAAGCAATAGAAAAGCACCTTCAGGCAATAGCCATCCGAAAAGCCATTCGCGACGAAGAAGGCTTGGCGCCATGTTATGGAAATTTAGCGGGTGTTTATTTGGAACAAAAAAAATATAGCGAAGCTTTACATTATCAAAGCTTGGGATTGGAGATTGAAAAAAAATTCAATAATAAGCAAGATATGGCATCTTCCATTTCCAATATCGGACTTATTTATGCCACTCAATCCGATTATGATAATGCTTTAAGATATCAATTGGAAGCATTAAAGTTAAAGGAAAAAATCGGCAACCAAAGCGCGATTTTAGCTTCATTAATAAACATAGGCGCATTGTATTTAAGCACTAACAATTTAAAACAATCTGAAACCTATTTAATGAATGCGTTTAATTTATCCGGTAAAATTGATGATTTGGATAGCAAAATGGAAGCAGCTAAAAACCTTCATGAATTATTTGAAAAGAAAAAACAAGTTGAAAAAGCATTGTTTTACTATAAGGAATTCATTTCTGCTAAAGAAAAATTAATAAATATCGATAACATAAAAGAAACGGAGCGTATAGTTTTAAACTATGAGTTTGAGAAAAGAGAATTGCAGCAAAAGGCTCAACAAGAAAAAAGAGAAGCTGTTATTTTAGGTCAATTACAATTAAAGGAAATGCAAGTAAGTAGGAACAGAATCATATTAGCTTCTCTTATTGCTCTATTTATTGTTACAATCATAATTGCGTATTTGTTGTTTAAGCAAAATAAAATTAAAGTAAAACAAAATTATCTGCAATTGGAGCAGCAGCTTTTACGTTCTCAAATGAATCCGCATTTTATATTTAATTCTATCAATAGCATTCAGCGGTATATTCTACAAAAGGATCAACAAACCGCTTACGATTATTTAGCTAAGTTTAGTAAACTAATCCGCTTGGTTTTAAATAATAGTCAAGAAAAAATATTGACAATAAAACAAGAATTGGATCTTATTCGGCTGTATGTTGAATTAGAACAACTGCGTTTTGACAATAAATTTGAGTTTACAATAAAAATGCCTGATGATCTTGATGAAGAAACACTTCGTGTACCGTGTTTATTAATCCAGCCATATGTTGAAAATGCTATTTGGCATGGACTCATGAACCTTGATAAAAGTAAAAGGGGTAAATTAATTATCGATTTACAGGCAAAAGATGAAAATTTATTAATTGCAATAGAGGATAATGGTATTGGGAGAAAACTTGCACAAAGCTATAAAGCAGTGGATGGTGAAAAGTCAATGGGCATGAAGCTCAGTGAGCAACGTATTCAAATGATAAATAAAATGCAAAATTATGAGAACGCAAAAGTAAAAGTTATTGATTTGCACGATGAGAAGGGTATAGCCATAGGAACAAGAGTGGAAATAGTATTACCTTTAAATATATTGGATTAAAAATAAAAATCACAAATGCCCAATTTAATTACTGCCATAGTAGTCGATGATGAGAGCAATAGCCGTTTCGTTTTGAAAAATCTACTTGAGAAATTCACGGATGAAATTGAAGTTATTGGTGAAGCCGGTAATGTGGAGGATGCTTTTACCTTGGTTAAAGAGAAAAAGCCACTTCTTGTTTTTCTGGATATCCAAATGCCTAAAGCCAATGGATTTGCTCTCTTAAAGAAATTCGATATTTTACCGTTTGAAGTAATTTTTGTAACCAGTTATGATAAATACGCGTTAAATGCCATTAAGTTTAGCGCGCTCGATTATTTATTAAAACCAATTGAAACCGAAGATTTGACAAGAGCAATTGGTAAAGCAGTGAAAAGAATCACAGATAAAAGTAATAATGGAACTCAAGTAATTAATTTGCTCCACAATTTAAATGCCGGTAACAACGATCATAAAGTTGCGGTGCATAACGGTGATTTGGTAAAGTTCATTAACGAGAAGGATATTCTGTACATTGAAGCCGATGGCAGTTATTGTATTATAAATACCGAACAAAAAGAAAGGTTTGTAACAGCACGCAATCTGAAAGACTTTGAAGAGTATTTTGGCGACAGCTCAAGTTTTGTAAGATTGAGCAGAAGTTGTTTGATAAATACCAATCACGTAAAGCAGTACAGTAAAGGAGAGCCCTGCATTATTGATATGGCAGACGGTAAATGTTTTGAAATTCCACGTCGTAAAAAGGCCGAAATATTAGAGAGATTGAAAGCGTATTAAAAATCCAATTCGTGCCAATATCTTCTTACAATCTACTCCTTCACCAATTTAAAATAACTTCTTCCACCTTCAGCTTCTAATTCAACGAAGTAAATACCTGCGTTCATTTCTTGTAAGTTTATTTCAACTGTATTCGCGTCTGCATATACTTTTTCTACAATCAATTTACCATAGGCATCGTATAATTTTAAATTGAAATTTTTGATGGCTGTTTCAATGAAAAAGCTAGAATGCGCCGGATTCGGATAAAGACGGGCATCTATAGTTTCATTAAATTCATTAACCGATGCCGCCGTGCAAGCAATACTTCCCAGTTTTTTTAATCCAGAGCGCAAAGATGAATTGGTATTCACCGAATCCATGAAGCGTTGTCCCGCCGCGCAATCGTTTTTTAATTGGTTATCTAAAAAGTTTTGTACGTAATTCATATAACGCGGAAAGGCTAAAGCGTTTGATACAACATTACCGCAGCCTGTTGTACTCTGTCCAAAGGTGCAATTAAAATTGGTGCCGTTTCCAAAATCGCAATGGGTTAATTGCTTTAATATCACATGAAACTTTTTTGTGGAGGCTAAAGCGGCGTAATGACTGTTCTGAACCGTGGTATCAGCCACACAATCTATCGCGCCTGAAATCACTAAAGCCGGTACATTAATTAAAGAAGCCGAGGCAATGGAAGATGGATTGGTAGTTGCGGCCGCGAAATTAAACAAACAGGTCACCGATGTGTTGCTTGCTGAAGCTAAAAATGAACTGCCGCCTCCCATCGAATGTCCGCCAATGGCGGCTTTGGGCGATACTTTTCCGTTAAACGTAACTAATGCACTTGGTGTGCTAATGGTATTTAAACTCTGCGCGGCATTCACCAAAAATTTTAAATCGTTTCCAAAGTCGCCGTGTGAAGGCGAAAAACTTCCTTCGGTTCTTGGTAATAAAACAATATAACCTGTTGAGGCTAATTTGTTATAAATATTATCGTAGGAACTCCAGTCCATCACAAAACCATGGCCAATAACCACTACCGGAAAAACACCGTTGGCAACAGGTTGATTGTTTCCTGCCACTGTTGCCGGATAATAGACTTCGGCTCCTACATCTCTTCCCGAACCGGTAACATTAATGCCGCCGGAAATAGCATACCCTCCGGTTCTTGAGGCATCTTTAAAATTGATGCTCATATGACCAATCGGAAATGTTTGCGCTTTTAAAAGGCTAACAATTAAAAGGGCAAGCGACAAAAAGAAAAACTGCGCTACTTTTTTAGAGTGTGATATCATGGTGTTTGTTTTCATGGTTTAAAAATTATGCCGACAAGATAGACCACGATAAAATAAATTTATGGTAGAAAATAGCTAATCTAATCGGTGCAAAATTTCTAAAGCGTTACAGATGTTAAACAAACCAAACCTTTAAAAGTTTAAACGGTGTTTTTTAACAGATAATGAATAAATTATTTGTTGAGCAATCGTTTGGGTGTTTCCCCAAAAAAGGATTTGAAGGACTTAATAAAATGCGAGAGGTCAGTGAAGTTGGTAATATCAATTAAGGCGTTTAATTTAAACTCACTCTTAAAATAACGCTCAAAAATAGTTTTTAACCGCAGCCATAATACATAGCGACTCACATTCACGCCGGTTTGTTCTTTAAAGAAATGGTAAAAGCGACTTTCACTCAAATGAATGTGTTCGGCCAGCTCGCGGTTGGTGAATTTTTCGCGGATGTTTTTACGAATGTATTCATCTACCTGCGTAATGCGATTATCAAACTCATGTGAGATGTTTTTTCTTTCTACGTTAAAGAGCGTTTGAAACACCGTATCTAAAAATGCATCGCTTTCCGCTTCATTTAGTTTTGAAAATGTTTTTTGGAGTATAGCTTCATCTCCGCGCCACTCTAGTTTTAAAATGTTGGAAGCGCCGTAAGTAGAGTGCAGGAAATAATGTTCAGGACTCACCGCGTCAAAAAATAAAATCACATAGCCATTGCAGGTGAGCGGCATGACTTTATAGGTAACATCCGACGCAATAAAAAAACAATGTCCTTCTTCGCTTTTTCCCTTCTCTGTGTTGATGTAAAAAGTACCGCCCAAACCAAAGATTATACAGCTTACCGGCAGAGAAACAGCCGCATCAGTGGGTAAATCACCCAGAATGGAACTGATGACACTTTGTTTTCGTATTTGATAAAGATTTCCCATCCGGAAAATGATGCTTGCCTTGAACGAATTTAAGGAAATAAAATGGGGTTTGGAGACTAAGCCGTTTTTGAAATGGTAAAGTATTTACCAATCATTATTTGTTTTAACTCTGCTTACTGAATTTTTTATGGTGCTAATGCTTGAATTTATATTATCCAAGTTAGTGTTCCAGAATTCAGTAAATCTTTTACGATGTGAACGAGTATAATATTTTTCTAAAGGGTCATTTTTAATATTTGTTGCATTCGACGAGTAATTGGTGTTACCAAGCATGTTAATTTTTTTATCCTCAGAAAAGAACAACCTAAAGTCGCTCATTTCATATTTTATTTTTTCATCTTTAAACCAAAGCTTTATCGTCCAGAACATAGTATATAAATCTCCTGCGAACTTTACATTTGAAACTGCTCTATATGTAAGGCTTGATTTTTCCAATTCATCTGTAGCAAGCGGAACGAATGTAACATTTGAGTTAGGCAAGCCTTTTAAAGCATTATACAAATCTGCCTTTTTTACACCTTTTGCTTCAATCACTTCTGTATAGTACATTTTTCCAGATACAATCTCAGTAGGAACAACTAAAAGGCCACTGCTTTTGTAATTTGGATTATTATATTTAACAGTATTATTCTTTATTTGAATAATTTCATCTTGATCTATAATTATTTCAATATCGCCTTTTTTTAATGTAATTTTCTTATCAAGAATGTCAAGTAAATTTAAAACTCTATCACTCTGAACACCCTTTGGATAGGCATCGCAGTAAATTGTGTCCTGAGCATGTAGATAAAACGGTATAATGAATATTAAGAATAGTAATCTTTTCATTTTAGATATTAAGTAAAGATAGAAAAAATAAAAATACCCTGATCAATAGCTCACTTCAAAAACTAACTTTTACATTGTTTACAGGCTGAAAAAGTAAGCATATGTGAAGAGATAATTAACTAAGCGATTGGTTTAAAATGTTTATTATGCTTTATGTTTAAACTTGTTTAGAATATTGGTGACCCAAAGTATAATGGTTTCTGGGAAAGATAAGTTGATCTCAATATCTCCATTTGTAAAAGTAGACGCTCGTTCAGACATCCTTTCAGAAAGATCTGAAACCCACTCTTCAATTTTAGCACTCTGTTTGTCACCATTTTTTATTTCATTTTTAAATTCCTCAACTTCGTCATTAAATGTGTGAATCTCTTCATTAATATAATTTTTGTATACTGATTTTATTTCGGCAGCTTTAGTTTTATTTTTTAGTAAAATCAATTCTTCAATTGCTTTAACAGCAATGTTACATAGATCTTCTTGAAACTTATGCATACTTAATATATAATTTGAGTATGCAATGCTTATTAGTTTATATGAAGGGGATTCTAAATGGGTCAGTACAATATTTGTCTTGTCATTGTTGAATCTTTTCAGGTAGGCATCTTCTGCGGTATCAAATTCTAGAAAGGACTCTATATTGGTTCTTTTCTGTTCGTTTACCTCTATTATGAAAAATTTATGATTGGTTTCTTCAACTTTAATCCATTGTTTTCGTGTTTGAATATTGTTCTGATTAAAAATAGCACTTAATTTTCTATATATATTATAGTCTCTTTCAATTGTTAAAATCTCCATTTTGGCGTCATGATTCAAATTGGATGTATCAGATAGTAAATAACAAAATCTTTGTAGTTCGGGGTTTTTTTGCCCTTCTTTAATTTTTGTATTGTATACTACATCTATGATTTCAACAAATGTAGCCCAGTTATGTTGGTCCTTTGTTCTTAACTGTATTTCAATTGGCTTTTGATCTCCTTCTTTACATTTTACATATAGATGTAGTGCAGAGTATCCATCGTCGTCAAGAGGCTTGTTATTAATATAATCTTGACGTTTTGTAATGTTTAATTTTTTCTCTAATAGATCAGCAATTTGAAAAATATCTTGAACGGAATCTACTATACACCTACATCCACCTATATCAATCATTTTACCAAGTTCCATATTTGGAAAACGATTTAGCTTAGAAATAATTGACTCAATTCGCTTTATTCTATAGGTTATAACCCTTGATTTTCTAATTTTTTTGCTTTCTTCTGATAAAATATTAAATACTTCAGAAAGTACTTTTTTATATGATAACCTAAGGTCATGGATTTGTTTTAATGAGTCATCACTAATGGAATTAGATTTTGATTCAAGCCGTAATTTATCTCCTAAGCGAATTAATTCGTTTTTTGAATACAATTTAGTTTGCGCCTCCATTAGCTATAATGATACGAGTGGTTTTGTTTACTTCAATCTGTATCAAAAATACAGAATTCTTCCTTTTTTAGATTCAATTAATGTGAATTGGGGTTTGAAACTTAAATAATTATATAGTTTCCTCACTTCGTCCCCCTCATCTGCATATACATTTCATTAAAACGTTTTCTAACGGTTTCAATGAAGTCGGGGTTAATGATGGCTTTTACACCTTCTAAGCTTTTAACATCGGCGGAATCAAATTTAAAAGCCTGCTCCATGGGGCCGGCTTCAAATTTTACAATAAACTTATCGTTCATTTGAAAGATGCTAATCGTTATGCTGGGGTGCGGGATGGTATCGATGATTCTCATTACTTTTTCTTTTTGTCTTCAGGGTCTTTTTCAAAGGCCTTTTTAAAGTTCAACATGTTTTGCATTACACCCCACGGGCTCACGTTTCTGTCGCCGTCTTCGCGTATGCGTCCTTGTATGGCGTGCGCTAATTGCACAAAATGTTTTTTGTTGTATTTCAATAAAGCTTGTTCGGCTTTTTCATCACCGTTAATGATATTGGCACAAGCGGCCCAATCAAAATATTTATTGTCTATTAAAAATTTAAAGGCTTTGCTGTCTTCCCAAATGGTATTCACAAAAGCGGCGAGTTCAAAAAATTTGCCGTCAATTAAATATTTAAAGGCATGCTTATCGTCGCGCACCGCGTCTAAGGTAGCGATGAGTTCTTTGTAATTGTTTTCAATGAGCCAATTGCTGGCAGCAGTATCATTCAATACATGCTTGGTAAACTGATTAATAACAAATGGGCTGTACTCTTTCATGGCTTTTATATCTGTAAATTTAAGATATTTTGAATTGAGATGAATAGTATTAGGCAAAATTACCCTTATAATTCGATCTGAAATGAAAAAACCACATGCTAATTCCGGCCACTTATAAAGCCGGAACTGTAATTTGTAAGGCTATTACTACCGGCAGCCTTTTTAAAGCTAAAAGATTAGCTTAATTTTTATATTTTTGGTTAAGCCGCTAATGTTAAGATTAAAAATTAAAAACATGGATAAAAGAATTGCTTTCATAATCGTCTTAGGTGTATTTAATTCACTTTTTTCTCAAACTGATTTGCCTTCGGTTCGTGGATTCAGAAAGAACAATAATATCCATCGAAATATAAACGAGTCAGGAACGCAAGTTTCAACTATTAAAAAGGACATTTATACAGTTGCCAATACCAATAAAACCTCGGCTGTTTCCGCTCTAAGATTTACAGGTTCAATGAATGCTTTTGGAGTTTTAGTTTCTGAATCAAAGCCTTTAAATTATTATCCGGCATTAAACGCGGTTACATTTATTCATCGTAAAAGTCTTACCTATACGCCAACTTCGAATGGTAATTCAGGCAGCATCGTAGGTATGTATACTACAAATAATGGTACTACGTGGGATTCAACCTGTATTTGGGCGAGTGGTTCTGATTTAGCACGCTATCCGCAGGGAGGTTTGTACAATCCGCTTGGAAATACAAATGTCAATAATGCCTATATGTTAGGAATGGGGCCTGTTACCAATGGTACTACCTGGACAGGTAATTGGTATGCGAGTAAGCATTTATTTGTTGGTGGAACAGCTACACCCGGGATGGACCAGCAAGTCTTTTTGAATGGGAGTTCATCCATTAAAAAACATCATTTTTCCAGATATTCATTTACGAGTATCGAGGGTGGTTTGGTTCGTTCAATGGCTACCATACTGAATGATCCGGATGCGACAACATTATCAGCTTACGGTGTGCGGGGTGCGGCAATGGTGAAGGGGCAGTTTAATGCAGGTGCTTTTGTTTGGAGTGTTGATAGTTTTATTCCGCCTGTTGAAACAAACATACCGGGTAATTATAAATATTTGAATGAAACTGCACTTCAGGCTTGGAATACCAGCGGAACAGTTGGTTATGTGGTAATGTTGGGGGTTAGAACAGGTGGTACAATTGGCATGAGAAGTTATCAGCCTATTGTGTATAAAACTACTAATAGCGGTGCAAGTTGGACTTTGTTGCCGGCGAATGATTTCACTACCGGATGGTATACTCAATTAATGAATAGAATATGGCCTATTACAACTTCTTCTACCACTAAAATTCCCTATTTTTCTACAAATGAAGGTTGGGATGTAACGGTAGATTTTAGTGATAATTTGCATATCGCTTGTACAGTTTTAGGAGCCTATAGTTCTCATATGGATTCCTTGGATTATAATTACGCTTTTGGTACGCAACAATATGATTATCCATATACAGGTTCATTCCGTTACCCAACTATTTATGATTTTCGTACAGGATCTTCCGGTGGTTGGCAATATGTTATAGTGGATTCAATGGGAACAGAAGGACCCTCAGGAATATCAGGCAATCCGGGATATAATTCAAATGTATGGATTGATGGAAGTGGGGGAAAATTAGATTTATCTGCCCGCATTCAAATGAGTAAAAGCTCAGATGGTAAAAAAATTATTTATACCTGGACAGAATCAGACAGTACAATTGTTGGATTGAAATGGAATATTTATCCGGATATTCAAATGAAGGGAATTGATTTTTCAATTGGTTTTCTGACACCAAGAATTAATGTAAGCTCCGGTGTTGCGAAAGCTGATTATCAATCTTATTTTCATTATACCAGTCCTGTCGCCATTGGTAATTCTTCAGTTTCACTAGAGGTGCCACTTACAATTTCCCATAATTTTGTTAATGACGGGGGCATACCGGTTGATCATTATTATCTAAAGGGCGCTTCGATAGCAGCGGGTAGTTTTAGTGTCTATGCTTGTCCATTCATAGGTACTTGTGCGGGAATTAAAGAAGACAGTAATAATTTATTATCTGACTTGTTAACCGCACCTAATCCAACGAATGATTTGATGATGATTAAATTCAATTCAGCTTCAAGTGAAATGATCACGATTAATGTAATGGATATATCCGGCAGAATTATTAAAGAAATAAATTTTAGTCCGGTAATAGGTGAAAACGAAATTAAAATTCAAACAGAGGAATTATCTCAAGGAATGTATCTACTGAATGTTAGCTCATCCAAAGAAAACCGTACCGTAAGAATAATTAAGAATTAAAATCTCACCTGTAATTTCACATTGAGCATTCGGTTGGTGAGGTAATTTGGCACAGCATACTGGCGCGCGGTTACGTCTTTCACCCAGGTATAAGAAACGGTGTTGTTTACACCTAATAAGTTCAATACTTCTACATTCAACCACATGGATTTTACGTGGTTCATGAAGTTCTTGGATTTAAATTCCCTATCTTCTTTTAAAATGTTGTAAGCAAAACCTACGTCTACACGTCGGTAAGGCGGCATTCTGAAAATTTGCTGGTAACGTAAGTGGTTAGGCGGACCAAAAGGTAAACCACTACCGAAAATTAAATTCAAATTCATTTTTAATGCGGGATACTTTGGTAAATAATCCTGGAAGAATAAACTGAAAGTAGCTAATTGGTCTGTCGGGCGCGGTATAAATCCCGGATCAATTTTAGTACTGTCAACCGCCACCTGATCGAAGCTGTAGCCTTTTACAATTTCTTCTCCCTCTTTGTTGTAATACTTGTAATGAATGTTGTCTTTGGAGTATTCATAGGTTCTTAATAATCCTAAGGAAGCCCAGCTTTCTACGCCTTTCACAAATTCACCGTTCACACGGAAGTCGATACCTGTTGCGTAACCTCTGGTGTTGTTATTGGCGAAATAACGTACGCGCACGTTGTCGATTTCATACGTCACTAAATTCCGCAAATCTTTAAAATACGCGGCTACCATGAATTTAAACGGACGACGCCACGCCGAGAAATTGTAATCGCTGCTTAGCACCACGTGAATGGATTGCTGTGCTTTTAAATTGGTATTGAGTGTTCCGTCGAGTCCACGCAACTCACGGTAAAACGGCGGCTGATAATAATAACCTCCAGATAACTTGAAAATGAAATCACGTTTCCAATTCGGTTTGTAAGCTAAGGTTACGCGAGGTGAAACCACAAATTGATTATTAAGTGTCCAGTAATTTCCGCGCACACCGCCGGTGAAAGTGAGGGTAGAGGAATCGCGGAATGTTTTATTGTGAATGTACTCGATGTATTCCATCACACGGCTGCTGTTGATATTGATTTTGCTTTTGTATACATCTGTTAAATTAATTTCGGTTGGACTATACGGATTCACATAATCTGCCGAGTCAATCATTTTCCATTCGCTGAGTTTATCCTGAATGAATTCCTGCTGATAACGTACGCCCCACAAAAATTCGTTATTCTTTTTTAAATATTTGGTGCCTTTGTGCTCGATGGTGTACACTTGCGCTTCCAGTGTATTACGACCGTTATTAATAAATGTTCCAATCCCGCGGTTAAAAGCTACCTGCCCGAAATCATCCTGCCCGAAATCCGCTTCCAATTGATCAATGTAATATTGTCCTTGCACCGTGTACAATTCCTCTTCTTTGGTTCTGTAACCCGAAGCAATGAGTTTTAATTTGAGGGTTTTATTAGGAAGGTAGGTGGTAGAAACACCGGTCATATAGGTGTTGTATTGCATCACTTCACGTCCGTCAAAAAACACTTTAAAGCTTACGGCGTTGTTCACGGTTCCAAAAGTAGTTTCGCGGTTAGCAGGTATCACTAAGTATTGATTGTTGGCGACATTGGTAAGCCACTCGACCGTTAGTTTGGGATTGATGTTAAAAGTGAAGAACGATTGTATATCGTAAAAACGCGGACGGTATTCACCTTTAGTGTCGATGCTTTTTAAAATGTAAGCATTGCTGCGGTAACGCGAACCAATTGACCAAGCCACTAATCTGTTTTTGGAAATTCCTTCGAGGTGTAAGCCTCCACCCAATAAACTTCCGGAAACTGAGCCACCGAATTTCGTAGGTTTGCGGTACGTTATATCCAGCACCGACGACATTTTATCGCCGTACTTCGCTTCAAATCCACCTGCCGAGAAATTAATATTGCTCACCATATCCGGATTCGCAAAACTCAATCCTTCCTGTTGTCCGCTGCGCACCAAAAACGGACGGTACACTTCAATATCGTTAACGTAAACAAGGTTCTCATCGAAATTTCCGCCGCGCACCGAGTAGCTGCTGCTTAATTCGTTATTGCTGCTCACACCCATTTGGGTTTTAATTAAATCTTCGATGCTACCGCCTGCTGTAGGTAATTGATAAAATAATTTCGGGTCGATGCGTGTAATTTCCTGCACACGGTTTTCTCCAACTACGGTTACAGTGGTCATTTCGTTTTTAAACTGCAGTGTAGGGGAGTAAGTGAGATTTTCGCCGGGCTTTACATTAATCTTATGATTGATTTGTTTGAAATTGATGTTATAGAAAGCGATGGTTAAATCGGTATTGCTTGCTACCTCCAGTTTATAAAAACCCTTCGCATCAGAGATGGTGGTGTTTTTACCGTCTTCTAAAATGGCAATGGTGATGCCTTCAACAGGTTCGCCATCGTTGGTTTTAACGATACCGCTTACCGTTCCGTTTTGTGCTTTCAAAAAGCCCATGAGGCCAATCAGAAACAGACAGAAAAGGGCTTTATTTATACGGAGCAATATCACAGTTTTTGGAATTAACGAAAATAAGGAGATATTATTATTTAAACCATTGTTTTTTTATTTTACTTACTGCCTTGGTATCAATTTTAGCGTTTTCTTTTCTTTGCCTGCCACGCAAAGAAAAGAAACAAAAGAAAAGTCACTGCTTCGCCTCCTCGTTTACCCATAACGCATTTTTCTGCTGAAAGCTAAGAACTCGCTACGCTCAAACAGCTTAGCTTTCTACGCAGATAAAATGCTATGGGTCCCAAACTGCGGAGGCTGATGCGGTGGATTACGTTAATATCGTCTTTGAGGGTGTCTCCGAACGGAATATGGTAGAATATTGGGAGCGTACTATTAAAACGGAGTAAAGTGCTAATCGGAGGGTTGATGCCGGGCAGCGATAGCGGGAAAATTGCCTTCAACGAGGCCTAAGCCGACGGCAATTTTAACCGTGGTTTGCGCCTGCCTCTTGCGCAAAATCGCCTTTCGGCATCAAGAGTTTTTTGGTTACTTTTTGGCGAACCAAAAAGTAACATGAATAAATTCTTAGCTTTGTTACATCGAAGATTTAAGAGCAAATATTCACACCTTATTAAAAAAATACTGGGGCTTCGACTCTTTTCGTCCCTTACAGGAAGAAATTGTAAGCTCGGTGGTTAAAAAGCAAAACACCTTGGCTTTATTGCCAACCGGTGGAGGAAAATCATTGTGCTATCAGTTACCCGGTTTAGTTATGGGCGGCACAACATTAGTGATTTCGCCGCTCATTGCTTTAATGAATGATCAGGTGAGAGGCTTGAAGAAAAAAGGTATCTCCGCCGTGGCGATTAGTTCAGCTATGAATTACAAGGAAATTGAAATTGCTTTAACCAACGCCGCATTAGGACATGTACAGTTTTTGTATGTATCACCCGAGCGATTGGAAAATGAAGATTTCCGCATGAAGCTTTCGTATTTACCCATTACTTTAATTGCGGTAGATGAAGCGCATTGTATTTCTCAATGGGGTTATGATTTCCGTCCGAGTTACATGCAAATTGCTAAAGTAAAAGATTATTTCAGGGATATAAATATCATAGCGGTAACAGCGAGTGCTACGAAAGAAGTGCAGGAAGATATTTTGCAGAAGTTGGAAATTCCTAATGCCAAAGTGTTTCGTCAGTCGTTTGCGCGACCTAATTTGCGTTACATTGTGCAGTTGGAAGAAAATAAAACAGAGCGTCTCTTAAAAATCATACATAATGTGGGTGGCAGTGGCATTGTGTATGTAAAAAACAGAAAACGTACCGAGCAAATAGCCGCCGTATTAAATAAATTTAATGTTAAAGCCGATTTCTATCACGCGGGAATTAAAAATTCGGTTCGCTCCGAAAAGCAGGAAGCATGGATTAATAATAAGTTTCAAGTGATGGTTGCTACGAATGCATTCGGAATGGGTATCGATAAACCGGATGTGCGTTTTGTGGTGAACTTAGATTTAACAGATAGTTTGGAATCGTATTTTCAGGAAGCGGGAAGAGGTGGACGTGACGGAAAAACGGCCTATGCCGTATTGTTGTACACGAAGCGCGATGAAGAACAATTAAAAGAACACATGGAATTGTCGTTTCCAGAGCAGGAAATGATTCGAAATTGTTACAATGCCGTTTGTAATTATTATCAGATTGCGGTAGGAACAGGTTCAGGTTTAAGTGTGGATTTTAACATTGATGAAATTTGTAAACTCTATAACTTAAATGCGGTTACTTTATATAACAGTTTAAAATTTTTAGAGAAGGAAAATTATGTTTCTTTAATTGACGCGGGTTACGAACCGGGAAAAGTACACATCACTGCAGGCAAGGAAGATTTGTATAATTATCAGGTAAAATTCCCTAAGTATGAACCTGTACTCAAAGCTTTGATGCGCGGGTATGGCGGAATTTTAGAGCAGTATACCTACATCAACGAAAAGGACATTGCGTACCGAATCAAGAACACTATTCAATTTGTTACAGAGCAACTCGAGTTTTTGCATAGTCAGGAAATACTCTCGTACATCAAGCAAAGTGAATTGCCGAAATTAATTTTCCTGCAAAACCGGATTAATGCTAAGCATGTTGAATTTAATTTAAGTCATTATGCGTTTTTGAAAGAACGATTCCTTGAGAAAATGAATAAAGTCATTGAATACGCGAATCAAAAAGAAATTTGTCGCCAAACATTTTTGCTTAATTATTTTAATGAGCTAAGCGGAGATGCTTGCGGTTATTGTGATGTGTGTTTAGCGCAAAAGAAAAATCCACCGTCAAAAGCCATTGAGACAGAAATTCTACATCATTTATCGGAGCAGACTTTACACATCGATCAGCTCAAAGAAAAATTAACGAAATACAATGATGAAGTGTGGGTAATGGCACTCAATAAGTTGTTGGAAGACGGTAAAGTGAAAATGAATGAGCAACGCCATTTGCGTTTAGCTTAATTTTAACATTTGATTTATTTAGCACTAATTTTCTATCTTTGAAAACAATCAATTCATTTAATTGTTATAAACAAAACCTAAAAAATAAATTATGCTATTCAACAAATTCAAAACATTAACAGGAGCATTGGCCATCGCGGTAATGACTACAACATCAGTAAACGCGCAATTAAAAACACCGGCTCCAAGTCCTTTACAAACATTAAAGCAAGCTTTTGCATTATCGGATATTACGATTGAGTATTCTCGTCCGAGTGCAAAAGGTCGTGTGGTTTACGGTGATGTAGTGCCATTCGGAAAAGTATGGCGCACCGGTGCTAATTCATCTACAAAAATTACATTTGGCGAAGATGTAAAAGTAGAAGGTATGGATTTAAAAGCCGGAACTTACGCGTTATATTCTGTTCCTAACAAAGACAGCTGGGATTTAATGTTCTATAAAGATTTAACCTTAGGTGGTGATGTGGCGAATTACAAAAAAGAAAATGAAGTTTTAAAAATCACAGTGAAGCCAAGCGCTTTAACCGAGAAGGTTGAGACTTTCGCCATCAATGTAGCCGAAATGACTGCAAATACTGCTGCCATCGAATTAGTGTGGGAAAAAACACGCGTAGCATTTAAGGTAACTGCTGAAATCGACAGCAAAATCATGAAGACGATTGAGAACACGATCATTAAGGATAATCGTCCGTACTTTGCTGCCGCTTCATATTACTATGAAAACGATAAAGATTTAAAATTAGCTGGGGAGTGGGTTGATAAAGCGATTGCTAACAATCCTAAAGCATATTGGGTAGTTTTATTGAAAGCAAAAATCCAGTACAAAGCAAAAGATTTAAAAGGTGCAGCAGTAACTGCAGAGCAAGCTAAAACATTAGCAGCTGCTGATCAGGATGACGCTTATGTAAAGCAAGCCGAAAAAATCATTGCAGATTGTAAAAAATAATCTCAAACAATTCAAAAAAGAATCCCGCCTTTAAGCGGGATTTTTTATTTGTGTTCGTTTATTGAGAATGATCTGAAGTATGAATGCAATGCCCATCACCAAGGCACAACCAATTACGTTGAGCCATAAGAAAGCGGTTAAATCCATAAGCCAGGCGTAAATGATAAATGCTTCGGCCAACAGCGCGGCATAAAACACCGCGATACCCTTAATGTTTTTCATGTAAAATGCTACAAGAAAAATACCAAGTATGGTACCGTAAAACAAGGATCCTAAAATATTCACGGCTTCAATTAAATTTCCCAGTTTACTGGCGTAAATCGCAACAATTACGCAAAATACGCCCCATAAAATTGTGGCGATGCGTGAGGCGGATAAATACAAATGTTCACTGCCTTCTTTTTTATAGAGACGTTTGTAAAAATCAACCACAGTGGTGGAAGCAAGTGAATTTAAGCCGCTGGCAGTTGATCCCATGGAGGCTAAAAAAATAATGGCGATGAGTAAACCTACAATACCTACTGGTAACTGCTGCGTTACAAAGGTGAGAAAGATGTAATTCGTATCGTTGGTATCTGCTTTCGGATTGTTTTTTTCCATCAGCTTAGTGACTTCATTCCGAAGGGCAATTGTTTTTCGATCGGCTTCTTTTACTTTTAATCCCGCGGCATTTATAGCGTTTTCATCTTTGCTGTGAATGGCTTCAACCAATACATGTAACTCTTTTTGTTTTTCCTGATGCGCGTTGGCATATTGTTGTGTTAATTCATGATATTCGTTTTTGTATGCGCTGTTTTCAATGCGGTTGGCTTCCACTTTATTGAAGAAAACCGGCGCGTCATTAAATTGATAGAAAGCAAATACTAATACGCCAATGAGCAAAATAAAAAACTGCATCGGGATTTTAATCAGTCCGTTCATTACTAATCCCAAACGACTTTGTGTAATGGAACTTCCGGTTAAATAGCGACCCACTTGCGATTGATCGGTACCGAAATAAGAAAGCTGAAGAAAGAATCCACCAATAATTCCCGACCAAATATTATAACGGTTGTTTAAATCAAAGGTGGTATCAATAGCGTTTAACTTTCCCATTTTTCCGCTAATCGTTAAGGCATCGCTAAAGCTTACGTTATCCGGCAATAAATGTACGACCATGAATGCGGCTAAAAATAATCCCGCAAAAATGATGCTCATTTGCAAAAACTGTGTGTAGGAAACCGCTTTTGTTCCGCCATAAACGGTATAGGTGATTACTAAAAATCCATTGGCGATAATGGTGTAAGTTATGTCGATGTTTAAAATGGTCGATAAAATAATGGCCGGCGCGTAAATGGTAATTCCCGTTGATAATCCGCGCTGCAATAAAAATAAAAAGGCGGTGAGTGTACGTGTTTTATTATCGAAACGTTTTTCTAAATATTCGTAAGCCGTAAAAACATTGAGTTTATGAAAAATGGGAATAAACGTAATGCATAACACCACCATGGCTAAAGGCAAACCAAAATAGAATTGCACAAATCGTAAGCCATCGCTGTAGCCTTGTCCGGGTGCTGATAAAAATGTAATGGCGCTGGCTTGCGTGGCCATTACCGATAATCCCACATGGTACCAGGGAAGTTGTCTGTCTGCCAGTAAATACCCATCGATGTTTTTTGCCCCACGACTTTTCCATACACCATAAATTATGATAGATAAAAGTGTGATGCTTAAAACTAACCAATCGATTAAACTCATTTATAAGATTGTGTAAAGAGGTAGAGTAAAAAAATAATTAGTACTAAAGAACCAATCACTAATGTATAAACATTGGTCCAGGTTTTTAAAATAGGTGGTTTCTCTTCTTGCTCGTTCATGTTATTTGTTTTGAGGTAAGCTCAATAAATTCACAAACAATCGGTAAGCGCCCGGTATGCCCGCAGGTAATTCACGGAAGAAAGCCAAGCCTGTATACACAAAATTTCCTTTGCCATGTTTTGCAATGATTAAACTACCGTCGCTCGGTTTTTCATTGGCATCGTTCATGGCCAAAATAGTTTCATACTGCTTATCAAGTTCGGTTGCGAAATAAATGCCGCGTTCCTGAATCCAGTTTTCAAAATCTTTGGCAGTAATTTTATTGGGTGTATTTAAAACACTGTGTTTTTCATTGATGAATTTTACTTCAGCTTTTTCATCCGTTACACGGTCGCGGGAAATGGTAAAAGGGTAGGGACCAATTTTCGCTTTTACAGGTCCGATTCGGTTATTGGTGTTGTATTGAACAATCAGATTTCCGCCATTCTTAACGTAATCCATAAGTTTGTTGTAATGAACCTGTAATCGCTCACTTGTGTTATACGCTCTTACGCCCGTTACAATCGCGCTGTACTTCGAAAGATTTTCATTCGTTAAAAGTTCATCGGATAACACTGTTACATTATACCCAATTTGTTTTAAGCAAGCGGTTACATCATCTCCCGCACCGGGAATGTAAGCAATGTTAGCGTCGGTCTTTTTTAAATCAATATAAATTAATCCGGCTTTGGCATTACTTAAAGCAAATTGATAAGGAATATGATCGTATTCGATACGTTTGATGCTTTTTGAATAGCTTTGGTTATTCACCTTTAAAGCCGCTGTTAAATAACCGTTAGTTACGTTCTTTGTAGCCGAAACAGTAGCTTCAATAATGGCTTCATCGCCTTTATTGAGTAATTTGAATTCCGGATTAGCAATAGAAATACTCCAGCCTTCCGAACCTTTTAATTCCAGTTTACCATTTACATTTGCAGTGTTAGCTTTGATTGTCAGAGAAATGTTTTTTGGTTTTGTATCAGTAAACACAAATACTTTCTCCTGAATATTTACGGTAACCGGTGGTAATATTTCAAAGGGACGGTAAATTTCTCCTTTTACAGGATCGGTGTATTTGTGAACTAAATTTCTTTCTATCGTTAATGCTAAATCTTCAATCGTAATGCCAAAAGTTACTTTGGTTAAGGATTCGTTTTCCGGCTTGCCGATTAAATTTTCGTTTTTTACCGTATAAAATCCGATGCTGTGATCTTCATTCAGCCAATAAGGATTAGAGTAGGGAAGTGATTCAGGAAGTTTTTCTTTTCGTTTGAATGTATAGAGGTCGTTTGTTTTTAAAGTTAACTGACAGGTTGTATCGCTTTGGTTTAAATAAGAAATTTTAGTGAGCTTCACATTGCTTTTATTTCGGTTGAGCACTTGAACTGTAAGATTTACTTCTTGTCCCGGAATTCCGATATATTCCGGTGAAAAAGCTTCCAACCACAAACCTGAGCAAGCCAATAAGAGCGTTTCAGTTTCCTTTAGTTTTTGTTTTTTCCAATACGAAATTTCGGTATTGCTTTCCGGTAAGGATGAAATTTGTTTGTAAATAGCAATAAGCGCATTAAGGCTGTTCTCCGGATTTTGCGGATTAAACTTCGTGATGCAATCATTGATGAGTGATTCAATTTTTTCGAGGCCTTTAAAGCGGCCCCAGCTTAAGGATATGCCTTCCAGTACATCCGACTTCACACTATCACCTTTTAATAGTTTAAAATATTCAATATTAGTGCCGCGTTGTTTGGCAGAGCCAAATCCCTGACTTTTGTGACAAGAGCGACTTTCGGCAGAAATTTCACCGTAACTTTTTCCCAGAAGCGGATTAAATAATCCAACATCCACTTTTAATTGATCGGGGGAAGTCGTGTTAGTGCTTCCGAAATTAAATGTATTCCAGAAAATGCGTTTTGCTTGCCAGGTTTGTACTTGTGTTAGTTGTTCGGGAAAACGTTTTGGGTCGGCAGCCGCATCAAATGCTTCCAAAGCGAGTATAGCAGAAGCGGTATGGTGACCGTGACCGCCTTCACCTGTGGAAGGAAAACGACAAATGATAACATCCGGTTTAAAACGGCGAATGGTTAACACCACATCTGCGAGGATGCTGTCTTTACTCCAGAAAGAAAATGTTTCTTCCGGTGTTTTTGAATAACCGAAATCATTAGCACGTGTAAAAAATTGTTCGGCGCCATCTACTCTTCGTGCCGCGAGTAATTCCTGTGTTCTAATTAATCCTAGTAATTCACCTTGTTCTTTCCCGATTAAATTTTGACCGCCATCACCGCGTGTAAGCGATAAATAACCTGTTCTTACTTTTTTCTCATTCGCCAGATAACCTAATAAACGTGTGTTCTCATCATCGGGATGCGCGGCAATATACAATACACTGCCTATGGTATTTAATTTTTTTAAACCTTGAATGATTTCAGAAGAGTTTAACGTGTTGTTTTGGGAAAGAATGGGTTGAATGCTAAAAACAAGCAGGTGCAGAACAAGTATAATGGAGTTTAACTTCATAGTTTTAACAAGATTTTTGAAATGGATAAAAGCGGATGCCAAGCTCATGTGAAACGGTTTATACCTTTATTTTTAATTGTTTAACAAGGTTTCAAATGAATTGTTTGCTTATTAACGACATTGCTAAAAGTAAAAATAAACAATATAGTGAAATCCTACAATCCCGAAAAATTTCGTCATGTTTTCATTTCACATAGATTGTTAATTATTGGGGTATTATTTCGGTAACTTTATATTACCTTTGCATTATTGTAAGTATGAAAAAACTACTCACCTTAACACTGTTAATTTTTGTCGGCTCGCTAGTGGCACAAACCACCGATGCGCAAGGCCGTAAACAAGGCTATTGGAAAAAAATGGATGAGAAAACGCAGAAGTTGATTTATGAAGGGATGTTTAAGGATGATAAGCCGCAAGGTGTATTTAAATACTATTACCCTTTAGTGGATAGCGTTCGTGCTTTGGTGGATTATAAGAAAGATGGGAAATACGCGTATGCTAAATTATTTCACCCTAACGGAAAATTAATGGCCAAGGGAAAATATTTAGGCGAAAGCATTAAGGATTCTGTTTGGACATATTATGATGATTTGGGCGTCATGATGTCGAAAGAGAATTATAAGAATGGAAAGAAAGAGGGAAAGCAATTTGTGTATTTACCTAACGGAAAAACAGCAGAGGAAAGAAATTTTAAGGATGGAGTGGAGCATGGTGCATTCAAACAATTTTATGATGGTGTTAAATTAAAAGCTGATGGAAATTTCATAAACGGCAAGCAGGAAGGAAAGATGACGTATTTCTATCCTAACGGCATAGCGGCAGCTACCGGATTTTACAAGAACGGAATGCGTAATGGTCCGTGGATTTATAAGGACAAAGAAGGAAAAGTGACAGAGAAGGAATTGTATGAATATGGTCAGATAGCGGATAAGAAAACTACAGATGCTTTTTTTGATAAGAACAAAGTAAAGGATACTCCCGCTCCTAAATCTGGCGAACAAAAACCGGCAAACAAGAAGAAATAATTTTATTTCTTAAAAATTAATCATGAGCAAACACGGAAAAGTATTGGTGGCGATGAGCGGTGGAATTGACAGTTCCGTTGCGGCTATGATGTTGCATGAACAAGGTTATGAAGTGGTAGGTATTACCATGAAAACCTGGGATTATGAAACATCGGGAGGCAGTAAGCGTGAAACCGGTTGTTGTAGTTTAGACAGTATCAACGACGCGCGTGCTATTGCCGTAAATTTTGGCTTTCCGCATTATATTTTAGATATCAGAGGAGAATTTGGTGATCACATCATCAATAATTTTGTGGAGGAATATTTAGCGGGACGAACACCTAATCCTTGTGTTTTATGTAACACCCATATTAAGTGGGAAGCATTGCTCAAGCGTGCCGATATGTTAGATTGTGAATTTATCGCTACCGGACATTACGCGCAATTGCGTGATGAAAATGAACGTCGCGTTATTTTTAAAGGTGTGGATGAAAACAAAGATCAAACCTATGTGTTGTGGGGATTGTCACAAGAGAGTTTAAAACGCACTTTTTTTCCTTTAGGAGGGTATAAAAAGCCGGAGATAAAACAAATGGCGAAAGACGCGGGTTTTATCGACTTAGCGAATAAAAGCGAGAGCTACGATATTTGTTTTGTACCTAATAACGATTATCGTTCTTTCTTAAAACATCGTTTACCGGATTTAGAAGCCAAAGTGGAAGGCGGTAACTATGTGTACAAGGGGAAGACCGTTGGAAAGCATAGAGGTTATCCTTTTTATACCATTGGTCAGCGTAAAGGATTAGACATTGCTTTGGGTGATCCTGTTTTTGTAAAGGAAATTATTCCGGAAACAAACACGATTGTGTTAGGCGATAAAAATGATTTGGAAGAAATGCAACTTATGGTGCGCGACTTTAATTTAATTAAGTATGCTTCCTTGCCGGATGATTTTGTGGGATTAACAAAGATCCGTTATAAAGACGCGGGCACATTAGCTACCATTAATACAAGTGGCGATAAATTAGATGTGGTGTTTCATGCGCCGGTTACAGGTGTAGCACCCGGACAAAGCGCGGTGATTTACGAAGGAAATGATTTAGTGGGTGGTGGATTTATAGATAGGAAGAAATACATTTAAATAAAAAGCCCCGGTAATCCGGGGCTTTTTATTAATTATCGGATCAATGAGAAAAAATTAATTTTTCACATAAATCACCTTAGAATAATTTGCGCTGACGGCAAATTTCATTAATTTAAAATTAACCGTGGTGTCACGATATTTTCTATAAGTAACACTCAATGTTGCATTGGCATTCGCAACTAAAACGGTTGGTGTGTTAACGGTATATAATGAGCTGTCTGCCGATATGATACCAAAATACGCATTAGTACTATTGGATTTAATAAAAATAATTGCTTCGTCGGCGTTTTTTCCACCCAGTTGAATTGATGTTGTACCGCTTTTAGAAATCGTGTCGGGCAGTAGGTTGTATTTATAAAATTGTGGAATGGAATCGTATATGGCTTTTGTAAAACTTGGAAAATCAGAAGTACCATTAATTTGCCAAATAAAAGGTGGGTGTTGAAATTGATTAAGCGTGTCGCCATAGGATAATGTATACCAATTGCAATAGGTGAATAACTTAGTTCCGTTAACCCAAATCGAATTTACGTTAACACAACTTGGAGCTTTTGAACAAGTACTCCATTTGCTTAAATCAATGAAAGGACTTCTTCCATTTGGGATAGCCATATTGTTTGTGACAAGATAGGATTGTGTAATGCTAAACCATGTATCGTATTCTGTCGTACATTTGAGCATTGGTTCCGGTTCTTTCTTCTTGCAAAATGAAAAGATTGCAAGAATGAAGAATAAAAAAAATGAAAAGTATTTGTTTTTTAATCTCATTAATATCTTCAAGTCAATTTACTTTATCACAATCACTTTTTCTCTGAAAGTTCTTCCGGTTAAGAAATAAATTCCGTTTTCCAATCCGCTAATTTCAACTCGGTAATCATTACTCTTATCCAATTGTATAATGCGTGCTTGTTGTCCGATATCATTATATAAAAACAATGTTTCCTCTTTCTCTCCGAAAATAATGAAATGCCCGTTGCTTGGGTTCGGAAAATATTTTACCGTGCCTTTGGTTGGTGTTAATTCATCTACACCGCTAGTAGTGCACCATGTTATATTTACAGAAACAACACCTGAGTTCAGATCAATATAAGGCGAAGAAGCCGGTGGTGTTAAATCACAGAATTTAAAATTACCTTTCATATGTCCGCTGTTTGCTGAAGTATCGCTTACGGTAAATGTTCCGGTATTGGTGCCTCTTACTGTATCTGTATTGTACCAGCTGTCTAAAACCACAACATTGCCCATATTTATAAAACTTGCCGTGTTGCCCGGAGTGTAATTATGAAAGTTTTTTGTAATTCGAATATGCGCTCCAGGTATATTCGTGAATATTTTTTTATTCCATATGCTTCCAGATAAAATTAACGAGTCATTATTATCGTAATCACCATCATTGGTTAATGCATATCCACTATGGTAGTTACTGTTGAGGAATATGCTTTTATTTGTGCACCACGTCGTAAAAACTCGACCATAATTATACAGAATTGATGCATTAGTTAGACTATCACCAATAATTCTTCCATTTGCAGTATTTGTAAATTGGCTAGCAATATACATACTATCCATCGTAATCGTTCCGTTGTTGTTGAAGCCTACAGAATTGGTCATCGCACTTACAGTAAAAGTTCCATTATTGGTATTATTTGTGCCACCGGTCACCAATAAATATCTGAAGTTTGCTTTTCCATTATTTACAAAAGTACCACCGTTAAACCATAAGTCACGGTTATTGCTCGCATCTTGCATTAATGCGCCATTGTTATTGATAGTAATTCCGCCGGCCGTAAAACTCATACTGGTATTTAAAGTTACCGTGTGATTAATAGTAACCGAATGTCCCATTAAAGGTACACAGGTACAATTCCAGGTCAAAGGGTTTGTCCAGTTACCGTTGGTAATACTCGTAGCCGTTTGAGATTTAAAAGAAGCTGATAAAAAAATCAGAACGAAGGATAGAGAAAAGTAAAGCTGTTTCATGATTTGAATTTTGTTAAACAAATATAAGATAATAAGTGTTAATGCCAAATGTGATATAAATCAAATGATTAGTATTCATATTTAATTCACTGTTAAGAAAGATATAATCCATAAATTTGTCCTATGATTAATACAGAATCACCAAAGGAGATCATTCATCATTCGTCGGTATCGCCTGCTTTAAAAAGCATTGCCGATAAAGTTTTTAATGGCGAGCGCATTACTTTTGATGAAGGCGTTACATTGTATAAAGAAGGCAGCTTGAGTTTTTTAGGAACTCTAGCCAATTTTGTGAGGGAGAAAAAAAGCGGCGATAAGGTTTTTTTTAATCGCAATTTTCACGTAGAGCCAACCAACATTTGTGTCTATTCCTGCGCGTTTTGTTCTTACTCGCGTTTAATTAAGCAGCGCGAGCAAGGTTGGGAACTAAGCATAGATCAAATCTTGGATATCATAAAAAAATACGACGGACAACCGGTGACTGAGGTACATATTACAGGTGGTGTTGTGCCTAAGCAAGATTTCGCTTATTACACTGAGTTATTCAGAAGAATAAAACAACACCGTCCGGATTTACACATTAAAGCTTTAACACCGGTAGAGTATCATTACATCTTCAAAAAGGCGAAAATGACGTATGAAGAGGGAATGAAAGCTATGATGGAAGCAGGGTTAGATAGTATGCCGGGTGGTGGTGCCGAAATATTTGATAAAGACATTCGCGATAAAATTGCCGGAGGAAAATGTAGTGCCGAAGAATGGTTAGAAATTCATGAAGTGTGGCATAAATTAGGAAGACATTCTAATGCAACGATGTTGTATGGCCATATTGAAACTTTTGAGCACAGAATTGATCATATGGAACGTTTACGTCAATTACAGGATAAAACCAATGGCTTTAATGCATTTATTCCGCTTAAATTCCGTAATAAGGAAAATCAAATGAGCGATGTTCCGGAAGTATCGGTAATAGAAGATTTACGTAATTACGCCGTAGCGAGAATATATTTGGATAATTTTCCGCATATCAAAGCTTATTGGGCCATGATTGGAAGAAATACAGCGCAATTGGCGTTAAACTTTGGTGCGGATGATTTGGATGGTACAATTGATGATACCACTAAAATTTATAGCATGGCCGGAGCCGAAGAACAATCTCCAAAACTTACGACTCAACAATTAGTAGAATTAATCAAAGGAGTAGGGAAGCGTCCGGTTGAACGTGATACTTTATATGGAATTGTTAAAGATTATTCGGAAACAACTTTCACAAACAAATAAATATTACTTTTGTCGACTTTAAAATTTATATGAAAAAAATAGTAGTATTATTTTTATTTGTGAGCCTTGGAATGCAAGCTCAAACAGAAGCAAAAAAGGATACTTCCTATTGGAAGAAAACCGGATTCTTTGGATTGAATTTAGCGCAAACATCAGTGAGTAACTGGACCGGTGGCGGAGAAAACAATATTGCATTTTCAGGTTTATTGAACTTGGAAGCTAATTATAAAAAGGATAAGCACGAATGGGTAAACCGATTCGATGGTCAGTATGGTATCGTGAAAATGGGTAATGCAAAAATTTGGCAAAAGAACGTTGACCAAATGTTTGCGATGAGCAAGTATAGCTTATATGCGTTTAAAAAATATTGGTTTTATACTTTAATGGCCGATTTCCGTTCACAATTTTCGGATGGTTATAAGTATTTTGATGATACATTAAAAGTGGCCGTATCGCGTTTTGCATCGCCTGCATATATTCAGTTAGCATTAGGTCTAGACTTTAAACCGGCTGAATACTTTGTAGCAACGATTTCACCGGTAGCGGGTAAGGTTACAATGGTAACTGACCAGAATTTAGCAAATGCAGGTGAATTTGGTGTAGAGAAGGCTAAATACGATACAGCAGGCGTATTGGTAACACCTGGACATAAATTCCGCTATGAGTTTGGGGGAAGATTTACTTTAAAGTTTAAGAAGGATTTAACGAAGCAATTGAGTTTAGATACCTACGCCGATTTTTTCTCTAATTACATGAAGGATCCACAAAACATAGATGTAGTTTGGAATACTTTAGTAACATTGAAAATCACTAAATTTTTTACAGCTACTTTATCTACCAAGTTTTTATATGATCACGACGTAACCATTAAATACGATTGGAATAACGACGGAAAATTCGATCACAAAAACGATATTTTTGGTCCGCGTGCGCAAGTAATGAGTGTTTACGGAATCGGATTTGGATACAAGTTTTAAGAGGTTGGATTTATTGCTTAATCAATTTTGAATAATTAAGGGTATTACAATTTTCTATTATCCTTATAAAATATATACCGCTCGCCTGTTCATTTAGGTCTATTTTAAATTTAGTCTCTGTTATTTTTTCTTTGAAAATAAGTTCCCCTACAGCATTATAGACTTCAGCAGAAATGTTTTCTGAAGCTACATTTAATGAAATATAAAACTGCCCATTCGATGGGTTTGGATAAATAGTATTTTCAAAAATATTTGATACTTTTTCATCTAGATTTGTACATGTATTAACTAAAAGCATATAATTATAACTATTTATACACCCATTCAAATCTTTCCCTGTTACACCGTAATTGGTAGAAGAAATAGGAGAAACAATAATACTTGAGCTTAAGGCTCCGCTTGGTAACCATGTGTACGAGTTTGCCCCACTTACCGTTAATGTAACTGTTTGTCCAGCGCATATTAAGGAGGGAGACGCAACGACATTTATTGTTGGCTTTGGGTTTACATTAATTAAAATAGTTTGTGTTCCAGTACAATTTAGAGAATTCGTACCCCATACAGTATATGTCGTAGTAATGGTAGGTGTAACAATTTTTGGATTTGAATACGGTGAGACGCTCCATGAATATGTATTTGCTCCTGTAGCTGTAAGTGTTGAATTACTGCCGGAACAAACAGTGTAATTATTGGCAACTAAGGTTATCGTGGGCAAGGCATTTACATTAACTGTAATGGTATTCGATGAGGAACATCCTAGTGAATTTGTTCCAATGACAGTATAAGTTGTAGCTACAACAGGACTTACATTGACACTACTTGTATTAGGTCCGATATTCCAGGTAAAAGTAGAGGCACCGGTTGCTGTTAAAGTGACAGTATTTCCAGAGCAAACAGAGAATGATGTTGAACTAACGTTTAATAGCGGCAAGGGTTTGACATTAACCATAAATGTATCTTTTATTTGGCAACCATTTGAATCAACTAAATTCACTTGGTATATCACATTACCATAAGGAAATTTGACAATATTAATTGTTGTGTCACCTGTATTCCATTTGGGTTTTAAAGTGGTATTTACATTTAATATCACAGAATCACCACCGCAAATTGTTCGCGGACCGCCGTTAATTATAATATTGGATGGTGTAACAGAGATAGTATTAACAGAAACAGTATTTGATTTTACAGTGCAACCCAGATTGCTATTTGAATAATTAAGATAAAAACTTCCTGAACTGCTAATGGAAATGGTGTTACTGGTAATGTTACCCGGCATCCAAGTATACGAGGTACCAGATCCTAACGAAGGTGACGTTAAGATTAAGCTTTGACCCGAACATAATGTATAGGGTGATTTGTAACTATAAAAGGCTCCATTTGTATTGTAAATAGAAGCTCCCCAGTGTCCGACAAAAACAATCTGTTGTGATCCGTTATTATCAAGGTCACTCACTTCAACACCCCATATAGGCTCAGGATGATAAAAACTTTGGGCAGGCCAGTATGAATTTGAACCTTGCCCGAATAGAATGGAAAATTTGTTGGAGTTATTTCCAGTTACAATATCTACCAAACCATCAGAATTTAGGTCAGCATGCGCACTCCAAAACGGGAGTCCAGAAACAAATGAGGAAAGAGATGTGAATGAGCCCGCTCCGTTACCAAAATAAGTTTTAATTATATTGTTGAAAGTGGCACACACAACAAGATCTTTGTTGTTATCGCTGTTAAGGTCAGTAGCCCTTAAGCGGTATAATCCTTCTGCAGAAGGGTATGAATTGGTTAACGTAAAATTCCCGGTACCATTACCTATATAAATTCTTAAATTGAAATCTTCGATAAGCGCAATATCTGCAAAACCATCATTGTTCAGGTCTGATGCTGCAATTCCATTGTTTTTTGAAGCCATTGAAGTAGTATTTAAATTGGTAAACGACAATCCTCCATTATTAAGCATAGCAGTAAAAACACTTGAATTAGTATAACACACTGCAATATCCATTCTTGAATCAGAGTTAAAATCACCAGTTGTAATAGCAATAGGCCTTGCAGATAAATAAAAGTAAACAGGCTGATGAAATTTTAAATTGCCTTTATTTATTAATATTCCAACTCTGTTTTTTAGTGGTGAGGTATAAACTATGTCCAAAAGCCCATCGTTATTAAAATCTCCTTTTTCAAGATGGTATCCATAAATATTGGAGGAGTCAGTAATTGAAATATCAAAATATGAAGTATCGTAAGATGCGTTGTTATCATCAATAATAAAAGGAAAACATCCTCCTGTTTTTAGAGAGAACATTATTGCCTCGTTATCAAGATCATTGTCAAAATCACCTGTTAGAACATTTTCGCTGCCGTGACCACTGTATGAATAATTTTTTGGAAAATTCAAATTTGCATTACCGTAATTTAAACAAACATTAACATTATAATTAGGATTGTTCGCTTGACATAATATCACCTCAGGCTGCAAATCGTTGTTTGTGTCAAAAGCATCAATATTTACTGCTTCATCAAAACCTTTATAGTCACCCATTAGACTAAAGGTTCCGTTCCCATTGTTTTTTGCCATTACAAATTCCATGGAACTTTGATTCGACCAACCAATGTGCGCAATTACATCAATAAAACTATCACCATTCAATTCAGCTAAAGCTATCATAGTATTTGAACCTCCACCCGGTGAGTTATTTCTTAAACTAAAGATGTTTTTGGTAAAACTAGTTCCATTACTCATGAAATAGACTAAATCTTTCGTTGAATAAGTGGACATAATCATATCTTCATACCCATCATTATTAAAATCTGCCAAATTAACTTTTGAAGCAGATGCAGTAGAAACCGCAACAAAGGCATTGAAAGAAGTTGGTCCTGTTCGTTTTAAAAAACCAATGTTCGGTACTCCGCTTAAAATAATATCTTTCATTCCGTCTTTATCAAAGTCGCTTACCTTAAGGTCTAATACATTATAGAATAGGGGTGCGCCAGAAATTGTGGTTGTTATTGGCGAAGTAAAACCACCGATTTGATTGTTCAAACAAATATTAAGAATGGTATTTTGCCTCACGGCGGCAATATCATTATAACCATCATTATTAAAATCATAAACATCAGAAAATGTTGTTGCGATAGAGCCTAAAAAATTGACAGGAATGGAGAATTTGAAATTTCCAAGATTGATAGAGTAAAAATCGTCAAACACAATATCTGGCAACCCGTCGTTAGTTAAGTCTTTTAATTTTGTATTACCCGCAAGCCCCAAGTTTATAGAATCTTTTTTTGTGAAGGTGCCATTTCCATTTCCTTGATATATGTACCAAATATTAGATTTGATTATTATATCCATATTCCCATCATTGTTAAAATCCGCATGGTTAATATGACCTGCTGGATAATTGTTAAGAGAAAATGAGGTGATGGGTTTTATTTTTTCTATGCAAATATTTGGAATTTGCGAAAAAAAAGTGCCCACAAAATTTAAATAAAAGGTCAACAGGAATATTGTTTTTCTCATAGCTTACCAAAGGTATAATAATCTTATTTAAAACAAAGAAAATTAGAGTAAATATCAATCAATACCCTCCAGCCATCTGCTCAAAAAGCAATCTTGCACCTGATAATAACGGCCTTTTTCATCGCGGGAAGCGGTTACCATTTCTTTTTGTATAAGTGCATCAAGCGCGCGTTGAACGTTAGCAGGTGTTCCGATTTTATGTTCGCTTAGAAACTGCTTGGCGGTAGGGTGATAAACTTTTTCTTCCTTGGCGATAGCCTTCAATAAAATCCATTGCACCGGCGACAGAAGATTACGGTAGATGTAAAAGGAGCTTTCATTTTCTGAAAGAATTTGTCCACATTCATCATGTACGTTTTCCAATTCAATTTCTTTATGTGCATTAAAATAAATGCGTTTGCACAAAGATTGTGTGTAATGCGTGTGGCAACGTGTCCAATCCAAAATAAAATCAATAGCCTCTTCGCTGATGGATTGTCCGTTGTTGTTAAATAACCACCCAATGAACATATTGTAATTCGCAGTTTTGATTGGGTTTAGTTGGATAAGATCGGAGTTCGCGAAAAAAGTTTGGGTTTCGTTACCGGCAAGTTCGTTGAGGGCAAACTCATTACTGCAGCAAAAAATGAAATTGATGCGTTTGAGTTTTTGAATGCTGTTTTGAAATAGTTGTAAAAAATTTTTATCGGGGTAATTAATGATTTGTTGAAAATCATCAATCACAATAAGTATTTTTTTATTTAGTTTATCGACTGATTCGAGAACGGTGAGGAGTAATTGAGGACTTGAGCGATTAATGAGTAAATCAATGTTGTTAGATTTAATTTCTCTGAATTCTTTAACGATTTCCTGTAAAAGCAATTCGCTAAACTCGTCTATAGTAGAAGAAGCGTTTATATTAACATATATACAATGGCGGTTGTTTTCGTTTTCGATGTGGCGTATAAACTGTTTAACCAAAGTGGTTTTACCAATTTGCCGCATGCCCAGTAAAATTGTATTGAGGTCCATTTGGGTATTATTAAGGAGTTGTTTAAACTCTTCATCCCTCGGACAGAATTCGGCAGCGGGATTAAAATCGCCGGTATGGAAAGGATTTGGCATTATGTTGTGTTAAGAATCACAAATATAAACATATTATATTATACATTATGTATAAATATAACACTAAATCGGTTTAATTAAAAGTTCTTATTTCAAGCAATTACAAATCTTGCTTGCATTTTTTATAACTGTAAATCAAGTATATATAAAATAAAAGTCGATTTCTAAAATTATTTCAGATTTTTAGGTAAAATATTCTTGAAATTCTATTGTCACATTCAATTAATTATCTATCTTTGCCGTCCCTAATTTTAGGGAGGGGTATTTTCCCCAATGAAATTAAGAAGTAATTAAAGGTTTTAAAATGCCAACAATACAACAATTAGTAAGAAAAGGTCGCCATAAGGCACCTAACAAGAGCAAGTCGGCTGCATTGGATTCTTGTCCGCAGCGTCGTGGAGTTTGTACTCGTGTGTACACAACTACTCCTAAGAAGCCAAACTCAGCTATGCGTAAGGTAGCTAAGGTTCGTTTAACCAATAAGCAAGAGGTGATTGCTTACATTCCGGGAGAAGGTCACAATTTACAAGAGCACAGTATCGTATTAGTACGTGGTGGTCGTGTGAAGGATTTACCGGGTGTACGTTACCATATTGTACGTGGTACATTAGATACTGCAGGTGTAGAAGGCCGTAAACAACAACGTTCTAAATACGGAACTAAGCGTCCTAAAGCGGGTGCTGCTGCTCCGGCTGCAAAAGGAAAAAAATAATATTTAAGTAAAAGACTATAATAAAATGAGAAAGTCAAAAGCTAAAAAAAGAGTATTGTTACCGGATCCAATTTTTAATGATGTAATGGTAACCCGCTTTTTAAATAACTTAATGTACGATGGTAAAAAGAATACCGCTTCTAAAATTTTCCACGAAGCTATTGGTATCGTTGCTAAACGTACAAGCGAAGATGGTTTAGAGGTTTGGAAAAAGGCAATCGCTAACGTAACGCCTCAAGTTGAAGTTCGTTCACGTCGTGTGGGTGGTGCAACTTTCCAGATTCCTTCTGAAATCCGTCCTGACCGCAAAATTTCTATGGCTATGAAATGGTTAATCTCTTACTCTCGTAAGCGTAACGAAAAATCAATGGCTCAGAAATTAGCTGGTGAAATCGTTGCAGCTTCTAAAGAAGAAGGTGCAGCTTTCAAAAAGAAAGAAGATACTCACAAAATGGCAGAAGCCAACAAAGCATTCTCACACTTCAGATTCTAATATAAAATGAGCGATTTAAAATATACAAGAAATATTGGTATTGCAGCCCACATTGATGCGGGTAAAACTACAACTACCGAGCGTATCCTTTACTATACTGGTGTAAACCATAAAATAGGTGAGGTACACGATGGTGCTGCTACTATGGACTGGATGGTTCAGGAGCAAGAGCGCGGTATTACCATTACTTCTGCTGCTACAACTTGTTTCTGGAATTACAGAGACAATAAATACAAAATCAACATTATCGATACTCCGGGTCACGTTGACTTTACAGTTGAGGTGAACCGTTCTTTACGTATCCTAGACGGATTAGTTTTCTTATTCTCTGCGGTTGATGGTGTAGAACCTCAATCAGAAACTAACTGGCGTTTAGCTGACGGTTACAATGTAACTCGTATCGGTTTCGTAAATAAAATGGACCGCCAGGGTGCTGACTTCTTAAACGTTGTTAAGCAAACAAAAGAAATTTTAGGTGGTAACGCGGTTCCTTTACAATTGCCAATCGGTTCTGAAGATAACTTCAAAGGTGTAGTTGACTTAATCAACAACCGTGGAATGGTGTGGAATGAGCATGATAAAGGTATGACTTATGAAGTTGTTCCAATTCCTGCTGATATGGTGGATGAAGTAAATCATTGGAGAGAGAAAATGCTTGAAGCAGTTTCTGAATTCGATGATAAAATCATGGAGAAGTTTTTCGATGCTCCGGATACTATCACTGAGCGTGAAGTATTAGATGCATTACGTAAAGCTTGCGTAGCTAACAAAATCGTTCCAATGGTTTGTGGTTCATCTTTCAAAAACAAAGGAGTTCAAACCATGTTAGACTTAGTAATGGAATTAATGCCTTCTCCATTAGATAAGGAAAATATTAAAGGTACAAATCCTGATACAGGTGAAGAGGTAATCCGTAAACCGGATGCAAAAGATCCTTTCACTGCTTTAGCATTTAAAATTGCAACTGACCCATTCGTAGGTCGTCTTTGTTTCTTCCGTGCTTATTCCGGACGCTTAGATGCAGGTTCTTATGTGTTAAATACTCGTTCAGGTAATAAAGAGCGTATTTCTCGTATCTTCCAAATGCATGCTAACAAACAAAACCCAATCGAGTTTATCGAGGCTGGTGATATTGGTGCAGCAGTTGGTTTCAAGGATATTAAAACAGGTGATACTTTATGCGATGAGAAGAATCCAATCGTGTTAGAAGCGATGAACTTCCCAGAGCCGGTAATTGGTGTTGCTATTGAGCCAAAAACTCAAGGTGACTTAGACCGTTTAGGTGTTGCATTGAATAAATTAGCTGAAGAGGATCCAACTTTCCGCGTTAAAACGGATGAAGATTCAGGACAAACTATCATCAGCGGTATGGGTGAACTTCACTTAGAAATTATCGTTGACCGTTTACGTCGCGAGTTTAAAGTAGAAGTTAACCAAGGTGCTCCTCAAGTAGCATACAAAGAGGCAGTAACAGGTACAGTTGAACACCGTGAGGTTTATAAGAAACAAACCGGTGGTCGTGGTAAATTCGCTGATATTAAAGTTGAATTAGGTCCTGTTGATGCAGACTTCGATAACTCTAAATCTGATTTACAATTCGTAAATGAAATTACAGGTGGTAACATTCCTCGCGAATTTATTCCTGCAGTTGAAAAAGGATTTAAAGCTTCATTAAACAATGGTGTATTAGCAGGATATCCGTTAGTAGGATTGAAAGTTGTTTTAACTGACGGTTCTTACCACGCGGTTGACTCTGATGCATTATCATTTGAGATTTGTGCTCGTAACGCTTTCCGTGAAGCATTAGGAAAATGTAAGCCGGTGTTATTAGAGCCAATCATGAAGATTGAAGTAATTACTCCTGAGCAAAACATGGGTGATGTGGTAGGTGACTTAAACCGTCGTCGTGGCCAAATCGAAGGTATGGATAGCAAAGGAACTTCACAGGTAGTAAAAGCAAAAGTTCCATTATCTGAAATGTTTGGTTACGTAACTCAATTACGTACGTTAACTTCAGGTCGTGCATCTTCAACAATGGAGTTTTCTCACTACGCAGAAACACCAAACAATATCGCAGCTGATGTAATTGCAAAAGCTAAAGGAAAAGCAGAAAAAGTTTAATAATTAGGATTTTGATATAAAATGAGCCAAAGAATCAGAATAAAACTAAAATCATACGATTTCAACTTAGTTGATAAATCAGCAGAGAAAATCGTTAAGACTGTAAAATCTACAGGTGCTGTAGTAAATGGTCCAATTCCATTACCTACTCACAAGCGTATTTTCACAGTATTAAAATCGCCACACGTTAACAAGAAAGCACGTGATCAGTTCGAATTATGCTCTTACAAGCGTTTATTAGACATCTACAGCTCTTCTTCTAAAACTGTTGATGCGTTAATGAAACTTGAATTACCTAGCGGTGTTGAGGTTGAAATTAAGGTTTAACAGAGGTAGGCGAATAAAGATTATATAATAATTAAGAATAATAAATAAAAACAAAATAAAATGTCTGGAATAATTGGTAAAAAAATCGGAATGACCAGTTTCTTCGATGCCAATGGTAAGTATGTACCATGCACAGTAATTGAAGCGGGTCCTTGCGTTGTGACGCAAGTAAAAACCAATGAGAAAGACGGATATTCAGCTTTACAATTATCATTCGACGAGAAGAAAGAAAAAAACACATCGTCAGCAATGAAGGGGCACTTTGCATTAGCAAAAACAACTCCAAAGCGTAAAGTAGTTGAGTTCCGTTCTTTCGAGGAAGCAAAAAATTTAGGTGATGTTATCACTGTTGACTTATTCGTTGAAGGCGATTTCGTTGATGTGGTTGGTACATCAAAAGGTAAAGGTTTTCAAGGTGTAGTAAAGCGTCATGGCTTTAGCGGTGTTGGTGGAAGTTCACACGGTCAGCACGATCGTCAAAGAGCTCCTGGTTCATTAGGTGCATCATCAGATCCTTCACGCGTATTACCTGGTAAACGCATGGGTGGTAGAACAGGTGGTAACCGTAAGAAAGTTCAAAACCTTGAAGTAGTAAAAATAATGGCAGACAAGAATGTAATCTTGATAAAAGGTTCTGTTCCTGGTGCTAAGGGGTCTTACGTTTTAATTGAGAAGTAATCATGCAAGTAGAAGTATTAAACATAAGCGGCAAAAAGACAGCTAAGAAAGTTGAATTAACTGATTCAATCTTCGGTGCTGAGCCAAATGATCATAGTATTTATCTTGATGTTAAGCATTATTTAGCTAACCAACGTCAGGGTACACATAAATCAAAAGAGCGTGCTGAAATCGCTCGTACAACTAAAAAGTTGAAGCGTCAAAAAGGTACCGGTGGTGCTCGTGCAGGTTCTATGAAATCGCCATTATTTATTGGTGGTGGCCGCGCATTTGGTCCACGTCCTCGCGATTACTCTTTCAAATTAAATAAAAAGGTAAAAGCTTTAGCACGTATCTCTGCTTTAACTTATAAAGCAAAAGATAATGCTATCACAGTGTTAGAAGATTTCTCTTTCGAGGCTCCAAAAACTAAGAGCTACATCGATTTGATGAAAAACTTAAACATGACTGATAAGAAGACTTTATTAGTATTAGGTACTGCAAATAGTAACGTGTATTTATCATCTCGTAATCTTCCAAAAGCGAAGGTTGTTAACGCAGCTGATTTGAACACTTACGATATTTTAAATGCCGAGAACGTAATCTTATCTGAGAGCTCAGTAAAAGTTATTGAAACAATTTTAAATAAGTAAAATGGGAATTTTAGTTAAGCCTATCATCACTGAAAAAATGACTGCACAAGCCGAAAAATTAAATCGCTATGGCTTTGTTGTGGATAAAACGGCTAATAAATTAGAGATTAAAGATGCGGTAGAAAAAATGTACAATGTTAAAGTTGCTTCAGTAAACACTCAGCAATACATTGGAAAAGTGAAAGTGCGTAACACTACACGTGGTATGGCTGTCGGTCGCGTAAGCCGTCACAAAAAAGCTATCGTTACTTTAAAACAAGGCGAGGTAATTGATTTTTACGCTAGTATTTAATTAAGAAAAACGAATTACAATGGGATTAAAAAAATTCAGACCGCTAACTCCTAGCTTACGCTTCAAAATAGCGTCAGACAACTCTGATATTACTACTGATAAACCTGAAAAGAGTTTAGTTACCAGTACAAAATCGAGTGGAGGCCGTAACAATTCAGGTAAGATGACTATGCGCTATATTGGCGGTGGTCACAAAAAACAATACCGTATCATTGATTTCAAACGTGAAAAGGACGGAATCGAAGGAACAGTTAAAACTGTTGAGTACGATCCAAACCGTACTGCACGTATTGCATTAGTTGTATACAAAGACGGAGAGAAGCGTTACATCATCGCTCCTCAAGGCTTAAAAGTTGGACAAAAAGTTATGTCCGGTTCAAAAGCTACTCCGGAAGTTGGAAACACTTTGTTTTTATCAGATGTTCCATTAGGTACAATCATCCATAACATTGAGTTACGTCCGGGTCAAGGTGCAGCATTAGCTCGCAGCGCTGGTTCGTATGCTCAGTTAACTGCTCGTGAAGGAAAATACGCAGTATTACGTATGCCTTCAGGTGAGTTACGTATGATTTTGATTACTTGCAAAGCTACTGTTGGCGCTGTATCTAATCCTGATCATAACTTAGAAGTTCATGGTAAAGCAGGTCGTAAACGTTGGTTAGGTGTACGTCCGCGTACAAGGCCAGTGGCAATGAACCCGGTTGATCATCCAATGGGTGGTGGTGAAGGTCGTGCTTCAGGTGGTCACCCACGTTCACGTAAGGGCTTACCAGCAAAAGGCTTTAAGACTCGTTACAAGTCAAAAGCTTCTAACAAACACATTATTGAAAGAAGAAAAAAATAATTAAATAACGTTTAATGGTGGCGAGCTAGCCTCGACATTCAAAACAAAAAAAAATAACAATGGCAAGATCATTAAAAAAAGGACCCTTTATCGACCACAATTTGGCTGGTAAAGTTGACAAAATGAACGCTGGCGGAAAGAAGTCGGTTATTAAAACCTGGGCTCGTCGCTCAACTATTCCACCAGAATTTGTAGGACATACATTTGCAGTACATAACGGTGCAAAATTTATTCCGGTTTATGTAACTGAAAACATGGTAGGACATAAATTAGGAGAATTTGCTCCAACGCGTGTGTTTAAAGGACATGCCGGTCACAATAAAGGAGCTGCAGCTGCAAAAAAATAATTATTAAGTATTAAGATAAATTTCCATGGGAAAAAGAAAAAGATTAGTAGCGGACAAGCGTAAAGAGGCGAACAAAACAACTTATTTCGCCAAATTAAACAATTGTCCAACATCACCTCGTAAAATGCGCCAAGTGGCCGATTTAGTAAGAGGTATGGATGTATACAAAGCTTTAAGCGTATTAAAATTCAATACCCGCGAAGCATCAGGTCGTTTAGAAAAATTATTGAAGTCTGCCATTGCTAATTATGAAGCAAAAACAGGTCAGCGTCCTGACGATGATACATTGTTTGTAAAAGAAATTATGGTTGACAGCGCTATGGCTGTGAAACGTTTACGCACAGCGCCTCAAGGCCGCGGATATCGTATCAGAAAGCGTTCTAATCACGTAACTTTAGTAATTGACACAAAAAATTAAAAAATAAGAAATGGGACAAAAAGTTAATCCGATAGGTATTCGTTTAGGCATCGTTAAGGGCTGGGATTCTAACTGGTTTGGAGGTAAAGATTACTCTGACAAATTAGTTGAAGACGAAAAAATCAGAACCTATTTAAAAGCTCGTTTAGCAAAAGGAAGTATTTCTAAAATTGTTATCGAGAGAACATTAAAGTTAGTTACTGTAACTATCAATACAGCTCGTCCGGGTATCATCATCGGTAAGGGCGGTAAAGAAGTTGATAAGTTGAAAGAAGAGTTAAAGAAATTAACTAAGAAAGAAGTTCAAATCAACATCTTCGAAATTAAGCGTCCTGAATTAGATGCACGCTTAGTTGCTGATAGCATTGCTCGCCAGATTGAAGGACGTATCTCTTTCCGTCGTGCCGCTAAAATGGCAATGGCTTCTACAATGCGTATGGGTGCCGAAGGTATCAAGATAAAAGTTTCCGGCCGTTTGGGCGGTGCCGAGATGGCTCGTACAGAAGGTTACAAAGAAGGGCGTACTCCGTTACATACGCTTCGTGCCGATATCGACTATGCAGTTGCTGAAGCACATACTTCTTATGGCCGTATTGGTGTAAAAGTTTGGATTTGCAATGGTGAGGTTTATGGTAAGCGCGATTTATCGCCTAACATCGGTCTTGCAAAAGAGAAAAAAGGTCCGGCTACTCCAAAATTCGGTGGTGGAAAGAAAAAGGGTAAGAGAGAAGACAAGTAATAGAGCAAAGCTTTATTAAAAAATTAAAAAAGGTTTAATAAATAAAGAGTTTATAAAATGTTACAACCAAAAAGAACGAAGTTCAGGAAATCGCAAAAAATGAAAATGAAAGGCAACGCCAAGCGTGGCGATCAATTAGCCTTTGGTTCATTTGGTATTAAAGCTCAAGAAGGCTGCTGGGTAACAGCTCGTCAAATTGAAGCTGCTCGTATCGCCATCACACGTTTTATGAAACGTGAAGGTCAGGTATGGATTCGCGTGTTCCCTGATAAACCAATCACTCGCAAACCGGCTGAGGTACGTATGGGTAAAGGTAAAGGTGCTCCAGAATATTGGGTAGCTCCTGTTAAACCGGGCCGTATTTTATTTGAGGCAGAAGGTGTACCAATGGATGTTGCTAAGGAAGCATTACGTTTGGCAGCACAAAAGTTACCGGTAGTTACCAAATTTGTAGTAAGAAGAGATTACACTGCTAACGAAGCATAAAACGAAGCAAAATGAAAAACAAAGACATTATGGCTTTATCCGATGCAGAATTATTGGATAAAATTAAAGAAGAAAAAGCCGCATTAGGCAAATTAAAAGTGAATCACAATGTTTCTCCAATCGAGAATCCAATTACGATTCGTAATGCGCGCAAAACAATTGCCCGTTTGGCAACTGAAGCAACAAAACGTAAAAAAGCATCAAAATAATTAAGCTTTACCTAAAATGGAAAGAAATTTAAGAAAAGAAAAAACCGGTGTTGTTACCAGCAATAAAATGAATAAATCTATTGTTGTGGCAGTAATGCGTAAAGTAAAACACCCGAAGTACGGTAAATTCGTAAACAAAACTTCTAAGTTCGTTGCACACGACGAGAAAAACGAATGCAGCATTGGCGATACCGTTCGTATTATGGAAACACGTCCGTTAAGCAAAACCAAAAACTGGCGCTTAGTTGAAATAATTGAAAAAGTAAAATAATTTATTGGTTATATCTTAAAAATTAAAGTAAAATGATACAAAACGAATCAAGATTAACCGTAGCCGATAACAGTGGTGCTAAAGAGGTACTGGTTATTCGTGTATTAGGCGGTACTCGTAAGCGTTACGCTTCAATTGGCGATAAAGTGGTAGTTACCGTTAAGCATGCTTTACCTTCAGGAAACGTAAAAAAAGGTACAGTTAGTAAAGCTGTAATCGTTAGAACAAGAAAAGAAATCCGTCGTAATGATGGTTCTTATATCCGTTTCGATGATAACGCAGTTGTGTTGTTAAACAACACCGATGAAATTCGCGGTACCCGTATTTTCGGTCCGGTAGCTCGTGAATTACGCGATAAACAATTTATGAAAATTATATCATTAGCACCAGAAGTGCTTTAAACAATAGTTGAGGTCATGTCAAAATTAAAATTAAAATTAAAAAAAGGTGATACTGTAAGAGTGATTTCCGGAGAGGCGAGAGGCCAGGAAGGTAAAATCATTTCTATCGACACGAAAAAATCACGTGTATTGGTAGAAGGTGTTAATATGATTAGCAAGCACAGTAAACCAAACGCTAAAAATCCTAATGGTGGTATCACTAAGCAGGAAGGTTCAATCCACATTTCAAACGTTATGTTTGTTGAAGGTGGTAAAACAACCCGTATTGGTCGTCAGGTTGACGAAAAAACAAAGAAAATAGTACGTATCTCTAAAAAAACTAAGGAGGTAATTAAATAATGGCAACAAAAACGTATCAACCAAGATTAAAGAGCAAATACAGCTCTGAAATTGTAAATAATTTAAAAAATCAATTTCAGTATAAAACTGTAATGCAAGTTCCGAAATTGGAAAAAATCTGTATTAACCAAGGTATTGGTGATGCAGTATCGGATAAAAAAATGATTGAAGCTGCATTGAAAGAAATGACCACAATTACCGGTCAAAAAGCAGTGCCTACTCACTCTACAAAAGATATCTCAAACTTTAAATTACGTAAGGGTGTTGCCATTGGTGTACGCGTTACATTACGTGGCGATAAAATGTATGAGTTCTTAGATAGATTAGTAGCTTCAGCATTACCTCGTATCCGTGATTTTAAAGGTATCAACAATAAAGGTTTTGATGGCCGTGGTAACTATACATTAGGTATCACTGAGCAAATTATCTTCCCTGAAATTGATATCGATAAAGTAACAAAAATCAATGGTATGGATATTACTTTCGTTACATCAGCTCCAACTGATAAGGAAGCTATGGCATTGTTAACTGAATTTGGATTACCATTTAAAAAATAATATAAGCTAAAAGATGGCAAAAGAATCAATGAAGGCCCGTGAGGCCAAACGTAAAAAGTTAGCGGAAAAATACGCAGCTAAACGTGAAGAACTAAAAAAGGCTGGAAACTACGATGCTTTACAAAAGCTTCCTAAAAATTCATGTCCGGTTAGAGGTCGTAACCGTTGTAAATTAACGGGCCGTCCGCGCGGTTATATGCGTCAATTCGGTGTAAGCCGTGTTACATTCCGCGAAATGGTTTTATTTGGTTTAATCCCTGGTTTAACCAAATCTAGCTGGTAATAAAAAGAGTATTAATATAATTATCCTGCGTGCGGGATAACATATAAAACAAATAAAAATGACAGATTCAATATCAGATTACCTAACACGCGTAAGAAACGCGATTAAGGCCAACCACAGAATTGTAGAAGTTCCTGCTTCTAATTTGAAAAAAGAAATTACAAAAATTCTTTTCGAAAAAGGTTATATCCTAAACTATAAGTTTGAGGAAAACGATAAAAAACAGGGTACAATTAAAATCGCATTAAAATACCATCCGGTAACTAAGATTTCAGCGATCCGTTCATTAGATCGTATCTCTTCTCCGGGTTTACGTAAGTATACAGGTGCTGCATCAATGCCACGTGTATTAAACGGAATGGGTATCGCTATCATTTCTACTTCTAAAGGTGTAATGACTGATAAAGAAGCTAAGAATCAAAATGTGGGCGGCGAAGTTTTATGTTATGTTTCTTAATCTAAAATAAGGAGGAAATTAGTCATGTCACGTATAGGAAAAGCACCGATAACAATACCACAAGGAGTGGAAGTAAGTGTTGCCAATGGATTGGTAACCGTTAAAGGTAAAAAAGGAACATTAACTCAAAAGGTTGATTCGGATATTGATGTTAAAGTTGACAATGGTACAATCACTGTATCTCGTCCAACTGATCACAAACGTCACCGTTCATTACATGGTTTATACCGCGCATTAATCGCTAATATGATTAAGGGTGTAAACGAAGGATATAAAACAGAGCAAGAATTAGTAGGTGTAGGTTACCGTGCATCAAACAAGGGTCAATTATTAGAATTGTCTTTAGGTTATTCACATAACATCACTTTCGATTTACCGGTAGAGGTAAAGGTTACCACTACAGCTGAAAAAGGTGCAAACCCAAAAATTATTTTGGAATCTGCAGACAAACAGTTAATCGGATTAGTAGCTGCAAAAATTCGTTCGTTACGTAAACCTGAACCTTACAAAGGAAAAGGTATCAAGTTTACTGGTGAGATTTTACGTCGTAAGGCAGGTAAATCAGCAGCTAAAAAATAATTAAATTAATGTTAATCATCTTAAAAAAACTGAAAAGATGGCACTGAATAAAGAACAAAGAAGACAAAGAATTAAATACAGAATTCGTAAAACCGTAAAAGGTTCAAACGAGTCTCCACGCTTGTGTGTATTTCGTAGTAACGCTGAAATTTATGCTCAGTTAATCGACGATAAAGCCGGCAAAACTTTAATTTCTGCAGGTACCAATGATAAATCAATTAAGTCGGCTAAAGTAAGCAAGTCTGAACAAGCTAAATTAGTTGGTAAGTTAATCGCCGAGAAAGCAATTTCTGGCGGAATCAGTGAAGTGAAATTTGACCGTAATGGTTTCTTATACCATGGCCGTGTTAAATCATTAGCAGAAGGCGCACGCGAAGGCGGACTTAAATTTTAATTAGTAATAAAAACTTTAAACGAATAAAATGTCAACAGAAGTTGTTAAAAGAGTAAAATCAAGCGACATCGAACTAAAAGATAAATTAGTTGCTGTACAGCGTGTAACCAAGGTTACCAAAGGTGGTCGCCACTTTAGTTTTGCTGCTATCGTTGTAGTAGGAAACGAAAAAGGTGTAGTAGGCCAGGGCTTAGGTAAAGCTAACGAGGTAACTGATGCTATCACTAAAGGTATCGAAGATGCTAAAAAGAGCTTGGTAAAAGTACCGGTATTAAACGGAACTGTGCCTCATGCACAGGAAGGTAAATTTGGCGGTGCTCGCGTGTTCTTAAAGCCTGCTGCTCACGGTACCGGAGTAATTGCCGGTGGTGCGATGCGTGCTGTATTAGAAAGCGTTGGTATTACCGATGTATTAGCAAAATCTAAAGGTTCATCTAACCCTCACAACGTGGTTAAAGCAACTTTAGATGCGTTAGTGAAAATGCGTGATCCTATTACAGTGGCTCACCAAAGAGGTATTTCTTTAGATAAAGTGTTTAACGGATAATAGTATTGTTATGGCTAAAGTAAAAATTACATTGGTAAAAGGTACATCTAAGCGTTCACCTGCTCAAAGAGCAACGTTGGTGGCTTTAGGTTTTAAAAAATCGTACCAGACCCTTGAAAAGGAATTAAATCCTGCGGTTCAAGGTCAGATTAATGCTGTAAAGCACATGTTAAAAATTGAAACTATTTAATATATTTTAAAATGAAATTAAGCGGATTAAAACCAGCAAATGGTTCTGTAAAAAATAACTACCGTCGCGGTCGCGGACAAGGTTCTGGTGGTGGTGGAACTGCTACTCGCGGTCATAAAGGTGCTCAGTCACGTTCAGGTTACTCTTCAAAGCGTGGTTTTGAAGGTGGTCAGATGCCTTTACAACGTCGTATTCCAAAATTCGGTTTCAAAAACATTAACCGTATTGACTACAACGGAATTAATTTAGATAGCATCCAAAAATTAGTTGACAAAACTAAAGTAAGTGAAATTAATTTGGATGTTTTAATTAAAAACGGAATGGCTTCTAAGAATGATTTAGTAAAAATCTTAGGCCGTGGCGAATTAAAATCTAAAGTAACTATTTCAGCTCATGCTTTTACTGCAACTGCAAAAAAAGCAATTGAAGAAAAAGGTGGTTCAGTAACAACTTTAAAATAATTTATGAAGCGTTTTATAGATACACTTCAAAACATCTGGAAAATAGAGGAGCTAAGAGCTAGAATTCTTACCACCCTTGGGTTGGTATTAATTTATCGCCTTGGTTCTTATGTTGTGCTTCCTGGTGTAAACTCAGCTGTTCTTAACGAGGCTCAAGAGTCGGGGTCGCAAGACGGAATTATTGGTTTAATCAATATTTTCGCGGGCGGCGCTTTCTCACGTGCTTCTGTATTCGGTTTGGGTATTATGCCTTATATCACAGCATCCATTATTATCCAGTTGTTAGGTATGGCTGTGCCATATTTTCAAAAATTACAACGTGATGGCGAAAGCGGTCGTAAAAAAATCAATCAGTATACACGTTTCTTAACCATCGCCGTAACTGCGGTTCAATGTCCGGGTTACTTAGCTACTCAGGTATACAACATCCCTGGTGCGGTTGTATTAGACGGAACTTGGTTCATGATTCAGTCTACAATGATTCTCGTAACCGGTACCATGTTTGTTATGTGGTTAGGAGAGCGTATCACTGATAAAGGTATCGGAAACGGTATTTCCTTAATCATTATGATTGGTATTATCTCCCGCTTACCATTCGCAATCACTTCTGAATTTGGTTCTCGTTTACAAAGTTCAGGTGGTGGATTGATCATGTTCTTATTAGAAATCGTTTTCTTATTATTCATTATCATCGGAAGCATTATGTTAGTTCAGGGTACTCGTCGTATTCCGGTTCAGTTTGCTAAGAAGATCGTTGGAAATAAGCAATACGGTGGTGTTCGTCAGTACATTCCTTTAAAAGTGAATGCTGCAGGTGTAATGCCAATCATCTTTGCTCAAGCTATCATGTTCATTCCAGCGGCTATTACAGGTTTCGCCGGTAATGCAGGAGGCGTATTCACTGAGCGTTATGGTTTCTGGTATAACCTTGTATTCGCGGTATTAATTATCCTCTTTACCTATTTCTACACAGCAATTATGGTTAACCCTAATCAGTTGGCTGATGATATGAAGAAAAACGGTGGTTTTATTCCGGGTGTTAAACCTGGTAAGAAAACAGCTGAGTTCATTGATCAGGTAATGAGCCGTATTACACTTCCAGGGTCTATTTTCCTTGCGGCAGTGGCTATTTTACCTGCTATTGCTATGCAATTAGGTATTAACAGTGCTTTTGCTGATTTCTACGGAGGAACTTCATTATTGATCTTAGTAGGGGTAGTATTAGATACATTACAGCAAATTGAGACCTATTTATTGAACCGTCATTATGATGGATTAATGAAGTCTGGTCGAATTAAAGGACGTGGCGCTAATGCCATGATGGTACAACAAGGCTAAGATATGGCGAAACAGGCAAACATAGAGGTTGACGGAACCATTATCGAATCTTTGAGTAACGCCATGTTCAGGGTAGAGTTAGAGAATGGGCACGTAGTAATTGCGCATATTTCCGGTAAAATGCGTATGCACTATATTAAAATTTTAACCGGGGATAAGGTAAGATTGGAAATGAGTCCATACGACCTTACAAAAGCAAGAATTACATTCAGATATAAATAATTAAACTAATAACTGATGAAAGTTAGAGCATCCATAAAGAAAAGAAGCAGCGAATGCAAAATTGTTCGCCGTAAAGGAAAATTGTACGTAATCAACAAGAAAAACCCAAAATTCAAACAAAGACAAAGATAATTTTTGTACCTTTGCAAACCTTTTTAAAAAATTAAGATAAAAATGGCACGTATTTCAGGTATTGACTTACCAAAAAACAAAAGAGGAGTGATAGGATTAACCTACATTTTCGGTATTGGCCCAAGCACCGCTAAAAAAATATTGGACAATGCAGGTATCTCACACGATAAAAAAGTGAGCGAATGGACTGACGATGAGCAAAATGCGATTCGTAACTTCATTAACTCTAACTTTAAAGTAGAGGGTGCTTTGCGCTCTGAAGTTCAGTTAAACATTAAGCGTTTAGTGGATATCGGAACTTTCCGTGGAATCCGTCACCGTAACGGTTTACCGGTTCGTGGTCAGCGTACTAAAACAAACGCTCGTACCCGTAAAGGTCGTCGTAAGACAATTGCCAACAAGAAAATGGCTACTAAATAATAATTAAAATTTAAGAAAAAGATATAAAATGGCAAAACAACAAGCTACCGCCGCCACAGGAAAAGCAGCCGCACGTAAACGTGTTGTAAAAGTTGACGCTGCAGGCGAAGCACATATCAATGCTACATTCAATAACATTATCATCTCTTTAACCAACGTTGCTGGTCAAGTTATTTCTTGGTCATCTGCAGGTAAAATGGGTTTCAGAGGTTCTAAGAAAAACACACCTTATGCTGCGCAAATGGCAGCACAAGATTGTTCTAAAGTTGCTTTTGATGCAGGTTTACGTAAAGTAAAAGTGTATGTAAAAGGTCCGGGCGCAGGACGTGAGTCAGCAATCCGTTCTATTGCAGCTGCAGGAATCGAAGTATCTGAAATTGTAGATATCACTCCAATTCCTCACAACGGTTGTCGCCCTCCAAAGCGTCGCCGCGTTTAATAGTAAATAACAGCCAGCCCGGAAGATTTCCTTCGGGGTTTGGAGCTGGTAATCTACAGGGTTATCAGCTTAAATAATAAAAACAACAGATGGAGTAGAAACAATTCACTTCATCACAAACAAAAAACAATTATTTAAAATGGCAAGGTACACAGGTCCCAAATCCAAAATCGCCCGTAAATTCAAGGAGCCAATCTTCGGTCCTGATAAGGCGTTAGAAAAAAAGAATTACCCTCCGGGGCAACATGGTTTAGCAAAAAAACGTGCTAAACAATCAGAGTATGCTATCCAGTTAATGGAGAAGCAAAAAGCAAAATACACTTACGGTATTTTAGAGCGTCAGTTTGCGAAAATTTTCGATAAGGCTGCACGTTCACATGGAATTACCGGTGAGGTATTATTGCAATTAATCGAATCTCGTATTGATAACGTTGTTTACCGTTTAGGAATTGCTCCTAGCCGTCGTGCAGCGCGTCAATTAGTTTCTCATGCTCATATCACGGTAAATGGAAGCGTTGTAAACGTTCCTTCTTACACTTTAAAGCCAGGTGATGTTGTAGGTGTTCGCGAGAAATCTCAATCATTAGAAGCTATCGTAAATTCATTAGCCGGCCAGGTTAACAAATACCCATGGTTGGATTTTGATAAGAATACAATGAGCGGCAAATTCATCAGCCGTCCTGAGCGTTCACAGATTCCTGAAAACATTAAGGAACAGTTGATCGTCGAATTGTACTCTAAATAATCTTTTTGAACTTATTTAATAACCTTAAATATATTGTATAAATGGCAATTTTAAATTTCGTAAAGCCCGATAAAGTAATAATGATTAACTCTACTGAGACAGAAGGTCAGTTTGAATTCCGTCCGTTAGAGCCAGGTTTCGGTATTACCATCGGTAACGCGTTACGCCGTATCTTATTATCATCACTCGAAGGTTATGCTATTACCAGCATTCGCGTAGAAGGTGTTGATCATGAATTTTCAACCATTAAAGGTGTGGCTGAAGATGTAACTGAAATCATCCTGAACTTAAAGCAAGTTCGCTTCAAAAAACAATTAGACAACCACGATAACGAAAAGATTGTTGTACATTTTGCAGGTGCCGATAAATTTACTGCCGGTGATATCGCAAAATATGTAAACGGTTTCCAAATTTTAAATCCTGATTTAGTAATTTTCAATTGCGATCCTTCAGTACGTTTAAAAATTGAATTAACTGTTGAAAAAGGCCGTGGTTATGTTCCTGCTGAAGAAAACAGAACTAACAGCGCACCTAACGGAACTATCTTTATCGATTCTATTTACACTCCAATTAAGAATGTAAAGTATACTATCGAGAACTATCGTGTGGAGCAAAAAACTGACTACGAGCGTTTAATTTTAGACATCGTATCTGACGGTTCAATTCACCCGAAAGAAGCATTAAAAGAAGCGGCTAAAATCTTAATCTTCCACTTCATGTTATTCTCTGACGAGAAAATCACTTTAGATACTGAAGATAAGAAGAGCGAAGAAGAATTTGATGAAACATCATTACACATGCGTCAGTTATTAAAAACTAAGCTTGTTGATATGGATTTATCAGTTCGTGCTTTGAACTGCTTAAAGGCTGCTGATGTTGAAACATTAGGTGAACTAGTAGCATTCAACAAAAATGACCTCTTAAAGTTCCGCAACTTTGGTAAAAAATCATTAACTGAATTAGAAGACTTAGTTTCTGCTAAAGGCTTACAATTCGGAATGAATGTTGCAAAATATAAATTGGATAAAGACTAATAATTTGATTAAAGATTTCTTTAATCGCAAATAGAATTCAAAATGAGACACGGAGATAAAATAAATAACTTAGGCCGCACCAGCTCTCACCGTAAGGCGTTATTAAGCAATTTAGCTTGCGCATTAATTGAGAACAAGCGTATTTTTACAACATTAGCGAAAGCAAAAGCTTTACGTTTATTTGTTGAGCCTATCATTACAAAAAGTAAGAGCGACACGACTCACAGTCGTCGTATGGCTTTCGCAAGCTTAAAAAATAAGGAAGCTGTTTCTGCATTGTTTAAGGATATCGCAGGAAAAGTAGCAGACCGTAAAGGTGGTTACACACGTATCATCAAAACCGGAAACCGTCAGGGTGATGCTGCTGAAATGGCAATGATTGAATTAGTAGACTTCAACGAACTTTACACTAGTGGTAAAGGATCAGCAGTTAAAGCTGAGAAGAAAACTACACGTCGTAGCCGCAGCACTTCTAAAAAGAAAGCAGAAGGCGGAGCTGAAGAAACAAAATCAGAAGAATAATAATTCTTTTAAGCAATATAAAAAGCCGTGGGTATTACTCACGGCTTTTTTGTTTTAGAGAACAATTTGTACCTGAAACTAAATTTTTTTAGTATTCGATTTTTTTTATTTTAGCTCTCTTTTTCGAGCTATGCGGATTGCACTTTACATATGTGTTCTCTTCACTGTTTTAATTGGGAATTCCTTTTCCCAAAATCTGGATAAGCTCGGAAGTAAGGATATGGTAAAAGTAGGAGGTGGATTAAATTACTCTTCTGTATTTTATAACGCTGATGGCATACCTAACCGTCGACAGCCCTTCACCTGGTTCTTAAATGGCAATTTAAATGTAAGTATACTCGATTTTAGTTTGCCTTTTACGTTTAATTACAGCAATAATCAAATCGCTTACACGCAGCCCTTCAATATACAAAGCTTTAATCCTACTTATAAATGGATTAAAGGCTATGCAGGAATCACTGCCATGAACTTCTCACAATATACTTTAGCCGGACATATATTCGCCGGTGGAGGGGTTGAGTTAAGTCCGAAGAATTTCAAATTCGCTGCTATGTATGGTCGATTAAAAAAGGCAGTTGAGTTTGATGCAGAAGCGAACTCCGATATTAATATGAGTTATAAACGGATGGGATGGGGTGCAAGTGCGGGTTATGAGAAGAACGGACATGGAATCAAATTAATTTATTTCGCAGCGAAAGATGACCCTAATTCTCTACAGTTCGTGCCCATTAATACCAACGTTACACCAATGGAGAATACTGTAATCAGTATTGCAGGTAAAACGTCTTTGTATAAAAATATAAAACTGGAAGCCGAATATGCTATATCAGGTTTAACACGAAACGTTACATCGCCGCAGGATTTAAACACACCGCCTAAAAATCAAATTCCTTTATTGTTCCAACCCAATGCAACCTCTCAGTTTTTTTCTGCTTTTAAATCAAGTATTGGCTATGGAATTAAAACCTTTGCTATTAACTTGAATTACGAACGAATCGAACCCGATTATAAAACGTTGGGTGCTTACTTCTTTAATAATGATTTAGAAAACATAACCCTTGCACCATCTATAAGTGTTTTAAAAGGTAAGTTGAATTTATCCTTCAATACAGGTCTTCAGCGCGACAATCTTGACAATAGCAAACTCAACACCACAAAGCGATGGGTGGGGTCATTTAATGCCAATTATGCGCCTAATCAGCATTGGAACGTTATGGGTTCCTACAGTAACTTCAGCACCTTTACAAAACAACGTCCTCAAGAAGATCCTTTTTATAAAAACACCTTAGATACTTTAAACTTTTATCAATTATCCCAAAATGCCATGTTCAGTGCCGGTTATAATTTTGGTAAAACGAAGACACGTCAAAATATTTTAGTTACTGCCAATTATCTGGTAACCGGACAAAACCAAGGTGCGATTCAGGACCCCGGACTTTTTGGAACAACTTCGCAAATTAAATTGCCTTCACGTGTTATTAACGGAAACATCTCTCACAATATATCTGTAATAAAAACAAAAACAGCGTTCAGCATTGCTTTAAACTGTAATTACAGTGAGATGATAAATACATTCACGATGTATTACGGGCCAAACTTAAACATTAGTCAGGCTTTCTATAATAATACATTGCGTGCAACAATCGGCACATCTTATAATCAGGTTTTGAGTAATGATATTAAAACAAACGAATTATTTAACCATCGTTTAACACTTAGTTACTCGCCTAAATTTAAAAATCAGAAGTTTGGAAAAATTGGAGTTAATGTCAGTGCCATTTACTTACAAAAATTAAAAACGGCTGTTGGCGCAGGAGAGTTTACAGAGTTCACAGGTAACGTTGGGTTAAATTATAGTTTTTAGTGAGATGAAAATTGAAAAGGGAATAATGAAAAAAATAGTTTTTGTATTAACTATATTGTTATTCGGTTTCTCTGTATCGAATGCGCAAGAAGATTCTATTACCGATCCCGCCATCAATCGTGTTATTTCTTTAGTAAATACGGTTGAGGAAGGAAATAACTTTATTGAGGAACTCTCTCCGGATAGTATTGCATCACTACCATTCGGAATGATTAAGCAAATCGGACAAGCACGTTACATTATTGCTGTTGATTCAATTAAGTTTCGTCCAACAGGTGCGTTTTTTAGCGCGTATGCTGCCATTGATTTTCCGGGTTCAGAAAAAAAGCTGGCGTTTGAAGCAGTAAACATTAAGTTCAATCCTAAAGGCGTAGTTGGAGGAAGTCAAGCGCGATTGATGTTAGTGAGTGAGCATACCATTAAAATCAATAATAATCTTAAACTCAAATTAAAACCGGATGGAAATAACTTTGTTGAATGGGATTGCACCGGCTTTAAAGGAATCAGTTTAAAAGGATATTTTATTTTCTCAAAAGGAAAACTAAGACCTGATTCCACACAAACTCAAGAGGAGGAAGTCACCGCTTCTTTTCAAATCTACACTACCGATATTCACAATTTTATAGCGCAGGTCAATATTACGCCATTCACCATGGAAGGCCTTAAAGGATGGTCGTTTCGTGTAGATAATGCTACCGTTGATATGAGTGAATTGGTTAACGCCCCGGGAATGATTTTTCCGGCAGGATACACCAATCCGAATATGGTGACTTCTCAAATGTGGACAGGCTTTTATTTACAATCATTAAAAGTAAAATTACCAACCGAAATTTCTAAAACAGGAAAACGAACGGAGATTCAAGTAAACAATCTGCTTATCGATAACATGGGTGTAACCGGATTGTTTCAGGTGAATAATGTTTTAAGTACAGGCGAAGGAAGTATGAGCGGTTGGGGATTTTCAATTGATGAATTAGGTGCAGGATTTATTTGTAATCAATTAAGCAGCGGCCATGTTAAAGGAAAAGTTAACATTCCTATTATGGATAGTGCTCAGGCTCTTGTTTTCACGGCCAACTTAAACTATAATCCTAATTATAAGGAGGTAGATTATAATTTTGTCATCAGTCCGGCCAATAATTTAAAATTTAATGTGGTTTCCGCGGAAGTTAATTTGCTTAATACATCTGCTATCAGTATTGCAAAACAAAATGGATTGTTCAAACCGAGCGCTGTGTTAAATGGCTATATCAGTTTCAATAATGCAAAGTTTAATACCAATGGCGGACAATTGCTGTTCCAGAATTTAACGATTACAACAGTGTCACCATACTTAACTAACGGTGTGTTCACACTGCATAACATCGGAAGTCAAACCAAAGCAGCGAAATATCCGGTAAGTATTGGTGATATTACATTTGGTTTGGATATGGGCGCGCCAATTATGGGATTCAGTATTACTTTAAATGTAGCGGATAATCCAAATTCAGGATTTAGTATTGGAACGAAACTTAGAGTAAAAGGTAAGTTAGAAGAATATCAGCAAAGTTACACGGGTGAAGCTCCCGTTACATTAACAAAAACAAAATATAAATTCGATAAAGTTGTAATTGATGGCGTTTCCTTAGGAATTAAAACCAGTGCATTTGAATTGAACGGTTTAATTATTTTCAGGAACGATGATCCTGTTTACGGAGATGGATTCTTTGGTGAAATTTCTTTCTCCATTCCGAGTGTTTTGCCTTCACCTGCCGGAGTGTCTGTTTGCTTCGGTTCTAAAGATAATTATCGTTATTTCTATTACAGTGCAACAATTCCTACTAATATACCTTTAGGAAATATTCCGATTACCTTAAATAAAATGGTTGGCGGTGTTTATTATCACATGACGCCGATGCTTAATTCACAGAGTCAACTCATCAATGCGTCAAAAACTCTAACGGTAACCGGCAATAATAACGCACTGGCATATACACCTGATCCTAATATGGGATTAGGCTTTAAAGGCGGAGTAGGTTTTGAATATACGCCCAGCGAAAAAACCGCAAATGGTGATGTTATGTTAGAGATTGCATTTACAAGTTCAGGAGGATTAAGTTTTGTAAAATTAACTGGAGATATTTATTGTATGGCAACAGTTGCTGAACGGCCAACTGCTCCTGTGAAAGGAAATGTGACCATTCAGTTTGATGCAGAAAACAAAGTGTTTGATGCGAATGCAACTATTTGGATAAATGCTTATAGTGCTATTACCGGAACAGGAAATACAAAATTCCATATTGAACCCGGCATTTGGTATGTTTCGGTTGGTAAACCAAGCAGCCCGAACAACATTAATATTCTAAACTTAGTTAATGCTACTTCTTACTTCATGGTAGGAAATAGTATTGAACCTGCACAAGCTCCTCCGCCTGAAGTTTCAAATATTATTAGTCAGAGTGGATTACAAGCCAATCGTAATCAAAGTCAGTTGCAAAGCGGACAAGGTTTCTGCACGGGAGCGAAGATTTACTCACATATCAATAAAACATTTGGCATGAGTTTCTTTCAGGTATACAGCGCATTTAATTTCGGATTGGGCTTTGATATGATGATGATGAATTATGGTCAGACCGCACATTGTTCAGGTTCCGGACAAAAAGTGGGATTGAATGGATGGTTAGCCAGCGGAAATATGTATTTCTATATGCAAGGAAATGTAGGAATAAAGGGAGATTTAAAATGGCAACCGGGATGCGATTGCGAAAAAGAAACGTGTCTGTGTAAAAATTTTGACTTTAATATTTTTAATGGAGGTGTAGCGGCTATTGTGAGTGGTAAGATGCCAAAGCCTTTGTATCTGTCTGGAACATTTGGATGTTACTATGAAATATTTGGAAAAGTATCGGGCAGTTTTAATTACGATTATACATACGGAGAGGATTGTAATATTATAAACTAATGAAATTACGCGGCACATATTTGTTGTTTTTAATTTTCATTGGATTTCTGGTGAAATCACAAACTCAATCTGTATACGCGAAGTTTTGGGTAAAAGAAAAAGAGATTTTATTGCGCTGGGCACCATCTTCAAAAGCTGTGTTTGATGCCGGAGTTAAGAACGGTTATAAAATCACACGAACAGATAACACAGGAAACACGGTTGTTGTAGCAGAAGCGATTAAACCCTATGAGAAAAATAATGAAGCCTGGAATTCAATATTGAAAGCTAAAGATGGAGCTGTATTAGCTGTGAGCGTGCTTTACGATATGGTTAGTCTTGCATCTGATCCAAAGAAGAAACAAGAACAACAAATGATGGTTTATAATATGATGTTGTTGAGTTGCAATTTTGATTCGGAGATTGCTAAAGCTTGTGGTTTATTCTTTTCTGATAAGAATATTGATAATTCTAAAACCTACACCTATAAAATTTCGATTAATACAATGCCACAAAGTAGTTTATCAATTCAAGTGAATGCAAATGTTTTGTCGAAGCATCCGGTAATAAATAATTTACAAGCTTGGCTTAGGAACAAAAATGTTAAGCTTCGTTGGAAAGCAGCAACATATAAGCAAGATTTCACAGCGTATAATATTGAAAGGAGTGAGGACAGTATAAATTATACTATTATAAATAAATCGCCAATTATTTTAATGGCATCGGAGTTTGAAAAGAAGAAAGAAGATATTTATTACCTGGATACTTTTCCTAAAACCAAACAAAAATATTACTACCGTATAAGAGGTTTGAATCATTTTGGGGAATTATCCGAACCATCGAACGTTGTAGCAGGCATTGGCTATGAACCACTCAGATCCTTTCCCGTATTCGATACAATTCATACAGTAAAAAACCTAACGGTGTACATGCGTTGGCGTATGGCAGATAAATCGGAGAATGCTTACCCAAAGAGTTATTTTATCAGTCGAGCAATGAAAGATGCAGGTCCCTATGAAATCATTCACCAATCTAATACATCATATGAATTTACCGATGTGAATCCTAAACCCGTTAATTTTTATAAAGTAGGAGTTATATCGTATGGTGGCGATACATTACAATCCTATTCTTATATGGCATTAATTAATGACACCATTCCTCCTTTACCGCCTACAGGATTAAAAGCAAAAGTAGATGCAAAAGGTAATGTCACGTTAACTTGGGATAAAAACGCCGAGCCGGATGTTCAAGGATACAAAATTTTCAGGTCAAATGCCTTGCACGAGGAGTTTGTTCAAATCAATAATGAATTTGCACGAGAGCCAAAATATCAGGATAAATTAAATTTAAAAACACTGAGTAAAAAAGTGTATTACTGTGTAAACGCTACCGACAAACGTTTTAATAACTCCGAACTTTCAAAACCGGTCGAAGTGAAACGTCCGGATACCATTGCACCGGAGAAACCCATTATTAATAATTTACAACTCAAACCAAATGGAATTTTAATTGAATGGATTAACAGCAACAGTGAAGACGTGAAATATTACGTGTTGTACCGTCAGCCTGAGAATTCACAAACAGAGGAAAAGCTCAAAGAGTGGCAAGCTAAGGATACACTTAAATTCTATCTCGATACGAATTTAATGATGGGAGCCGGTTACCGTTATAAATTAGTGGTAAGTGATGAAGATGACAATATTAGTATTTCAAACAATCCATACATACGTTATGAAACCGGATATAGAAAAAAATTAACCACTGTAAAATATAGTGTCGATCGTACAGCAAAGACCGTAACTTTAAATTGGGAGTATAATTATCCCAAATCAGAAATAGAGAAATACATTATATATCGTTGTAAAAAAGGCGGCGCTTTAACTATCATTAAAACCTTACCGGGCACAGCCAATTCATTTGTAGATAAAACTCTGTTTATGGGAAATATTTACGAATACCGTATTAAACCCGTTTTCACCAACGGCGCTGAGGGCATTATTAGTGATGGGGTGGAAGTGGAGTATTAGTTGTTTTTTTTTAATCTTTAACTAATAAGTTATTTATTAAAGAACCATCATTAAATAAAATAGTAATTTGATAAACTCCAGATGCAATGAAGTTAGGAATTTCTAAATTAATGTTTGAAGAATTAATATTTTTAAATTCTAAAACAATGGCAGCAAAATTATTTATTTATTTCCCATGTCAGCGAAAAATAATATAATCCGCCTACTGAAGAGCCTCCAAGTATGGTATAGTATGGCTTATTAAGAAAATTTGTTGCACCCAACTTCGCAGATAATCCTGCCTTTTCAAATTTGTAGTTTATTTGAGCGTCTATTGTCCAGTAGGAAGGAACTTCGCCACTTACAAGAAAAGAAACATAATCATATTTTGTTTGGTAGCGCCCTGTTATACTTGCTCCTAATTTTTTCCAAATATTTTCCGTAAGAATAATTCCATTCAAATTTATAAGTGGGGTGTTAAAGCCATCTTCAAGCCCATCTTTATCATCTGTTCGGTCAAGTTTGGAATATGTTATGTTGCCGATGAAAGAAAAGTTGTCGTTGTACCGATATTTTAGCCCCAAACTTGCTCCATAATTATAAATTTTGCTTTTAGAATTAGTCCATAGTCGGTAACGACTTTGTTTTAATTTTGAATATAAGTAAGTTGGAATTGAATCTGAATTTGTTGTATTCGGTATACTTGATTCAACTTGTGCTATAAAATTATCGTAAGAATTATAGTAAAAATCAACATCAATTAACAAACTCTTTTTTATTGCAAGACCCCTAAATCCGAATTCAAATGAACGTACAAATTCTGGTTGCAAATAGGTATAGGGGTTTTTTTTGAGCATGCCCTTATTGTTTTCAATTGCCTGCGCTTGTGTTAAGCCAATCGTATTCATGTCTTTTGTAACCTGTGCCTGAAATGCGTCAATAGACGCTTTAGTATATGAGTTTTCAAAAACTCCAACCGACATTATTTTTAATCCACCAACCCGTTTTACTCCACCACTATTTACATTTGAGAAGCCTTCAAAAATACTTGGGAAACGATAACCACTTTGATATGATGCTCTGAAATTAATTGCTTCTTCTGGAGAATATATCGCTGTAACTCTTGGATTAAATTTCCAATTAAAATAGTCTGCTTTGTCCGCACGAATTGTAGCGCTGATGCGTAATTTCTTGTTGAACAGATCTTTGTTTAATTGAATAAATCCTCCTGATTTGGCATATGTTAGATTTTTTGCAGAATCAACAGGGTTAATAAAATAGTTGCCGTCAGGAATAATAATATAGGTTCTATAATCAAATCCACTTAAAAGTTGTGTACCAATTTTATTAAAAAATTCAGGAAACAATTTACCCCAATTTAATAAGCCTTCTGAATGAATTAAACTCGATTTAACTCTGAGGGCAGCACCATAATCCCAATTATTAATATTGGTCAATTTATCTTTTTTTTGATTGTAAGCATCTGTACCAGGTTCAAATCTGCCATTATCCGAATTTTCTCTTGCTATTTTATGTGCACCCGCAACACTTGCGCCACCAGCTATTGCATTATTATATGCGGTTGTATAGTCAGCAAACCATTGATTGTCCGATTTAAATGAGCGATCCATGTTTTCCGCAAGAGAACGTAAATTGTACGATTTTCCAGTGTTTTCTTGAGTGAGATAAGCACGTACCTGAAAAATATTTGTATTATAATCAAGCGCGTATTGATGCAGTGTATAATCCTCCAATCTGAAACGGTTTGAACGTTGGTAAATATTGTTTATTAATGCGCCCTTATATGTTAAAGATAATTCGCGACCTTCCTTCGGCCGATAAACTAAACCAAAGTCTCCTTTATAATTTTGAATGTTGTATTCAGTAATATCAATTTCCCTATAACCAGTTCTTGCAACAACATATTTTTTTCCGTTTAATGTCAATGTCTTTCTGTTGGAAGATTCATTTCCGTAACTATTTACTTCATCAAAAGCAGGATTGTCTACGCCAAATAAATTTGTGGATGAGTTTAGTGTGGGTGCAAGGTCAGTTCTATTATCGGAAATCCAATCATTGCCGTTTGTATAGGAAGCATTGATTTTAAAAGCAAATTTAGAATTCAATACTTTTGCGTATCGTAAATTAGTTGTACTGTATAATTGAGGAGAAACATTGTCAATATTTCCAACATGATTTACTCCTGTCAATTGTTGAAAGCTTAAACCTTGGTAGGTAAATGGGTTTTTAGTACGGATGTTTGCCAAGCCGTTAATTGCATTTAAACCATATAAAGCAGAAGCGGTCCCCGGAATTATTTCAATTTTATCAATATCAAGGTCGTTCGCACCTAGTACATTCGCAATCGGTGCGCCAATATGAGGAGCCTGATTATCTATTCCATCAATTAATTGTGTAAAGCGAACATTGGTTGTATTAGAAAAACCTCTCGTGTTTATTACTTTAAATCCTAAACTGGGCGTAATCATTTGAACTCCTTTTGTATTCTCAATTGCATCAAAGCAAGTTGGTGCCCCCATGTTTTTAGCATCGGTATATTTTAGTTGTTCAATGCTAACAGGAGAACGTAGAATTGATTCGGGTATGCGTGAAGAAGAAATAACTACTTCATTTAGTATAAGATGTTTGGTACTGTCTGGAAGTAAAGATAAACTATCAGTTTTTGTCTGCCCCAAACTGCTAATTGAAATCAGTGCCGAACTTATAAGAATTAATATCTTCATGTTATTTTATTTAACGATATGTTTGTAAATGAATAACGACAATTAAAAAAATATTACATCGTCAATTTATTTGTTTCATTTTCTATGAATATCCTTACTTTATTTTCCAATGTTTGAAATGTTTCTATTGCTTGAAAACCTGCTTTAGTAACGATTGCTCCACCACCACTTTTTCCTCCAAGTTGTTTCTCAACTAAAGGAGAATTTGATCGCGCATTCATTTCGGCAACCATTTGCCAAGCTTGTCGATAAGACATTTTCATTTCTTTGGCTGCATTTGCTATTGAACCAGTTTTTATTATTCTTTCAAGCAATTCCACACGACCAATACCAAGAAATTTATTTTCTCCTGCATAGAACCATATTCTGAAACTAACATTGTATTTAATTTTCTTTTTCATCAATATGTTTTATAAAGCATATCGCAAAATAAGGTATTCTATTCACGACAATTTATGATATAAATCATCGTTTCAAAAGTAAAGTGCAGGAAGGTGAATTTTTTGGCGCGAGTTATGGTTATAAATGAGTGTTGTTAATAATAAAAAATGGCACTAAGCGGTTTTCCCACCGGCGTCGATGGTATCTTTAGCGTTGGGGCAGATGTGGAGTATTGATAGCGTTTTGTTAAAGAATAAATTTAGGTAGTACTATAAAGGATCATTTAGTATTGAACAGGTTTATGACCTAGCTATTAGCCGTGTTTACATTACTTTTTCCATCTTTCTAACTTAGGAATTGGTCTGGTTGCCAACCACGCAAATAATCCATTAATTCCATCTTTTTTCATTTCCTGGATACAGAATTTTTGCATCTTTTCAGCCGTGTCAATATCAGGAGGGGTTAAAAAATTTCCATTTTCGTAACACATAGAGCAGTACTTCTTACTAATTGAACCATCTTTTTCTGATCCCCCACCTTTTTTGTCTTTCTTAAGAGGGAAACCACAACTTTGACAAAATTTATAATCTTTCATTGGCGTTGTTGTTATTGAAGGTTAATATTTTAATTGTAATTACTGTATAAGCACCACAAATTAATTTGTAAACGTTTACGATTATCTAAAATAGTAATTTTCTTCTAACTCTATGTAAGTGTTGATTTGTTTTGTTCCAACACTATTTGTCTGCAATTTTATATTGCGCTATTCCTTATTTTATGAAGCAAAATTCTCTTTCTGTTCATGATTTTCTGTTATATGTTAGCCAAGTGAGCGCTCTATATGTATAAGAGCCTATTTCTGTATACAAAAACTAAATTAGGTTTACCGAACTATTTGTCGTATCTTTGAATCCTTCATTAGAAGATTGGGTCTCAATCTATTTGTAACATCAACACAAAACGATTTCATTTCACAATTTTTTCTTCAAGCGCCCGTACATCGTGTATTGGTGAATTATTAATAATTAGCCTGTTTTAACGGGTAAAAAACAAAACAAAATGAATAAAGGAACAGTAAAATTTTTTGACAGCGCAAAAGGATTCGGATTTATTAAAGGTGAAGACGGACAAGAGATATTTGTGCACGTATCAGGATTAATAGATGATATTAACGATAATGATGAAGTTACATACGACACGCAAGAAGGCAGAAGAGGCTTGAATGCAATCAATGTGAGCATAGCTTAATCAAACAGGAGAATAATTAAAATAATTAATAAGTAAAAACGCCACCGGTAGGTGAGTACACAACAAATGAATAAAGGAACAGTAAAATTTTTTAACGAAACAAAAGGTTTCGGATTTATCAAAGGTGAAGATGGGGAAGAAATCTTCGTTCACGCAACAGGACTTATACACGAGATTCGTGAAAATGACGAAGTAACGTATGATCGAGAAAGAGGCAAAAAAGGCTTTAACGCGATAAACGTAACAAGAGTTTAAATAATAAAAAAGCAAACGAAAAGGTTTGCTTTTTTTCATCCAATAAGTTGTATTTGATACTTTGAATTAATTACGTGTGGTTTTATATCATAAAGTTTGTTTTTTATCATTATTTGTTTTCTTGGCTAAATGCTTTTGAATTATAAGTGATAATTTTGTTCAATGGAATTACAAACTGAAATTAAAAATTTTATTACCGAAAATAGGGTGGCAACAGTTTGTTTTATAAATAAAGACAAAACGCCGCATTGCATCAGTGCTCTCTATGCATTCGATAAGGAGAATATAATTATTTGGATAAAATCGTCGGCAAAAACGGAGCATGATGAATTAATAAATCCGGGTGATAAAGTATCGGGAACCATTCTTCCCGAGAAATTTAATATAATGCATATTCAAGGTGTACAATTTAAAGGCGAACTTGTAAAAACGTCTATTAGCGATTTTAAAGTTAGTCAATTGTATTACTTAAAGTATCCCGTTGGTTTAGCAATGCCCGGTTATATTTGGGGCGTAGTAATTAAGGAGGTTAAATTCTCTGATACAGTAAATGGTTTCCCGAATAAATTAAAATGGAAAGCGGAATAGAATAAGCGTAGCCGCTTTAAAGTAATTACTCCCTTAAAATCTTCTCCATGGCTTTGCCCTTCGCTAATTCATCTATCAGTTTATCTAAATAGCGAATTTGCTGCATTAAGGGCTCTTTAATTTCTTCTACGCGATACCCGCAGATAACGCCGGTGATTTTATGGACGTTTTTGTTCAGTTTAGCTTGTGCAAAGAAGGTTTCAAAATCAGTTTTGTTATCCAGATGTTTTTTTAGGGTTTTTGCATCATAACCCGTAAGCCAGAATATTATTTCATCTACTTCGGATTTTGTTCTACCTTTTTTTTCTGCTTTTGCAATATAGTGCGGATACACACTCGCAAAAGACATGGCATATACTTTGTGATTCTGCATTGGAGTATATTCTTACATTTTAAATTTTAGTTTTTCCTTTTTTAATTCTTTTTTCAATATAGGAATAGCTGTTTTGCCAATACCATGTAATTTTAAAATTTCCTTTTCACTGTATAAAGATAATTGCTTGATGGTTTTTATGCCTTCGTTTTTGAGTGCTCTTTGTGCCGGAGCGGATAAACCGGACATAAATCCTGAAGTGTCTTTTTTAAGCTTTTCACAAATAGGACAAGTTGGACAAGAACTCGATTTGTAATATTGATGACCCTTCTTGCATGTTTTTAAAATGCCCTTTGTTTTTTTAGTAGCGTTCTTTTCCAAAATTTCTTTCGCCCTGAACTTAACCATTTTGGTAATTAAGTCGAGAGGCAGCTCTTTATCTAAAGGAAACTGAACAGCGCCTTTAGAATGTTTATATGGAGTCAATTCTTTTTTAAAATAAAGAAGCGGAGAGGTACTTGGGTAAAAGCCAATGTGGTTTTTATAAGCAGCAAAATAGGCAAGCACACCATCTAATTTGTAAGCCGGCATATTATAACCAATGTGTTCAAGTGCTCCGGGAGCTGCTTTCTTTATGCAAGCGCGTAGTTGAGTCAACAATCTTTTTTGTATTGGTTCTTGCAGATTAATGTATTCGTCAACGCTTTTATATTTAACAGCTTTCATTATTTCTTCGGTATGTTTTTTAAGATTTCCAATACATAGTTCCAGTATTTTTCTGCTGAAGCAATATTGGCTCTCTCATCCGGAGAGTGCGCGCCTTTAATGGTCGGACCAAATGAAATCATGTCCATGCCAGGGTAATTCCTTCCAAGTATTCCGCATTCCAATCCGGCGTGACAAGCTGCTACTTTTGGTTTTTGTCCGTTTTGTTTTTCATACAACTTTATCATCATGTCTAATAAAGGTGATTCTACATTGGGTGTCCATCCCGGATAAGCACCCGCAAACGTGACTTCACAACCGCATAATTCAAAAGCACTTTTTAAAGCGTCGGCTAAATCATATTTACTGCTTTCTACGCTTGATCGCGTTAAACAAAGTATTGTTATTTCGCCATCTTTCACTAAAACTCTGGCTACATTATTGGAGGTTTCAACTAAGTTAGGAATGTCAGCACTCATACGGTAAACCCCATTATGCGCCGTGTAAATCGATTTTAGCAATGATTTTTGTGCTTCTGCTTCCATTACTTTAGAAGGAAGTGATGTTTCTGCTAATTCAATAGTTAGATTTTTCTCGGTTGTTTTGAATTCGAATTTTAATTCCGACTTGCGTTTTTCAAATTCTTCTTTCCATTTATTCGAATTGTCTGACGGTACTACAACTATAGCAACACTTTCACGGGGAATGGCATTACGTAAACTGCCACCATTAATTTCACTCACACGTACACCGAATTTTTCATAAGCCGAATACAATAATCGGTTCATCATCTTATTGGCATTGCCTAATCCGCGATGGATGTCCATTCCGCTATGTCCGCCGTTTAAACCCTTTACCGTAATGGTAAATGCTTTGTTATTACCGGATACACTTTCTTCTTTATAGTTTCTCTTCGCGGTTACATCCAAGCCACCGGCACAACCAATGGTTAACTCATCATCTTCTTCCGTATCCAGATTCAATAAAATATCACCGCTTAATAAACCGCCTTTTAAACCTAAAGCACCCGTCATTCCTGTTTCTTCGTCTATGGTAAACAAAGCTTCAATGGCAGGATGTTCAATTTCTTTACTTTCCAGAATTGCCATGATAGTAGCTACACCTAATCCGTTATCGGCTCCTAAAGTTGTTCCTTTTGCGCGCACCCATCCGTCTTTCACATACATGTCTATTCCCTGAGTGGAAAAATCAAAATTGGTATCGTTGTTTTTTTGATGCACCATGTCTAAATGACTTTGCATCACAATAGTTTTTCTGTTTTCGTAACCTTTACTGGCGGGCTTTTTTATTATAACGTTTCCTGTATCATCTTTAATAGTTTCTAACCCTAACTTCTTTCCGAAGTTCATCATGAATTCTATAACACGTTCCTCTTTTTTAGAGGGACGAGGTACTTCATTTAAGTCGGCAAATTTATTCCAAAGTGCTTTTGGTTCAAGGTTTCTGATTTCTGAGCTCATGTTATTGTATTAATTTGTTTAAAATGTCTTTTTCAAATGCTTTGCCGTTATATCCTGTAATGGCATCGCTAATCATTTTTTTGTATTTGCTTTGTGCGTAAAAGAATTTAATTGTTTCTGCGGCAGGGGAGGCGAGTCGACCGTTATTACTTAAAGCCGCGTTAATGCAATTATTTAAAAGCGTTGCATCAAAGTAGTTTAACTTTCTTAAAGATGACATGGCGTTCCCGCGGGTCAGAAATTCATAAGAGTTAGAAGTATAATTTACTAAGTCGTTTAAATACTTGTTGTCTTTCTCAGCAGCAATTTCCAGCCATTTTATTTTTACATTTCTTCCGCTGTTGCCTTCAAAGTCTTTTGTTGCATCTAAGTATTTGGCCGTGTTTTCAGGAAATTGATAACATAGTTTTTCTAATAAGGATGCAATCATCATGTAGGAAGAGTCGGTAAGTAAACTTTCGTAATCATTTAATAATTCTTTAGGAATGGTTCGAGTATTCATGGCAATACCTTTTCTCACCAAAACATTTTTATCATGCAGTGCTTGTTTTACTAATTTCATGCCGGCTTCATTTCCTGCATTTAATAATTGCGTTGCAATTTCTGTTTTAATAGCGTGAAATGAATTCTTGTCGTAAGCCTCATTTAAAACGTCTAGTTTCATATCCACTGGAATGTGTTTCATGGCCTGAATCGCATCATATCTGTCTAACATATTTGGTGCTTTCAAGGCCTGTGACTTCAGCATCTCCAATGGTTTTGTAAAGTTCACAGTTTTCATAATCTGATTGTTTGGGTCAAATAAAACAAAGTCAATCTCTTTACTGTTTTTGTTTTCAATTTTTACAATTTCAGTTTCTTTTTCAATCCAAACAGTTTTACTGTCTTTACTGCCATCTTTATAGTACACATCAAATACAATTGGCATTTTGAATAAAGTAATGATATCATTAGTTGCGTGTACTTGTTTTACCGTGAACTGAGATATACGTTTACCATTTTGAAGATTATCATCATAGGTTACATTGTAAATTGGTTCTCCGCCTCTGTAAACCCACTCATCCCAAAACCATTCAAGTCCCATACCTAATTCTTCCTGAAAAGCATTCAATAAATCATCCGAATCTACATTGGCGTATTTGTGATTGAGTAAATAACGCTTTACCGATTTATTAAAAGCTTCACGTCCGGTTACGTATTTCAGCATTTCCAGTACTTGTGAGCCTTTTTGATAAATAGTAGTGGATGAGGCACCGCTATGAGAAATGGATTTTTTATCCTGAACGCCAATGCCCGCTAAGTGCGCCTGACGACGTGCCCAATCAAAATGATCTTGTCCGAAACACTCACGCTCGGCAGTTACATTATAATGTGTAGCAAAACTTTCTTGTAACCAGTGACTGTTACTGCTGCGGGCTGTAATAAAATCCCCAAACCATTGATGGGCTAATTCGTGCGCGTTAACGGCAACATAATTTCTGTCGTTATATCCGCGTGCATCTACTTCAAAAAAATCACCGAATAAAGTAGCGGTTGTATTTTCCATGGCGCCAAACATAAAATCCTGCACCGGAATTTGTGAATAGGATTCCCATGCATAAGGAACACCAATCTCACTCTCTAAAAAATTAAAAATGGTTTCATTGTATTTGTAGGTGTAATCATAACGGTCTTTCCACTCCGGATAATACCACTGGCGTAAAGGAACACCGCTTTTTGATTTGGTTTCTTTTATTTCATATTTACCAATACCTAACATAACTAAATAGCTAGCATGCGGATGACTCATTTTGTAATTCCAGGTTTTTGTTCCGTCTTTGTTTTCCTTTTCTGCCACCTTTACTCCATTAGAAAGCACTTTATAATCCTTATTGAATTTCACATAGAGCTCTGTGATTAATTTATCATTTGGTGTGTCATAACATGGAAACCAATGGCGATTATCAATTCCCTGACCTTGTGTCCAAATTTGTTTTCTGCTAATGTTTTTTGGGTCATTCCAGCCAATGAAATAGATGCCTTTACGCGGATAAGCCTCGTAAGTTATAACAAGACTGTCTTTTTCTCCCCAATGTAAAGTGGTGGAAGGAAAGAAAGATATTCCATCTGAATTGCTTTTGAATTTAATCTCCTTTCCATTTAGTTTGGCCTCCTTAATACTAATTCCGGGCCCATCTAAAAAGAAAGAGTCTACATTCTGACGCAAAGGCGTAAAAAAATGGGTTATTTTACCTTTCACTAAACCTTTTTCGGGTTCAAACTCCACCCATAAACGCATGCGTTCGAAATCTAGAACATGTTCACGCATTGGAGCGCCCTCGTCATATTGATAGGAATAGGTTTTGATTTGCGATTTTAAAATCGAAGCCAATGACAAAAAGAAAAGGGATGCAAAAAGGGATGATTTTTTCATTTTT
>JAEUTQ010000009.1 GCA_016787445.1 Bacteroidia bacterium
GGCAAACCCCATTTCCCATATATTAAGGCATAGTTCAAAACAATATTAAGCAAATTGCCTGTTATACTAATATACATGGCAGCGCGTGTATTACTTAATCCTTCGGTGTACTGTTTACAGGTAAAGAAAAACGATATAGGAATCATAGAAAAAATCAACACATTAAAAAATGGTTTTGATAACTCAACTACATCGGCAGGCTGCTGCATATAATCCATCAAGGGACTCATAAAAAACAAAATGATGAATGCGATTATTGCAACACCGGTATTTAAAAACATGGAGTTTTTAAATAATGAGGCTTTTTCTTTAACATCATCATTTACATGGGCAGAGGATACCAAAGGTGTTGAAGCGTAACTCATTCCAATCATAAACACCAGTAACAAAACAAATATTCCATTCGCTGAAATACCTGCTGCTTGTTCTGTTTTTCCAATCTGCCCTAAAAAATAATTATCTACCATTCCGGTAAATACATGACCTATCTGCGTTGCTATTAATGGCAACGAGAGGAGAATTGTTTCTTTTATATGTTGTCTTTTATTTAACGTTTTCATAAAAAAAATGCGGGCCAATATAAAGCCCGCACTTCTGTTTCTTTATAATTGACCTTTTATTTAGTTTGATTTGGGCGGGCAGCTTTCATCGCTAAAACATATTTCCATAATGCGTCCTTCTGTACATCGGTTATTTTTGCCTTTGGTGCCATACGGTTAATCGCTTTCTCCCACTCTTGCTCCGTACGCGAAAAAATATTTTTTTGTCCGTGACACTTGGTGCATGGTCCTGAATAAACAGCATAACCTTCATTCAGAGTTTGCAATGTTACATCAGCGTATTTACCCTGTATTGCTTTCACCTCAGCATCGCCGGGCGTTAAAGAAGCTTCGGCACTGGAACCGGCTTTCTTTGATGAACCACAAGAGGACGCCATGAAGACGACTATAGATGCAACGGTAAATATTTGTAATTTCATGCTTTCTAATTTTCGCCAAAATTAATTTATATTTTGAAAACTGCAATTGAAAAAATTGTTAATGATGTTTACGAACAACGCTATTGCGTGATAGATAACTTTATTTCCGCGAATGAAATCGCAACATTAGTTCGGAAAATAAATTTACTTTCTGAAAATAAACAATTGAAACAAGCCGGCATCGGAAAAAACGCTGAACACTTAACAAACACAGACATACGTAGTGATTTTATTTATTGGGTGGGCGAAAATGATACCGAGTTACAATCCTTATTCTTCCATTTTATGCCTGAATTAACTCAAGCGCTTAATCGCCGTTTTTATTTAGGATTAAAGGAGCATGAATTTCATTTGGCTTTGTATCCTCCGGGAAGCTTTTACAAAAAACACAAAGATGCCTTTAAAAGTGATGACGCCCGAAAAATAACCGTGTTACTTTATCTTAACCAAAATTGGAAACAAGAAGATGGCGGCGAATTAATACTTTATAAAGACGATAACTCTTCATTAACCATTGAGCCCTTAGGAGGTCGACTACTCGTATTTGAAAGCGAAATGGAACATGAGGTACTCTTGAGCAAAGCCAATCGTTATAGTTTAACGGGTTGGATAAAAAACAAAAGCCGTCTGATTTAGACGGCTTTTGGTGTGAGGAAACACAATTAATTATAAGTGCAAAGAGGCTTTCTTTTCTAATAACTCAGCTTCTTGCTCTACATTATCTTCATCCTTAATACAGCAATCAACCGGACAAACAGCCGCGCATTGAGGTTCGTCGTGAAAACCAACACACTCTGTACATTTATCGGTAACAATAAAATATACATCCATAGAACCGGGCGTTTGCGGACTTTCAGCATCAACTTCCAATCCTGAGTTTTTTCCTTTAAACATCCCTTTTAAGCTCGTTCCATCAGAAAAACGCCACTCAGCGCCCCCTTCATAGATAGCATTATTTGGACATTCAGGCTCACAGGCGCCGCAATTAATACACTCATCTGTAATTTTAATAGCCATTTTAACTAGTTTTGCATTTAAATTTAAGCTGCAAATATACGGGGTTATATGGAAATAAAACAAAGAATAAATGCATTTGTTC
>JAEUTQ010000021.1 GCA_016787445.1 Bacteroidia bacterium
AATTTTTGCATGATGAATCCTTCACCACCAAACAAACCGGTTCCTAATTTCTTTTGAAATTCAATTCCGATATCTACGCCTTTTGCCGCGCATAAAAAACTATCCTTCTGACAAATAATTTTTCCGCCGAGCTGTGCTAAATTCATCGGAATGATTTTTCCGGTATAGGGTCCTGCAAATGTTACCTGACGTTTTTGATTTGAAACGTTCGAATACACTGTCATGAATAAATTTTCGCCGGTTAACAAACGCTTACCTGCCGTAAATAATTTACCCATGAAACCACCTTGATTACTTCCGTCGCCAAACATGGTTTGCATTTCGATGCCTTCTGTCATCATCATAAAACTTCCGGGCTCAGCAATAACTGCTTCTTGCGGATCTAATTCAATCTCCACGCATTGTAATTCTTCGCCTGAAATCTTGTAATCTATTTCGTGATTTTTCATTTTCTATGATTTCTTGTTTCTAGTTAGTTGTTTCTGGTTGTTTACCTGATTTGAACTTATTTCCTTTATATATACTACCGTTTAAGTAAGTAATAAACTTGCTGATTTTAGTTGCGAGTAATAAACACTCCGCATTAATTTCCTCATGAGTTTTTACATCAATAATATCTCTATCAAGCACTCGGTACAACTGAGATCTTACTTCACCCAATGAACCCTTTGATATGGCTAAAAACTGAATAAATTCCCTGTTACCATCTCTTTCAAAACCTTCTGAAATGTTATCCATAACCGAACCTGCTGATCTATCTAACTGACTTTTCAAATCAAAATTTTTTGTTTCATTCAATTTATCCAATATCGGAGATATTCGTTTATTGAGTTCTCTGGCCAGCTGCCAAACTTCCAAATCCTCAAATCTTTTTATCGTTGCCATAACAAGAAACCTGAAACCTCAAACAATAAATAACTAAACATTAAATCTAAAATGCATCACATCTCCGTCTGCAACTACATACTCCTTACCTTCAATTCTTAATTTACCGGCATCCCTGCAAGCTGCTTCTGAACCGAGTGTAATGAAATCATTGTAACCGATTACTTCTGCCTTGATGAAACCCTTTGTAAAATCTGTATGAATTACGCCGGCTGCTTCCGGTGCTTTCATTCCCTTTGTGATTGTCCATGCACGCACTTCTTTCACTCCTGCCGTAAAGTACGTTTGAAGATTTAAAAGTTTGTAAGCCGACTTAATTAATTTATTTACGCCCGGCTCATCCAAACCCATCTCCTGTAAGAACATTTGCTTTTCTTCATACGTTTCAAGCGCGGCAATTTCACTTTCCATTTGTGCGGTAATCACTAAAATTTCCGCATTCTCATCTTTCACAGCCTCTCTAACTTGGTCAACGTATTTATTCCCGCTCTTTGCAGATGCTTCGTCAACATTACATACATACATCACCGGTTTAATAGTGAGCAGATGTAAATCCTCAACATATGGCAATTCATTATCTTCAAGATTAGCAGCACGAGCCGATTTTCCACTCTCTAAAGTAGCTTTCACTTTTAAAAGCGTGTTATACGTTTTTACAGCTTCCTTATCACTGCCTGTTTTTGCTTGCTTCTCAAACTTTTTGATTTTTACATCAACACTTTCCAAATCTTTCAACTGTAACTCGGTGTCGATAATTTCTTTATCACGTACCGGATTCACTGAACCATCCACGTGTACTACATTTGGATCATCGAAACAACGCAACACATGCAAAATAGCATTACACTCACGAATGTTTGCTAAAAACTTATTTCCTAAACCTTCGCCTTTGCTGGCGCCCTTTACCAAACCTGCAATGTCTACAATCTCAACTGTAGTTGGTAAAATATTTTGTGGTTTTACAAATTCAGCCAACTTGTTCAAACGCTCATCAGGCACTGTAATCGTACCTACGTTTGGATCGATTGTACAAAACGGAAAATTCGCCGCTTGCGCTTTTGCATTACTTAAACAATTAAAAAGGGTCGATTTTCCTACATTCGGTAACCCTACAATTCCACACTTTAAAGCCATTTTATTTAAATTCAGATTTTTAGAACTCAGCTAGTTAGGTATTTTATATACTTTTCTCTCTGAATCCCCTAGTTCAACAAACCTGCAAATATAGCAATTGCAAGGGCCATCGTCAATTTACCTTCTCTCTATACTCTCTATAGTTTTTAACATACTTCCTATATTTTCAACATTACTGAATAGTGGCCTAGGCAAATAGTATTTTTGCCCAAATTGCTTATTATGGCCAATATTTCCGAATTAAAAAAATTAAGTTCACAGGTAAGAAGAGACATCGTACGTATGGTGCATGCTGTAAATTCAGGGCATCCGGGCGGTTCTCTCGGCTGCGTTGAGTTTTTTGTAGCTCTATACAATGATATTTTAAAACATAATCCGAAAAACTTTACAATGGATGGTAAAGGTGAAGATTTGTTTTTCCTGAGTAACGGTCATATTTCTCCTGTTTACTACAGCGTTCTCTCTCGTGCAGGTTATTTTCCTGTTTCAGAATTAAAAACATTTAGAAAATTAAATACACGTTTACAAGGACATCCTACAACACACGAAAATTTACCGGGCGTGCGTATCGCAAGTGGTTCACTCGGACAAGGCATGAGTGTTGCTGTTGGTGCAGCTTTGAGTAAAAAATTAAACAAAGATAATTCGGTAGTGTATAGCTTACACGGTGATGGTGAATTACAGGAAGGACAGATTTGGGAAGCTGCTTTATATGCAGCAGCTAACAAAATCGACAATTACATTGCAACTGTAGATTATAATGGTCGCCAGATTGACGGTGATGTAGATAACGTACTTTCATTAGGAAATTTGAAAGCTAAATTTGAAGCTTTCGGTTGGACCACCTTAGAAATTGCAAATGGCAATGATATGGAACAAGTGATTTCAGGAATTAAGAATGCACAAACGTATCTTGGCAAAGGAAAACCCGTTATTATCTTAATGCGCACTGAAATGGGTTACGGCGTTGATTACATGATGGGCACTCACAAATGGCATGGCAAAGCTCCTAATGACGATCAATTAAAAGCTGCTCTCGGACAATTAGAGGAAACCTTAGGCGATTATTAATTTTTGAATGAATGAACTGTAGGATTTTAGAAATGAAAGGCATGTTTTTTGGACTAGTTTCAAAAAGTATGAATTTCAAAAAGTCTAAAATTTTAAGTTTTGTTTTTGCATTTTTCTTCTTCTCATTTTTCGCTCAACCAACCAATCGCATTCTTTTTATTTTCGATGACTCATACAGCATGTATGCGCCATGGAATAGCAACATTAAAATTGAAGTGGCGAAAAAAGTAATGGCTGAATTCCTCGACAGCTTAAAATCCATTCCGAATTTAGAATTAGCGCTTCGCTGTTACGGACATACTACTTTTTTTAAAGAGAAAAACTGTAAGGATACCAAGCTCGAAGTTCCTTTTGCTCCGGCTACTACCAATTCTGAAAAAATTAAGCAACGTATTAAGAAATTGGAACCGATGGGTACAACACCTATTGCACTTTCTTTGGGAGAATCCGTTGCGGATTTCACACCGTGCTCTAATTGTCGCAACATTGTTATTTTAATTACCGATGGCATTGAAGAATGTGAAGGAAATCCGTGTAAAGTCTCCATGGAATTACAGAAAAAAGGAATTTTTCTTCGTCCTTTTGTGATTGGTATTGGATTAGATGTAAAGTTTGCGGATGTTTTTGGTTGCATGGGTAAATTTTATGATGTGAGTAACGAAGCCAATTTTGGTGATGTATTAAAACTGGTTTTAACCGAAGCTATTTCTCAAACAACAGTGCAGGTAGATTTACTGGATATTACCAAAAAGCCAACGGAAACGGACGTGAATATGACGTTTTACGATGCATCAAACGGACAAATAAAATACAACTATTTGCACACCATCAATCACCGTGGTAATCCGGATACTCTTGTTTTGGATCCCGATTTGAAATATAACCTAACGGTTCATACCATCCCTCCAGTAGAAAAGAAAAACATAACTATCTTAAAAGGAAAACACAACGTAATTCCGGTTGATGCACCACAAGGTTTTTTAAAATTGGAGATTGAAGGAACTTTATCGAAATACTTTCCAACCACCATTGTTCGGCAGGCCGGAAATATGAAAACCTTAAACGTTCATGAATTCGGAAAAAGTGAAAAATACATTGTAGGCAAATACGATCTTGAGATTTTAACCTTGCCGCGTATCAAATTAAATGATGTGGAAATAAAACAAAGCACCACCAACTCTATTAAAATTCCAGCTTCCGGTAATGTATACGTGAGTCGCGGTACACTTGGTTATGGCAGCATTTATCTCGACGACGGCAAACAAGTAACCTGGGTATGTAATTTAAATAGCAACATTCAAAGTGAAATTATTTATCTTCAACCCGGCAATTACAAATTAGAATTCAGAGGAGAAAACACCAAAGAAACAATTAAAACACAAGAGAAAAAATTTACAGTTACATCAGGACAAACAACCAACATCAGATTGAATTAATTTATTATGACAAAATATAGCTTTACAGAAAAGAAAGACACACGCTCAGGATTTGGAGCGGGATTATTAGAAATCGGAAAACAAGATGCCAATGTAGTGGCATTGTGTGCCGACTTAACCGAATCATTAAAAATGGATGCTTTCGCTAAAGAATTTCCTGACAGATTTTTTCAGGTGGGAATTGCTGAAGCGAATATGATTGGTATGGCAGCCGGTTTAACCATTGGCGGAAAAATTCCGTTTACAGGAACTTTTGCAAATTTCAGCACAGGTCGTGTGTATGATCAAATTCGTCAGAGTGTTGCTTACTCTGATAAGAACGTAAAAATCTGCGCTTCGCATGCCGGATTAACATTGGGCGAAGATGGCGCAACGCATCAAATCTTAGAAGATATTGGTTTAATGAAAATGTTACCAAACATGACTGTCATTAACACCTGTGATTTCAACCAAACAAAGGCTGCTACCATTGCTGTAGCTAAACATCATGGTCCGGTTTATTTACGTTTTGGTCGCCCTGCAGTACCAAACTTTACTGCACCTGATCAAAAGTTTGAAATTGGAAAAGCTGTTGTGTTAACCGAAGGGAAAGATGTAACCATCATTGCTACCGGACATTTAGTTTGGAAAGCCATTGAAGCCGAAGCTAAATTAGCAGAAGCAGGAATAAGCGCGGAAGTGATCAATATTCACACGATTAAACCATTGGATGAAGAAGCTATTTTAAAATCCATCGCTAAAACTAAATGCGTTGTAACTGCTGAAGAACATCAGATGAATGGCGGATTAGGTGACAGCGTGGCTCAGTTATTATCTCGCAAATCACCAACACCTCAAGAATTTGTTGCAGTGAACGATAGTTTTGGTGAGAGTGGAACACCGGATGAGTTAATGAAGAAATACGGTTTGGAGACAGATAATATAATTGAAGCTGCCAAAAAAGTAATTAAACGCAAATAACTTCTATAAATGAAAAAACTATTTTTAGCACTATTGGTTTTCGGCTTAGTGAGCTGCGAACAAATTGAGAAACTCGATGCTCAGATGGAGCCCGATTCAACCGATATCGCTAATGAAATAGCTGATGTAAAAAAAGAAATGGCTATTGTGGAACAATTAGCCAAAGAGGGAGAATCAAAGTTATTATTCAAAGCATTTGGAACAGAGCCGGGCTGGTACATGGAAATTTATTCGGGACACATGAAAGTGTTATTGAACTATGGCAAGGATAGTTTGTGGATTAGTGATGATTTTTATAAAGCTGCTGATGCAGGTGGATTTGAATACGAAGCTGAAAACGATGGTAGTAAATTAACTCTAAAAATTAAAGACGAAAAATGTACCGACGACGCGAAAGGTGATACACACAATCGCAAAGTGGAATTAAAAGTACAAAACAAAACATACACCGGCTGGGGTGATACACAGAATTAAAATGAATTTTAAGAACGAAGAATTATTGGATAATGCCGATCTTTTAATTAAAGACGGAAAAATCAACGATGCTATTGATGTATTGAATGAGATTTTAGCGGATGATCCTTTATTTGGGAAGGCGCACAATCATTTAGGATATATTTACGAAACAAAAATCCGTGATTACGCGAAGGCCGAAGAGCATTATAAAATTTGCTTGAAAACAAATCCTGAATATGGTGCGGTTTATTATAACGCTGCCATTCTTTTTTCTACACTTAAAAAATTTGATGAACTAAAAGATTTACTGACAAAAGCTGAAAGTGTTCCGGGCATTAATAAAGCCACCATCAATAACGAATGGGCTATTATGTATGAAGCTCAGGGCGATTTTGATAAAGCTATTCAGTATTACAGAAACGTAATTACACAAACTTACGACAACAAAACATTGGACATAGCGATGGAAAGTGTAAGACGTTGTGAGAAGAAAAAGAATTTTCTGAGTGGGAATACGGACTCTACAATGAACACCGTGAATTCAGGCAAACCACCTGCAAATTTACCTCCGGGTATGTAATTAGTAACTGATACCAACTGAAATTCCGAACCAGAATTTATTTTTTGGCGGGAATTCCGTACCACAATCATCCTTCTTATAAGGAATACCTAATAATCCGGCGCGGAAGAAAAAACCATCTTCTTGTTTTTGGTATCTGTAACCAACCCGTAACATGCCGTACCAGAGACTTTCCCAAATAAAATTTGTACTGTCTCGGCAGGCAGCCTGATATTTTCGTTGAAGAGTTATTCCTGGACCTAACTCTAAATGATGGGGATTACGAAATAAAATATAATTGTTTTCAAAAACGTAAGCTTGCTCAATGTGATAACCATTGGGAAAAATAGCGAACCCTAATCGTCCCGCAATTTTGAACTTTTCACGGTATAATAATATTTCATCGAAATTAACGGAGTATAAACTGCCGTTGCCGCCTATTTCAAAATACGTTGCCGTACGAGCCGGATATTTATCGTAGTCGTGCGGTTTTTCTAATACATACTCTGTTTCTTTAACCTGTGCATGAGCCCCAGTTATGATAAAGAAAAAGAATATGAGGAGTTTTTTCAAATAATTGATTGGTGAGTTTCGCCTCGACCTCGCTCGACGTGACAACTTACAACTGTCATTTCGAGCGTAGTTGAGAAATGACAGACTACTTGCTTAAAAGATCCTTTACTAATTGAGAAACAATTTTATTATCCGCTTTGCCGGCAAAAGCTTTTGATGCCGCACCCATTACCTTACCCATATCGGCAGCAGAAGAAGCGCCAACCTGTGCAATTATTTTTACCAACTCAGCTTTAATCTCATCTTCACCCATTTGCTTAGGCAAGTACTCTTCCATAACGGATGCCTGATATAATTCCACCTCAGCCAAATCAGCACGGTTTTGTTGCTTAAAAATATCTGCCGACTCTTTACGCTTCTTAACTTCTTTCTGTATAGATTTCATTATAGCATCATCAGAAATTCCTTCAGGTGATGTTTTTAATATAATAACCACATTTTTAATAGCTCTTAAAACTTCCAGTTTTTTGCTATCCTTAGCCAGCATGGCGGTTTTTATATCGCCGTTTATTTTATCTTCAAATGACATGATTGTAAATTTTAAGCTAAGTTAAAGGAATTTTGGAAAACGAAGTATAATCTTGATAAAACAAGAAATCTTCTGGGATATTTGGATGATTCCGAATACTTAATGATAAGAAATTTCGATGAAAACGATTCAAACTAAGATAATGGTTAATAATTCCACATTAAAAAACCTACCAGTTATAAAGTAAAAGCACAGATTGGAATATACCTTATTGTTTTGCAAAATAAATTGTACTAATTTTAACTAAAGACCTAAGGTCGATATTATTTAAAATCATGAAACGCTTTCTTATTATAATCTTACTATTCACATATCTTTTGCCTGAGGCATTTAGCCAGTCATTTGAAAAAAACTTTGGTTCAGCGAATAATGATATCATTCGATCCATGAAACTAACTAACGACAAAGGAATGATTGTTTGTGGTGATGATAACGGAATACGACTTACAAAATTTGACTCAACAGGCAATTTAAACTGGTCTAAGGCATACCCAATGATTGCACCGGGTATGAGAAATCCTGTAGTGCATTTAAAAAATTCCGGCTACGCATTATGTGGTCAGGGACAGGGTATGGGGCTCATTATGGCCCTTAATCCAAATGGGAACGTATTATGGGGGAAATATTACTCACTTGTAAATAGCTTCACAAGCATTAAACAAACCTTTGACAAGGGATATATTATTGCCGGAGGAAGAGTGATTAGTTCTGAATCTATAATTATGAAAACCGATTCTAACGGAACAATTATTTGGACTTACTTAATTAAAAATTCTAATTCCATAAATGATTTACATATTAATGACATTATTGAACTACCTTCTGATTCGGGTTTAATAGCAACATTCAGACACAATCCACCACCTGGAACCCAAGAATTTATTACTTTTTTAAAGCTATCTAAAAGTGGTAATCTTATTTGGCAAAGAAAAATCAACACACCCAATCTTCAAATATTTGGCAATTTACACTTAATGGAGAATGAAGATGTCTTATTAGCATCCCCTTTTTTTGGCTTTGTAAAGTTGGATAAATCGGGATTAAATGGTGAGCTAATTGGAGCGTCTCCCTTGTCAATGAGCAATTATGTTATTCGTGATGTTCTCCCTTCTAAACGTTTTAAAAAGGGGTTTTTGGTCTTGGGAACCGGAGGCACAACCGTTTCGGACTTTATTCTTTCTGAAATTGATTCTTTAGCTAATGTCATTTGGGCAAAACATATAGGAGGGGCTAATTTTGAATATGCCATGAACTTCTATCAAACATCATCTAAAAATATTATTATTTCAGGTTTAACTAAAAGTTTTTCATCAGGCAACAACGACTATTACCTAGTTAAAACAGATAGCTTAGGCAATACTTGTAATTCAGATACTATTGCGCTCGTTAATATGAGTAACACGCCTTTTACAACATCTGCATTAACCAGTACTTTATCCCCCTTTGTTGCCGGCGTAATAACAAATACAGTATTCGTTGAAAGCACAAATACTTTTACATTGCAAAATCCATGCGTTTGTCAACCTCCTATGGCAAGTTTTTCGGTTAACTCATCTGGCTTTGTAACTGATAAATCGTTATGGGCGAATAAATGGTACTGGTGGTTTAGCACCGGTGCAATTGACACAATAAATATTAATGGATCAACAAATACCTTTTCTGTCAACGGCACTTATACGGTTTGCTTAAAAGTTACTAATAACTGCGGCAGTGATTCCACATGCGTTCCTTTCACCTATATTCAACCCGGTCCAATTTCTGTTTCTGAACTTTCTGAAAATAGTTTCTTACAACTTTTTCCTAATCCCGCAATCGACTATTTAACAATACTATTAAATAACCCATATACTGAATTCACTGATTACTACTTTTATAACACTTTAGGAGAAAAGGTATTGAACGTAAAGCTAAAAAACGGAGAAAACATTGTTAATTTAACTGAACTTCGGCAAGGAGTTTATTATCTGCGAGGAGAAAATAAAAATAGTGTTCTCGTTAAAAAAGTAATAAAAAATTAAATTACAAAAAAAGCCGCTTCTTACAGGAAGCGGCTTTTTATCTTAGGACTTGTTTAATTAATCCACATTATCATGCAGAAAAGAGTTATTCGGACGAATCTCGATTTTTTTGTCGTCACCTTCCGATAAAGTGAAACGAGATACTTGTGATTCAGATGACGGTGTTTTGTTCTCCAATTGGATGTTCTTACGAGAGAACGCAGTTTCTTTTTCCAATTGCGCTAAACCATCCGGGCTTTTCATCTTTAAGGTAATTTCTTTCAGCTTGCGTATACGCTCTTGCGCTAAACGAATTTGCTCTTCACGAGAAACTGTTTCAGTATGACTTTCTTCAGAAGTTGTATCCGTTGTTTCGCTATTTACTGTATGGAAAGTAAATTCAGTGGTAGTTGTACTTTCAGAAACTGTTTCTTCTGTTTTGCTTTCAATAGTAGTTTCGGTTGTATTAACGGTATAGGTAATTTCCTCCTGCTTTGTTTCTATTACAGTTGGCACTACATTCACAACAACCGGCTCTTCTACTTTCTCTTCTGTTTTAGTATACACAAACGGTTCAGCTTTTTGAACTTCATCTACAATACTGGTTTGCTTTACTTCAGCAACTGGCTTCACTTCCGGCTGATCTAAACTTACCACCTTACGGTCTTTATTTAAAATCGGCGGCTCATAACCAAATGATTTTGTATTAAATCCGGTTGCGATAATTGTTACCGATACGCTATCACCTAATGAAGGATCAGTACCGTAACCTGTAATTAATTCTGCTGTACCACCTGCAGCTTCCTGAATGAAGTCAGTGATTTCACCAAATTCATCCATATCGATATCATCAGAACCACTCATGATATTTAATAACACATGGCGTGCACCGCGGATATCATTATCATTTAATAATGGTGAATTTAATGATTCTTCTACGGCACGCAATGCACGGCGTTCTCCGCTCGCTATCGCAGAACCCATGATAGCCACACCACTGTCTTTCATTACTGTCTTCACATCATTGAAGTCAACGTTGATGTGCATGTGTAAGCTGATGATTTCAGCGATACTTTTTGCAGCACCGGTTAATACATCATCGGCATGAGCAAAAGCTTCACTCATTTTTAAGTTGCCATATATTTCACGCAATTTATCATTACCAATAACTAATAAAGTATCTACATACTTTTTCATTTCTTCCAAACCTTGCTCGGCTTGAGCACGACGTTTCTTACCTTCAAAGGCGAAAGGAATAGTAACTATACCAACAGTTAAAATACCTAATTCTCTCGCAACTGAAGCAATCACAGGCGCCGCACCGGTACCTGTACCACCACCTAAACCGGCAGTGATGAACACCATTTGCGTGTTATCTTCTAAATATTTGCGAATCTCTTCTACTGATTCAATAGCCGCTTCACGACCTACTTCAGGAATTGAACCTGCGCCCAATCCTTTTGTTAAGTGTGAACCTAACTGAATTTTATGAGGAACCGGACTTTTTTCCAAAGCCTGGTGATCCGTATTACAAATGATAAAATCTACTCCTTTAATACCTAAGCGGTACATATGGTTAACGGCGTTACTTCCGCCTCCACCTACACCAATTACTTTGATAATTGAGTGTTCGTCTTTTGGTAATTCAAATTGCATCATGTTGGTATATTTATTAGTTATTATTTTTTAGTTATTAGTTTTTAATATTTAGTGTTTCATCTATTAAAAACTCAACACTTAACATTCATCATTATTCAATATCGTCGCTCATCCAATCTTTGGCTCTGGTAATTAAAGTATCAAAGAATGTTCCTGCTTTTTTCTTGGAATGATCGACCACTTTCTTTTCTTCCTTCTTTTTTTCTTCTTGTGTTACTTCAGCCACTTTCATGGTATTGTTTCCTCGCTTCGCTTCGCGCTCGTATTTCTCAATACCCTTCATTACTAAACCAACACCGGTTGCATATAATGGATTTTTCAATTCATCATCAGCAGCTGCTAAATGTTCGTTTGGTGTTCCAATGCGGCAATCCATTCCTGTCGTTAACATTACTAATTGAGGTAAGTGCTTTAACATAGAACCACCACCGGTTACTACAATTCCTGCCGATAATTTGCGCTCGTAACCTGAGTTTTTAATTTCAAATAAAACGAATTCTAAAATTTCTTCCATACGTGCCTGAATAATCTGCGCTAAGAATTTTACAGAGATTTCTTTATGCGGACGACCACGTAAACCAGGAATAGAAATAATTTCATTTTCCTGATTTTCCTGCGCTAATGCAGAACCAAATCTGATTTTTAATTGCTCCGCTTGTGTTTTAATAATACTGCATCCTTCTTTAATATCATCTGTAATAATATTACCTCCGAAAGGAATCACAGCAGTGTGACGAATAATTCCATCATAGAAAATAGCCACATCGGTCGTTCCACCACCAATGTCAACTAAAACAACACCGGCTTCTTTTTCTTCATCACTTAAAACCGCATCAGCACTTGCCAATGGCTCTAAGTGTAAATCCACTGTTTCTAATCCGGCTCTGTTCACACATTTAAAAATATTTTTTACCGCAGAAACTTGTCCTGTAATTATATGGAAATTTCCTTCCAGGCGAATACCTGCATGTCCGATTGGATTTTTAATTCCGATTTCGCTATCGATGATATACTCTTGAGGAATCACATGGATAATTTCTTCACCCGGACTCATCACTAAACGGTGCATGTTATCAATCAAAGTATCTACATCCTTTTGATTAACTTCATCATCTAAAGACTGACGCGTAATCATACCACGGTGTTGAACACTCTTAATGTGTTGTCCGGCAATACCTACGATTACTTCTCCGATATCTACGTTTGCTTTATCGGCAGCAATAGCAACCGCGGCCTTAATAGAAGCAACAGTTTGCTCGATATTTACAACTACACCACGAGTAACGCCAAGAGACTCAGCTTTACCAATGCCAAGAATTTCAACTTTGCCGAATTCATTTTTACGGCCTACAATTGCAGCGATTTTAGTTGTACCAATATCCAATCCAACCACTAAATCAGATCCTTGGTTTTGATTGCTTGAGTTAACTGCGTTTTCCATAAATTTTACTTTTTGGTGCAAACCACCTGGTTTTTATATTTTAAATTTACTATAGCGTATTTATTCCAATTATCGGTTTTGTTTAAGCCTTCATTGTAAAACAATTTCAGCTTCTCAAATTTTTCAGCAATATCTTTCGCTTCTCCAAAAATTATTTTGTGTCCGCCTACTGAAGGATACATTTCAAATTCACGCTCCTCATTTATACTCAATTGCTGAATCAAGGGATTAAGAATTGAGTCGTTAGTGATGTAAGTTGCCATTTCATAAATATCATCCAACATACTTACTTCGCTGAAAATTTCGTTTTTAGCGATTTCTTTCACTGAATACATGTTGCGGCGAACAAAAGGCTCGTAAATATGTCCGTTTACAACCAGTACTCTTGCTGTGAATTTGTCGCTCAATGGCATTAGTTTACTTTGTGAATCGATGTAGTAACTTTCTCCACTCATGGTAATCACTCTGACAAGTGGAGTGCGTTGAAGCACATCAATTTTTACATCACCATTCACCGAAACACTTAAGTCAGCGTTTTCGATGGCGGGATGTGCATTTAATGCTTTTTCGAGTGAATTGATATCGATGTTTTTTAATTCAGTATTCAGAATAACATCGTTGCGCTCTTCAAAATAGCGCTTAATATCATCTTCATCCACAAAATCATTTTCACCGGTTTGGTTAACATTAATCTCCAATTGTTTTGCAACAATTTTGGTTTCCTTTTTGCTAACAAAAGCCAGCGAAGCCATTAAGCCCGATAATGCAATAATCCAAAGAACTGTAATTAATATTTTTTTATAGTTTACTTTCACTTTATACGTTGCTTTAGCAACTCTTCAATTGGTGTAACCAGTTTATCGATATCGCCTGCTCCCATCGTCATCAACACTTCTGTATTTTTATTTTTCAAAAACTCCAGAACGTTTTCTTTTTGTACCAAGTACTTATTCGACGATTTCATTTTGTCTAACAACATTTGTGAGTTGACACCCTCAATCGGTAATTCGCGTGCCGGATAAATTTCAAGAAGTATGCACTCATCCAACATATCCAAACTTTTTGCAAAATCATCCGCAAAATCACGGGTGCGTGTAAATAAGTGTGGTTGAAATATGCCGGTGATTTTTTTATCAGGATAAAGTTGTTTTGCTGCTCCAATGGATGCTTTCAACTCTTCCGGATGATGCGCATAATCATCAATGTAAATTACATTTTCTGATTTCACTCTGTAATCGAACCTGCGTTTAACACCTTGAAAAGAACGTAATGCTTGTTTTATAGTTTCGCCTTTTATCCCTAACTGTTGCGCTATGGTAACTGCAGCTATGGAATTCTCTACATTGTGTAAACCGGGTAAGCCAATTACCACATCAGTAATTTTCTCAACCGGACTTACAATATCGTAATGAAAGGCGCCGTCTTTAACCTGCACCGATTCAGCACAATATTCCGTATTTAAATTTAGCGAGTAGATAAGCCTCTTATTGGTGAGCTTCAATTCGTTATCAACATTCTTTTTAACAATCAAACACCCGTCGGATTTAACCAGTTTTGAGAAGAGAAAATAGCCTTCCAGCACACTGTTTTTATCGCCGTAAATATCCAGATGATCCGCGTCTACACTGGTAATAACGGCAATGTGCGGACTAAGTGTCAAGAAAGAACGGTCGTATTCATCGGCCTCCACCACAACATAAGCGTTGGAATCATTCGGGTTTCCTAAAAGCAAATTGGTTCCGTAATTTTTTGAAATTCCACCCATAAATGAGTAGCAATTAATACCCGCCGTTTTTAAGAGATGCGTAACTAAAGTGGTTGTGGTTGTTTTGCCATGCGTTCCGGCAATCGCTATGGTTTTGAACGATTGTGTTATCTCACCTAAAACCTGCGAACGCTTTTTAATGTTAAATCCGTTACTTTCTAAATAAACATACTCGGCATGATTTTTTGGAACGGCCGGCGTATACACAATTAAAACCTCCTCGGGTCTAAATCCGGAAAGAATGGATTTAAGTAACTCAACATCTTCATTATAGTGGCACTTTATATTCTCCCCTTCTAATTCCTTGGTAAGTACAGTTTGAGTTTTATCATACCCCTGGACGTTCTTACCATAATGATTAAAGAAACGGGCCAATGCACTCATGCCTATTCCGCCAACACCTAAGAAATAATATAATTTATAATCGAGTATCTTCATTGGTTAATAGTTCAGAGTCGTAGATCTTATAAGTTGTACTTTGCCAGCTTTAAAACTTCCTTCGCAATTACATTAGCCGAATTATGATAAGCTAATGGTGCCATGTTATTTTCTAATTCTCTTTTTAATGATTCGTTATTGATTAAGGTCACCGCTTCTTTCACTAGCTTTTCTTTACACTCTGTGTCCTTGACTAAAATTGCCGCTTTCTTATTCACTAAGGCCATTGCATTTTGCGTTTGATGATCTTCCGCCGCTGTTGGAAGCGGAACCAAAATAGAAGCCTTTTTCACGATACACAATTCTGAAACCGCACCGGCACCTGCGCGTGAAACAACCGCATCGGCAATCGCGTAGGCTAAATCCATTCGCGAAATAAAATCAACCGCTTTAATGTTCTTTGTTTCATAAGGACTTGCTTGTTGCTTAGCCTTTTCGAAATACACTTTTCCTGTCTGCCAGATCAATTGAATATTATTGTCAGCCAATATTTGCAAACCCTCACCTATTCCTTCGTTGATTCCCTTTGCTCCCAAACTTCCACCAATTACCAATAAGGTTTTTTGGTTCGGGTTTAATCCGAAAAACTTTTGTCCTTCTTCTCTTAAATGTGAAACATCCTTAATGTCTTGGCGAACCGGATTACCGGTAAGCATAATTTTTTCCTTTGGGAAAAATTTCTCCATGCCTTCATAAGCCACGCAAATCTTTGCCGCCTTTTTTGCCAACCATTTATTCGTTACACCTGCGTATGAATTTTGTTCTTGTATTAAAGCCGGCACATCCATTGAAGTTGCTGCGCGCAGTAACGGTCCGCTTGCATAGCCTCCTGTCCCTACCACAACATCCGGTTTAAATTCTTTTACAATCGAACGCGCTTTTAAAACACTTTGAATTAACAGAAACGGAAATTTCAGATTGGCTAATGTTAATTTGCGTTGAATACCTGCAATTGGTAATCCGATAATTTTATAGCCGGCAGCAGGAACCTTTTCCATTTCCATTTTCCCAAGAGCGCCAACAAACAAAATCTCAGCTTCAGGAACTAATTTTTTTATTTCATTAGCGATAGATACTGCAGGGAAGATATGTCCGCCCGTTCCGCCACCACTCAATATAACTTTAAGCTTCTTCAAGGTTCTCTGTTGTTTTATCGTCACTACTTCTGCTAACACTTAAAATAATTCCTATAGCAATACAAGTAAACCAAATGGAAGTACCACCCATACTCACTAATGGTAATGGCTGACCTGTAACCGGAAATAAATTAACAGCCACCGCCATATTGATTAAAGCTTGAAACACTAAACTGAATGCGAGACCAGAAGCTAAATAGCCTCCGAATGTTTTTTCGGTGTCACGCATAATGCGAATACCGCGAAATAAAAATATCATATAGAGAAAGAGCATTACAAAACCAATTAATAAACCATACTCTTCTATAATAATTGCATAAATAAAATCCGATGAGGCTTGCGGCAAAAATGCGCGTTGCGTACTGTTACCCGGACCTTTTCCAATAACTCCACCGGTTGCAATGGCAATTTTAGCCTGCTCTGATTGATAATTACTTTTTGAATCCCCTTTAGAAAAATTTTCGATTCGCGCTTTCCATGTAGCTCCGCGTGGAATTGCGTTTGGAAATTGATAAATCACAACGCCCAATAATAAAGCAAAGGCGATGCAAAATCCGAGGATGTAAAGTAAAAAACGAATTTTTACACGACCCACAAACATTAAAAACAAACAGTTTACGAAAAGTAATGCTGCTGTAGAAAAGTTGGCGGGTAATATTAATGCGCAAACTAATCCGATTGGTATTAATAAATACTTGAACAACGATTTGAAATCACCAAGCTCTTCTTGCTTTGTGGTTAATACACGCGCTACATACATTAACAACATTAATTTAGCGATATCGGAAGTTTGGAAGGTAAGTCCGATTCCGGGAATTTCTAACCAACGGCTTGCCTCGCCCGCGCTTACACCACGCAATAATGTATATAATAATAAGGGGATGGAAAGTATAAAACCGATTTGCGCAACTTTTGAGAATACCGTGTATTTTATTTTATGAAACACATACGTTAAACCAAATCCCAAGGTGATAATCACCATGTGTTTAAATAAATAATACTCGGTATTACCTTGCTTGAATTTATGTGCCAATGTAACAATGGCACTATAAACAACCAAGATGGAAATGAGTGATAGTAAGAGCATGATAGCCCATATCACCTTATCTCCTTTTAAGTAATTAAAAAGTTTCACGCATTACCTCCTGTCTCCCTTTTTGAGGAAGACGATTTAATTGATCGGTTAATTTTTTACAAACTTCTTACAGCAGCTTTAAATTGCATACCGCGGTCTTCGTAGTTTTGAAATAAGTCAAAACTTGCGCAAGCCGGTGATAACAATACAGCTTCACCTTTCTTTGCCAATCGGTAAGATGCAGCTACAGCTTCTGCTGCGGTTTTAGTTTCAACGATGGTATCCACTACACCTTCAAATGCTTTAAGGATTTTTTTGTTGTCAACTCCTAAGCAAACGATGGCTTTTACTTTGTGCTTTACAAGGTCTAATAATTCGTTGTAATCATTTCCTTTGTCTTGTCCACCGCAAATCCAAACAGTTGGTTTTTGCATGCTTTCAAGTGCGTACCAAGCCGAGTTAACGTTAGTAGCTTTAGAATCGTTGATGAATTCAACACCATTGATAGAAGCTACGAATTCCAAACGATGTTCAACATTTTGGAAATCCTGTAAGCTTTCGCGGATGGTTTCTTTGCGTACATCTACGATACGAGCTGCTAATGAAGCGGCCATTGAATTGTAAACATTGTGTTTACCTTGCAGAGCTAATTGTTCGATTGTCATAATTAAGGGATTTTGGTTTTGGTTTTTATAATTAAGGGTTATTTGGTTCTCATTTAAGTAAGCGCCATCGCCTTCAATTTTATGCTTGATGCTGAATGGCACTTTTTCTGCTTTGATTTGGTGATGCTTCATAAACTCACTCATCACTGCATCATCATCACAATAAACAAAAGCATCGGTTTCTGTTTGGTTTTGTGTAATCCGGAATTTTGATTTTACATAATTCTCGAATTTGTAATCATAACGGTCGAGATGGTCAGGCGTGATATTCAACAACACCGCCACATCGGCCTTAAATTTGTACATATCGTCTAATTGGAAACTACTTAACTCCAATACGTAGTAGTCGAAGTTTTCAGTCGCCACCTGATAGGCGAAACTTTTTCCCACATTACCACCTAAACCAACATTATATCCTGCTTTTTTAAGAATGTGGTAAGTAAGCATGGTGGTTGTGGTTTTTCCATTACTACCTGTGATGCAAATTTTCTTGGCATTGGTATAACGGCCCGCAAATTCTATTTCAGAAACAACCGGAATATTTTTCTCACGTAACTTTTTTACTAAATCGGCCTTCTCAGGAATGCCGGGACTTTTAATTACTTCCGTTGCATTTAAGACTAAATCTTCAGTATGCATTCCTTCTTCAAAAGCAATTCCGTTTTCCTGCAATGGCTTTTTGTATTTATCCTTAATAAGACCTTTATCAGATACAAATACATCATAGCCTTTCTGTTTAGCCAGAATAGCACTCCCTACTCCGCTTTCGCCGCTACCTAATATGACAATTCTTTGTTTCAATTTATCTTAACTTAAGTGTTACAATAGTTAATACCGCCAATGCCAATCCAATAATGAAAAAGCGCATTACAATTTTCGATTCGTGAAAACCAACTTTTTGATAATGGTGATGCAATGGAGCCATTTTAAACAAGCGATGTGTTTGTGCGTATTCCAATCCGCGTTTTTTCTTTTGATACTTGAAGTAAAACACTTGCATGATGACCGAAAGATTTTCCACCAAAAACACACCGCATAAAATCGGAATCAAAAGCTCTTTACGAATAGCGATAGCAAAAACAGCAATGATTCCACCTATTGCTAAAGAGCCTGTGTCGCCCATGAATACTTGCGCCGGATAAGCATTATACCATAAGAAACCTACACATGCACCAACGAAAGCAGCGATGAATACCACCAACTCCGCGGTGTTTGGCAAATACATGATGTTCAAATAATCTGCAAACACCATATTACCGGAAACGTATGCTAAAATTCCAAGTGTAACTCCAATAATGGCACTCGTTCCTGCAGCCAATCCATCTATACCGTCGGTTATATTCGCACCGTTAGAAACAGCGGTAACAATTAAAATAACCATTGGGATAAAAATGATCCATCCGTACTTAGTACAATCATCACATAACCATGAAATAAATTTGCCATAATCCAACTCGTTATTTTTTAAAAACGGAATAGTTGTTTTTAAAGTTTTAGTTGGTGTACTGGCATACTTAGGTTCATGCAATTTAATTTCTGTTTGTCCCGAAATTTTTCCAATATCAGCACCGGTACTTTCAATGCGTTCCTTTATCACCACATCCGGATGGAAATACAATACACTTCCTACTATCAATCCAATTCCGATTTGTCCGATAACTTTAAACTTTCCTTGTAAGCCTTCTTTATTCTTCCTAAATACTTTGATATAATCATCTAAGAAACCAATGCCGCCAAGCCACACTGTAGATATAAGCATTAGGATGATATACACATTAAGAACTTTTGTGAATAATAAAGTAGGGACGATAATGGCCAGAATGATAATTAAACCACCCATTGTTGGTGTACCGGTTTTTTGAACTTGTCCTTCTAATCCTAACTCACGTATTGTTTCTCCGATTTGTTTGCGGCGGATAAATTCGATGATGCGCTTACCAAACACTAATGAAATCAATAGCGAAGTGATTAAAGCCAATGCTGCACGGAAAGAGATATATTGAAACACACCCGCTCCCGGAAAATCAAGTTTATCTAAATATTGAAATAAGTAATACAGCATATTAAATTCCCATTGCTTTAATCGTTTCTTTTAAAATTTCTAAATCATCAAAAGGATGTTTCACCCCTTTTATCTCCTGATATTTCTCGTGACCTTTTCCGGCAATTAAAATGATATCGCCTTTTTGTGCTAAGGTGCAAGCTGTTTTAATCGCTTCTCTTCTATCACTAATGCGTAATGTCTTTTTAAAATCAGTTGCATCAACGCCCGCTTGCATTTGATTTAAAATTTCCTCCGGATCTTCGCTACGCGGATTATCAGAAGTTAAAATCACTTTATTGCTATACTGACAAGCGATATTTGCCATCACCGGACGTTTTGCCGCATCACGGTCACCACCACATCCCACCAACGTAATTACATTTTCATCACCTGTGCGGATATCTTTAATAGTTTCTAATACATTTTTCAATGCATCCGGTGTGTGCGCATAATCCACAATACCAATAATTCCGGTTTCCGATTTCACATATTGGAAACGTCCTTCTACCGAATTTAAATTGCTTAATGTGGTAAGAATATTAATGACATCCTGCTTTAATAAATGTGCTGCTGCGAAAACAGCTAAAACATTATACGCATTAAAAGTGCCAATCAACTTCACCCAAACTTCATGATTATTAATGTTCAATAACAATCCGTTCAAATGATTTTCGATAATCTTACATTTATAATCGGCTACATTTTTAATGCTGTAGGAGTATTTATGTGCTTTGGTGTTTTGCAACATCACCATCCCGTTTTTATCATCTTTATTAGTGATGGCAAAAGCTTCTTCAGGAAGATTATCAAAAAATCTTTTCTTAGCCTTAATGTACTCGTCAAAAGTTTTGTGATAATCCAAATGATCGTGCGTGATGTTTGTGAATATGGCACCGGTAAACTGAATGCCTGCAATTCTATTTTGTACAACTGCATGAGAACTCACTTCCATAAAAGCGTATTCACATCCTTGCTCCACCATTACCGATAATAATTCATTTAAGGATAAGGCATCCGGTGTTGTATGGGTTGAAGGAATGACAGTGTTATTGATTTTGTTTTGAACAGTAGAAAGCAATCCTACATTGTATCCAAGTGTTCTGAATAAATTAAACAATAAAGTAACTGTAGTTGTCTTACCATTAGTTCCGGTAACACCAACCAGTTTTAATTTAGCAGAAGGATTGTCGAAATAATTGCAAGCTATAAAACCGAGAGCATGCGTTGAATCCGTAACTTTAATATATGTTACATTTTCTTTTCTTGTTTCCGGAAGATCCTCACATACGATAGCAACAGCACCCGCTTCAATGGCTTTATCAATGTATGCATGTCCGTCGGTTGCAGTTCCGCGAGTTGCCACAAACAATGTATCCTTCTTTACTTTGCGTGAATCAAACGTAACAGAAGAAATAGCCATGTGTGTTGAACCAATCACTTCCTCCAAACGGGTTTTATATAATATGTCGCTTAATAATTTCACTTAGCTGAGTATTAAACTGATTTTATCGCCTTTATTAAATTTCTTTCCGGCTTCCAGAGATTGTTTTTTTACCGTACCAACTCCAAATAATTTTACATTCAATCCGTTATTCTCCAATAAAAACAAAGCATCCTTTGCTGATAATCCTTGTAGATTTGGCATCAATCCCTTTTTCAATGAGCTCTCAATATTTGTTTCAACCAAAACAACTTTAGTTGAATCACCGGAACTTCTTACTACGTACTTATCTCCTTCAATACCATTTTTCTCAGGTAGATTGAAAGCTTTACAAACTTTGTCAAGCTCAGCGCCCTTTGATTTAATTACTTCTGGTGCTTTAGTTAAAAGATTTTGTTTTGTATTAATTGGCTGAATGAAATCAAGACTTCCTGAATACACTTTTTCGGCAATCTCTTTAAATACCGGACCCGCAACTAATCCGCCATAATAAATTCCATTACTTGGCGAGTTAATGATAACAATGCAAGTGTAGAGTGGATTATCAGCAGGGAAATACCCTACGAAAGAGGCCTGATATGTTTTTTCGTAAATACCGTTCTTAGAAATTTTTGCAGTGCCTGTTTTTCCGGCAACCGGGAACGCGCTCACATTTAATCCTTTTCCTGAACCATTCTTTACTACACCTTCCATTAATTTTTTTGCCTTCGCTACAGTTTCCCTTTTTACAATTTGTTCGGCAATCACTTCTGCTTCAAATTTCTTTACAGTTTTTCCGTTGCGTTGGATTTCCTTTACAAAGCGTGGCTTAATCATTTTTCCACCATTGGCAATGGCGTTATATAGCGTTAAAGTTTGAATTGGTGTTACTAAACTTTCATAACCATGACTAATCCAAGGCAATGAAGTTCCGTACCAATCTTTATTCTTCGTTTGCTTGATACGTGGCGTTGCTTCACCCGGAATGGTGATTCCCAATTTTCTGTCCAGATGAAATGAATTTAATTTATCAATGAATTTCTGTGGTTCCTTCGAAAAATATTTTGTTACCAATTTAGCCACACCCACATTCGATGAAGTTTCAAAAATGCGCTGTACAGTTAATGTTGGCGTTTCAGGCGCGTGAGAATCTTTCATCTCCAAATTAGAGAACATCGCTTTACCATCACCTACAAATACTTTTTCCTCCAATGAAATATTGTATTCGTCGATTACCGCCAACATAGAAGCCAACTTAAATGTTGAACCCGGCTCCGTAGCGTAACCAATAGCATAATTTAAATTTTCAGAGTAAGAAGTTGAATCCTTTTGATTGCGTGTTAAATTGGCAATGGCTTTAATTTCTCCGGTTTTCACTTCCATCAACACCACACATCCATATGACGCATTATTTTTAACTAAGGTTTTTAGTAATGCATGGGATGCCACATCCTGAATATTTACATCGATGGTTGTGTACAAATCACTTCCGTCTTTTGGCTCTACTTCAAACTCATCATTAATAGGACGCCATACATCACCTGCAATTTTTTGCATTAAACGTTTTCCGGGTGTACCTAATAAAATAGTATCAAATGCGCCTTCGAGTCCTACCGGTTTAACACCCTGACGGGATAATCCGATGGTACGTGCCGCTAACATTTTAAAAGGGCGTTCACGTTTATTCGTTTGCAACGTAACTAAACCACCGCGGCGACCACGACGAAGAATCGGGAACTTTTTGAGCGCTTGTAAATCTTTGTATGGCACATTACGCTTTAATACAACATAATTATCACCTGAAGAACGGGCACTTTTTAAGATACGCAAGTACTCACGTTTGCTTTTATCTTTAAATAAATCGCTTAAGCATTGTGCCAAAGAATCCTTTTTGCTGTTAAACAATTTATCATCGATTCCCGGTGCATTGATATCAACTGCCACTTCGTAATAAGGTAAAGAAGTCGCTAAGAGATTTCCATTGGCATCAAAAATATTTCCGCGTACCGCTTCAATCTCAACTAATTTTGTAGTTAAGGATTCGGCACGCGCTTTCCAATGTTCACCTTCCTTAAATTGGATAACACAAATTCTGTAAAGAATAGTAACAGCAAACACACACATGAGTATGTACACAATGTAAGCGCGACTTAATATGTCTTTTTTATTCTCCACTTATTTAATTGCAACTGTTGAATCCACTTTAATTTTCATTGGCGGTACAATGGGTTCTTTTATTCCCAATGGTTCCGCAGCTTTTGCCACTTCACTTTGCTTACTCACAAACATTAAATCTGATTTTGTAGAAATGTATTCCGACCTTAACTCTTTTAATTCATTGGTGATTTTATTTACCTCACGCAATTTGTCATCGGCATAATAACCGTTAGCGATGTACAGAATTGCGATTAAAGCGAGGAACAAGATGAAAGGCACATGCTTAAGTGTGCTTTCATTGGTTAAAAACGTACCGCTGAATACAGCCGAAAGACCTTTGGCTAATACTCCTTTTTTGCGTCCGCCGCGGCGGATAGGGGGAGGGGTGTCCGTTGTTGATTTTTTTGAATCAACGTTTTCAACTTCTTTCTCTATAATTTCCTTTACAGGAACTTCTCTGAATTTGTTGGACACTTAGGTTTTTAGTTATTTAATTAGTACTCTATATTTTTTCAGCGACCCGAAGTTTTGCGCTACGGGCTCTGCTGTTATTTTTAATTTCATCTTCGCTCGGAATAATTGGTTTGGAACCTAAAAGCTTAAATACTTTTTTACTTGTTCCAAAAACAATATCCTTTTCTTCAATGCCTTCAATATTTCCTGTCTTCATGATGTTCTTAACCAAACGATCTTCCAAACTGTGATAAGACATAATCACTAATCTCCCACCCGGTTTCAGCACTTCCACACATTGTGATAAACATTCTTTGAGTGCTTCCATCTCCTGGTTCACTTCCATTCTGATTGCCTGAAACACTTTCGCGAGGTAACGGCTCTCTTCAAATTTCGGTGTGCAGGATTTAATCGCTTTTTTTAAATCATCGGTGGTTTCAATCGTTTCTTCATTTCGTTTTTCGATAATGAGTTTTACCAAGCGAAACGCGTTATCGATTTCACCATAATTTTTAAAAATGAAGAGCAGTTGCTTTTCATCATAATTATTAATGACTTCACGAGCCGACAAATCACTCTGTTGATTCATTCGCATATCCAATTTGGAATCAAAGCGAATGGAAAAACCTCTTTCGGCAACATCGAACTGATGAGAAGAAACGCCTAAATCTCCCAAAATACCATCCACGCTGTTAAAACCATTAATGCGTAAATAGTTTTTCAGAAAACGAAAATTTTGCGGAACAAAAATTAAACGATCGTCTTGAGGAACATTAGCAGCAGCATCTTTATCCTGATCGAAAGCAATGAGCTTACCGTTAGGTCCGAGATGTTTCAAAATTTCTTTTGAATGCCCTCCTCCACCGAATGTGATATCAACGTATACACCATCAGGTTTAATATTAAGGCCTTGAATACATGCTTGTAAAAGAACGGGGATGTGATAATGATTACTCATCATCTCCATCATTAAAGTTTAATCCACCCAACACATCTTCAGCTAATTTTTCAATATTGACATCCTGGTTTAAGAAGTCTTCATACATTTTCTTATCCCAGATTTCAATCACATTATTACTACCTAAAACTTTGATGTCTGTTTTAATATCAGCGTACTCAGTTAAAGCTTTCGGCAAAAGAATACGTCCGGTTGTATCGGCATCGCAAGCGGTAGCACCACCTGTAAACTTTCGTACAAAAACATCATTGGCTTTTATTAGGCGGTTGAGTTTGCTCAATTTTTTGTTGAGCTTATTCCATTCGGCCACCGGATATAAAACCAAACATTTTTGGTGAAGATTTCGGTTAATCACAAACCCTTGATCAAAGGCAGCTTCCAGTTGCTTCCGTAGATTAACCGGAAACATGATGCGGCCTTTGGCATCCATCTTACAATCGTATTCTCCTATCAAACTGTTCATTACAAGGGTTTTCCTGTGATATGGGTCAAAAATACCCAAATTTTTACCACCTTTTACCACTTTAACCCATTTTTTACCACTTTGTTGAAAACTTGATTTCTGTTAATATTTTTGAAAGGAAAAAATGCTTAATAAATAAAATTTGAAAATGGCTTAAAACACAGAATTGGCGCGGCTTTCAGGGTTTTTAGGTAAGCGTTCTGATTTGAAAAAAGCTTTGATTTTTGATATACAGATATTAACAAGTAATGTTAACTTTGCAATCCCGTAATATGTCGGATCCTAAATTCATAGACGTTTCTAAAATTTTAAAGGAAAAGGTGCCACACATCGAAAAGTGGTTACCGGGTTTTACCATTAATTGGTTGAAGCGCAAACTTCATGAAGATGAGATCAATGAAGCGATGGTGATTTTGAAAGACCTTTACGGTTTGGAGTTTAATGCGAAGGGACTTGATTTATTAGGTGCGAAAATTGAATCGGTGAATGCGCATCATGTTCCAACTGATAAACGCATTATTGTGGCGTCTAATCATCCACTTGGCGGATTAGATGGTATGGCTTTAATTAGAGCCGTTGGCGAGATTCGTCCGGATGTGCGTTTTTTAGTAAACGATGTATTAAAGAATCTCAAAAATTTTGGCGATGTATTTGTTGGCGTTAATAAAATAGGAAATAACTCAGCGAAATCATTACGAAGCATGGATGAAGTATTACGCTCGGACGATGCCGTTTTAATTTTTCCGGCGGGATTAGTTTCGCGTAAGCAAGAAGGACTCATCCGTGATTTAGAATGGAAAAAAAGTTTTGTGACGCAGGCCATCGATCATAAGCGTATGATTGTTCCGACTTTTATTGAGGGGGAAAATTCAAAATTCTTTTACCGTTTTGCCAACGCACGAAAGCGATTTGGAATTAAAGGCAATATTGAAATGCTTTTCTTGCCGGACGAAATGTTTAAGCAACGCGGACAAACCGTGCGTATCCATTTCAGTAAACCGTTTGATGCAGCTATTTTACACGATAAAAAATCTCATCGCGAATGGGCAGCCCACTTAAAGCAATTCATTTACTCCAAAGAATTTCATCAGGGTATTCCGTTTGAGGAATACATGCACTTATAATCCAGTTTGTATTGTTGAAAATTTAATTTTTGCAGGAATTCACTCTGTGATGGATTCCGTAACTTTATTTTATGACGGCGCGCGAATTGCAATTTCAAAAAAACTGTGAAGTACTGAAAAAGTACATTCCGGAAGGCGCTGTTGAAACCATTGCGCGTTGGATTGTAGATTTCGATTTCAAATTAAAAATCAAAAAAGAACGCAGCACCAAACTGGGCGATTACTCTTCCCCTCAAAACGGAATGAACCATGTGATTACGATTAATCACAATCTTAACAAATATTCCTTTTTAGTAACGCTTGTACATGAAGTGGCGCACCTAAGTACCTTTAATAAATTTAAAAATACAGTGGCGCCGCACGGACAAGAATGGAAAAATGAATTTAAAATTTTGATGCAGCCATTTTTGGTAACTGAAATTTTTCCGGTGGATGTATTGTATGCCATTCGGAATTACTTGCAAAATCCGGCCGCTTCCAGTTGTACCGATACCAATTTATTACGGACGCTAAAACTTTACGACGAAAATACGCGGCAAATATTCTTAGAATATCTCCCATATAAAAGTGTGTTTTTGTACAATGGGAATAAAGTTTTCGAAAAAGGAGAGCGCATACGAAAACGGTTCCGCTGCATTGAAATAGCAACCGGAACCGTCTATCTTTTTAATCCCTTAACGGAAGTAGAACTTTTCGAAGAATTAGCTAAAAACTAGCGAACAATCAATGAAGTTGGTAATACCAACATTGATTTGTTTTCCTTTTTACCATCAATAATATCCAACATTAATAAACTAGCATTTCTGCCGATATCATCCACCGGTTGTGATACCGATAATACAGGTTTGTCAACGAGGTTAAATAAATCGATATCATCGAAACAAGCTAATTTCACTTTATCGTAATATTTACTGAGTGATTTGTCTTTGAAGGCTTTTAAAGTAGCTGTACCTAAATGGTTATTCAATGAATACACCGCATCAATATCCGGATGCAGGTAGAACATTTTCTTTAACGTTGTTAAAGTATCTTCCTGAATTTTATTGAAATTAATCGGCGCAATAAATTCAGAACCTAAATTTAAGTTGTGCTTTTCGGTTGCATCCACAAAACCTTTAATACGATCGTCGATGGTACTGATATAAGAAGGCGTTACCGACAAACATAAAATTTTCTTGCAGCCTTTTTTAATTAAAGCTTCTACAATTTCTTTAGAGCCTCCATAGTTATCGGTTACCACAAAATTGCCATTATATAAAGGCAGAATACGGTCGATAAACACAAGCGGTGTGCGTTGAAAACGCGGACTATTAAAATAATCGGAGTTCTTTAAAGTAGAAGCAATGATAATACCGTCTACACCTTGTTGATTAATGAGCATGTCAATTAATTTTTTCTCGCGCTCTTCATCTTCTTCGGTGCTACACACCATTAAATTATAACCACGATCAAACAAAGTGGTTTCAATGTTTTTAGCGATGGTAGAATAAAATGGATTGGAAATGTCGGCCACAATTAAACCAATGAAATTACTTTTGCCTGTACGAAGTGCTTTCGCAAATTTATTAGGCGTGTAATCCAGTTTAGCAACGGCATCCAAAACAATCGCCTGCGTTTTTTTACTAATGCCATACTGGTCGGCTTTGCCGTTCAGTACCATTGAGATTAAGGTTTTTGAATACCCTAATTGTTTCGAAAGATCTTCAAGTTGTAATCTTTTCATAGGCTTTGTTTTATTAGTCTAAATTATTTAGAATATTTAGATAGTTATTATATAAGTAAATATTGTAATTTAAATTGATTTAGTCAATAGATGCCCCCTGATTTTCGACGAATTAGGAGGAAAAATGCACAAAATACTAAATCTTTTTAGCTGAATTTAGGAATTTCAAAGACGAATTTAGGTGCTCGTTTAGCGATTTTAGATGCATGGTTTATAGGGTCGCCTTTTCAACTTCGCTTTCTGCGCACGCACTTCTTCACCATTTGTTCTTCCTGTTGATAGTAAATCATTAGTTTTTACACCATCGGCTTTTAATTATTTGAGATTTACTTTACGTTTGCCCAAATTTTTTTACAATGAGTACCGCACAAAAACCAATGGATTTAAAAGTATCCAAATTAGCCGAAAATATTATCGGCTCAGAAATTATTAAACTCGCCGGCGAAGTCAACGAGAAAATTAAAAACGGCGAGAAGATTTATAATCTTACCATTGGTGATTTTAATCCGAAGGTATTCCCTATTCCAACCGAATTAAAACAAGCGATCGTTGACGCGTATTTTGATGATCAAACCAATTATCCTGCAGCCGACGGTATGCTCGAACTGCGTGAAGCGGTTTCTAACTTATTAAAAGAGCGCGGAGGTTTAAATTATTCAGCCGGTGAAATTTTAATTGCCGGAGGGGCGCGCCCCGTTATCTACAGTATTTTCCGCGCTATCGTGGATGCTAATGATACTGTGATATTCGCAGTGCCATCCTGGAATAACAACCACTATACTTACTTAAATGGCGCTAAGCCGGTAGTGATTGAGGCAACTCCTGAAAATAATTTCATGCCGAAAGCTTCAGATATCAAACCATTCATTCAACAAGCTTCTTTAGTGGCTTTATGCTCACCGCAAAATCCTACCGGTACTGTATTTAGTAAAGAAGGCTTGGAAGAAATTTGCGATATGATTCTTGCAGAGAACATTCGTCGCGGACCGGATGCGAAACCTGTATACTTAATGTACGATCAAATTTATTGGGCTTTAACTCACGGCAACACGAAGCACTACGATCCGGTTAGTTTACGTCCTGAAATGAAAAATTACACGGTGTTTGTTGATGGGATCTCCAAATCATTAGCCGCTACCGGTGTTCGTGTTGGCTGGAGCATGGGTCCGAAAAAATTAATTGATAAAATGAAAGCCATTTTAACGCACGTGGGTGCATGGGCTCCTAAAGCGGAACAAATGGCGAGTGCAAAATATTTGAGTGACCTCAGCAAGTATGATGTTTTCTTAGCGGAGCAAAAACAAAAAATCAGCGACCGCCTCGAAGGATTTTACAAAGGCTTCCAGCAATTAAAAGCAGAAGGTCATAAAGTGGATGCGATTGCGCCACAAGCAGCGATTTACTTAACCATTAAGTTTTCATTGCACGGACAAAAAACAGCAGACGGAAAAGTTTTAGCGACAACCAAAGATGTGACTAAATATATTTTGGATGAGGCAAAAGTGGCCGTGGTTCCTTTCTATGCCTTCGGTGCAAGTGAAGACTCAGCCTGGTATCGCTTATCGGTGGGAACTTGCAAAATGGAAGATGTAGATGGAATTATTTCCAATCTGCGTGCAGCGTTAAAGAAATTATCTTAATCAAAATTCCCTTTAATAAAAAAGCCCTCATGCGAGGGCTTTTTTATTTAGTAATTACCAAACGCTTGTTGGCTATTTGTCCTGTATGATTGATGAATTGTAGGGAGTAAACAGCATCGTTTAATTCAGTTGTATTCAATGTAACTTGTCCATTCTTCACGATGCCATCTTCATGTCTTAATAATCTGCCATTTAAATCATAAACCTTTATCTCAATGTTAGACTCGTAGTAATTACTCAAACTAATTGTTACTACATCTTTGGCAGGTTGAGGATAAACAGAAATACTATTGGCGAATAACTCATTTTCATTGACTAATCCCGGACTTACATTTACGTTTACAGTATCTGTTTTAATATTGCCGCAAATGTTTTGTGTAACTACATAACTAAATGTGCCGGTGCTGGTAGGTTTTACCCATAAACCACCTCCTGTACCAATAGTTGTTGTACCAGTAGCCCAAGTACACTCTAAACCTATCTCAGGTGGACGACCAATAAAAGCGCTATCTCCAAGATTAATGTTTTTATCAGGACCTGCAAATGCAGGCAGATTAAAATCTATAACTGAGATATCGTCAACATTATATTCACTCCAATTACCTGAACCAACACCTGTAATGCTAGTTGTAGTAGCCGCATCCGACTTAAAATTGCCAATTACTAGATATTTCTCATTTCCGGTAGCCGTAAATGTCCCACTTACTTCTACCCATCCAAGAGTATCTGTTATAAAATTAGCTGAAGGATTTTGAATTTGTGGGATGAGGTATGACAGTGGGATACTGCAATAGCTTATTGTATCAACAGAGCTGTCAGATAAGTATATTCCAAATGACGCTAATGACATTGGTGCGTCGTTCTGAAGATTCAGGAACATTTTAATACAGTATGTTTTACCTGTTACTAAATTTGACAAAAGCCGATTTTTAGGATAAGTTCTACCAGATGATAAATAGTAGAATGTAACTCGGGCAAAGCCATTTCCTGTTCTTGGACTTTGAAACCGACCTGTACCATTGTATGGAACATTTCCATAACATGTGTTATAGCATAACCCTCCACATACAAGTTTTGCTGAATCAATCCCGTTCCAGAAAAAACATCTTTTTAAAAAATTAGGTGAAATACAGTTCAGATTTTCAAACGAAGGATTACCAACTTTATTAACTTGTGAAAAAACGAGATTGAATTCAAGAACAAAAAACAAAACAAGCATTAACCTGCCTTGTTTTGATAGTCGCTTATGCAAACCAATTAACATTTGTAAAATAAATTTACAAAATAAAAAAGCCCCAGGAAAATCCGGAGGCTTTTAATTTATAGCTAAAGCTAATTACTTCTTCTTCTCTGTATCGAAGTCAACTACAATTGGAGTTGAGATACATAATGAAGAATAAGTACCAATTACACGACCAATTAATAAGGCAAAGATAAATCCGCGGATACTTTCTCCACCCCAAATAAAGATTACCAATAACACGAAGAATACGGTTAATGATGTTAAGATGGTACGGCTCAAGGTACTGTTCAACGCGAAGTTGATTAACTTGTTACGCTCTTCACCTTGTACATCCGATTTTCCGCTTTCTGCTAAACGCTCACGGATACGGTCAAACACAACCACCGTTTCAGTCATAGTATAACCCATAACCGTTAAAATCGCCGCGATGAAGTCCTGACCAATTTCTAAAGAGAAAGGAAGGATACCGTCGAAAATCGTGTAGAACGATAATACGATAAGCACGTCGTGGAATAAAGCCACGACCGAACCTAAACCGTACTGCCATTTTTTGAATCGGATTACGATATAAATAAACATTAATAAACATGAGAACAAGATGGAACCATAAGCACCATATACGATATCCGTTGCAATGGTTGGTCCAACTTTTTGCTGCTGCATGATTTCATACTTAGTGCCTAAAGTTTTTAAACCTGTATTTAAAGCTTCTTCCACTTCCTGATCAGCTGTTGCTGCATTATCAGAAACACGGTAAGTAGTTGTGATTTTAACCTGGTTCGCGCTTCCTAAAGTTTTTACTTCCGGAGCTGATTCAAAAGGAGTCGCTAACGATTTTTTCACGTCTTCGGTATTCATGTCCTTTTCAAAACGAACTTGGTAAGTACGTCCACCTTTGAAATCAACACCTAAATTGAAACCACCGTTTTTAAAGTAGAATACAATACCTACAACAATTACTAAAGTAGAGATAGCGTAGTACACTTTACGTTTTGCAACGAAATCGATGCTTACATTCTTGAAGGCGTTACGCGTAGCGTTGTTATCAAATGGAATTTCCATTTTACGCTCTAACATCCAATCGAAAATTAAACGGGTAATTAAGATAGCAGAGAATAAAGACGCGCCGATACCAATTAATAATGTTGTAGCAAAACCTTGAACCGGTCCTGTACCAAACACCATTAAGATAACCGCTAAAATGGCAAGTGTAACGTTAGAGTCAATGATAGAACTCATCGCATGTTTGAAACCTTCTTTAATAGACTGTGACGTTGATTTTCCTAATGCTAATTCCTCACGAACACGTTCGAAGATTAGGATGTTCGCATCCACTGCTAAACCAATGGTTAATACGATACCCGCAATACCCGGTAAGGTTAACACCGCACCAAGGGAAGTTAAGATACCCATGATGAAGAACATGTTTGCGATCAATGCCACGTTAGCAACAACACCGGCTTTGTTGTAATACATCGCCATGAAAACTAAAATCACTAATAAGGCAATTACGAATGAAATTAATCCGGAATTAATTGCTTCTAAACCTAAAGTCGGACCAACAATATTTTCTTCAACGATACGAGCAGGAGCAGGTAATTTACCGGCACTTAAAATCGCTACTAAAGCGTCTGCTTCTTCGTTGGTGAAATCACCTGTAATTTGAGATTGACCACCTGCAATTTCAGATTGTACGCGTGGTGCAGAGAACACCATGTTATCCATTACTACTGCGATACAACGACCTTGCTTATTACCTGAAGGCATGTTAGCCTTTGTTAAGTTCTTCCATTTAATAGCAGCTTCAGAGTTCATGCTCATGCTGATGTATGGATGCGCACCGCTCTTTTGATCGTAATCTTTACGAGCGTCGGTAATAATATCTCCGAATAAAGCAGCTTTACCGTTACGGTCTGTAATTTTAATTGCATACAATTCAAAGTATGAACCAACTACTTCACCACTTTGGTTTTTGCTTTCCTTCGCTTTTGAACTCCACATGAATTTCATTTTTGAAGGGAAGGCAGAGCGAACTTTTTCGTTACGTAAATACTCGTTAGCTTTTGCAGTATCTTCTTTGCTGTAAGCTAAACCAACAATAGGACCCGGAGTGAAATACTGTTGTTTCCCATCACTATATAAGCTCGGTTTAATTGGAGCCAATTGAGAATATAATGGGTAACGCTTAATGAAGTTTTTGTAAGCTGTATCTTGAGCGTTTACAGAATTTGTGTTAGCAGCCAAAGCAGCTTTTGCAATACTATCTGCAGTACGGGAAGAATCACCAACTAAAGAATCTGCTTTTGCAACGTTAGCCGATAAGCTATCGGTTTTAGTTGAATCAGCAACAACAGGTGCTTCATCCGGATTCAATACTAAACGTAATTTTTCGTTTGCTTTTTCGAAATACTGAGCTACTTCCTGATTTTCGTAAGTTTCCCAGAACTCTAAGTTTGCAGTACCTTGTAATAATTCACGTACACGTGCTTTATCTTTTACACCAGGTAACTCAACTAAGATACGTCCGCTTGATTCTAATTTTTGGATATTTGGTTGTGCTACACCAAAACGGTCGATACGGGAACGGAATGTTTTTTCAGCGTTTGTGATTGACTCATCCACTTGCTGACGGATAAATTTGATTACTTGCTCATTGGTAGCGTTGTATTCGATTTTTCCTTTGTTCTCGATAGTAGTGAAAAGAGGAGCTAATTTTCCGTTTGGAGCAACTTGCTTATACGTTTTCTCGAATAAGGTAATGAAATCATCATTGTTTGCTTTACCTAAATTCTTTTGAGTTTCATCTAATGCTTTGTTGAAGTTTGCATCAGCACTGTTGTTAGATAAATTCTTGATGATATCGATAACCGAAACTTCTAAAGTAACGTTCATACCACCACGTAAATCTAATCCTAAGTTGATTTCGCGTTTCTTACACTCTTCGTAAGTGTAGCTCGCAAATCCTAAACTGTAAGCAGGTAAATTCTTAACAGAATCTAAGTAACGATCAGCAACTTTCGTTTTTACCGAATCGATATAGCTTAATTCTTTTGTTGAATTTCCCTTAGCATAATCTTTTGCTTGTTGCATCACCTTTGGAGATGAAGCTAATCCTTCAGCGTAAGCTAATGCTTCTTGTTCAACACCTCTTGTAACCCATGTAAACGACAAATAGAAGATACAAGCCAGACCTAATAAGATTGCGAAAACTTTAATCGCGCCTTTGTTTTGCATAATGTTTTAAAATTTGATAAATATCCTAAAATAAGGGTGCAAATATATGATTTATGGTCGGATTTAGCAATTTAAGTTTAATAAATTGTAAGACAGTAATTTACAAGGGTTTTGAGAGGCTTTTTTGGTGCTTTTTTCGGCCTTGATAATCAGTAGGTTTTGGCCGTAAAATGAAGGCTTATTTATACAAATCGACCTTGGTTTCCTGATCGGAACGGATGTTGAATTTTTTCTCGATGGTATAGATGCTGCCTCTTAAACTTTTCGAACGCCATTCGATGCGATAGTTGCCGGGCTGCAAATAAAAAGATTGCTGGGTGGCCGTAGTTAAATTACACACCCACTCTACTTTGTTGTTTTTTTCTTGCATGATACAACCATCGCCACTCTCTAAAGATTTTACAGAGAGTAATCCGGCACTGGCAATATCTACACTTTTAGTTTTGGATTGTTCAATTTGATTGGAGGAAATGTACGTGCGCGGTAGCGTTAAGATTTCCAAATCATAATTTCCTACAATGTATTTTTCGGTTGTATTGAGTTGTTGTACGTGAATGGTTTGCATATCTCCTCCCTTTCTTACAACACATTTAATTTTTTCGTTATAATTATAAACTCCTACCGCGCGGTTGATTTGCAAAAATCCTTGCGGCGCATCAATCGGAATAAGGGTATGTTTGCCAACCGTTAGTTTAACTTCTTTGCTTTCGGTAGGCGGAATGGTATGGGCTACTACTTTATACGTTGGATAATCATCAATGTATAAAGTATCCGGGTTCCCAATATAATTAAGTGTATGAATGTAATTATAAACGTACTGCTTTTTGTTGACGTCGTAGAAAGTCATGTTGACATTTGTCTCACTCGGTTTTGAAGTGATATCCAGCAAATTTACCTGCGCACTTGTTTTATTAAGCTTTTGCTTGATGATGATATCACTGATACTGAAAAAGGTATTGGCGTTATCATAATCATAATAACTTCCCACACATTCAAATGTTTTTATTTGCTCCGGAGTTAATCCTATGCCGATAATAAAAGGCTTAAAAACGATTCCTTTTTCCATTAACTTCTGTCGTGCCTTGCACGGATCTCCTGCACATTCTTCGATGCCATCCGTAATAATGATAATCATATTCACGGCTTTGTTATCCGGAAAATCATTGGCAGCTTGCGTTAATGAATGCTCAATGGGCGTAATTCCGGTAGGCTTTGCTTCACTCACTTTTTGCTTTATGAGTGCCAAATTATTTTTCGCGAATGGGACTATCAATTTCGAATCGTTGCAATTGCCGGGAGGATATTTTACCGTATGTCCGTACATACGCAAAGCGAATTGCATGTTTTTTTGTTTCGAGAGACTGTCTACGAATTTGTAAAATAATTTTTTGGCGCCTTCCATGCGTGTAAGTGGGCCATGTGTATTAACCATGCTGCGGCTGGCATCAAACACAAACAAGATGCGGGTTAGTTGCTCAGTTTTTTTCACCTGCGCCACTAAACCAAAGTTCAGCAACAAGAATAGAAGTATAAAACGCAGTAAACGCATCTCAACAAAATTAGCCTTAGACTAGTAATGAAATTTAACAGAGAAAGATACTTTTAAACCAAACTAATGTTTAAAAGATTAGCGAATCATAACGATGGTGCCCTTTTTTTCAATGAATTCGCCCCGGGCATTTTTGTATTGAAGTATATAAACGTATGTATTGTCTTCCATTCCGGAACCATCCCATCCTTGATTTTCGTCGGTGGTTTCAAATACTTTTGTTCCCCATCGATTTAAGACAGTAACCTTATAATCGGTTTTTTCTACGAATTGTGTAATCGGTTTCCAGATACGGTTTTCGCCTTTTGGTGCGAAAGCACCGGGTACAAATACGCCACCTTCCACATAAGCTTCCGCGATATTGGAAGCGCTTGAACCCGTGAGACCGTAAACGTTACCAAAATTTTCAACGGCAGTAACGATATAACCTACCTTGCCGCTGTTTTGAACGATGTCTTCTACATTATCGGTATATGTATTGATACCAACAGGAATAAAAGTAACCGGTGAAGATTGTAGCTGTTCATCCACGACTCTGTAAATGTTATAACCGGCCACTCCACCCGACCAATTTGTATAATGATCCCAACTCAAATTATTATTAAAAATCTTTTCGCCATCGTTCTTTACTTTTAGTAAAATTGTTTTTCCGATGTTACTAACGTAGCGCACATTGCCGCAACTATCCAACAACTCCACTTTATAATAGTAAGGTTTTTCACTTGCCTTGATATCCATGTCTTTATAAGTGACAAATAAATTTCCGGTGTATGGAGCGAAGCCTATCAGATTAAAATTCACCGCGTCTTCAGAGCGCAGAATGTTATATCCCTTGCAGGATTTGGTAGTATCGCAATAGATACTCAATAAGGCAGCCTGATCTAAATCAACGCTCGCATAATGTAAATAAGCGAAAGCTGATGACGGTGGTGCCGTAGCTACCAAACATGTTCGGTTAGATGTAGAGGTAATTACGCCGGGTACATTCACCACTCGCACAATATAACAATACGTTTTTCCGGGTTCTAGTCCGCTATGCTTAAAGGTAGTTGAACTTGTATTGCCGATTAAATTGTACACACCACCATTTACTGAACAATAAATTTTATATTGTAAAACGCCTAAAGGTAAATTAGAATAGGCAATCCAAGTTAGATTTGCAGACCTTCCGCAAACATCATAGGTGTTTTTTAGATTGATACTGTTGTGACTGGTACCAAGCGGACTGATATTTCCACAACTATCGATAGCTGCAATGCAATGTGTAACACTGTTACTACTCGCGCTTAAAGTACTTGTGTAACTTGTGTTATTTTTTCCTAATACGGTATCGATGTTCGACCAGGAAGAGCCGTTGAAATAATAAATCACATATCCGATACAATCATTGGAAGAAGAAACATTCCAACCCATTGTTGTAAATCCGGCCGAGTTGACACTCACTGAATCCAGAATTCCATTTTGCGGAGGAATTAAATCCTTAAAATTTTGTCCGGCTACATTAGACGTAGAAATACATCCGCTTGCATCGGCCAATTGAATTTGATAATTGTAAAACACATTACACACACTGATTGTATCGCGATAATTTAAAGCGCCTGTGTTTTTTATATTCACCCATGAAGGCGTTGGATTCTCACGATAAATATTAAACACATTGGCTGAGCTTATAAGTTTTGGCGTGTGAATATTGTTATACATTAACGAAGCTGTTCCGTCATTTGGATTGGTAAGATTTAAATAAATAGAACGAAGCGTATCCGAAGCAATAGACGTATTAGTGCCTGCTGCGCCCCAACGCGTTTTAATGTAATAATATTTGCTTTGCGTGTTTCCTCCTGCGCCTACATCAGTAAATGAAGTAATGGTACGTGTGCTAACTGTTCCAATGTTGATGTATGGTCCGGTTAAAACATTTGCTTTAAAAATTTCGTAACTAAAAAATTGTGATGAAGGGTCGGTTGGACTAATCCACGTAAGCGTTAAATCACCGCTTGCGTTACAAGCAATGCAACGCAATGATGGCGGAGCCACCTGCGCTTTGATTAAAACAAAGGCAAAAAAGAATATGAGCAGAAATCTGTTTTTCAATTAACTGAAATACATCTGTTTAACGTACAAATTTAGCGTTTATTTTGCGGGTGCGTAAATAAAATTAGCCAGGTGGCCAAGTAATTACTACAAGTGGCGTTTTATTGAGCAAAAAAGGCGGACCAAAGCCCGCCTTTTAACAATTTATTCTATTAAAATTATTGAACGTTAATCTTTTGAACTGCTGATTTTTCACCAACGATTAAACGAACGAAATACATACCGCTGCTTAATCCGTTTAAGCTGATAGATTGCTTATTGAAACCGTTAGAAGAATTTACTTTTTCTGATTTCACTAATTGTCCGTTAGTATTAATTACTTCATAAGAAACTGCTTCGTTAGAAGGATTGTTGTAAGAAACATTTACAACATCAGAAGCAGGATTAGGGAACACTTCAAATCCTAATGCAATTTGATCTTGTTGTTCTTTCACACCTAACACTAAATAATTAGAGTTAATAGTTGCAAATGTTTGAATTGAATTCCCTAATGGAGATGCTAAAGTTGAAGACGCAATAGAGAACATTGGCGCTTTAGAACCTGAAGGAGAATAGTAATCAGTTGTTATCATGTTTAAAGTACCTGCAACGATAATTGTGAAACTGATGGTTTGTACCGATACAACTTTAATCACATTTGGGAAAGTCATTGATGGTAAATTAAGTGTTCCTGTACCGGTTGCTGTAACAGTTGCATTACCGGTAAAAGTACCGTTATTGCTGAACGCAGAAATAGAACCTGCGATGGAAGAAGTTGTTGCATTAGAAATAGCCATTGGATAACGCGCTGCTGCTAATGGAGAAGAATAATTTAAAACAACCGCATTGGTTCCAACCATTACATCACCACCATAATATTTATAATCGGTTGTGTTTGATGAATAAAAACTATTCTGATTAGCACCTGCACTTACAGCAACACTTGCTGAAGGATATGCTGCTGCGCTTCCTGTAGAAGCAACAGTTACCGCGTTATAGTTTTTTAAAGTTGAGTTATGAATAGCGATGGTAGAGAAATTCCATGTTTGTCCTGTACCGTTACCACCCGGAGTAACACCGGTTGAGTCACATTGTTTAGTTGCATAAGAGTTACCAACCACCATCGCGTGATTAGCCTGATTTAATGTTTGTGCATAAGCACCTGCGCTTAATAAAGCTGCTGAAATAAGTAAGTAGATTTTTTTCATTGTTTGGTTTTTAAATACAATAATGCAATTACATTATTGATGGGTTAATTATTAATGGTTAATTTTTTTACAGATGATTTGGTTCCAACCGTGGTTTTCACGAAATAAATTCCGGAATGTAAACCTTCAGTTTCGATGTAGTACTCCGACTTACCTTTCTGCGAAATTAATTTTTCGCTCTTAATGGTTTGTCCGAGTGCGTTAATGATTTCATACGAAGCAGGTAAATTGTTTTCGTTGATGAAACTAATTTTAAAATCGGATTGCGCCGGATTTGGAAATACTTTGAAAGCGGAAACTTCCTTAGATACTTCTTCAACACTAATTGCTAAATAATCCGCATTCACATAAGCGAAAAACTGAATTGAAGGCGGACCGAAAGAAGAAGTAATTGTAGATGCCGCTACTGAAAAAATAGGATGCTTAGAATTTGATAAAGAATAGTAATCGTAATTTTCGAACGTCACAGAACCTGTAACACCCGCTACATAATCAAAATAAGTGCGTGTTTTTAAACGAACTACATTACCAAAACTACGACCCGGTAAATTTAAAACCCCAACACCGTCATAGGTTACAACAGCGCTTCCGTTAGATATTGATCCCATAACAAAAGAAGCAATGGTTCCCGTAAACGCAGGAGTAGTTGCAGAACCACCATACACCATTGGATACACAGCGTGCGTTACCCCGGTTGACAATAAGAAATCGGCCGCCACGGTAGCAATCGTAATTTTTCCACCCCAAAATTCCAATCCTGAAGAAGAAGTAGTGTAAAACGATTTATCACTGGTATTTACTTTAGCAATGGATGCAGCCGGATACGTTAAAGCCGTTGAAGTATTAGCCGCTGTTCCCGGTGAATACGTATTTACCGCATTATACCAACCTGCAGTTACTGTACGCGTAATTGGCGTTGTGAAAGTCCAAACTGATGTACTTCCTGTAATCGTTGCTAAAGCTGCTGCACCGGTTGAATCTACTTGCGTTCTGGTATAAGAATCCCCAACAACAGGAGCATGATTTGCAAAGGTTAAAAGCGGGTTTTGCGCCGAACCCATTGCAACTAATAATGTAAATAAAGAAAAGTAAAGTTTTTTCATTCGTAAACAGTTAAATGATTGAATACCAAATATAGTAATATTTAGCATTTATCCTTTACGCTATACAATAAAATAAGGTTGGGTTAATCGAGCTTAATTTCCAGTTCCGGTTCAGCCTCAGTGGTTTCGGTTTCCACTTTCATTAAATCAGGGGCTTTAATTGTTTCGATTTGCTCGGCCGGCACCTTTTCTTTTTTCTTACGGCGAATACGTGGTACTGTAGTTTGAGCTGTTAAACTATCAGAAGTAGGTTTGATAATTGCATTAGTGGTGGCCGGCATTATTCGGGCAGAATTTATATTTGAACCGCCCGTTGCCATGGTAGCGACAGGAGTGGAAATGACCACTTGTGGATTTTGAATAACAGGTGCAGAAACAATACTATCTTTTTTTACCGCTATCGCCTTTGGTTCCGGCTTGGAAACAACTTCTTGTTTTGTTTCCATTTTTTCAGGAGCAATGGTTGCTTTGAAATTATTCGGATTCGGATCTAATTTTTTCTCTACCTGTTCTTGATCCGGTTTAAAATCGATGAAACTTAAAAGTATTGCCGAAACACCAACCAATGCCAATATAAAAAAGATAGGCAAAACAATGTTTCGGTTGATGTTTAAATTGATTTCAGGAAGTTTGATGAATGACAGTGTTGAGTTTTTGTTACACACTTCCTTACAATAATTTTCTTCAAAATCGCGCCATGCCGCTTCTGAAAATTCGTTATGCCTCGCATTCAGCAAGGATGAACGAATATTCTTTTCGTCTAATTCGTAATTAAACAGACTGCTCATTTTTTTGCGACTTAAAATTCTTATCTATATTTTTTTGAAGGTTGTAACGTGCCTTCTCTAAATTCGCTTTTACGGTTTGTTCGCTGGCTTCTAAAATATCGGCTGCCTTTCTCAAATCATATTCTTCCACCACGTGTAAATTATAAATCAAACGTTGTGATGGAACCAATTGATGCAGCGATTCTATTAACACATCATACTCTACATTTTTAAAATCGGTGAGAACAGCATCCACAAACAAATCATAATTTTTAGCAGGCGTATCCGTTACACGAACCGTGCTTGCTACATAATATTCGCTGCGGATATTTCGTATAAACTCAACGCAAAATTTAATAAACTCGTTACGCACCCAATCACTTAAAATTAAATTAGTGTTCGATTTAAAATTACTAATGTGAGAGAGCAAATGAGCCATTCCGTTTTGCAAAAGCTCATTACTCTGAGTTTTATTTTTTGCGTAACGAATCGAAATCCCCGATAAAACCGGATAATAGGTTTCATAGAACTGCTTCTTGGCAGAGACATCATTTTTAGAGATAGCCGATATGAGTTCAGAATCAGTCACAGTACAAGGGATTTAGCTACTTGTACGAGGGCTTATTAACAAAGGTTACGGAATTGTTAGAATAATTTTAGATTTTAGATTATCTACTCATCTTGTAATCAGAGGTTTTATAATCAATCGGGAACTTCTTTTTAACCCACATTTTCCCGGCTTTTAGGTCGCCTTTAACCTGCATTGTGCCTAATTTTGAGCCACTTAGCATCTTTGTAATGTCCATGAAATTAAACTCCTTAAAAGAGGAGTTAAGCTCAAATGTGTAGGCCTTTTCGCAATTGGCATCGATGTGCACACGCTTCTTTAATTTAGCTTTCCCCAAATTCATCCCGCTGAAAATAATATCAAACTCCGACGGATAAATGGAGAAACCCATGCTGTTTGGGTTTTTAATGTTAAGCTCAATCAATGCTTCAATGCCTTCCAAACCGATTTTCTTTAATTTAAAATCTTTGACGCCTACTACTTCCACTTCTTTAAATTCTTTACATGAAGAAAATGTAACTGCGATTAATAAAAAGAATATTTGAAAAATGCGTTTAAACTTCATTTGATTTTTTCCGATCATTTATTTTTTTCATCAAGGCAAACAGCGACACGAGCATCCACACCAATTCTAAAATCACAAAGGGAACATAATTTATGAGAATGGATGCAAGTCCTGCCAACAATGCACCCATAACGTTAAAAACCAAATAGAGATACGAATCGGCTTTAATTAATTTTAAAAGATTTAGTCCGAATGCCAATAACAGCAAACTAACGCCAATGGTACCAATCCAATCCGGAACAGTCATTACTTAGTTAACTCGCTAAAGTGTTTGTAGAATAAAGGAATAGTTTCAATTCCTTTATAGTAATTAAACAAACCATAATGTTCGTTTGGCGAATGTAAAGCATCGGTGTCTAAACCAAATCCAAATAAAATACTATCTAAACCTAATTCCTTTTTAAACAATGCGACAATAGGAATACTTCCTCCTCCTCTAGTCGGAACCGGCTTTTTACCGAATGATTCTGTCATTGCCAAACTTGCTGCTTTAAATCCTGGTGAGTCAGGTGTAACCACAACAGGTTCGCCGCCATGATGCGGTGTAACTTTCACCTTCACTGATTTTGGCGCTACACTCTCAAAATATTTTTGGAACAACTTACTAATCACATCTGAATTTTGATTCGGCACTAAGCGCATGCTTATTTTCGCAAATGCTTTAGAAGGTAAAACCGTTTTTGCACCCTCACCAATATAACCTCCCCAAATTCCGTTTACATCTAAAGTCGGACGGATGCCTGTTCTCTCCATGGTAGTATAACCCTCCTCGCCTTGCTCCTGCTCTATATTCAAATCTTTTTTAAATTCATTAATATCGAATGGCGCTAAATTTAATTCGGCGCGCTCAGCATTCGTTAGTTCGAGTACCTCATCATAAAATCCCGGAATCGTGATGTGATTATTTTCATCATGACATGAGGCAATTAACTTACACAATACATTAACAGGATTTGCAACAGCGCCTCCGTAAACACCACTGTGTAAATCACGATTTGGACCTGTAACTTCTACTTCCATGTATGCTAATCCGCGTAAGCCTGTATCAATACTTGGAATATCTTTCGCGATCATGGATGTATCTGAAATTAAAATAACATCTCCTTTTAAACGCGCTTTATTTTTGATAATCCAGTCTCCCAAATTCGCGGAACCTACTTCTTCCTCACCTTCAATCATAAACTTTACATTACAAGGCAATGTTCCGGTTTTCATCATTAGTTCAAATGCTTTAACATGCATGTACATTTGTCCTTTATCGTCGCAAGCACCACGCGCGAAAATGGCACCATCCGGATGAACTTCTGTTTTCTTAATTACCGGTTCAAAAGGTGGAGAATGCCATAAATTTATTGGGTCGGCCGGTTGCACATCGTAATGCCCGTACACAATAACCGTTGGTTTTTTAGGATCAATTATTTTTTCTCCATATACAACAGGATATCCCTTAGTTGGAGAAACTTCCACATTATCAACACCGGCCTCTATTAAACGTTGTTTAACCGCCTCCGCCGTTTTATTTACATCACCTGCATATTTTGGGTCGGCACTCACCGAAGGAATACGTAACAAATCTAAAAGTTCATTTAAAAACCGCTCTTTGTTTGCGTTGATATAATTGGTAATTACACTGCGTTCCATAAAAAAATAATTTGCGCTAATGTAAGGTTTTAGGTGTAATTGTTAAAACAGGCATAGACTAAATCCCTTGAATTTTCGTTTAATATCGAAGGGCTATTGACACTTATTAACTTTTGTCTCTTAAAATTAATACGACTTATGCTTGAAATAAGCTTTTGGATAGATTAACTTTATACATTATGAAACGTTGGTTGTCGGCTTTACTTTTCTTCTTCGTCTTCTTTGGCGCGCACGCACAAAGCCGCATCATCTATTTCAAAGCAACAGCCTTGGGCGATTCGGTTCGTTTAAATTTTACCATTTCTTCAGGTACAGCTTGTGCCGGATATAATGTTTTAAAAGGATCTGATTCTTTAAACTTAAATCCTGTTTACGTCTATCCCGGAATTTGCGGAAATAATTCTTCCAACGAGACATATGCTTATACTGATTTTTCACCCAATAAAACCACGCCCAATTTTTACCGCATATTAATTCCTCCCGGAGATTATTCGAACACGTTGCGTGTTGATGTGGCTGCTTCATTCTCCGATATGATTATTTTTCCGCAACCCACCGAAGATGTACTCAATATAAAATTTCTGAATAAAAGCTATTTCTATTATGAAATGAAAATTTATGATCGTTTCGGTAGGAAAATGGGAGAGACAAACGGTAATTCATCCGACAGAATAACAGTGAATGTTTCCGGTTTGCCTATCGGACTTTACGCCTTTATGATTATTGATATCAACGGCAACGCTTACCGCGGGAAGTTCATCAAAACAACTTCAAACTAGAACAAGCTCATTTGAATATCTCCGGCTTTATAATTAAAAGCGGAAGTGTTGAATTCAAATTTTAATTCTTCTTTCATAAATCTCAGTTTAGACAAACGAAACAATTGTCTCACACTTTCCGCCATATGGCCTTGTCCGCGCATACGAACACCAAATCTTGAATCTTTCACATCACCATCGTGCGCTTCACAAATTTGATTCCACACTTTATCGGCGCGGTCGGGAAAATTTTTAATAAGCCAGTCTTTTAACACAGGACCAATCGCACCATTTAATCTCACCATGGTGTAACCTGCAAACTTTGCACCTGATTTTGCAGCGAGCTCCATCACTTCAGGAATACAATGATTATTGATACCCGGAATAACAGGCGCAATCATCACTCCACACGGAATGTTGTGTGCACTTAAAACTGCCAATGCTTTAAAACGATTTTTATACGTTGATGTTCTAGGTTCTAATTTTTGTCGGATCGCTTCATCAGTTCCCGTAATCGAAATCATTACGGATACAAGATTATGTTTTGCGAGTTCGGAAAGAATATCCAAATCGCGCAACACTAATGCGTTTTTCGTGATGATTCCAACCGGATGTTTAAACTTTAAACAAGTCTGCAAAATGCGACGTGTAATCTCTAATTCTTTTTCGATAGGCTGATAACAATCTGTATTCCCTGAAAGCATAATAGCGGAGGGCTTCCATTTTTTGCTGCTGAATTGTTTTTCCAAAACCTCAACCGCATTTTGTTTCACAATGATTTTCTGTTCAAAATCCAATCCCGCGCTATAGCCCCAATACTCATGCGTGTTGCGCGCGTAACAATACACGCAGCCATGCTCACAACCCTGATAAGGATTTACTGAATATTCACCAGGAATATCCGGACTATCCACTTTATTGATGATGGTTTTAGGATGCGTGCAAATAATTTCAGTTTTATGATTCACTAAAAATTCTTCATCCAGAACCTCTTTATATTCCTGAACGTATTGATGGCGGTTAAACTTATTATGTGTGTTCAGTTGTGAGCCGCGCCCTTTGAAATATGTATCAGTAAGTTCCATCATAAGCAATAATTGATGAAACAAAGTTAGCACGTAGCATAGCAATTGATGGCTACAAATTGTAGCAAAACAAAAAAGCCCCATTTTTATAATGGGGCTTCATTCTAAATTAAGCGAATTACTGTTTAATTATTTTCTTTTTAAATGAGCCGGAAGACTGCGTCATCTGCAAATAATAAATACCTGAAGGAAGAGTGCTTAAATCCAACTCTTTCTCACCATCTTCAATATCTACATTCTTTACGATTCTTCCGAATACATCAAGTACCATTACTTCTCCTTTTTCTATTCCTGAAATTTTAATTTTACCGGTTGTAGGGTTAGGATATACAACTAAATTATCTTCCATATTTAACTCATCATCAATTCCGGTACATGTGCTCAATACACTTACACTCTGAGAAACGGTACACCCAAAGCCATCTTTCAAGGTTGCGATATATAATCCGGGTGTGCATGCCAAAAACGCTCCATTTGCAGGTGTTGCGGTAGTTGAAGTTGTGACATTTGTCCACGTGTATGAAATTGGTGCAACTGAAGAGGTTGTTGTAATAGACATATTCAAACAAACCGTTAGACAACTAAGTGTGTACCCCATACTTGAAGACACAGACATTGTTGGTATAACAGTTGAACCTATTACCGAGACAGTATTAGAGGTTGCACAGCCATTACTGCCATTTACAAAAACTACACTATAGGTGCCCATTGACTTAGCACTTAAAACTACTGGCGATGCAACCGGACTGTTATATAATGATCCTCCGGGATTAATCCAGTATCCTGTAACATTTGTTGTAGGACTTGATACAGCAGTAAATGTAACAGGAGGACCGTTGCAAATCAAAGTTCCTATCAGCGGACTTACTGTAACTGTTGGTGCAACCGTATTTGAACTCAAACTTATTTGCTGTGTGCTAATACATGTTGAGGCAGGACTAGATGCCAAAACCGTATAAGTATTAGAACCTGTAGGCGCTGTTCCATTTATGGTTGCACCTGTTGCTGTTCCTGTAGTGGCACTCACCCAGGTAAATGTTACATTCGACAAAGTTGAAGAATTTGCAGCTGTAAGAATTACGGAAGCGGGATTACAACCTACTACTGTACCCTGAGGCGTGCTGATAATAAATGTCGGACATTGGGCATTTACTTTTGTAAATAATAACACACCCATTAATAAACTGAAAATGTTTTTCATTTAAATTTTTTACTTAAAAAATTAATACTTAGGTATCATACCGCGTATACCCATATCCACCGGGAATTCTCCGGCATCGGGTTGGAAATATCCATCCAATACCATTTCCTTCCATTCGAAACTTTTGTTGGTAGATAATGATACTGTAATAATAACGTCGCTGGTTTCTGTTCCTGTTATAGTTAATGGCATTGTTAATCCGCCTACGCTATTAAAAAACTCACCGGTTACCAAACAACTTCCTGCCGGAATCGGAGAGGTGGCGCTGATTGGATTTACAACTGTTGTGCCTGCTGCTTGTCCATCGGTTGTATAACTAATGCTCGACATTTCAAATCCCCAATAACCTTGCTTGTAATTACCATTAATGCCTAAGCTGGCAGTTGGCGTCATGGTCATGTTTTTAATTTTATACTGCGACATGTTGGTTTGAAATCCTACAAAAGACGCGATAGTTCCCCACTGTGTTCCTGGTAAGGAGGTTGACTTAAAAGCTATGTCATAATTTTGATACGCTAAAGAAACACGTAACCACTGATAGCTTCCCGGCGTAATCTGACTGATTGGAACTTTATAAAAAATTTCACCATCACCCACTTGTATCGACTGACAATAAATGATTGAAGCGCTCGGAGAATTCGCTGAGGTTAGTCCGCAGTTAGTTTCAGGTGCTCTATATAAAACTTGTCCCCCGCCTACTTGAGTTGTACTGTTAGGAGCAATCTCAATATAGTGCGCCGACATTTTATTAAACACAGGCGAAAAAGCTGCATTACCTGAAGGTATAGTTGAGGGAGCTCCGAAATTATCTAAGCGCGCTTGTGTTGAATCAAACTTAAATTTAAATACTAGGAATGGTCCCGTTTGAGAAGTGGTAAAAACCGTGCTTGGTGAAGTACAAGATGCAGGCGGACAATTACTCGTTGGTGGTTCAGGAGTAGGTTCCGGTTCACTCTTGGTATCTTTTTTACAGGAAACAACGGCTAAAGCCAAAAGGGAAAACAAAAGAATTTTTTTCATTTTAAAAGTATAATTGAATAAACGTAAATTTAACCAAATTTTTTGATTATGCGATTAGTCATTCAGAGAGTAAGTAAAGCTTCCGTAACAATAAACGGCGCTATATATTCTTCCATTCAAAACGGCTTAATGGTTTTAATGGGGATTGAAGATGCCGACGATGATAAAGATATAGAATGGCTGGTTCAGAAAATGGTGAATATGCGCATCTTTTCGGATGCAGAAGGTAAAATGAATTTAAGTGTGAAAGATGTAAATGGAGATGTTTTATTAGTGAGTCAGTTTACTTTACACGCCTCCACACAAAAAGGAAATCGACCTTCTTTTATAAAAGCGGCACGTCCTGAAAAAGCCATTCCGCTTTACGAAGCTTTCATTAAAAAAACAGAAACTGAATTAGGAAAAAAATGCGCGACCGGTGAATTCGGTGCCGACATGAAAGTGGAATTAATCAACGATGGTCCGGTGACGATTGTAATTGATAGTAAGAGTAAGGAATAATTATCCCAAATAAGCCTTCAGTAATTTGCTTCTGGAACCATGCTTTAATCGGCGTACTGCTTTCTCTTTTATTTGACGCACGCGTTCACGTGTTAAATCAAATTTTTCGCCGATCTCTTCCAAAGAATGTGCATGTCCTCCGCTCAATCCAAAATATAATCTTACCACATCGGCTTCTCTTCCTGTTAAAGTAGAGAGCGCGCGCTCTATTTCCTTTCTTAAACTCTCACTAATTAATTCCTTATCCGGACTAATCACGCTTGGGTTTTCCAACAAATCATACATCGTGCCGCCATCTTCTCCGTTACTTAAAGGAGCATCCATACTTAAATGACGGTTATTGTTTTTAAGCGTGTCCATAATATCTCCCGGTAACATATCCAAAGCCTCAGCCACTTCATCATAACTTGGCTCGCGCTCCAAATCTTGCTCTAATTTAGAATACGTTTTATTGATTTTATTGATAGCACCAATTTTATTAAGAGGTAAACGCACAATACGACTTTGTTCAGCCAATGCCTGTAAAATACTCTGACGAATCCACCACACCGCGTAAGAAATAAATTTAAATCCGCGTGTTTCATCAAAACGTTGTGCAGCTTTTATTAAACCCAAATTTCCTTCGTTAATTAAATCAGGCAGACTTAATCCCTGGTTTTGGTATTGCTTAGAAACCGATACCACGAAACGCAGATTGGATTTTACCAATTTATCCAATGCTCTTTGATCACCCGCCTTGATTTTTCGAGCCAAATCCACCTCTTCATCGGCCGTTATTAATTCAACTTTGCCAATGTCCTGTAAATACATATCAAGGGATGCAGTTTCACGATTCGTGATTTGCTTGGTAATCTTAAGCTGACGCATTTGGTTTGATTTTTATAGGTTTAACTCTATTTATTACGTTAAAATCCGGCGATGGTTACATAAATAATTAACCGGTTTTTAACAAAATGAGCCAAGCCCTACCTTATCTGAGTAAAATAAAACATAGTGTTAATAATATCCCTTGCCGAAAATGGCTAATATTTCTGAACTTTAGCCGAAATGCTTAAGAAATTAAACATCAGTAATTACGCTCTCATTGAAGAGGTAAAAGTGAATTTTCCTGTAAATCTGGCTATTGTAACCGGCGAAACCGGTGCCGGTAAATCCATTTTTCTGGAAGCCTTATCGCTTGTTTTGGGGGCTCGCGCCGATGTTGGAGTTTTACAGGATAAGAAAAAGAAATGCGTGGTTGAAGCTGAATTCGACTTAAAAAATTACAAGCTCAATGATTTTTTTGAAAGCAATGAGCTCGATTACGAAGATATCTCCATTTTAAGAAGAGAAATAAATCCGGAGGGGAAATCGCGTGCCTTCATTAATGACACACCGGTAAATATTACCGTTTTAAAACAGTTAGGGGAAAAATTGGTGGATGTTCATTCGCAACACGAAACATTGATGTTGAATGAAAGCGTTTTTCAGTTTGATGTTATCGACAGCGTAGCCGGAACTCATTCCATTTTTCAGCAATACAAAAAACAATTCGCTGCTTTTAATCAGAAGAAAAAACAATTAAACGCTTTAGAAGAACAGGAAGCGCAGGCCAAAAAAGATTTGGATTACTATCAGTTTCTTTTTAATGAATTAGAAGAAATCACCATTGAAGTCGGTGATTTAAAAAAACTGGAAGAAGAAAGCGCTTCACTTGAAAACGCTGAAAACATTAAATCGGGACTTTTAAAATCGGCTGCTCTTATTTCGGAAGAAGAAAGCAATATTTTATCCGCATTAGCTTTAGTGAAACAACAACTCAATCAGTTGTCGAAATTTGGCGATACCTATAAAACCTTGTTTGAAAAAGCGAATGGTTTATATCTGGAATTGAAAGAATTTTCGAATGATATTTTAGATACTGAATCCGGAATCAATTACAATCCTGCTAAACTGGAAGAAGTAAATTCTAAACTCGATAAACTTAACCGTCTTCTTAAAAAACATAACGCCAAATCGGAAGAGGAATTAATCAGCATTAAATCTGAGATAGAAGAAAAACTTCAAAAGTTCGGATCACTGGAACATGAAATAGAAAAAGTGCGTAAAGAAATTGATTTGCTGAAAAAAGATTTACAGCAAATTGCCGTTGACTTAAACAAAAAACGCAACGCTTCCATTCCATCGCTTGAAAAAGAAATTAAATCCATACTTTCCAATTTAAGTATGCCCAATGCAAATTTTAAAGTGGAATTAGAGCTTACTCAAGATTTCAATGCCTACGGATTAAATCAGATTAAATTTTTATTCAGCGCCAATAAAGGAAGTGATTTTAAAGAATTACACAAGGTAGCTTCCGGCGGGGAATTATCGCGTTTAATGTTGAGTATTAAGTCTATCATGGCAGCGAAAAAAGCATTACCAACAATTATTTTTGACGAGATTGACACGGGTGTAAGTGGCGATGTGGCTGATAAAATCGGACAAATCTTAGTGGAGATGAGTGAAAAAATGCAAGTGATAAGCATTACACATTTACCTCAAATCGCCAGCAAAGGGCAATTCCATTTGTTTGTCTATAAGAATGACCAAAAAGATAAAACCATCTCTCACATTAAACAATTAAGTAAAGATGAGCGTGTGGTAGAAATTGCGAAGATGCTAAGCACAAGTAATCCGAGTGCATCGGCCATTAAGAATGCGAAAGACCTCTTGAATCAGAACTAATATGAACTTTTAAGAAATCAGAATAATAGTATATTTGTACAACTAAAAAACACATTATGGCATACAATTTATTAAAAGGCAAACGTGGCATTATTACCGGTGCATTAGATGAAAACTCCATTGCTTGGAAAGTTGCACAACGTTGTCACGATGAAGGCGCCACCTTTACATTAACCAATGCTCCTATTGCGATGCGTATGGGCGAGATTAATAAACTGGCGGAAAATACCGGTTCAAAAATCATTCCTGCCGATGCAACCAATATGGATGATTTAAATAAACTTTATACTGAGAGTATGGATGTTTTAGGAGGGAAAATTGATTTTGTACTCCACTCTATCGGTATGAGCGTAAACATCCGCAAAAACATTCCGTATACCGAATTGAATTACGATTTTTATAATAAAGGCATTGATGTATCCGCTTTATCATTTCATAAAATGTTAGCAGCTGCACATAAATTAGATGCTTTAAACGAGCACGCTTCTGTAGTTGCGTTAAGTTATATCGCGGCGCAAAAAGCCTATCCGTTTTATACTGACATGGCCGACATTAAAGCAATGTTAGAAAGTATTGCGCGCACATTTGGTTACCATTATGGTAAACAAAAGAAAGTTCGTATCAATACGGTTTCTCAATCTCCTACTAAAACAACAGCGGGTAGCGGTATTAAAGGATTCAGTGAGTTCTATGATTTTGCTGAAGCGCAATCACCATTAGGAAATGCAAGCGCTGATGACTGTGCTAATTTCTGTGTGAGCCTATTCTCTGATTTAACCCGTATGGTTACCATGCAAAACTTATACCACGATGGCGGTTACAGCACAACCGGTGTTAGTCAGGAACAATTAAACATGATCAGTAAATAATTACTGACCCTATAAATTAAGAAGACCCCGTTTATACGGGGTTTTTTTATATACTAAATCTTTGATTTGTACGTTAAGCTTTTTGAGAGTACATTTATATTAACTTGTTTGAGTTTATCGAACTATGAATATTTATTCGCAAAAACAAAAATGGAAGTGGCTACTTTTTGTAGTGGCTATCCTCATTGTTTTTACCTCCTTGTGGTACACTAATAACTTGGTGCGGAGAATTGCGGATGATGAAAAAGCCAAAGTGAAATTGTGGGCACAGGCGGTTGAGAAAAAAGCGAACCTTATTCGTTTCACCAATGATTTATTCACAAAAATAAAATTAGAAGAAAGAAAAAAAGCAGAGTTATATGCTGAGGCGACAAAGCAATTAGCCGGCATGAGTTACAACAGTGATATTTCATTCGTATTAAAAGTACTACAGGATAATACAACCGTTCCTGTAATTTTAACCGATGAAGAGGGCAGAATATCAGCCAGCAGAAATTTAGATTCTCTAAGGGAAAACGACACCGCTTACGTACGAGAACAATTGAATTTAATGAAAGAAAGTTATGCGCCGGTTGTCATTAATACTTACAAAACACACAAGAATTTTCTTTACTACAAAGACAGTAAAGTATTCTCGGATATTAAATTGGTGTTTGATAAATTAACTTTATCGTTTCTGGATGAGGTAACGGTAAACACCGCTGACGTTCCCGTTATTTTCACTGATTCCAGCAAAACTGTGGTGTTACAAAAAAACAATAAAATTGATTCCATTTCCATTTTACCACAAAATTTAAAAGCCACTCTTGATAAACTATCTCAACAAAATCCGCCAATTGCCATTGACCTCGGCGATGGTTATACAAAATATGTTTTCTACGCCGAATCGGAGTTGCTTACTACGTTGAAATATTATCCATACGTTCAGTTTGGAGTCATCGGCTTGTTTTTATTGATTGCCTACATTTTATTTAGTACCGCACGCAAAGCAGAACAAGATCAGGTGTGGGTAGGTATGAGTAAAGAAACCGCGCATCAATTAGGAACACCTTTATCTTCTTTAATCGGCTGGAATGAACATTTACGGAGTATTGGTGTCGACGAAAGTATCGTGAATGAAATGAATCGTGATATCAGGCGATTAAACACGATTACTGATCGCTTTTCGAAAATCGGCTCTCAACCAACATTGCAAGATGAAAACATCTGTACGGTTATTCAGAACGCCACTGACTATTTAAAACAACGTACTTCCAAAAATGTAAAGTATGAAGTAATTGTGCCGCAGAAAGAAGTGCATGTGCAACTATCAGTTCCTTTATTTGAATGGGTCATTGAAAATCTCTGTAAAAATGCGGTTGATGCCATGGATGGTAAGGGACAAATTACCGTACTGGTGGAAGAAATCCCCGAAGGTATTGCCATTGATATTTCTGATACGGGTAAAGGCATTCCGAAATCAAAATTCAAAACAGTTTTTGAGCCGGGCTATACAACTAAACAACGTGGTTGGGGACTTGGACTTTCCCTATGTAAAAGAATAATCGAAAACTATCATAAAGGTAAAATTTACGTTTTACGCAGTGAACCAAACAGCGGAACTACTTTTAGAATTCTCCTAAACAGATTTTAGTGCTGTTAAAATGCAAAGTTTATCTTGCATTTCATATGAATTTTCTTATTTTTGATTAGCCTCTCGTTGAATTATTTCATCGTTTATTTATGCTTGATAAGTCGGTCAACTTATTAGAGGAACTCGATAGCATTTCGAAAATACATTTTTTGAAACGCGATGATATTGATGATATCATGATTGAGTTTTCCAAGCGCATACTCGTGGCTTTAAAAATTGAGCGTATAAGCGTTTGGTTGTTCAATCCAGATAAAACGGCTATCATTTCTGCAGGTGAATACGATTTAAGAAGCCGCGCCTTTAAAAAGAATTCGGTACTAACGCAAGCGGAACACCCACACTATTTTGAAGCTATTAATCATAATAAAATTCTTTTAGTGCCAAATACGTATAAGCATGTGAGTACTGAAGAATTTACAGATGATTATCTTAAACCGAATGATATTATTTCTCTAATGGATATTCCACTTCGAATTGAAGGTGAGCTCATAGGAGTTATGTGTTTCGAAAAAACCGGAAAAACAGAAAAGGAATTTACCGATAAAGAACAAACTTTTGCATTCAGTATTGCTTTGGTATTTACTTCCAACATGGAAGCGCGTCATCGTCGTGCCGCTCAACACAAATTAGAACAAGCTCTCCACGAAAAAGACTTGCTCATCAAAGAAATCAATCATCGTGTTAAAAATAATTTTTCGATTTTAATTAGTCTCCTTCGCATCCGTAAAAACCAAAGTCACTCACCCGAATTACAAAACATTCTTGAAGAATACGAACAAAGAATTTTCTCGATGATGAAGATTCAAGATTTGTTATCGCATTCAGAAAACTATACGTCAGTAAATGTGTCCGACTATTTGAATGAGTTAATAAAGGAATTTAAATCTACACACCCTGAAATAGCTTCTAATATAGAAAGTAATATTATCCGAACGGAACATTCATTGCCAACTAAAAACGCTATACACTTAGGTCTGTTGGTGACCGAGATTTTTATAAATTCATTTAAGTATGCGCATCCATCTAGCAAAAATTATAAATTCTCTATTGGATTGAGCGCAAATAAAAATCAAGTAAGCTTGATGATTGGTGATAATGGCGGTGGATTTGACTTCAAGAAACTTTCAACAGGAAATACATTAGGCTTACCGCTTATTAAGGATCTTTCTGAAAACATCGATGCTAAAAGTGATTTCCCAACAACAGGAAACGGGTTCTATAAGTTTTTAATTCAAACAAGTATTTAAACCACTTTGTATAATACCGGTTTACTTGGACTGGCATCATTTTCAAAACTGGCAATCTGTATATTTAAAATGTATGTCCCGTCAAATACATCATTGGGTACATAAATCATTTCTGTAATTGTTTTCTGTAGCTGAGTATTTTGTGGATATTGCCAGAAAATATGATGCGCTGCTAATGTACCGCCATCTACTTCCTTGTCTACGCTAGGCATATCAAATAATAAATGCTCCACGCCAATATTATTTAAATACTGCATCGCTTCAGCGGTTATGTAGGGAGGATTAGTATTTGAATATTGCATTTTCATTTTTGCCGGACCGTTCGTTAAGGTTCTAATTACGATAGCTTCCGGCTTGCTGTTTTCAAGAGCCACTTCGAGTTGCTTTTTACTCACCACAAAGTCACCATTCTCTAATTGTTCCGGCAGAATTGTAACCAGTTCCGCAATAAAAACAAATCGCTTTAAACATTGATTAATTGTAATGAACTCTTTACTGATATGTCCGACACATTCGGTATGTGTTCCATTACCATGCGGATTAAAAGTTACATTTCTGAAATTCACACTTCCACCCTGATTAACATCACCAACCCAATCACCCATTCTAACCGGTTCTATTTGCATTGGTTTAACATACCACGCACTGACACAATCGGCTCCCGAATGTAGCGGCAAGGAAATGTCTATTGGATGAAAAAAATCCGTTTTATATTCTTTACCTCTGTGAAAAATGCTTGCTATCATTATAATGTATCCTTTAATAATTCCAGTTTCATGCCTCTGGAACCTTTGATTAAAATGGTTTTATTTTTTTGAATATTTGCTTTCAAATGTTCAAGAGCTTCATTGGTTGTTTTGAAAGTTTTGAAATTTGAAGGAGCTACTTTACAGAATTCCGGTCCAACCAAAATAACATCTACTATCTTTTTATCAGCAATTAAATCGACAATTTTCTTATGCTCTTCTCCCGCGTACTCACCTAACTCAAACATGTCGCCAATAATTAATAATTTGTTTGCAGATGAAAGAGCCGCAAAATTTTCGATAGCTACTTTCATACTGGAAGGATTAGCGTTATAGGCATCAAGTATTAAAGTATTATTGGTTGTTTTCTCTAACTGGGAACGATTCATGTTAGGCGTGTACTCTGACAAAGCTTCATTTATCTTCAAATCTTCTACTTTAAAATAATTTCCCACACTCACAGCACAGAGCAAATTAATAAAATTGTAATGTCCTATAATATTTGTTTTAACCAATGGTAACTTACTCCAATCCTTTTCGCCGTATCGTGTTGTCCATTTAAAACTCACAAATTCATCTGTATTGCTCGCCTGCCCTATTACATCAAACAAACGTGTTGTCCCATAAGTTATTTTATCATTTGCGTTAGCTAAAGATTGAAGAACCTCATCATCTCCATTAATAAAAATTTTACCGCCTTTCGTTGCGATAAACTTATACATTTCACTCTTGCCCTTTTTAACGCCTTCTATACCGCCAAAACCTTCCAGGTGAGCCTTACCAATATTTGTAATTAATCCGAAATCGGGCTCTGCTATTTTACACAGAGCATCAATTTCTCCTTGGTGATTTGCCCCCATTTCTATAATAGCAAATTCGTGTTCTTTGGTAATTGATAAAATAGTTAATGGAACACCAATATGATTATTTAAATTTCCAATTGTAGAGAGGGTTTTATATTTCTTTGATAATACAGCGTTGATTAATTCCTTGTTCGTTGTTTTTCCATTGCTGCCTGTTATGGCAAGAAACGGTATTGATAATTGCTTACGATGGTAGTTGGCTAATTGTTGAAGCGCCGTTAAAACATCGCGAACAAAAAAAGTTTTTGGGGTAGTTACATACTTTTCTTCATCAACAACAACATAAGAGCAACCGCCATCAAGTGCTTTTGCCGCAAACTCATTCGCGTTAAAGTTTGCTCCTTTTAAACAAAAGAAAATACTTCCTTCAATTAATTTTCTTGTATCTGTACAAATTTTCTGATTGCATTGAATAAAGGCATCATAAATTTTTTCGATAGGAGTTTCTTGCATACTGCAAATTAAAAACCCCCGGCTTTGCAACCGAGGGTTTAATATTTATTTTATTAACAGAATTATTTACCCATTCCAACCGGACTACCCACACGAGTCATCGCACAACGGAAACCTAACCAAGCGGCAGTTTGACGTTGATCTAAATAACGACGGGTACCAGGATTTAAGAAGTATGCGCGGTCTCTCCAGCTACCACCTTTGTATACGTGTGCTTTATCATTCACTAAGGAAGTTTTTGCATATTCATACATTAATTTATCTGCCATATCAGTATAAGCGTCTTCACCTAAATTATAGTAAATACTAGATTGAACGTCTCCATCTAAATAGTTGATATAATCAGCAGTTTTGTAGTTACGTCTTTCATCCAAATTATCGGCAGCAATAGCAGAAGAAACTTCACGCCATTGAACACGGCCAGGGATATCTGATTTACCTTCAGCAGTAACGTTTTTATTACCGTTCATATCATCCGCATTAGGAGCAGCACCAGTCATACGTGTTAACACGCTATCCACGGCTTCAACAACTTCACCACTCACACCGTGTGGAGTTGGAGTGCTTACCTTATGCTTGAATTTTTGGTAAACTGGCCCATCTACGTTAGTTAAGATGTCGCCACCTAAACCACCAACTAATGTTGTACTATCACGTTGTTGAGTTACGAATACGTTACCACGGAAAGGACGGAATTCATCGGCATCACCAATTGTTTGAGCACGATAAACGTCCATTACCCATTCTGATACGTTACCAGCCATGTTATATAAACCGTAATCATTTGGCCAATATGAATAAACAGGAGCAGTTACGTCGGCGTTATCATTTAAGAAACCTGCTGTACCCATGTAGTCACCGGCACCACGAACGAAGTTCGCATTGATTTGACCCATGTATTCATCAACTGCATTACGCACACCATGACCATTCCAAGGGTAAATACGACGCTCAGTGATACGCTCACCAATTGTGTTACCAATTAAACCATAAGCAGCATATTCCCACTCAGCTTCTGTTGGGAGACGATACTTTGGTAAAAAGATACCATCTTCCATGCGTACATCACGCTCTGGGTTTTGTTCATCAAATGAAGGTAATTTTTGCTTTAATTGTCCTTGCCATTTACCAGCTAAATAAGCTTCAGTACTGAAATAATCCTGATCTGAAGGATTTGGAACGTGTTCCAATAAACCTTCACGGATTAAGATAAACTCATTAACGCGGTCGGTACGCCAAGCACAAAATTCGTTTGCTTGTAACCAGTTTACACCTACTACCGGATAATCACGGTATGCCGGGTGGCGTAAATAATATTCAACGTAAGGTTCGTTGTAAGCTAATTTTTCACGCCATACTAAAGTATCAGGCAATGCTTTATAATAGATATCCGGAAAAGTTGGTCCGAATACACGAGAAGTCCAATATAGATATTCTAAATAAGAGAAATTGCTAACCTCAGTTTCATCCATGTAGAAAGAAGAAACAGTTACGCGGCGCGGAACGTTATTCCACTCATAAGTAACATCGTGTTCAACACGACCCATTGTAAAGGTACCACCCTCAATTAGTACAAGTCCGGGACCGGTTTCTTGTTCTTCATAAGGAACTTTCTCAAAACCGCCATTGGTTGGGTCATTGTAGGCCCAGCCTGTAACCGGAGAGCGCTCTTCGGCACAAGAAACCAAAATCATAGCCAAAATGGCTGTTAAGGTTTTACGGTTCTTTATCATATTTATTCTCATAGTTTTTGAGCTTAATGTAAGGCTATAACGAAAAAAAGTTAATAAGGTTACAAATATTGTTAGAAAGATGGACAGCTGATGGTTCTGTATTTCTTCTTTTTAGGTTTACACTCGAACTGTATTTGTAAGGATACTTCATGCGAACCGGCAGTGTTACCTGCTAATTTTGAAACAGTTACGTCATAACTATATCCGAATTTGAAGGCTTTTGTTTGAACACCCACTAAGGCAATTACGGCATCTAAATTTCTATACCATAAACCGGCCACGAAAGCTCCTTTAACATAATAAAGACCTAAATTAAGTTGGGTAAATTTTTGCTGTGCTTGAAATAATACGTTTGGTGATAAGTAACTAGCTCCACCTTTTTCCAATTCAATAATAGCGCCCCCGTGAACCGTGAATTTAGCCGGTAATTTAGAAACCCCTAATAACCCTTCATCAGGTTGAGTAATATGATGAGCTGCAAATCCGAAGAAATAACGCTTGCTATACCCTAAAATACCTGCAGAGAAATCGGCGTTACGTTTAGTTTGAGAAGGTACAATTTCGTTTGTATTCCATACGAAACCACGGCGAGGATCAATCATATCCCCGAAATTCAACTTTGTACGATCTAAGGTTTTTTGGAAGTAAGTTGCTTGTAATCCGAATTTTAGAGAGAATTCGCGGTTAACAGCCAAATGGTAAGAATACATACCGCTAGCCGTTGTTGTCTTTAAAGTTCCTTTAGCTTGATCATCAGTTGTAACTAATAATCCAAAACCACCACCAATCGCATCATAATGTTGATCGTAGGAGGCGCTGTAAGTAACATATGTACCAGATAAGTTGGGCCATTGATTACGATAGTTTAAGCAAATACGCGGACAACGTGCCGTACCTGCGAATGCAGGATTAAGATACGTTGGATTAGCGTAAAACTGCGTAAACTGCGGATCCTGAGCCTTAGAATCGATAAAAATTCCAAGGATTAAAAATAAAAATAATCCAAATCTCTTAGTCATACAAGAAGTTAAGTGCCACTTAGGGCTAGACAAATTTAATAATCTATTTTTAAATACAAAAAATTTATTTGAACAATATTTTGGCATATCAATCGTTATTTTTGCAAGACTCAACATGAAAAACGCTAATTTCTTATATACTATTACGTTAGTTTTGGCAATAGGGTTGCTTTATAGCCAAAAACAAGCTAACGGCTTGACTACCACGGTTCGTCCGGGAAATACTTTCAAAAGTAAGCTATCCGACAATACAAAATTTCCCGTAAATCTTGAAAACGCACATTATGATGTGGCCAACAATAATTGTCCTTATTTCTCGGTAAATAAAAGTGTAAATTTAAATGAAGACTTAAATGCATCTTTAACCGAAATTAAAACCGCTGTTGTTTCATCAGAAATTTCTCAAAAAATTCTAGCCGCATTTGGCAAAAACATTTCTTCTGATTTCAATACAAAAATAATTACCGTTCAGGAAAAACAACAAAAGACAAGTACTTTAAAAATTACTCCTTATCGTATTAATAATGCAGGACAAGTTGAAGAACTTTTATCATACAAGGTTAATTGGACAATAATTGAATCTTCCAACACTCAAAAACTTCAGTCTTCATCATCTTTCACTAATAACTCTGTGCTTTCTACAGGAAATTGGTATAAAATAGGCGTCACAAAATCGGGGGTTTACAAAATTGACAGAAACTTTCTCCTTTCAATGGGAGTAGATGTGACGGCCGTTAATCCTAAAAACATTCGTATCTATGGAAACGGTGGTTATATGTTACCGGAATTAAATTCTGCTTACCGACATGATGATTTAAAAGAGAATGCCATTATTGTTACCGGAGAAAACGATAATTCATTAGATGTAAGTGATTATATTTTATTTTACGGTCAGGCTACAAATCAATGGTTACTTGATAAAACGCATTCAAATTCTTGTCTAGATTTCTTTAATAAATTAAATTATTACTCTGATACCACTTATTATTACTTAACGACAGACCTTGGTCCCGGTAAAAGAATTAGCGACCGCCCCTCTGCAACAGAAACTGTATTAAACACATCTAACGACTACGATTATTACGACTACCATGAACTTAATTCTACCAACTTCATCAAATCGGGAACAGAATTTTACGGCGAGTATTATGATTTTAATACTTCATACAGCTTCAATTTCCCTATACCAAATTTAGTAATTGGTGATACCGTTCGGACGTACGTGAAAATTGCCGCAAGAGGTTTAAGTAATTCAACATATAATGTTTCCTTTAGCGGCTCTGCTTTTTCATTTACTTCACCTGCCGTGAATGTAAATGATTATTTGGGTGATTATGCATCACGAAGTTCGATGTGCAATTATGCACTTTGTAATAGTCCTTCTTTGTTAAATTTTACAGTAAGTAAACAAACTCCGGGATCAGTTGGATGGCTTGATAAAATTATTTTTAATTGTCGACGTAATCTCGTTTTTAATAATTCACAATTTAGTTTCCGTGATTTAAGAACTGTTGGTGCCGGTAATGTGACTAAATACAGTATTAATACAAATGGAAACCCCAATATTTCAGTTTGGGACGTCACAAACATTTTCGAAGTAAACAATCAGCAATATTCTTTGAGTGGTTCAACGCTTGAGTTTGTATTCAAAAACGATTCGCTTCGCGAGTTTGTCATCCATAACGGAACCGATTATTTGACACCTAAGTTTGTAAAGAAAATCGGGAATCAAAATCTCCACGGTGTTGCGCAAGCAGATTACGTAATTGTAACATATCCGGGCTATTTACCTTATGCTCAAAAGCTAGCGCAATTACATCAGCAATACGATACCTTAACCACTTCAGTTGTTACCGCTGATGAAGTTTACAATGAGTTTTCTTCAGGCAAACCAGATCCTACGGCCATTCGTGATTATGTTCGTATGCTTTACAACAAAAATTTATCCGTCGGAAAACAAGTAAAATACTTACTCTTGTTTGGCGATGGTTCTTACAGAGTAAAAGACAGATATGCCTCAGGAAACAGTTCCATGTTGCCGGTTTATGAAACCGGATACCCGAAAGATAACTCATGGAATCCTACACTTTCAACCGCATGCGATGACTTCTTTGGATGGATGGATGATGCTGAGGGTGATGAATGGGGAATGGCCATGGTTGATGTAGGCGTTGGACGCTTTCCTGTTAAAACAAACAACGAAGCTTACGCCGCCATTGATAAAGTAGAAGCTTATTATAAAAAGAATTTTAATTACTCTGTTACAGCCGATGAGAATCTTTGTAATACCACTTCTTGCTTTCCTCAGGGAGATTGGAGAAACTGGGTTTCATTTATTGCTGATGACGAAGATTATCAAACACACTTGACCGATGCAGATGCATTAGCGAATAAGGTTAAAGTAAATCATCCTGAATACAACATCGATAAAATATATTCGGATGCTTACTTACAATATTCTAGTCCGGGAGGTCAGCGTTATTATGATGTTAGTACCGGAATTGATCAGCGTATTGCGAAGGGATGTTTGGTTCTAAATTATACCGGACATGGCGGGGAGGTTGGATTAGGTCACGAGCGTTACCTTGAAATTGGACAAATACAATCTTACACCAATAAGTGCAACATGCCTTTGTTTATTACGGCCACTTGCGAATTCAGCCGATTTGATGATCCTGACCGTACATCTGCTGGAGAACTTTGCTTCTTGAATCCTAACGGTGCGGCCATTGCTCTTTTAACAACAGTTCGTCTTGCCTTCTCCAATACAAACTTCACACTAAACTCTGTGTTATACGACTATATTTTTGATACTCTTCCTGGAGGTAAAATGCCGGCACTTGGAGATGTGGTGCGTTTAACAAAAAGAAATGCCGGATTTAGTTTTTATTATCTCAACTTTCATTTACTTGGAGATCCTGCATTGCGATTGGCGTATCCGCAACAAAAAGTTTATACAACTCATATAAATAATAACCCTGTAACTGTTACCAGCAGCGACACATTAAAAGCTTTAGCCAAGGTTACTATAAGAGGATATGTTGGGAACGCTGGTGGTGCAAAGCTAACATCATTTAATGGTGTACTAAATCCGACAGTATTTGACAAAGAACAAGAAATTACTTGTTTAGGAAACGATCCCGGCTCCGTTACTTCTTTAGGGCCGTTTAAATTTAAACAACAAAAAAACATCATTTATAAAGGTAAAGTACAAGTTAAAAATGGTGATTTTGAGTTTTCCTTCATTGTACCAAAAGACATTTCATACAATTTTGATTTAGGAAAATTAAGTTACTATGCACACAATGGCGTTCAAGATGCACATGGATATAATAATAAATTTTATGTTGGTGGTTCAGCTTCAAATGTAATTCCGGATAATGCAGGACCAACGGTAAACCTTTATATGAACGATAAAAAATTTGTGACAGGAGGAACTACAAATGAACGACCAAATATTTATGCTGAGGTTACCGACTCAAGCGGAATTAATACCGTTGGAACCGGTATCGGACATGACATTACTGCCATTTTAGATGAAAACTCTAGCAAGCCAATTATTCTTAATGATTATTATGAGGCGGATTTAAATTCTTATCAAAGCGGAAAAATTAAATATCCATTTTCGGAATTATCAGAAGGTTCTCACCGCTTGAGTTTAAAAGTGTGGGATGTGCAGAATAACTCCTCAACAGCTTACACTGATTTTGTGGTAGCTAAATCAGCCGAAATGGCTTTAACCCATGTTTTAAATTATCCTAATCCATTTACAACAAAAACTCAATTCTTTTTCGAGAACAATCAGTGCTGTCAATCTGTTAAAGTAAATATTCAAATCTTTACAATAAGCGGCAAAATGGTTAAAACAATAAGTGAAAATGTTTATAACGAAGGGTTTAGGTCGCCAGGAATTGAATGGGATGGGAAAGATGAATATGGCGATAAACTGGCTAAAGGAGTTTATATTTATAAGTTAAGTGTTTTAGGCTCAGAGAATAAAAAAGCCGAAAAAACTGAAAAATTAGTAATTTTAAATTAGTACATTTGAGGTTCACTCGAAGTGAACAGGATTTTATGAAGATTAAGAATTTTGTTGTCATTATTTTTTGTTTGTCGCTTTTAACATCAACTAAAGCGCAAATAAGCACTCAGCAATTAAGCGGTGGTATTAATCCTATTACCACATCTGTTCCATTTTTATTGATTGCACCTGATTCACGTCAGGGAGGCATGGGCGAAGTTGGTGCAGCTACACCTGCTGATGTAAATTCATTACACTGGAATTGTTCCAAATTAGCTTTTGCTGAAAAAAACATGGGCTTTGGTATTTCTTACACACCATGGTTACGTCAATTAGTTCCGGACATTAGTTTATCTTATGTTAGTTTTTATAAAAAGGTAAGTAAACTGGGAGCAGTTGGTGCGTCATTACGATACTTTTCTCTTGGTAATATTACATTTACCGATATCATGGGTAACACAACCGGACAATTTAAACCAAACGAATTTGCCGTTGATGTAGCTTACTCACAAAAATTATCTGAAACCTTTGCTGTTGGTATTGCATTCCGTTATATCAACTCTAACTTAACAGGTGGTGTTACCTTAAGTAACGGTCAGTCTACAAAGGCAGGTCAAACCGTTGCAACTGATGTAACCATGACTTATAAAACCAAAAAAGGTTGGGAATTAGCAGATAAAAAAGCAACGGGTACAATTGGATTAGCGTTTACAAACATTGGCGGTAAAATTTCTTATACAACCGTAAAAAATTACATTCCAATTAATTTACGTTTAGGCGGCGGATTGAAATTTGATATTGATGATTACAACACGTTCGGCATGTATGCTGATTTAAATAAACTTTTAGTACCTACTCCACCGGTTTACCAAAAAATGAAAACAGTGAATGGTACCGATTCAACTGCAGTTGCCATTGATCAAGCTACCGGTGCTCCGATTATTGAAAGTGGTAATGACCCGAACCGACCTGTAATGGCTGGTATTTTCGGTTCGTTTAATGATGCGCCAGGAGGATTTAAAGAAGAATTAAGAGAGGTTAACATCGCTGCAGGTTTCGAATATTGGTATGCCAAGCAATTTGCTGTTCGCGCGGGCTATTTCTTCGAACATAAAACCAAAGGAGCTCGTCAGTTTTTTAATATTGGTTTAGGCGTACGTTACAGTGTGTTTGGATTAGATATGGCTTACTTAATTCCAACTACATTACGGAATCCGCTTCAAAACACCTTGCGTTTCACTTTAACATTCGACTTTGATGCATTTAAGAGTCAGAATAAAGAAAGCGGCGCTGCTACTACTCCTGCTCCCTAACCTTCTCGAGTAAATACTCGTAAAATTTCAAACAAGTTAAGGTATCGAGATTGCAGTAATCTATTAATTGCTGCTTGTGCGTTTCCTTTATTATCGGATTTGGTTCGTTTAGCAGGGCTTCATATTTATACATTGCTGTAATGCCACTTTGAATCTCCAACTTGTTATAATCAGCCGTTTCATCCAGAATATCAGCAACAGCTTTTAACGAAAAATTACCGTTAAACTTTGGATTATAATAAAAGAAGTTCTGTACCAAATCAGATAAGTCGATGATCTTCCTCCTTATTTTCTCGAAATCCTTAGAGAATTCGGGATACATGGATTCAATTTTCGCGATGACTTGCAGCTCCAGGTTTTTATCGTAAACAACAACGTTGTCGAATTTCTCCAAAGCGTAAATTAGAGCTACAGCGAATGCTTTAATATCGTTACTTCCTTCCGAAATCAAATGATGGTAATAATTCAATTCACCATTCTTACGATGACAAACAGAAAACAAAAACGGCAATTGCTCAAATGGTTTATGTCCTTTGTATTTTGGAACAGCCGGCGACCATACTTCCATATCCATAAAACAGCTGTTGATACCAATGTTTTTCAGGAGTTTTTTTATCTCCAATGAATTGAAATATTCTTTATTCTCCTTTATGCATTCAATCTGAATTCTTATGTGAGGTTTTATTTCATTCGTCAGTTCAATTTTATCTACTGTGTCTTGTCCGCTTTTATACCAATTAAACAATGTATCTCGGTCTGACTTCCCGATTTTAAAAACAGATTTTTCGTTGGAAATATTTTTCCAGCAGGTTCCGGTAAAATCACAGGCATAGGGCGAAAAACAATGCTTTCCGATCGCAATTTCCGGCGTCACATTTTTTTCAAGCATTAAATTTATTTCGGAAACTTTGTGGGTGAAAAAATCGAGGTTTTTCTCAGCGTCAGAACTTATGTTGCGTTTCTTAAACAACTTATTTAATTCCAAGTCATCTCCTCTAACATAATCCCCATTTAAAGTCACTAAAAATAAATCTGAGAAAAGAGGCAATGCATTTTTCAAAACATAATATTGAAGGCAAGCATCTTTCACGTACACTTCACTAATTTTCAACGAACTTTTTACCTCGTAAGCATTCCATTTTGTTCCGTCGAAATGCAAAATATCCACCATTATCAAGACACTATTGAAAACAAAAGTAGCTTCATAGATAGTAGTAATGTTGTTTTGTAATAATTGTTGTGTTTTTAATGCAACTTCGTTTGCGCCTTTAGCATCAACAGATGCATCCACGCCTCCGGGAAATAATTGCTGCGCAAAATGTCCCACTTCATGGCCGCGATTAAACGTCAATTGTTTTTCCTTTGAAATAGGATCACGTAAATAAGGAAACTTCTTGTAGAGAAAAAACGCTTTGGGACATTGGTCATACTTTAAAAAACCTGATTTACTGATTTTATAAAGTTCCTGCGACATCAAAAAAATAAAATTAAGCCAGCTTTAACTGCTTAATGGTTTCGGTTGGATTAGAACTTGCAAAAACTGTATTGCCCGCAACAAGAACATCTGCCCCCGCTTGCAATAATTTTTTGTAATTATTTAAATCAACACCACCGTCGATTTCAATTAAGGTGTGTCCTTTTTTATTCTTAATCATGGCTTTAAGAACCGCCACTTTATGATAAGTATTCTCAATGAATTTTTGTCCGCCAAACCCGGGATTCACACTCATTAAACACACCAAATCCACATCACAAATAACATCTTCAAGCGTATGAATATTTGTGTGAGGATTTAAAGCAACACCGGCCTTCATGCCATTTGCTTTAATACTTTGTAAAGTACGATGTAAGTGCGTACAGGCTTCCATATGAACCGTTAAAACATCTGCACCGGCTTCTTTAAAAGTAGTAATGTAACGATCCGGATCAACAATCATTAAATGCACATCCAATGGTTTTTTTGCATGCTTTTTAATGGCTTTTATAACTGGGAAACCAAAAGAAATATTAGGAACAAAAACACCATCCATCACATCCACATGAAACCAATCTGCTTCACTTTTATTAATCATTTCAACATCGCGCTGAATGTTTGCGAAGTCGGCCGATAAAATAGATGGTGCCACTAAATGTGCCATGATGTGAATTTTAATACAAATTTAAAACAAAAACGGATTGCAGTTTTTGCAATCCGTTGATATTATCAAAAATAGTAAACATTAATTAAAAGCATTGAAGCCTGTAACATCCATTCCGGTAATTAATAAATGAATGTCGTGAGTTCCTTCGTACGTAATTACTGATTCCAAATTCATCATGTGACGCATAATTGGATACTCACCGGTAATACCCATTCCACCATGAATCTGACGTGCCTCACGTGCAATGGTTAAAGCCATATGCACATTGTTACGTTTTGCCATAGAGATTTGCGCAGGGGTTGCACGATTCTCATTTTTCAATTGACCTAAACGATACGTTAATAATTGAGCTTTTGTAATTTCAGTAATCATCTCAGCTAATTTTTTCTGTGTTAACTGAAATGCACCAATTGGTTTACCAAACTGAATACGCTCTTTACTATAACGCAAAGCACTGTCATAGCAATCCATCGCAGCACCAATTACACCCCAAGCAATACCATAGCGCGCGCTGTTTAAACAACCTAAAGGACCTTTCAATCCTTTTATGTTCGGGAAAATATTTTCTTTCGGAACTTTTACATTATCAAAAACTAACTCACCGGTTGCACTAGCACGTAAACTCCATTTGCCATGTGTTTCAGGCGTTGTAAATCCCGGCATGCCGCGCTCCACAATTAAGCCACGAATTTCTCCGTTATCATCTTTCGCCCAAACAACAGCGATATCAGCAAAAGGTGAATTACTAATCCACATTTTTGCGCCATTTAAAATCACATTTTTACCGTCACCCGCATCTTTAAAGTTAGTTAACATGCCGGCAGGATTACTTCCGTGATCAGGCTCTGTTAAACCAAAACAACCCATCATTTCACCCGCTGCTAATTTTGGTAAATATTTTTTCTTTTGTTCTTCACTTCCGTAAGCGTAAATCGGATACATCACCAAAGAACTTTGAACTGAAGCTGTAGAACGTAAGCCACTATCACCACGCTCAATTTCTTGCATTAAAATACCATAAGAAATCTGATCTAAACCAGGACCTCCATATTCTGTAGGAATATACGGACCAAAGGCACCAATCTCTGCTAAACCTTTAATCCAGTGTTTAGGAAACTCAGCCTTTTGAGCGAAATCTTCCACTGTTGGAGTTACTTCTTTCTTTACCCATGCGCGGGCCGTTTCACGAATTAATTTATGTTCGTCGGATAATAACTCATCCATTAAATAATAATCGTGTGCCTGAAAATTATCTGTAGCCATTGTTTAAAAATTTGAGCAAATGTACTAAAATACCCTCAGCAATAAAGCATTTTTATATAAGATTTTGTTTAAGTATATTTGTTATGAATGGGGTTTAAATACAAACTGTTATCGATTCTGATTTGCGCTTTATTTTTAAATGGTAAAGCCCAGGATATCCATTTTTCTCAATATAATGGCTCTCTCTTAAATTTAAACCCTGCGTTTACCGGATTATTTGATGGCGATTATCGTGTTAACGGAATTTACCGCAGTCAATGGCAAAGTGTTCCTGTACCTTATCGTACTGTTTCTTTTGCGGGCGATATGCGCTACAAACCCAAACAATTATTTTCGGATTGTTTTGGTATAGGAATTTTATTTAATAATGATAAAGCCGGAGACGCGTTTTACACCAACAATCAATTTTACATTAATTTATCTTACATCCATAAATTAAAACGCGATTCATCTTTACTTATTAGCATAGGATTAAACACAGGATTAAATGCCGCAAATTTTAATTACAACGAAATGACTTTTGATAGTCAGTTTGATGGTTACGCATATAACAGTTCCCTTGGTACAGGAGAAAATTTTCAAAAAACAAAAACCACTTTTGGTGATCTGAATCTGGGTTTTGCCGCGCAATATTCATTCTCACAGTTTACGCGTTTGATTTACGGATTTTCATTTAATCATTTGTCAAATCCTGTTATTAGTTATCAGGGTAATCCAACCAGTAAACTGGATAGCAAATTAGGTAACTATTTAAGTTTTGAAATGCCCGTAACTGCTAATAATAAGTTTTTATGGCAAACTGAAATTTTATTTTCGCATCAGGGAAAATACAACGAGTTTGTTCCGGGCACCAACATCAAATATGTTTTCGATAGCAATATAAATAACACTGCTTCTTTAGGTTTTTATTTAAGAACAAGAGACGCGCTTATTGCCCGACTCGGTTATACGTTTAAAACAACCACTGCAGGAATCAGCTACGATTTAAACACCAGTAAATTTTTAGCGGCCACAAATCGAAGGGGTGCTTTTGAAATATTTATAACACACATCATTAAAAAGAACCGACCATTCATTGCTAAAAAACGTGTGTGTCCTGTATTTATGTAACTGTGAAAAAAAACATCTGTTCAACATATCAATTTGTTTTATTGGTGATGGCTCTAATGTTATCGTTGTCTTTTTCTGCCCAGAATAAAAAACAGTTATACACCAGTGGGGTAAAGAGCATGGATGAGAAAGATTATTTTTCCGCCGCTCAATATTTTAACCGTTTAATTCTGTTAGATTCCACCCAGGCTTTATACCAATTTAAATACGCCGAAGCTTCCCGACTCAATTATGATTTTGACATCGCCTATCACTGGTATGATAAAATCATGAAAGAAGACAATGGTAAAATGTTTCCTGAAACACCACTTTGGATGGGAATGATTTTAAAAAGCAAAGGAAAGTATAAAGACGCGAAAAAGTATTTTGACAAATACGCCAAGAAAAACCGGAACAGTAAAGACGCGCAGAGAAAATTATATGTTTTAAAAGCCGAACAAGAAGCAAAAGCATGCGATGAGGCATTAATTATAATGGCAAATCCTCTCAATGTAATTATCGAACATCTGGATACGAATGTGAACAGCAAAGTAAGTGAATACGGACCAATAGAAATTGATACAGCATTAATTTTTTCATCTTTAAGAAGTTCAGGAAATTCCAAACGTGATATTAATAATGTTGGCTTCAACAAACTCTACGTTTCTAAAAAACAAAATGAAAACTGGGCGAAAGCAAAAGCACTGGATAGTTTATTTAATGCATCTAATATTCATAATGCAAACACCAGTTTTAATGAAGACTTTACAAAAGTATTTGTATCGCGTTGCAATGCGGTAAATTCGGTTGAATACAATTGTCAGATTTACTTTTCTCAATACATAGATAGGAAATGGACTCAATTAGTTGCATTACCTCCGCCTATTAACATTTATCAATCTAACAACACACAACCACATTGTGCAAAATTAAACGGGAAAAATGTTTTGTTCTTCAGCAGTAAGCGCGAAGGTGGTGAAGGTGGTTTTGATATTTGGTACAGTTATTTCGATAAAAACATGGAGTTTAGTGCGCCTAAAAATGCTGGTAAAAAAATTAATTCGACTGAAGATGAAATTACGCCATGGTATGTACAAGAACAAAACACTTTATATTTTAGCAGCACCTGGCATAAAGGACTTGGCGGCTTTGATATTTTTAAAAGTGAATTTAAAGATGGCGCATTTGGCGAACCTGTGAATGCCGGCTCGCCTATTAATACCAGCTATAATGATATTTATTACAGCATCAACGCTAAAAAGAACAAAGCTTATATTTCCTCTAATCGTATTGGATCATATTTTGAAGAAAAACAAAGTTGCTGTAATGATATTTACAGCTTTGCCATTACACCATTAAGCGAGCCGCCTAAACCGGTTGACACTACCAAATACATTATGGATCAGCTGAAAGTATTGTGTCCGCTTACATTGTATTTTCATAATGATGAACCCGATCCAAAAACAAAAAACATCACCACTACAAAAAGCTATAAAAAAACCTATGAGGATTATATTATTCTCAAACCAAAATATTTTCGAGAATATCCGGATGGTTTGAAAGGAGATGATAAACAGCAGGCCGAAGACCGGTTAACCAATTTTTTTGAAGATAGTGTAGATGCCGGTATGCAAGACCTTGAGAAATTTGCCAAATTGATGGAAGAAGTTTTAGCGCGTGGAGAAAAAGTAAAAATAACCATGAAAGGTTATTGCAGTCCGCTTGCCAGTACCGATTACAATGTGAATTTAGCCAAACGAAGAATTAGTAGTTTAAGAAATTATTTTGCCGAATATAAAGATGGCATATTTAAAAAATACATTAGTGCTGAAAATCCTTCTGCTGCCACTTTACTGTTAACAGATGTTGAAATTGGAGAATTACCTTTAAGTAAAGTGAGTGATGATGTGAAAGACGTAAAAAATTCGGTGTATAGTCCGTATGCGGCGCGTGAGCGAAAAATTCAAATCATTGCAGTGAGTAGCTTTGCGGATATTAAATAATTTACTATCTTTATTATACCTCCCCGCTGAAGATTGTATAATTAAAATTTTTAGCATGAAAAAATATCTACTTTCCATTCTCATTTTTGGTGTTTCAACTAGTGAAATTATTTCACAAAATTCCAAATCCAAACCTCTAAAAACTAACGAAAAGAGTCCTTCCGGCATTAGGAATGACAACGGTCTTTACTTGTTCAATACTAAAGAACAAGTAAATACTCCGGCTCGTCAAAAAAAGACTGTAAAGTCACAAAGTGAACATGTCTTAAAAGTCACAGCTGCAACAAAATTTACATCTTCAATCAATGGTTTTAATATTTTGGAGAAGTCGTCAAAGCCTTTTTGTTATAATTCAAAAATTAATATTTTGAGTTTTATTCATAACAAAAGTCAAACATACAATGCATCTCCATTCAGTAATTCAGGTACTATTGTAGGCATGACTTCAAATAATTTTGGTGTTTCATGGGACTCAACATGTATATGGACAAACGCTACTCAATTTGGCAGGTTTCCTCAAGGGGGTATTTATAATCCTTTAGGAAATACAAATAAGAATAATAGTTATTTTGTAGGATGTGGGCCGTTAAATAATGGTTCGGGTTGGATCGGAAATTGGTACGCTAGTAAATCAATTAATGGCAGTGGAACTAATAGTCCGGGAAGCGATATGCAGGCTAATCTCGATGCAGCTCCTTTTATCAAAAAGCATGCGATGTCTAGATACTCATTTTGTACTATTGAAGGTGGTTTTAGTCGATCAATGGCAAACATTGTGAACGATGTTAACGGCACCACAGCAAACAGCTATGGCTTAAGAGGATTTGCAATGGTAAAAGGACAATTTAATGCGGGTTCATTTATTTGGAGTGTAGATTCATTTATACCTTGTGTTCAAACCAAAACAAGTGGTGCAAAATACCTTAAGAATTCTGTTTTACAAGCTTGGAGCGAAAACGGACAAATTGGTTATGTTATTGCATTAGGTGTAAGATGTAATGCCAGTATTTGCCAAAGCAGTTATCAACCCATTGTTTATAAGACCACAAATGGAGGTTCTAGCTGGGCTTTAATTCCCGGGGCATCATTTAATAATTCGCTTATTGATAATAGGATCGCCGGAACTTATTTAAATCCAAACTTAAAAATTCCGCAATTTACAACAAACGAAGGATGGGATGCTATAGTAGATTATCAAGGAGATTTGCATCTGTCTTGTACTGTTTTGGGAAGTTATAGTAATCATATAGACTCGCTTGATTATAATTTAGTTTATGGTTCAGAAAGCTACAATCATTCTTATATTGGTTCATTTGATTATCCTACCATATACGACTTTAAACTCAATACTGCTGGGCTATGGTCAGCAATGATTGTTGATTCGATGGGTACTGAGGGTCCATCAGGAAACTGGGGCATGCCGGGTTTCAATCAGAATCCTTGGGTAGATGGTTTAGGTGCAAGAGTAGATTTAAATTCTAGAATTCAACTTTCCAGCACAGATGATGGAAAAAAAATCTTTTATACTTGGACGGAATCGGACAGCTTAACTGTTGGTTTGAAATGGAACATTTATCCTGATATTAAAATCAAATCGTTGGATGTAGCCTCAAACAAACTAACTTCGAGAATTAACGTAACTACCGGTGTAAGTAATGCGGATCAGATGTCCTATTTCCATTTTACTTGTAATAAAGCTATATCAAGTAGTTCGACTTGCGCAAGCGTTCCTTTTGTAATTTCTCATAATCCATTAAACAATTCATCTTTACCAATACAGCATTATTTTATTGATGGTTTGAATGTATGTACAAATAATTATTCGATTTCTCCAGTAGGTTTAAGTTTTTATACGTTTTTTCAAAACTGTTCAGTTGATATTAATGAATCAACAAAAAACGAACACGAAATCTCAGTTTACCCAAATCCAAGTAATGGATTATTCTCCGTTCTGAGTGAAAAAGAAAAAATAAATCAAATAACCATTATGGATAACTTAGGCAGAAAAGTTTTCGAAGAATCAAATTTTTCAAATGACAATTCAATGACAATTAACCTGGATAATTTCACGCGAGGCGTATATTATATCACTGTTCGTTTAGATAATAATGTGATAACTAAAAAAATAATTATTCAATAAATTTGCATTTTCATTTTAATTGTATTACCTTAGTACTAATTCCCGCAAGCCATATTACATTGGCTTTACAACAATTACCCTTTTATAGTTAAATCATTCAAAATCAAAAGCTATTTTTGCATCAGCAAATAACTAAAAGGTTTTTAGTATTGATTTTAACAAAAAACCTTCGAACAGTTACAATAAATATTTGTTGTTGTATTAAGGTGGAATTAAAAAATTGTAAAATTTAATTTTGGTACTTTATATAAGTTTGGTATTTTTAAACGTTTAATTAATTAAATAAATCACACAAATCATGAATAAACATCTACTCCTAGGGTCGGCGCTTTTAGCAGCTATCAGCGCGTACCCGCAAAACGGAAGACTCGCAAGACCGAATGGTGCCGTTGAACGCATCATCCGTACCGAGTACAACGAAAACACTAACCAAAACAGCTCAGCTGTTGCTGGTCCGGTAAAACAAATTAAACATAACATTAACCAATCTGGTAAAGTTATGTCAGCTACTAAATTCACAGGTTCAATGAACGTGTTTGGATATTTAGTATCTTCTTCGAAGCCTTTAACGTATAACAGAGCAATAAACACTGTTGCTTTCGTTCACCGTAAAAGCGCTACCTATTCTGCTGCTTCAAACAGCAACTCAGGTACAATCGTAGCTATGATCGGTACAGGATGGCCATCTATCGTATGGGATTCTACTTGTATTTGGACTAACGCATCTAACTTAGCTCGTTACCCTCAAGGTGGTATTTATAACCCAATTGGTAATACCAACAAAAACAACGCTTACATTGTTGGTATGGGTCCTGTAACTGGTGGTTCTGGATGGTTAGGAAACTGGTATGCATCAAAATCATTAAACGGTGCAGGTACTAATGCTCCAGGTACAGATCAACAATCTCACTTAGACGCTGCTCCAACTATTAAGAAGCATTACATGTCTCGTACTTCATTTGCTTCAATTGAAGGTGGTTTAGTTCGCTCTATGGCAATGATTGTAAACGATCCAAATGGTACTACTAATGCTGGTTTCGGTTTACGTGGTGCTGCAATGGTTAAAGGTCAATTTAATGCTGGTGCATTTGTTTGGTCTGTTGACTCTTTCGTGCCTCCAGTTAACACACGTTCTGACGGAAGTAGTTTAATTTCAGGTGCTGGTCCATTACAGGCTTGGAGTGAAGACGGAACTATTGGTTACGTTGTTATGATTGGTTCACGTTCAGGTAACCCTGTTCACATGAGCGGTATGCAACCGATTGTTTATAAAACAACTAACAGTGGTTCAAGCTGGACTTTATTACCATCTGCTGATTATACAACAGGTTGGTTTAAAGCTTTTGTTGATCGTACTTATCCAATTACTACTAACTCTAACGTTATCGTTCCTAACTTCCAAGGAAGTGAAGGTGCTGATGTTACTGTTGATGTTAATGGAAACTTACACTTTGTAAGTATGGCTTACGGTCACTACAGTTCACATGTTGACTCTTTAGGATACCGTTTCGTATTTGGAACTGAGCAATATTCTTATGGTAACAATGGTCCATTCAACTACCCAATGATTTATGACTGGACTTTAGGTGCTTCAGGTAATTGGGGTTACCATGTAGTTGACTCTATGGGTACTGAAGGTCCTTCAGGAACTAGCGGTCAGCCAGGTTACAACACTAATCCATGGTCTGATGGTTCAGGTGGAAAAATGGACTTAGATGCTCGTATCCAAGTTAGCCGTTCAGCTGATGGTCGTAAGATTTTCTATAGCTGGACTGAATCTGATTCAACTATCGTAGGTTTAAAATGGAATATCTACCCAGACATTAAAATGAAAGGTTATGATGTTACTATTAACAAAATGACTCCACGTGTTGAGGTGTCTTCAGGTGTTACTAACGCTGATCAGCAGTCTTACTATCACTATATGAGTGATAAAGCGCAAGGTTCTAGCTTTAACTGTATGACTGTACCTTTCACTATTGCTTATAACAGCACAAATGATGGTGGTGCAGCAGTTAATGCATACTACTTAGATCACGCTCAATTATGTCCTGCATCATTCTCTTTAAATCCAATGGCTCCAACTAGCGTTGCTAACGTTACTAAATCTGAAGTTAGCTTTGATGTAATGAACTTCCCTAACCCAGCTAGCGATGCTTCAACTATCGTAGTTGGTTTAAAAGAAGCTTCAAACTTTGAAGTTGCAGTTTATAACTCAGTTGGTCAGTTAATCGATACTTATAAAGTTAACGGACACATTGGTTCTAACGAAATCCACATCGATTTAAGCAACTTTGCATCTGGAGTTTATGTTTACAATGTAAAAGTTGGAAACTCTTCAGTTACTAAGAAGTTAATCGTTGAATAATTAAAATTCTAAATGATTTAAAAACCCCGGGCTCAGGCTCGGGGTTTTTTATTTACTGAAATTAACAAAAGAACCGAATTATTAACAGTTATTTTAAACTGCTGTTTTTTTACCAATATTTGCTCTGAACTAATTTAGAACACATAAACTATGTCGGAAGAAATAGAAAAAAATGAAAATGGAGATTTGTTTTCAAAATCAGTAAGAGCAGGAAAGCGTACTTATTTTTTTGATGTAAAATCAACACGCGGTAATGATTACTATTTAACCATTACTGAAAGTAAAAAGAGATTTGGTGAAGACGGAAAGTTCTTTTACGAAAAACACAAAATTTTCTTGTATAAGGAAGATTTTGAAAAATTCTTGGAAGGCCTGAATGAAGCTGTCAACCACATTAAGGAAAATGCTCCTGCCATTTCTTCCAATAATGATAAGGATATCAATTTTGAAGATTTAGGTAATTAAAAAATCCCCTCAATTGAGGGGATTTTTTTTATAGTAAACTCTTGTAAATCTTCTTGCGGCTTGTTATCCCCGTCAATCTCCATTTAAAAATCCAATACCCATTCTGTTCCATTTTAATCGGCGTTCCTCATAGTAGGTTGATTTTGCTTTATAGAATAGGAGTTGAAGTATTAAAATCTTTGTGATTGGCTTGATTTTTCACAAAAAAATGACTTACTTTTGATTAAACCTATAAAACATATATCATGAAAAAAATCTACTCCTTATTTTTATTGCTCTCAATTGCTTTTGCAACAAAAGCAGCTTCTTACACGGTAACTATCTCCGGATTCTCATATTCACCGGCTACGTTAACCGTAAATATTGGTGATGTTGTTACTATTAACGCTTCCGGCGGTCATCCTTTAGCAGAAGTTGATCAAACAACCTGGAATGCAAATGGCACTGCAACCTTATCTACCGGCTTTGGTGTTAAAACTGCCAATCATACATTCACTGTTACTTCGAACAACACCATGTATTATGTGTGTACTGCTCACGTAACTATGGGAATGAAAGGTCAAATTGTAGTTAATAGTGTTGGTGTAAACGAACAGCAAATTAGTTTTAATAACGTAAATGTGTTTCCTAATCCTGCTGCAAACAAAGTACAAATTGCTTTTAGTTCAATAGGAAATAACAATGTAAGCGTGGCTTTATTTGATATCACAGGAAGAAAAATTGAAAACATTCAATCAAATTTTGAAGCTGTTAACGGAACCAATGTAATTACTTACAACATTCCTAATTATTTAAATTCAGGTAACTATTTCATTGAAATCTCAGCTGGAAATCAAAAAGCCAGCAGAAAACTTATTATTCTAGAATAAACTTAACAACATAAAAAAGGGTAGACAAATGTCTACCCTTTTTTATTATATAGATTATAACTTCTAGTTCACGGATTTTCCTAGGAAATCAAGAGCTATTAATTCTTCAAGTGTGTAGCGCTTTCCATCTACGAAACCAACGATCCAAGCATCTTTCTGCCCTTTGGAAATTGCTTTCTGTCTTTGAACTTCAGCTTCTTTTATTGTTTTAAACTCCAATTGTGTAAAGCGAGTGATGCCATCAGGATAATTCACTACTTCCGGTTTACCGTACTGCTTTAAATGATCATACTTGTAGTTCTCAGGATGACGATACGCTGCGATTTGTACTTTAAATATCATTGTGCCGGCACAATGATTCCCGGCAATACTCAGTAATTGTTTATATACTGCAGGATCATTCAATGATTTTCCTTTTAATGGTGAAAAATCAGGAAGTGGCGAATTAGGATTGCAAGGTTCTTTTGAAGTATTTTCAGTAGTGGTTACATCCGTTTGAGTAGTGGTAGTAGGATTACTTACAGAAGTTGTTGTTGTGCCTGTTGTATTCGCTACTGCAGTTGCTGTTGTAGTATTTGGTGTTGTAGTATTTGTACCTTCCGTATACAAATAAAAATCTTTACGAACTTCAAGGAACTTTTCTAAGTTTTCAATATCCAATTCCTCTTCAGCCGACTCATAGCCCGGTGCAGATGCTTTAATTTTATAAACTGAGCCCGGACTTAAAGCAACAAGATACTTTCCGGAAATTGAATTTGATAAGTAATCACCTATGTTCACATTACCTGCGGGAGTTATTCCCTGAGCTTGCATAGCTGCTTTTTCTTCATCACTTAATTTTTCACCTACATTTAATCGGATAACGGAAATCGTTCCCTGAATTGGCTTATCATTACCATAAACGGTTCCTTTTAACATGGCAATGATTGGCTTTTCTCCTAATATTCCGGGAGTCACCATATAAATATCCTGTTTACCTTTTCCTCCTGCTCCTCCTCTGTCTGATGAGAAAAATCCTTTATCGCCTTTTGCGTTGATTACATAATAACGATCATCTTCGGTTGTGTTTAATGGAATTCCCATGTTACGCGGCTCCAACCATTCGCCATCCTTCTGAACAGAGAACATAATATCGTAACCACCAATACTGCTGTGACCCTTTGAACTGAAAAATAATGTAATACCATCGGGATGTATAAATGGTGCGTCCTCATCATTTGCAGTATTAATTTTTGGCCCCATATTAATAGCAGGTCCCCACTCACCATTCACCTTTTGAGACACATAAATATCTCTTCCGCCTAAGCCTCCTTTACGTTCTGAAGCAAAATATAAAAAGCGTTCATCGGCCGACATGGAACAACTCCCTTCCCACGCTTCAGAATTAATGTTTTTGTTTAATTTTTCAGGCTTCGACCATTCATTACCGTTCAATACACTCATGTATAAATCACCCAAATCGTTGTTACTTGCAAACGAAAAAAGTTTTGTTCCATCAGGAGAGATAGCGATGGCCGCGTCATTTCCATTGGTGTTAACAGAAGTAACAGGAGTTGGCTCGCTCCATAAAGAGTCGTTTGTTTTAACACTCATAAATACATCTTCGCGGTATTCACCATTTGGATCAGGCTTCAACTCTTCATTTAATTTGCCTCCCATGCTTTTGCTTCCCGCGTACGTAAAAATCATCATCGATTCATCGGCAGTAATTACCGGAACACCTTCCACTTCGTCTGTGTTAATTGGAGGACCGATATTTGTGATTTCGGCTTGAATCTTTTTGTCGATTAACTCAATACCGTTATTACAATTCTTAATTACATTCTTTGCATCTTCAACAAAAAATTTATCGTCTTCTTTTGCTTTTGCTCCAACTGAAGATATATACGACTCTAATGTTTTAATGGCATCCTGAAAACGATAATTCACATGGTATGCTTTACCCAAATAATAATCAATATCCTTTAAATCCTTTGCTTTGCCGGTCTTTTTCATGTCCTCAAAAATGTCAATGGCGCGCGACTTTTTCTCAGGATAATACAAACAGCAATAGCCCAACTTAAACTTATAATCAATTTCCTTAGGGCTTTTGGCACTTAGCTTATCATATAACTCATAAGCTTTTTTGTAATCCTTATTACTAAAAAAGTAAAAGGCTTCTTCCTCAATTTCTTTGCTTGATTGTGCTTTTACAATAAAGGTGAGGCACACCACAAATAAAAAAGACAGCAAATAACGGCCGTTTTGCATAGATTTAGATTTTAACACTTTAGCTAAAGGTCTGTTTAAAAACGATGAGGATTCGTAACTGCCTGAACAACTTATTAAAAGCCTCTTGTTAAAAATACACGGGTTTACAGGATTTTATTTATTTTGATCCAGATTTATGCTTGTCTTTCAAACCAAACTACTTATTCTGTTAGCCAACGCTCTTTACGTTAGCATTATAATCATTTTGGTTCTAATCTGTGCTGTGCTAATTTATATGCTTAAAAAAGCCAATTACAAGCAAAAAAACATAGCTCCTGACAGTGAATTACAGTTTAAAAAACTGGTTGAAAGCGCCAAGGAAATCATTTATGCTACCGATAACCTTGGCAATATAAGCTACGTTAATGACTCTACACTTGAGAGTTTGGGTTATACAAAAGAGGAATTAATTGGCAAAAGTTATAAAACATTAATAAGAGAGGATTACGTTCTTAAAACCGAGGCTTTTTACAAGAAACAAATTAAAGACAATGTTGGGGAATCATTTCAAATATTACCGTTTGTAACAAAATCCGGAAAATTATTGTGGGTTGGTCAATCTGCCTACCTAAAGTTCGAAACTTCAACAGGAAAGTATACAGGTTCACAAATCATTTGCCGAAACATTACCGAAAGAATTTTAGCTGAAGAAAAACTTAAACAACATAATAGCGATTTAAAAGTTATTAATCGTGTAAAAGAAATCATTTTAGCCTCCAATGAAACCTCTAATATGTATGTTAAGATTCTTTTATTATTGGGCGCTAATTCCGATAAAACAAATCTTTTTAGCATTAACATTATTGATAAATACGATCCTCGATTACACAATTACTCACTTAACACTAAGGATCAATCCGTACAGAACACTCAACATACAGTAACCCGAGAAGATATTGAGCGCTTATATAATTTCACTTCGTCAATAATTAATTTCGACACTCATAAAAAAGAAGAAGAAACACTACAATTGTTGCATCAACACACAAACCTATTTAAAAGCGCTGTTATTTCGTCCATTGAAAGTGCAAATAAAATTTATGGGTTTGTTTGCTTTTTTTCTAAAATCAATAACATCTACCAAGAGGATCATGTTATAATGGTGAAAGATATTTGCACCAGCTTGAGCAGTTTCTTTGTTCAGTATGACCAGCGACAGTTAATCAATGATTATTCTAAACAACTCGAGATTTTGAATGCTTCTAAAACGAAACTTATCTCATACAATAACCTTACTGATGTGTACAATGGCATAATCGAACTATTGTATCAAGAAATAAAAAATGTTTATAGAGTTAGTGTCTTGATTCATGATTTAGATAAAAAAATTGGTAACCTGATTTATAAAGACAACAAGTCACCTGTAATTTCAAGCAAAATCATTAACACAACTAATGTTCCCACTGTTCCGCTCCATGTTAAGGGGCAGATTTTTGACAAACAAGATTTAAACAATGATCCGCATCTTTCCGATGAAGATAAACTTTGGTTAAGTAGGGGAATTAATTCAATTATCAGCTTACCGATAATGATAGGTGACAAACTCTACGCATCTGTTAATTTATTATCAACCCAGCCTCATAATTTTACAGAACAACAAAAAGCTTTAATAAAAGAAATTAACGAATCGGCAGCCATTGTTATTGAACAATTAATGTTTAAGGAAATCATATCTGAAAAAAATAAAGACATCTCTGATAACATTAATTATGCTAAACGTATTCAAAATGCCTTAATGCCCGCCGAAGATTACCTCAATAAACTCTTACCTGAATCATTTTTAATTTTTAGTCAGAGAGATTCATTAGGCGGAGATTTTTACTGGTACGATCAATTGGAAGATAATATTTTCATGGCCGTTGGTGATTGCACGGGCCATGGAGTATCCGGCTCACTACTTACTATTTTAGCCAGTGATTATTTAAAGCAAGCCATTGAAGTAAAAAAATTTACAGATCCCGGATTAGTACTTGAACAACTTCGCGACTCGATGCATGCCACTTTAAATAAATACAATTCGGGTGATGAAATAATGGACGGCCTGGATATTTCGCTTGGTGTATATAATATCAAAACCAAAACTTTCATGTACGCCTCCGCTATGCAGTATTTTTATTTAGTACGCAATAATGAGCTCATGGAGTATAAAGGAAATCGCAAGCCAATTGGCGGAACGGCAGCGATGGAAAGTAGCTACTACTTCACTACTCATTTATTTCAATTGATGGAGGGGGATATGATTTACTTTACCACCGATGGTTATATTGATCAATTACAGCAAACGTCTGAAAAGCGCTTTGGTAAAGCACGATTCAAACAACTTCTTTTACTGATAAGCGATTTACCTACTAATGAACAAAAGAAAAATCTGCTAGAGCAGCACACAAAATGGAAAGGTAACCTTCCACAAACGGATGATATCTGCTTGCTTGGCTTTAGAGTTTAGTTGAGTATCGCTTTAAAGCTAAACACCTCACCATTACTTTTTACTTTCACAAAATATACTCCACGACTCCAGTCAGAAGTATTAATTGAAAATGAATTTTTCTTTTCAGCCTTTAATACTAATCTGCCAATAGCATCATACACTTCAATGGATGATTCAACATTTTCTTTCAGCTCAAAATTCAAACTGTTAGTAGCAGGATTCGGGTACATTTTCACAAAATTAATTTCACTGTTTGATTCATTAATTCCGGAAAAAATATCATTGTACTTTATTTGTGCATTAACAGCACCTGCTTGCAAATCACTTAAGTCATCACCGGCAATTAAAGCAAAAGCAACTGTAACACTTTGCGCCGGCGCTAAAGCGTGCGGACCACTGCTCATCACATTAATCACATCATTACCTGTCCCCGCTCCACCTGCTGTTAAACGGTTTGTTCGCATTGTATTGTACTTAACATCTGTTGGATATCCTGATGAATAAATATCATATCCGCCGCCGCCACCGGCTATATTATCAATAGCATGAAAGACAGGAGCCCCTGTTGAAGTCAGCAATTTAATACCGGCATATTTTCCGGCCGCATTAGTACACCACGAATATCCCATCTTGTTGGTTGCATCATACGCTGATTTGTTATTCGCGAAAGTAGTGGCATCAATATCCCAGTCGGCACAAATACCGGTGTATAAATTATTATACGTAACAGAACTGATGTTTTTAATGACATATTCCCAAATCACAAATTTTTTATTTGGAGCTGTACTCCAGGCATAATTACGTTGTTCAACCTCAACACCGATTGGAGAAGCGGAAGCATTATCGTTATACTTAGAATACGTATCAAAATTACTTTTTGCTCCTGTTGTAATTCGACTGATTGTATTCATTACTGTAAAATCAGCGTCACTGCTTGCTGAAGTTCCACGCACCACATCAGATACTTTCGTAGAATCAACACCAATTAACAAACCTGCATCCCATAATAAATTCACACCTTGATAAATAAATCCTAATCCTTGTGCTTGATTATCCTGATTGTAACCGATTTTACCTTTACTGGTGGCGGTTGTTCCCACATCATTGATGTAAATATTTAAATAGTCGGCATTAGCATATACTGTAAAAAACTGAGAGGCTGTATAACTTCCGTCTTTCATATCCAATCTAAATGTAAGAGGTGCGTTGGAAGCAAAACTTCCCGATAAAACAAATTTGTATGGTGTTGATGTGTTGCTTACAGAAGCTAAAGTATTTATTACACCTAGAGTCTGTGTGTTATTAAGAGCTGTTGCCTGAGCAGATAAAGAAACTAACGTAGCGCCTAGTGCGGCAGTTGGCGCCAAGTAATTTGTAAATAAACCTCCGATTGATAAAGTATCTCCTCCAACATAAAATTCATCGTTTTTATCGGTGACTTGAATGTTTTGAAATAAAACTGAAGGAGCAGCCGGATCGTTTAATGCTCTGAATAAATTAATACGACCTGTACCCAATTTATTTAAACGACCATTATTTACCGGTAAACCGTAAATATTATCTGCTGTAATTTTTAAACGCTCGCCGGCTTGCATGGCAGTATAAGCCGGAAAATAAGAGCGTACAATTGCAATGGCTCCTGCTACAACCGGTGAAGACATAGATGTTCCGGTTTGTGCACTATAACCATTACTGGTCCAGGTGGCGTTGACATTTGTTCCAGGCGCGCACACATCAATAAAATAACCATAATTAGAACTTGGATTTACAACGTCATTTGCTTGCGTATTTGCAACGGCCAATACATAATCATAAGCAGCAGGATAAAATAATTGATCCAAACCATTATTACCAGCAGCGGCAACTACCAATGCGTCTTTGTTAATTGTTGCGTATGTACAAATATCCTGACCGTATTGTCCGCCACCGGCACCACCCCAGGAACAATTGATAACTTTACATCCGTGATCGGCAGCATATTTAATTCCTTCATAAGCTGAAACTAAATTACCGCCTCCATCTGCAATTTTCACAGGTAAAAATTTACAATTGAAACCAATGCCCGCAATACCAACTGAATTATCGGTTGCAGCAGCAGCAATACCTGAAACGTGCACACCATGTGGATTACCTTGCCATGTTGGATCATTGTCGTTCATGCCAACATCCCACCCTCTGAAATTATCTACATAAGTATCGCCATCATTATCAATCATGTCAATTGGGTCGGCATAATTATATTTAATATTCGCTTGTAAATCGGAATGTGTTAATTCAACGCCGGTATCTGTTATGCCAATCACAACATTAGTATCGCCCTTACTTAAATTCCATGCATTGTAAGCATTAATACGATTAATATGATACTGCTGAGAAACCGTTGCCTGCGGATCGTTAGGATTGTAAGCAGGCTTTGGAATAAAATGTGGTTCCGCATACTCCAACACGTTTGAAGCAAGTAAGGTATTAATAGCTTTTTGAAGAGAAACGTTTGAAGAAAATTTACATTCATAAATTAACGACAAATCTGCCATTGGAATTCCATCCTTATTGTACAAACTTCTGGGAGCTTGCTCACCTTTAAACTTTTTGGAGTTTGTTGTAACGCCAATAGCACTAAAACTTTTTTGCAAGGAAGCAAGATTCACACCGGTCTCCGTACAAAAATTTCTGAAAACACCTTTTACCTTAAAGATGATGGTGTTCGACATATATTCTGAAGGCGAAATATTTTCAGGTAACTGATATTTAGTTTGAGCCGTAATTGAAAAGGCAAAGCCCAAAAAAAGCGTAGTAAGTTTTTTCATGTAAAAAATTTAATCTATTAAAGTTAAAGAAATTTAACGGAAATGCAATTACCACTTGCATTTACAAGATGGCGACATGTGCACCGTTGTGTTAGGCATGAGCTCCTGGATATAACGTTGCTGTTCGTCGGTAAATAAAATGTTTCTTAAATCGAGAACTTTTAAATTTTTTAGTTTACCCATGGTGGCTGGCAATTCATTCAAATTATTACTCCACAGGTCGGCAATTTCCAGTTTTTCCATGTCACCAAATTGTGGCGGTAACAACACCAATTCATTCTGATTGAGATTAATGTATTTCAAGTTTTTTAATTTGCCGATTTCAGGAGCAACACGATCTAATCCGGTTTTACTTACAGCTAAATATTGTAATTGTGTAAGCTCGCCAATACCTTCCGGAATCTCACGAATATTGTTTTTACTTAAATCGAGGTATTGAAGATTTTTAAGTTTGAAAATTTGTTCAGGAAACTTTTTAAGTTTTTGTTTACGCAAAACCAACTTAATAATTTTATCAGGATGCTTTAAGGCTGAATCTAAACTGGTACATTCATCGGCATGCGCCAACTCTAATGAATCCAATAATTGAGCTTTGCCATTAAAAGCAAAGAACAAAACCGCAAAAATCAAGATTAACCGATTTGTTGTATTAATTGCCTGCATAAAATTTCGTCTGACTTGATTTTATTTTTTAGTTCTTCAAGAGAGTTAAATTTTTCTTCATCACGAATTCGTTCTAATAATTTAACCGCAATTGGTTCCCCATAAATGTCTCTATCAAAGTTAAAAATATTTACTTCCAACTTCAATTTATTATCTGAATCGGTGGTAGGATTATAGCCAATGTTCATCATTCCATAATAATCTACGCCCCCAACTGTTACTTCTGTTAAATAAACACCGGTTTTAGGAATCAATTTCTCGGAATCAAATAATTGAATGTTAGCTGTTGGATAACCAATAGTACGTCCCAACTTTTTTCCTTCCACCACTACCCCATGTAAAGAATAGAAATAACCTAAATATTTAGTTGCGTCTTTTATATTTCCGTCAAATAAAGCTTTCCGGATTTTTGTGGAGCTGATATTAATATCATCAATTTCCTGGGCCGGAATTTCTTCAACAGAGTAATTGTATTTAGAGGCTTGTTCTTTAAAGGTTTGAAGGTTGCCTTCCCGATTTTTACCAAACTTATGATCGTAACCTATTACGAGTTTTTTTACATGAAGTTTTTTAACCAGAATCTCAGAAATGAAATCAAGTGGCTCAATTTGAGAGAACTCCAAAGAAAAAGGAAACTCAATTAAAATATCGGTACCGAGATTTTCAATTAACTTTATTTTCTCCTCCCTTGAGGTAAGCATCTGTAAATCTGTTTGTTCGGGAAAAAGAACTTTACGAGGATGTGGATTAAACGTAAAAACAATGGTCTTGTGATTTTCCTCAGTTTTTAGCTCATTTAATCGGGTTAAAATGCGTTTATGTCCGAAATGAACGCCATCGAAAGTACCGATAGTAATGATCCCATCCCCTCTGAAATTCCATTTATTGATATCGGTAATTAACTCCATCCAATTAATTTAAAGTGCACAAAAATAAAGTATATAAAATTATTAACACCAATTTTAGCGGATTTAAAAAAAACACTACATTTGCACCCGAATTTTGAGACCAATTATAATGTCAAAACAAACAGGAAAAATCACTCAAGTTATCGGTCCGGTAGTTGACGTGAGATTCGATTTAACAGGCGGACAATTACCAAACATTTTAGATGCTTTGGAAATCGTTCGTAATAATGGCCAAAAGTTAATTCTTGAGGTACAAAAACACGTAGGAGAAGATACTATTCGTGCCATTGCCATGGATACCACTGACGGTTTAAGTCGTGGAACAGAGGTAATTGCATTAGGAAGAGCTATCACCATGCCAACAGGCGAAAAAATTAAAGGCCGCTTATTTAATGTGGTTGGTGAAGCAATTGACGGTATCAATACAGTATCTAACGATAACGGATACAGCATTCACCGTGCTTCCCCTAAATTCGAAGATTTATCAACTTCAACCGAAGTTTTATTTACAGGTATTAAAGTAATCGACTTAATTGAACCATACGCAAAAGGTGGTAAAATTGGATTGTTTGGTGGTGCCGGTGTAGGTAAAACCGTATTAATTCAGGAGTTGATTAACAATATTGCTAAAGGACACTCTGGTTACTCTGTATTTGCAGGTGTAGGTGAGCGTTCTCGTGAAGGTAACGACTTATTACGTGAGATGATTGAATCAGGAATCGTGAAATACGGTGAAGATTTCAAGCATTCCATGGAAAAAGGCGGCTGGGATTTATCAAAAGTTGATTTGAAAGAATTAGCGAAATCTCAAGCTACTTTCGTGTTTGGTCAGATGAACGAGCCTCCGGGAGCACGTGCTCGCGTGGCTTTATCAGGATTAACCATGGCAGAATATTTCCGTGACGGTGGAGATGATCCTAGTCAGGGTGGTAAGGATATCTTATTCTTTATTGATAACATTTTCCGCTTTACTCAGGCAGGTTCTGAAGTATCAGCGTTATTAGGACGTATGCCATCTGCGGTAGGTTACCAACCTACATTAGCAACCGAAATGGGAGCTATGCAAGAGCGTATTACTTCTACTAAGAAAGGATCAATTACATCGGTACAAGCGGTATACGTTCCTGCCGATGACTTAACTGACCCTGCTCCGGCAACAACATTTGCTCACTTAGATGCTACTACCGTATTAAGCCGTAAAATTGCTGAGTTAGGTATTTACCCTGCGGTGGATCCATTGGATTCTACTTCTCGTATTTTAACTCCAACAGTTTTAGGTGAAGCGCATTATAACTGTGCTCAACGTGTAAAAGGAATTTTACAACGTTATAAAGAGTTACAAGATATCATCGCGATCTTAGGTATGGACGAATTAAGTGAAGAAGATAAATTAGTTGTACACCGCGCTCGTCGTGTTCAACGTTTCTTATCACAACCATTCCACGTTGCTGAACAATTTACCGGATTAAAAGGTGTATTTGTAAGTATTGAGGATACTATCAAAGGCTTTAACATGATATTAGATGGTAAAGTTGATGAGTATCCTGAAGCAGCTTTCAACTTAGTTGGAACTATTGAAGATGCAATTGAAAAAGGTAAAAAGATTTTAGCTGAATCTAAATAATGAAAATCGAAATCATAACCCCCGATAAAAAACTTTTCGAAGGAAATGTAAAATCAGCTACATTTCCCGGATCTGAAGGCTCTTTCGGTC
>JAEUTQ010000026.1 GCA_016787445.1 Bacteroidia bacterium
AAACAAAACCGCTTGTAATAAATCAAAATCCAAATCGGCATGTAAAAGTTCATTAATGTAATTATAATCACCCTTAAAATATTGTTTGCGCGGATAAATCACCATTTTAACGGAATCCTTCGTAATCAGGATTTTTGCCACTTCTACTCCCAATAAGTATTGAATAGAAACCAGCATAGCACTGTCTTTGCGGATTCGCACCTTAATATCAAAGCTTTCTTCCTTACCATCAATGTTCGCATCTACATTCGCCTTCGCATATACCCAATCATAATTAAATTCACTTTCACGAATATGTTTTATAAGCGTTTTTGAATTTTTAAAATCAAGCTTGCATCGCTCGTTAACTGTATCGGCAACTACAGCAACATTGTCTTTCTTATTCATTTTCTTTTTCGACTTACAGCTGCTAACAGAAGTCAGCAGTAGCAAGCCTGCTACAAGAAACTGAATTGTATTTATAAAAAGACGCTTAGTCATTTACCTTCTTTTCACTGATTTTTTTCTGCAGCTCTTCCGATTTAGCACCGTTTTCCTGTGCTGCTTTCCAATACTTAACCGCTTCATCAATTCTGTTTAAACGAAACAATACATCGCCGTAATGCTCTAGAATCCCGGGACGCTTCGAGCCCAATTTAATAGCTAACGACAACCACTCTTCCGACTCCTTATATTTCTTCTGCTGGTACAGAATCCATGCATAGGTATCGATAAAACTCGGATTGTTCGGAGAAATTTGATTGCTTCGCTTAGATAAAGTTTCCGCGCGATCCAGTTTTTCCTTTCGTAACGACAAATAATAACTGTAATTGTTCAACACATAGGCGTTATCAGGATCAATTTTTAGAGCGTCTTCATACGCTTTGTCTGATTTTTCAAATTGACCGGTGTATTGATAGGCGTCGCCCAAATTAGAATAAAACTCCAGCATCATCTTTTTATTATCGTATACAAATTCTAATCCATCATTAAATGATTCAATAGCCTTGTTATAATTTCTTAATTGAATATTGGCGTATCCGTTTATATAATATGGAAATGGTTGGTTAGGAAAAAGCTCAATTGCTATTGCAGAATGGCGCTCGAGAGAATCCAATTGATTTAATTCTGATTCTACATTCAGTAACTGGTCCCAAATAGCATAACGGTTTTTGTCGTTACGCGCAGCTATAAGATAATGGTCGCGGGCTTCTTCAATTTTTTTATCGCGGTATAGAAAATCAGCGTAAATACTATGGGCTTCCGGCGCGACAGGATGAACCTTTAACATGATCTCACAAAGCTCATATCCCTTTGCAACATAATTTGAATATTGCTCCGAAATCGAGTAATAAGAAAGTAAAATGTCGAGCTTGGTTCTTACGCCTAAATCCGGATTCGCAAATGCCAATTTAAATTCTTCGTGTGCTTTCTCTGCATTATTTTGTTCTTTATAGTAATTCGCTAATGCTAAATGCACCAATGGACTTCCCGGATCAATACTTAAAATTTTATCGTATACTTCCTTAGCCTTATTAAATTGCTTTGTGTCCTCATAATGCTCAGCCAAATAATAATGATAGCGCGACTCGGAAGGATTCGTGGAAATTAAACGTTTCAATTCTTGTTCTGCATCATTAGCCTTTCCTTGCTCTTTTAATAATTTTATTTTATTGACGATAAATGTTTCGTTGGTGCCATAACGCTTTTCCAAATCTTCATAAATCTTAAATGCTTTCGAAAAATTTTGGCCCATGGCGTAAGAGATGGCCATGGATTCCATAAAATCACTTCGTGAAGGAAAAATTTTTATCAATCTTTCATACGCTTCTGCCGCCTGTAAATATTCCTTTTTGTAATTAAGTCCGTCGATATACGATAAATGATACCATTGATTTTTGGGATCGGCATCAATGCACTCCTTCGCCAATTTAATGGATTCGTCTACTCGTCCTGTTAACCGGTAAAGATTTGCTAATTCGTATTTAACAGGAACACTGGTGGGATCCATTTTTAAACACTGCACAAAGGTAGCTTCTGCCTGCTCTATTTTTCCGCTCAAGCGTTTTGTACAGCCATCGATGTAAAGGTTTTCGAAAACGATTTGTGTTTTTTCGTCAAGACCCTTCTTCCCCTTATCCTTACCCGATACACTTGCACTTGTTTTGCAACCCAACAACAGGAGAAGTGGAACTAATACTCCTACAACGAAACTATATGAGATGTAATTACGCAATTATTTGTGTGTAATCGCTGATGCTTAAATCTAACGGTTTGCCTTTAACCTCTGCGCCTTCTCCCAACATACTATTACTGATATTGCTATTGATGACTTTAGCAGAAGCTTGAATAATACTGTTAGAAACAATGCTGCTTTCGATGATTGTACCTGCGCCGATACTCACATGCGGACCAACAATAGAATTTGAAATGCGCACATTATCGCCAATGAAACACGGCTCTATAACTATACTTCCTGTTATCTCAACATTTTTACCGCGTAAAGATGGTTTTCCTTTATCAAATTCCAACACGCGTTGATTGGTATAAACTGTCGCGTCTTTATTTCCACAATCCAACCACTCTGTTACTTTTCCCGGTTCGAATTTTATTCCCTTACCCTTCATGTTTTCAAGAGCGTTGGTCAATTGATATTCGCCTTTTTCTTTAATGTCGTTATCCAACAAGTATTTTAATTCCTTTTTAAGATTATCGCCGTCTTTAAAATAGTAAATACCAATAATGGCTAAATCACTTACAAAATCAGCAGGTTTCTCTACAAAATCAGTAATTACCCCGCTGTTATTTAATTTTACAACACCAAACTGACGAGGGTCTTCGATTTTTTGTACCCAGATAACTCCTTCTTTCTCGGTATCCATTACAAAGTCGGCTTTAAACAAAGTATCTGCAAATGCAACGACTGTTTTTCCGGTTATAGAATCGGCAGCACACATGATTGCATGCGCAGTTCCCAATGCTTTATCTTGATAATAGATGCTTCCTTTTGCGCCTTGTCCTTCGGCAATTTTAATCAGGTTTTGTTCAACCTCTTTGCCAAAATCCGGACCAATCACATAGGCAATTTCTTCTACTTTTTGTCCGCAAACTTTTGTAATATCTTCTACTAATCGTTGAACGATAGGCTTGCCGGCTACATTGATTAATGGCTTTGGTACAGTTAAGGTATGCGGACGCATACGCTTGCCTTTGCCTGCCATTGGTATAATAATACGCATAGGAACTTGTTTAGTTAAACTACAAAATTAAGAGAATAAATGGGAATGAAAAGTGAAACAAACCCTAAATGATTAAGAACTGAATGTTTATATTTTAGTGGGATTCAGCAACTGAATTAGAGCCTCGGGCTCAGAGGCATTTTCTAAAGAAAACTCTCCTATTTTAGTTCGGCATAATTTTGTTAAATGAGCGCCGCTATTGAGCGCTAATCCTAAGTCGCGGGCAATGCTGCGGATGTAAGTTCCCTTGCTGCATACAATTCTAAAATCCAATTCAGGAAGTTGCAAACGGGTTATTTCGAATTCATAAATTTCAATAGGTTTTGCCTTCAATTCTACTTCTTCCCCCTTACGAGCCAACTCATACGAACGCTTTCCATTCACCATTACCGCACTAAAGATGGGCGGCACTTGTTCCTGCTTTCCAATAAATGTAGTGACTGCTTCCTTTACTAATTCCTGGGTAATGTGTTCTGTTGGATAAACTTTGTCGACAGGTTTCTCCAAATCGTAACACGGTGTTGTTGCCCCAATGAAAAAAGTGCCGGTGTATTCCTTCGGCAAATCCTGAAATTTTTGAATTTCCTTGGTTTTTTTTCCTGTACACACAATTAATAAACCCGTTGCTAAAGGATCTAAAGTACCAGCATGTCCAATTTTCAGATGCACAAATTTTCCATCTAAAAACATAGACGGATGTCTTTTCAAGCCATACTTCAATTTGTTTACCGCCTGAAAGGAAGTCCAGCCCAGTGGTTTATTCACCAATAATATTTCGCCCGAATAAAAATTATGCATTACACGATGCTTAATGGAACTTTAAGCAAATACAATAGAATAATAATGGCGCCGGCAACAATGCGATACCATCCAAATCCTTTAAAACCGTGTTTGTTTAATACGCCAATAAAAAATTTAATCGCCAAAATAGCCACAATAAAAGCTACAATGTTCCCGAATACAAGTAATGAAACTTCATGTTGATTCAATACAAATCCCTCTTTGTAAAAATCCAGTAATTTTTTTGCCGTGGCAGCAAACATGGTTGGAACCGCCAGAAAAAAAGAAAATTCAGCAGCATTTTTACGGGTTAAGTGTTGTGACATACCCCCAACAATCGTTGCGCCACTTCTACTGATGCCCGGGAACAAGGCAATACACTGAAACAAACCAATTTTTAAAGCTTTCATCATTGTGATATCCTCTTCAGCATCCAAACTATTCTTCGAAAACCATTTATCTACAAATAGTAAAATAATTCCTCCAACAAATAGCGCTACTGCCACTCCAAACACATTTTCAAGAGCCGCGTCAATATAATCGCCCAACAATAAACCGGCAATGGCTGCAGGTATAAACGCCACGATGAGTTTGATATAGAAATTAACTGATTTAAAGAACCGCTTATAATACATCACCACTACCGAAAGTATCGCTCCGAGTTGAATGGCCACTGTAAACAATTTTACAAATGGCGTTGCTTCTATTCCCAAAAGCGCAGTAGCAATCATCATGTGTCCGGTTGATGACACAGGTAAAAATTCGGTTAAGCCCTCAATAAAGGCAATGAAAAAAGCATCCCAAAACGACATGTATGAGCCTTTTATTTAGAAGTTTCCTGAGTTGATTTCGGGCGCCACATGATGCCGAAAATAACAGCTACAAATCCAATTAAGCACACAATCGGAGCAATAGTAATACGCTGAGTATCGAATATAGCCGGATTAAAAACATTAGGGTCTTCGCTTCCGCCGCCAATCATTAATAAATACCCAAGGCCAATGAGAATAAGACCTGCCAGGAATAAAATATAGTTTTGTTTTGAAAAAGTTGATTTCATTGTAAAATTTCTCCGGTTTTTCGCCTTTTTACATGCGCTCCGGGCAATGCAAATCTAATAAATTAATTGGCTTTAATGACAAGGCATTTCCGTTAATTTTTCGTAATATTGCTATTTACATTCATTTACAAAAAGGACTATAAACCCCTATGGCAAAAATTGCATTAATTACAGGTGTTACCGGACAAGACGGTGCTTATTTAGCAGAATTATTATTGAGTAAAGGTTACCAGGTTCATGGCATAAAACGTCGCAGTTCCTTGTTTAATACCGATCGTATCGATCATTTATATCAGGATTTACATGAGAAAAACGTGCATTTCAAATTACACTATGGCGATTTAACGGATAGCACGAACCTCATTCGTATTATTCAGGAGGTACAGCCAACTGAAATTTACAATCTTGCCGCGCAATCACATGTGAAAGTTAGTTTTGAAACCCCAGAATATACAGCCAACGCCGATGCGATTGGTGCGCTTCGCATTTTAGAGGCCATTCGTATCCTTGGTCTTGAGAAAAAAACAAAGTTTTACCAGGCAGGTACTTCCGAAATGTTTGGATTGGTACAGGAAATACCTCAAAAAGAAACCACTCCGTTTTATCCGCGTAGTCCGTATGGCGTTGCAAAAGTTTATGCTTATTGGATTACGAAAAATTACCGTGAATCATATGGCATTTTTGCTGCCAATGGAATTTTATTTAACCATGAGAGTCCGGTGAGAGGTGAAACATTTGTAACACGTAAAATTACCCGTGCCGCCGCGAAAATAAGCTTAGGTATGCAGGAAAAATTATTCTTAGGTAATTTGGATGCTGAACGTGATTGGGGACATGCACAGGATTACGTTGAAGGCATGTGGTTGATGTTACAACAAAAAGAAGCGGATGACTTTGTTTTGGCAACCGGTAAAAAAATTACCGTAAGAAAATTTGTTGAGATGTCATTTGGTGAAGTTGGTATTTCTATTGAATGGAAAGGTGAAGGCGTAAATGAAAAAGGATATAACAAGGCCACCGGAAAAGCCATTGTGGAAATTGATGAAAAATATTTCCGTCCGGCTGAAGTTGATTTATTGATTGGCGATGCTACCAAAGCAAAAACCATTTTAGGATGGGAACCAAAACGCAGCGTTGAGCAATTGTGTAAAGAAATGATGGCAAGCGATCTTGAATTGTTTAAGCGCGATAAATATTTATTAGAAGGCGGTCACAAAGTTTTAAATTATAAAGAATAATTTTTCAAATTTCTATATGAAACAGCTGTTTTTATTGTTTTTTACACTCACTTTACTTAACAGTACATCTCAAGAAGCTTTTAATTTAGATTCGCCTGACCCGGCGGGAAAAGCTAATTTAGATTTAATCAGTTTAACGAAATCGGCGAGCGGAATGGAAGCTATTTGGCTTTATCGTCCCGTTGCTTTTGTTACCACAGAAAATGAAGAGGTAAAAAGAGATAAGGTTTACAAAAAAAGCCCAGCTGCGTGTACTGGAGAATCACACACGGTTGATGGAAAAGTAATCAGTGAATGCGACGGCGATAAATCCATTGCCTATGCCACCAGTCTTTATGTAATTATTAAGCAATCTTTAACTGCACAAGGGAAAAATAACGGTAATCCTGTTGTAACACCTATTGCGCTTAGATATTTTAAGTCAGGATTAAAATATACAGCGGAGTTTCCGGAGGCTATTCCATTCTTTACTTCTCAAAAAATTAATGTTGATTACAACATGAGCAACATTAATCAATGTGCAGCTCTTACCGATGCTGAAAAAGCACTTGTTACAAAAATATTCATCAAGCAACATATGTTTGTTTACAATTTAGGTCCTGTTAACGACCCAAGTGATCCATATGATAAAATGGTTGCAGATTTAATGGCTTTTAAAGACGGCAGTATGTTAGGGCCGAAAATTCCGGAAAATCATGCCTTCAAGTTTAGTTATGAAATTGGTGATAAAAAATTTATGCTTACCAAGGATAAACGATATAAAAACGAGAACGGAAGCGTTTATTATGTGTGTGATATTACTGAGCTGAGAAATCCTATTATTATTGACTCTACATTTTCTGCTGATGAAGGTGAATTTAATCAGAGTGTTGTTGTATTTGACGAGAGCATGAAGCCTTGCGGAATGTTATTCAATTATACAATTATTAAATATCTTCCAAACAAGCAAGAAGAATTTAGCAGACAAGTCATTTATGTAGGAGCCGATAAAAAAACAATGAAAGCCTACTTTAAGACAGGGCATTCACGCGGTGGACCGTTAAGCTCGTGTGGGATTAAATACGCCATTAAATACAATGACACTATCTTTTTTGAAAGCTCAAGTAAAAGAAAAAAAATGCCTGAAATGACTGAGTCATTTGTGCTCACAGCAAATGCTATTCAAAAAACAACACCTGTTGATACCGCTAAACCTTTCTTGGCAGAGAACATAATGAAAATTGGCCCGGCTCCAACCGACATGTTTGCATTAAGAGGCAACGATAATACTTTCCCTATAGGACAATATAGAAGCGGTGATATAAAAGTTATTTTCTATCAAGCTAAAGAAGTTCCTATTCCGGGTACTCCCGCCGGAACCGCACAACCAAAAAATTATGGAATCCCGTCTGTTTCTGTATTTAAGAACAATACACTTATAAGTACTGCGCGTTTCTTCTTTCCATACAACAGTAGCAAACCATTAAGGGCTTCCTATGCATATGGAAATGATAAAACCAAAATCTTTTTTATGTACTTTGATAATGCACAATCTATTCTAACTGTTAACGGATTAACTGGTGAAATTAAAACTATTGAAGGAAGTGACATTAAATCTGGTTTTAATTACTATCAAACACTTGATAAAAAGTATTTTGCCGAACACGACAACTCAATTTTGTTAATTCAGAAAAATTCAACAACTAAGCAGTTCAGATTCGTAAAAATTTTATAATGGAACTCAATTCGAAAATTTATATAGCGGGTCATCGTGGGATGGTAGGCTCTGCCATTCATCGCAACTTGCAAAAAAAGGGTTACACTCATTTTGTAACACGCACCTCAGCCGAATTGGATTTAAGAAACCAAAAAGCGGTTGATGATTTTTTTGAAAAAGAAAAACCTGACTACGTTTTTTTAGCAGCTGCAAAAGTGGGCGGCATACAAGCTAACAATATTTATCGTGCCGATTTTATTTATGAAAATCTCATGATTCAAAACAACGTTGTTCATGCAGCTTATAAAAACAAAGTAAAGAAGTTAATGTTTCTAGGCTCTTCTTGCATCTATCCTAAACTTGCTCCACAGCCTTTGAAGGAAGAGTATTTATTATCCGGATATCTTGAAGACACCAACGAACCTTATGCTATCGCAAAAATAGCGGGCATTAAGTTATGCGAGTCGTATAAACGACAATATGGTTGTGATTTTATTTCGGTAATGCCTACCAATTTATATGGGCCAAACGATAATTATAATTTAAATAATTCGCATGTGCTTCCTGCGCTTATCCGCAAATTTCATGATGCGAAAGAAAAGAAAGAACCTTCTGTTGAAATGTGGGGAACCGGAACACCCATGCGGGAATTTCTTCACGCCGACGATATGGCTGATGCCTGTGTGTTTTTAATGAAGAATTATTCGGGCGACAAATTTGTAAACATTGGAACAGGTGTAGATTTAACCATTAAAGACCTCGCCTTGTTAATCAAAAAAATTGTGGGCTATGAGGGTGAAATCAAACATGATCTCACTAAACCAGATGGCACACCAAGAAAATTAATGGATGTGAGCTTCCTTCACAGTTTAGGCTGGAAACATAAGATTGAATTAGAAGAAGGCATTAAGGCCGTATACGAAGATTTTAAGAAAAAAGAAGGCGTTAAGGTGTGGTAAACATTTAAACTTACTTGGTGAAACTAAATGCAACTATAAAAAAACTGATTTGCTTCGCATTTATTTTCACAATAAATAAATTCGTTCGTGCCCAATTTTACAATCTGCCAAACGATTATAGTTTCGGACTTTTAACGGAATCTGTTCTTGCCAAAAAAGATTCAGCTATTCATAATTCGATTCAGCCTTATATTCCGTTTTTTTCAGATAAATATAAATTTGTAGCCGACTCTCATAAGATTTTTAAATACATTACCGAAGACCGCTTTTTGGATAAAGTTTTTTACGATCACCTTCTTCAGTTCAAATCAAAAAATCAAAAGTATTATATAACGGTCGACCCCTTACTAAATCTGGAACTCGGACGAGATGGCGAAGACACTTTATTCAGACGCCTTTATACGAACACCCGCGGAATTATTGCCGCCGGAAGCGTTGGTAAAGATTTTTATTTTGAAACCATGTTTGCGGAAAACCAATCGATGTTTCCGAATTATGTAGAAACCTTCAGCAGAAATGCAAAGGTTGTACCCGGACAAGGCCGGTGGAAGGTGTTTAATACAAGAGGATTTGATTACTCTTTTTCTTCAGGATTTTTCTCTTACCAGCCATTCAAAAATTTAAATATTCAGGCCGGACATGGAAAACACAAAATAGGACATGGTTATCGTTCTTTATTGTTAAGTGATAATGCTTTTAATTATCCATTCGTGCGAATTACTCAACAATATTTTAAAGGCCGCTTGCAATACACGAATTTGTATGTTTCGTTAATGAATTTGATTCCTGCCAGTGACAAAACTGTTCCGAACACAGAGCCCTTATTTCAGAAAAAGGCTGCCTCTTTCCAATATTTAAGCGCCAATCTTGCCAAATGGTTAAACGTAGGATTCTTTCAGGGAATGATCTGGCAGGTTCCTAATAGGAGAAACAGACAGCAGTTCGAGTGGCAATATTTTAATCCAATAATCTATACCAACCTAGCCTATTATGGATTAAACAACAAGAATAATATTTTGATTGGCGCCGACCTCAACTTAAAGCTGACAAATAGTATTAGTGCTTATGCGCAAGTAATGGTCGATGATTTAAGTAATAATAACTCCATTGGAAATGGTTACGGCTACCAATTCGGGTTAAAATACTTTAATGCATTTAAAGTAAAAAATCTCTTTCTGCAGGCGGAATATAATACTGTTACAGAAGGTTCTTATAACAGTCCGGTTACAACCGACACCGCCAATCAATCTTATTCCCATTACAACCAACACATTGGATTTACACCCGGAAACGGACAAGAACTGCTTTTTGTACTTGACCAGAAAATTAAGCGCTTTAGCTTAAATGCTCGATACCACTATCAGTTTATAACATTCAATAATTATTCGTTATATAACAACAATATTGTAAATTTAAGGCTAGGTTACACTATAAACCCGTCCTATAACACAAATATCAGTTTAGGTTTGATGTATCGCGACCAGGAATTTTATGGTTTTAACGATTCATCCAATAAAACAGCCTATGTATATTTAAGTTTTAAAACGAGTTTATACAACGCATATTTTGATTTTTAATGGTACTTCTGATTTTAGTTTTCATAACGGCTTTTGTTGTGGTATTATATACCACACCGGCGCTTATTAAAGTTGCCATTCTCAAAAACCTTATTGATTTGCCATCAGAAGATCGGAAAATTCATAAACGCGCCATTCCTACCATTGGCGGAATTATTATTTATGCAGCCACTTTGTTTTCTTTTTCCCTTTGGTTTAACATCGATGACTTACATGACTATAGCCAAATCTATGAGTCTGTAAAAGAATTTAAAATCATTATTGCTACCAGTTTAGTTTTGTTCTTTGTAGGTGTTAAAGATGATATTATTGGTACAGCGCCGGTAAAAAAATTATTTGCACACGTAGTTGTTGGGCTCATTCTTATTTTAATGGGCGATATACGCATCACCGGGCTACACGGTGTGTTTTTTGTAGAGAGAATTCCTGAATGGGGAAGTATCTTTCTTTCTCTATTTACTTACATTGTTGTTGTAAATGCCATGAATCTTATCGATGGCGTTGACGGTTTAGCAGCTGGAGTTGGTTTCTTAGCCACTACTTTTTTTGGCACTTGGTTTGTCTTCGCCAATGAATATACTCTTGCTTCTTTATCCTTTGCTTTATCCGGCGCTTTACTCGGCTTTTTAGTATTCAATTTTTCTCCGGCAAAAATATTCATGGGCGATTCAGGTTCCCTCATCATCGGAATGTTCATTTATGTATTAAGCACAAAGCTAATTGAGTATCCTGTTAATCGATTGGATAATTTTTGGGTACACATCTCAAACTCTGTGTTTGCCATTGCAGCATTAGTTTATCCTTTAACAGATACGTTGCGTGTATTTGTGATTCGAACAATAAAAGGTCAATCACCATTTGAGGCGGACCGCAATCACATTCATCACCGCTTAATCGACTGTGGGTATTCGCATGCTAAAACAGTAATTGTTATTTATATTTTCAGCATCGTTACTGTTGGTGTTTCTTTACTGAGTTATTATTTAAACCCTAGCCTTTCTTTATTGGCCGTATTAGCCTGTAGCGGAATTTTTATTTTGTGGGTTATTTACGCAAAATCAAGGTCAAAAAAAATTGAAGAGCCTAAAGAATAAAATAGTTTGTCTGTTTGTTTTACTTTTAACAAGCCTTAGTTCTTCTTCGCAAGAAAACCCCATTGCGCGTAATATATTCTTGAATGGCGAAACTTCACAGGTTATTGACGAATGGAGTATTAGATACCCCAATAAAGAGTTTCATGCGAGTTTTAAACCTTATTTATCTAATTCCTTAACACAATTTCATGATTCGTGTGTGGGCTATCATCACTATACCATTAAAAATTTCTTCCTGAGTAAAACTTTTAATGAAGGTCCGTCAAAAAGAAATCAATACAATTTTCAATTTCTGCCACTTGTTGATTTGCAAACAGGCTTTGATGTTCTAAATAATAAAAATGTAAACGAACTAACTGGCGGTTTACATGCTAAACTAAACATTAATGATGATTTTACATTGGAAGGAACTGGATTTGCCGGTAATGTAACCTATCCGTTTTTTACCGATACATTCATTCAAAACACGAAGCTTATTCCGGGATTGGGAATGGCTTATCGTTCAGGTAATTCTTACAATTACTCCAATTTCAGCGGCTCAGCATCCTATTCGCCCAATAAGATTTTTAATTTGCAAATTGGTAATGGTAAACATTTTATTGGCGAAGGCTATCGTTCCCTCTTGTTGTCGGATGTTGCAAATAATTATCCATACTTCCGTATTAATTCGCATTTCGGAAATGTTCAATATAGCGTGTGGTATACATGGATGTATGATATAACCGGTGCAAATGGCATCAAATCGAAGTTTCAAAACAAATATGCTACTATGCATTATTTAAGCTGGAACCCATTCAAAGTGTTTAATATCTCCATATTTGAAAATATTATTTGGCAAGGAACGGAAGCTAATCGTGATAGAGGGTTTGATGTAAATTACATTAATCCAATTATCATGTATAGGCCGCAAGAATATTCTGTGGGCTCTGCAGATAACGCGTTTATCGGAATCAACTCTTCATTTAGATTATTTAATTGTCTGAAGCTTTACGGACAACTAGCCTTAGATGAATTTCTATTGCGTGAGATTCGTGCCAGACGCGGTTGGTGGGCAAACAAGCAAGCCTGGCAATTGGGATTAAAATATGTAGATGTGTTTAAAGTTCGCGGATTAACATTCCAAGCTGAATACAATGAAGTAAGGCCGTACACTTATACTCACGGTTCTGTCGCTCAAAATTACGCGCATTACGGTCAGCCCCTTGCTCACCCTCTTGGAGCTAACTTTAAAGAATACTTAGGCTTCTTAAGTTATCGGAAAAACCGGTTTATGTTCAGCGCGCAAGGCGTGTACGCTATAATTGGAAAGGACACTGCGGGCTCGAACCTCGGTCAAAATATATTTTTATCCTATACAACTCGTCCTTATGAATACGGACATAAAACAACCCAAGGTATAAAAACCACATTATTACAGAGTGATATCCGCCTCACCTATTTTGTTTTGCCTCAAATGAATTTGCGTTTGGAATTAGGTTACATACAACGCAGCGAATCTACCGATAAAGGTTATGAGCTTCAAAACCCCTATATTTATTTTGGTATTAAAACCAGTGTCTGGAATTTTTACAGAGATTATTAAACAAAAAGCTCCTTTAATACTGCAGGCGATTTTAAATCATTAAATCCCGCTACGTGCATTTTGTAAAAAGCCAAATAAGATTCAATTAATTCATTTCTTTCTGCTCTTGAAAAAGGTCTGTCTATTAATCCTTCATTAAGTGATTGCGAAAAAAGTTGCGATTGCAGATTGTTTAATCCGAGAGGAAAGCCCAATTCAACCGGAGTAAATTTTCCTTCGCGCGTATCAAAATATTTATCGTTTGCCGAATAATTATTGTTTGGCTCAAAGCCTAAATGTTTACTTAACTCCAATAAAAAATAAATATGCAGATTGGAATACCCTTCCTTTGCTTCATTTAGCCATTTATAAGAATTCACAACAAACGAAAACAACTCTTCGTTACCAACATGCTCCTTAATGCACTTAATAAGTACTTCGTTCATGAATTGTGCGATGGCAAGTTTTAAATAGTTTCGTGAAATATCATCGTAAACATAAGCTATGTTTGACTCGGTGAGTAATTGAATATCGCGGTTTTGTTTTAAAGCATAGCTCAGCTCTGTAACCGTTAAGGGTAATACACTGGCGGGCTTAATTTTGGCTTGACTTGATTTAGTAATTATAGCGGAAAAAGTAAGCAGACCGTGTTGTTTTGTAAATGCTTTAATCACGGCCTTTTTATCGGCATACTTAATGTTTTGTAAAATAATGGCTTCTGATTTTACCAGCATTTTAGTTTAAAACCAGGATTTTTGTAACGGCCGACGTACTGCCGTCAGCTAATGCGCAATAAACTAAATAAACTCCGGGAGAAACTTTTCTTCCGGCAATATTCTTTAAGTTCCATTCGATTTGACCACCTTGTGATTTTGTTTCCCAAACTAAATTACTGTTAAGATCAGTGATTTTTACTACCGATTCATCCATCAAGCCGCGCACATAAACATTTCCATTGTAACCCGGCTTAACAGGATTTGGATAAGCATGTGCGGTATTATAATTTTCCTCTCCTTTTACAATTACTGTACGATAAGATTGAATGCCCTGGTCGGAGCCAATAAAAACATCGCCGCTTTCCTCATTATAAGAAATGTCATTGATTAAATCAGAAAACAATGGACTATTATCTTTGGTGAAATGAAATATTTGTTGCTGTCCATCAGGTGAAAAACAAAAAACACCGGAAGCTTCCGTTCCAATCCACTTTCTGTTTGCTCCATCAACCGCAATTGCTGTTACTTTTTCAGTCTCTAATAAAATTTGAACATGGCCGTCTTGTGTAATTAATATCTGCTGGCAATCAAAATTACCACCTTCAAAAATATTTTCAGGATTATAAAACACTGCAACGCCTTTAGAAGTTCCTATCCATATATGTCCGTCCTTGTCTTCAGCAATGGAATGCACAAATGGATCAGGAAGTTTTCCATTGCCCTCAGCTGTCGAAAGAAACTTATGATTACTTGTGTTTGGGCTTGCGTAATTATTATTCTTATAAACACAAATTCCGTTTCCTCTAGGAAATAATACCCACACCTGTTTGTTTTTATCTGCTAAAACGCGTGTAACGTAAGGTGCAATGGAGCTAAAATTAAAATTTTGAAAAGTGCCATTTGGTTTTCGAACAGTTAAGAAATTTTGTACGTCACTGCTTCCAATCCACAAATTTCCATCCTCATCCATTGATAATCCTGCCGTACGATGCCAATTAGGAAAACCGGCAAGAGTTGGAATAGACGCGTTAATGCTGTTGTGTACTTTTACAAGTTGTCCGTTTTGATATTGACACAATCCTTGTGCCCAGCTGGATGACCACATTCTGGTTGGATCTTTCCGGTCAATAAGTGCAAAGTTCTGATCCAGGATAGAATCATAAACGGTTTCTTTTATGTAAGTCCAGTTGCCGTCGCTTAATAAATTGATTCCTTCACGTGAAAATTTAAGCGAGCCTGTTTCGTCCATTTTTGTTGGAGAAGTAACAACTTTTCCATCGAACACATCGATATTGCTTACAAAATTACTGTGAGTACCATTTACGTAAATCTTATTATTCGGATAAAACGGATATGGCCCTGCACTTTCAATAAATCCTTGCACTTTATCTGCAATCCAATATTTTGGTTTTGAAAACTCAATGTAAGCATCCATTATGTTTGAATATCCAAAAGCATAATTGGTTATGTATGCCGTTCTCACCTCAGAAGAGTTGTAAACCTCAAGCCCATACTGATCAATTAAAACTAAATTGTTTCCGTTAGGAAGCATTTTACGCACATAGTAAGGAAATGTTTTGATTGTGTCTTTTTTCCAGCTTACTCCTGAATAAGAATACAAGGTGTCTCTGTTTACTGTTCCATTAGCCGCGTAAGGAGAAAAATTAGCTACAATTTTATTTTTGTATTTCACAATTCCGTTATATGTTCCAGCAGGCACACCACTAATAATTTTCCAGTTTTGATAGTTGTTTAATAAAGTGGCAGTGTTAGCCTTATATAATCCGGATGATGTTGCTGCAATAACAGTACTATCGGTAAACTCTGTTTGATAAACATTAATATAAGATCCATTAGGGCCAATTAAATAAGTGTCCTTGATTTCTAATTTATCCGTGTCAAACACAACAATTCCAAACCCGCACGACAAATACGCAAGATTTCCTTTAAAAAGCACCTCATTAATATTCTTCTTTCCCGTAATGCTTTTACGTTTAATATCTGAGAAATTGTAAAAATCTTCGCCTTTTAAAATATCTATATTGGCATTATCATAAATTATAAGTAAAGTGTTGTTCGCCGCATTGTAACGCAACAAATGAATACCTATATCAGACAAACCGTTAGATTTATTAATTAAATCGATTGAATTATCGCTCGTATTGTATTTAAGAAGCCCTGTTCCGTTCGACACATATACCGCGTCTCCGACCTTTGCAACTGAATTACAGGAGTTATAACTTAAATGCCCTACCCATTGTCCTACTTTAACCTGAGATAATGCAGAAAAAGAGAGTCCTATAAAGAATAAAATGAGTGCTTTTCTTATCATAATCCTTAAACGGAAAAAAGTGAAATTTATTATAAAAGTAGTTGAAATAATTGAATTATCTTTGAGCCCTATTATGCTCTTTTTTAAAGCATAAATGATGTTCTTTTTATTAAAAAAGGTCCCGTAGTTCAACTGGATAGAATGACAGATTCCGGTTCTGTTGGTTGTGGGTTCGAATCCCGCCGGGATCACCACTAAAGCAGAAAGGCTTGGGAATATATCTGAGCCATTTTGCTATTAAATTTCACTATAGTGATATGAAGTGAACAACTAATGAGTTTTGCCTTCTTTTAATTATTATGTAACGACCCTTATTTTGGTCTTTTCTGTTTATGCGTGTTTCATTTGTAAAATTATTCGTTTACTGTTTTCTTTTGCTTTTTTGTATTGGTTGCAATTTTGCACAAAGTCCGCCACCTATTACCTCGTCTACACCCTGTCCTATTGAGGGCAACGCTAAATCGGACCGGATAAAAGAGCTAAACAAATTAAAAAACCGTATAGCATTACCCCAAGCTTCTGATTTTGACACAACCATTACTTTACAAAAACTATTAGCAAAAGGGGAAGATCAAAAACGCTGGAGTTCTTCAAAAGCTGTAAAAGTAATTGGTTACGTTTATAACGTGAAGGTGGGAGGCATTGAAACCTGCAATTGTAAAACAAAAGAAAAAGATTTGAGGGATACGCATATCGAGTTGGTAACCGACCCGATGAATCCAGACAAATCGCTTCGTTTTATCGCGGAAGTAACACCGCGCTGGAGGCAGGAAATGAAAAAAAAAGGACTTAACTGGACCACCAGAGCCCTGCGCGACAAGTATTTAGGAAGATGGGTAGTCATTGAAGGCTGGTTAATGTTTGACGAAGAACATGAGCATCAGGCTCAAAATACCAGCACTCAAGGCAAAAACAATTGGCGTGCAACAGCTTGGGAAATTCATCCTATTACCAAAATTGAACTTACCACCCGTCCACGCTAATAAAATGCCCAAAGAGTCGGTTTTTTTACACTAAAACCCCTAAAAATTAAATTTTTTCTTTTGCTTATTTACAAAATACATAGTAATATTGCAGCCCCAGTTTGGGAAAGATTCCTCCTTAGCTCAGCTGGTTAGAGCACGTGACTGTTAATCACGGGGTCCCTGGTTCGAGCCCAGGAGGGGGAGCGACAAGAGGATGCAACAAAATGCATCCTTTTGTTTTTTATAAACTTTAATAGTCAAAAAAATGAGTTTACTAGTTGTAGGTACAGTTGCTTTCGATGCTATCGAAACCCCATTCGGAAAAACAGATAAAATTGTTGGAGGCGCTGCTTCCTATATTACTTTAGCCGCTTCTTACTTTTATAATAAAATCAATTTGGTTTCCGTTATCGGAGATGATTTTCCTGAAGAGTTTTTAAATACGCTAAAAAAACAAGGCGCTAACCTTGACGGTTTACAAATTAAAAAAGGTCAGAAATCTTTTTTCTGGGCCGGAAAATATCATAACGATTTAAATAGCCGTGACACTCTGGATACACAGCTAAATGTGTTAGCAGATTTTGATCCTATTGTTCCCGAAAACGCAAAATCACCCGAGTTTTTAATGTTGGGGAATTTAGTTCCTGCCGTACAACAAAAAGTAATTTCTCAATTAACAAAACGTCCGAAATTAATTGTTCTCGATACAATGAATTTCTGGATGGATATTGCCATGGATGATTTGAAAAAAACATTAACCATGGTAGATGTTTTAACGATTAATGATTCTGAAGCCCGCCAACTTTCTGGCGAATATTCATTGGTAAAAGCAGCACAAAAAATTTTACAAATGGGTCCAAAGGTTTTAGTGATTAAAAAAGGTGAGCACGGTGCTTTATTATTTAATAATGAAGAAGTGTTCTTTGCTCCTGCTCTTCCACTCGAAGAAGTGTTTGATCCAACCGGTGCCGGTGATAGTTTTGCCGGAGGATTTATTGGTTACTTAGCAAAAACGCAAGATATTTCATTCGAAAACATGAAGCGCGCAATTATTTTCGGAAGCGCTATGGCCAGCTTTACTGTTGAACGATTCGGCACCGAACGCTTAATTGGTTTAACACAGGAAAAAATTGACGATCGCGTTCAGGAATTTGTTGAATTAGTACAGTTTCAGCTAGACTAAAACCAACCACCTTCTTTCCCTAAATTTCTTCTGTTCTTTTTTGTAGGGCGGCCTGTTCCTTTTTCATGCTTTACATTCATTGTGAAAAACGCTTTTTCTTGTCTTTCACTTTTTTCTATTGGAGGTGAATGATCAATGTAATTTTGTTTGGCCGTTTCATAATTACCACGCTTTTCGATAAGTCCCGTTACTTCAATTATTTTTTTAGTCGCGCCAATTGTAATCGAGTAGGTTTCTCCAATCTTTACCACATGCGCAGCCTTCACGTTCGTATCTTTTAATTTTACTTTTCCTCCCTTAATTGCATCACTTGCCAAGGTGCGTGATTTAAAAATCCGAATGGCCCAGAGGTAAGTGTCAATGCGTATTTCTTTGCTTTTTTCCATTAAATCAAACACTAAATTAAGGCTAAAAACACATTTTATTGTCTAAAAAATTATTTTGTACCTTTACGCCATGACAATTGCCGTATACGCGCGCAACACGAAAGACAATCATCCGCTTTACTTAGAGAAACTGATTGAGCTTACCAAAAAAGAAAAGGTAAAGTTAATTGTGTATGAACCGTATTACGAATTCCTACGAAAAGAATATCGTTTCACTACTATTTTAAAAACTTTTTCCTGTTACGAAACGCTTAAATCAAAAGCAGATTATGTAGTTTGTTTAGGGGGCGATGGAACCATTTTAGAAACAATTGCACTCGTTAGAAAATCCGGAATTCCTGTATTGGGAGTTAATACCGGTCGTCTCGGGTTTTTAGCTTCTGTTTCTAAAGATGATATTGAAAAGGCAGTGACACTTTTGATTCAGGAGAAATTTTCACTCGATAAACGTGAATTATTAGAAATTATTGGCGGTGAAAAACAATTTGAAGACGTGAATTATGCATTAAACGAATTTACCATTCACAAAAAAGATTCTTCCGCTATGATTAACATCGACACATATGTTGACGGTGTTTTTCTGAACTCATATTTTGCCGACGGATTAATCATTTCTACTCCTACCGGATCAACAGCTTATTCGTTAAGTTGCGGCGGCCCCATCATGATGCCTGATTCTGACAATTTCATTCTTACACCTATTGCATCACATAATTTAAATGTTCGTCCCATTGTCATTTCAAACAACAAAACCTTGAGTTTTAAAGTAGCGGGCCGTAATGAAAGCTTCAATGTTTCGTTGGATTCACGCGGCTCACAAATTAATTCAGGAGCCGAAATCAGCATTAAAAAAGCCGATTTTCGTTTCAACCTTATTACCTTCGAGGGACAACATTTCTTTGAAACACTTCGCAACAAGTTACTGTGGGGGTTAGACAGACGTCACTAATCCATTTAAATTATTGATTTTCAGACTATTTAATCGCTGTTAAAATCTGCCTTTTTAGCAAGATTTTCGTATTTTCGCTATTCACAAAAATTTAAACTTTTATGGCCAAATTCAGAAGAGAAGATGCGCTGGACTATCATGCGCAAGGCAGGCCCGGAAAAATTGAAGTAATTCCAACCAAACCATACAGTACTCAACGTGATTTAACCTTGGCATACTCACCCGGTGTTGCTGAACCATGTTTAGAAATTGAGAAAAATCCTGAAGACGCTTATCGTTATACCGCAAAGGGCAATCTGGTGGCCGTTATATCAAACGGAACCGCTGTGTTAGGTCTGGGTGATATTGGCGCTCTTGCCTCTAAGCCGGTAATGGAAGGAAAAGGTTTGCTCTTTAAAATTTTTGCCGACATTGATGTTTTTGATATTGAAGTTGACACCAAAAACATTGATGAATTTGTAAATACCGTAAAAAATATTGCGCCAACTTTTGGAGGAATTAACCTCGAAGACATTAAAGCGCCTGAGTGTTTTGAAATTGAACGTCGCTTGAAAGAAGAATTAAACATTCCTCTCATGCACGACGATCAACACGGAACGGCTATTATTTCTGCTGCGGGTTTATTAAATGCCGTGGAAATATCCGGTAAAAAAATGTCGGAAATTAAATTGGTCATTAACGGAGCCGGTGCTTCCGCTAACTCTTGCGCTAAAATGTATATTGCCGTTGGCGTAAAGAAAGAAAACATTTTAATGCTCGATAGTAAAGGGGTTATTCATAAAGGGCGTACCGACTTAGATCAATACAAATCATTTTTCGCGAGTGAAAAAACAAACATCAATACTTTAGAAGAAGCTATTAAGGGCGCTGATGTTTTTGTTGGTTTATCGAAGGGAAATATTTTGAATCAGAAAATGGTTCAAAGCATGGCGAAAAATTGTATCGTGTTTGCTCTGGCAAATCCTACGCCTGAAATTTCGTATGAAGATGCGATTAGCTCTCGCCCAGACATTATTGTAGCAACGGGACGAAGCGATCATCCTAATCAAGTGAACAACGTGTTAGGTTTTCCATTTATTTTCCGTGGTGCGATGGACGTTAGAGCTACTTGCATCAATGAAGAAATGAAATTAGCTGCCACGAAAGCGATTGCTGCCTTGGCAAAAGAAATGGTGCCGGATTATGTGAATCTGGCTTATGGTTCTAAAAATTTAAGCTTTGGTCCGGAGTACATTATTCCAAAACCAATCGATAACCGGTTAATCTCTTGTGTTTCTTCGGCAGTTGCAAAAGCCGCCATTGAAAGCGGTGTTGCAAAAAGAAAAATTACCGACTGGGAATCTTATCGTAACGAATTAGATAATCGCTTAGGAAAAGACAATAAATTAATGCGTACACTCGCTAACAAAGCGAAGAGTAATCCTAAACGTGTTGTATTTACCGAAGCAGATACTTATAAAATTCTGAAAGCTGCGCAAGTGGTACGTGATGAAGGAATCGCGAAACCAATTTTGTTAGGCAACAAAGAAAAAATTAATAAACTCATTGAAGATCATCATTTGGATTTAGGCGACATGCCAATCATCGATCCATGGTTGCATGAGGAAGAAGCGAAACGCATGGAGTTTGGCGATTTATTATGGCACAAACGTAACCGTCGCGGATTAACACAATACGATGCGCGAAAATTAATGCGCGATCGGAATTATTTTGGCGCGATGATGGTTGAGTTAGGATTAGCCGATGCTATGATTTCGGGTTTAACCCGTAAATATGGCGCGCCAATTAAACCTGCTCTCGAGATAATAGGTGTACAAGAAGGCGTAAGCAAAGTGGCCGGACTTTACATCATGATGACAAAAAAAGGTCCTTACTTCTTTGCCGATACAACCATGAATACCAATCCAACTGCGCAAGAGTTGGCTGATATTGCTGTGTTAACTGCTAATACAGTTAAGCAATTTAATATCACACCAAGAATCGCGATGTTGTCGTATTCAAATTTTGGTTCAGGCACCGGAGAGGTTCCTGCAAAAGCTGCTGAAGCTGTAAGCATTTTACATAAAAATTATCCGGGCTTAATTGTTGATGGAGATATTCAAGCAAATTTTGCTTTGAACAACAACTTATTAAAAGAACAGTTTCCATTTAGCACTTTAGTAGATAAGGACGTAAACACTTTCATTTTCCCGAATTTAGCAGCAGGTAACATTGCTTACAAAATGATGCAGGAATTAGGAGGAGCGGAAGCGATTGGTCCGGTATTAATGGGATTAAAAAAACCTGTTCACGTACTTCAATTAGGTAGTTCCGTACGTGAAATAGTTAACATGATTGTGATTGCCGTATTAGACGCTCAGAATAAAAAATGATTAGTTACATAGAGGGGAATATTTCTGAATTGAATCCGGCAAGCGTTACCATTGAAACCAGTGGTATCGGTTATTCATTGCTGATTTCACTCAATTCTTACTCTGCTTTTTCTGGAAAAGAAAAAGTTAAAATTTATATTGAGAGTGTTTTTGTGCGTGATGATAATCCGCGCTATTACGGATTCTACAATACCGATGAACGCGATTTATTCAGAAAATTAATTTCTGTAAGTGGTGTAGGCGGCGCAAGCGCGATGTTAATGCTCTCGTCATTATCGGCAGCCGAAATCGCCGGAGCCATTAACACCGCTAACGTAACACTCCTGAAAAGCATAAAAGGAATTGGTGAAAAAACAGCGCAACGCATTGTGGTTGACCTAAAGGGGAAACTTGGCAAGCACGAGGGCGGTATCTCTCAGATTTTGAGTACTTCATACAATAAAAATAAAGAGGAAGCGTTAATGGCTTTGACTACGCTCGGTTTTCCGCGAACTGCGGCTGAGAAGGCTATTGAAAAGAGTTTAAAACAACAGGGCATTAGCTCTGATAATGTAGAGCAGCTGATAAAAGCGGCTTTAAAAAATTTATAAAAGTGAAAGTAAAAGGGTTATTGAAATTTTTGGTTTTTGGATCTACCTCAGCATTTCTGATGGGGGTAGTTTTTAATTCCAATGCCAATAAAAACCTTTTTAAACCTCTTTATGATGTTTCCGGTAAAGTTGTGCTTCCACCCGATACACCTGAAGTAAAACTTCCATACAACTTCAAAGACAACAATGGCTCTCAAGCTATTTTCGATGATAAAAATCCTCTTTACCTCGAAAATCCTTCTAACATTAAAACAGAAGTGACTTACGATCCTAAAACGGGTAATTATGATGTAAGTCAAAATATGGGCGGATTAAAATACCGTCCGGATACTTATGTAGATGCGGAAGATTATCAGGATTACATGTTCCGTAAAGCCACACACGATTATTGGCGAACAAAAATAAAAGCGGAAGACATCAATAAGCCGCGTAAAGGAATTGTTCCAAAGCTTCAGGTGAACAGCGAATTGTTTGACCGTATTTTCGGTGGTAACACTGTTGATATTCGTCCAACCGGTACAGCCGAATTAATTTTTGGATTAAACAGAAACAAAACATTAAATCCCGCAATTCCGCAACGTCAACAAAAAGTTACGAATTTCGATTTCAACATGCGCATCCAATTAAACCTCATTGGTAAAATTGGTGACAAATTAAAAATCACTACCAGCTATAACACCGAAGCCTCCTTCGATTGGGAAAATCAGGTGAAGTTAGATTATACCGGATACGAAGATGAGATTATTAAGAAGATTGAGGCAGGTAACGTTTCTCTCCCATTAAACAGCTCTTTGATTACAGGTAGTCAGAGTTTATTTGGTATTAAGACACAATTACAGTTTGGTCGTTTAACGGCTACAACTATTTTCTCGCAACAACGCGGTAAAAAACAAGAAGTAACTATTCAGGGTGGCGCGCAAACACAACAGTTTAATGTGAATGGTGATAGTTATGAAGCCAACAAACACTTCTTCTTAGCTCAATATTTTAGAAACAATTACGACACCTGGATGTCTACGCTTCCTGTTATTAATACACCAATCATTATTAATAAAGTAGAGGTGTATGTATTAAATCAAACTGGAAGCTCTGAACAAACCCGTAACGTTGTTGCGTTTGAGGATTTAGGTGAAGACTCCATGAATGTTTGGCCTGAATTCGTTTCAACATCCTCTCTTCCCAGCACCTGTATTTTCCCTTCTAACTATGCCGTGTATGACAGTACCGGTATCATTCCGCATAACGGCGCCAATAGTTTGTATTATGTAATGTCAGATCCTGTTGCCGGTATCTTAAAAGACCGTGATGGCAGTAAAGTGTCGAGTTTATTAGCAAGCACTAACACCGCCTCCAATACTTGCAACAACAACGGGCAATACATGGTGCAGTCGCGCGACTTTGATATTATTTACAATGCGCGAAGATTAAATGCTACAGAGTATACATTAAACACACGTTTAGGATTTATCTCCTTAAACCAAACTTTAAATAATGATCAGGTATTAGCGGTATCATTCCAGTTTACTTACAATGGTAAAGTTTATCAGGTGGGTGAATTCAGTGATCAATTCCCTGATAACACAAAATCGCTCTTCTGTAAATTATTGAAAGGCGCAAACGTAAACGTTCGTTATCCTACCTGGGATTTGATGATGAAAAACGTTTATTCATTAGGCGCTTACAATTTAAATCAGCAAGATTTCAAATTAGATGTGTTCTATAACAACATCGAAACCGGCGTTGACATTCCTTACATTCCTTTCGGCGCTATTAACGGAAAACAATTAATTCAGGTGTTAGACTGCGATAAATTAAGCGTGAATGGCGATAATTTTGCGGATGGTGTTTTCGATTTCTTACCGGGCTACACCATTAACCCTGCTAACGGACGAATTTATTTTACAAGCATAGAGCCTTTTGGTACAAAATTACGTTCTAAATTTGATCAGATTAATGATTACCCGGCTGCCAACAAATATATTTTCCAGGAGTTATATGACTCTACCCGCGTTTCTGCTCAGCAATTACCTGAGAAAAACAGGTATAAAATTAAAGGTTCTTACAAATCCGCATCCGGCTCCGAAATTTCCTTAAACGCATTAAACATTCCGCAAGGCGCTGTTGTAGTTACAGCTAACGGTGTGCGCCTTACCGAAAACACAGATTATACGGTTGATTACACATTAGGTCGTGTAAAAATCATTAACGAAAGTATTTTAAATAGTGGTGCTCAAATTAAAGTGTCAGTTGAAAGTAACTCGCTCTTTAATGTGCAGCAAAAAAGTTTAATGGGCACTCGTCTCGACTTTAAAGTAAACCGCGATTTAACGTTAGGCGGTAGTTTCTTGCGTTTCTCTGAAAAACCGGTGACACAAAAAGTAAACACAGGTGATGAACCTGTATCCAATATTATTTACGGCGTTGATTACAATTACAAAACGGATGCGCCTTTCCTTACACGATTAATCGACCGCATTCCTTTAATTGATACTAAAGAAATGAGTAGCATTACTACTCAGGGTGAATTTGCGCAATTAATTCCGGGTAATGCAGCGGCTATTGGTAAAGACGGAAACTCTTACATCGATGACTTTGAAGGAAGTATTTCCCTGATTGATGTGCGTAATCCTTCCGCCTGGTTTTTATCCAGTATTCCGCAAGGACAACCGGCTTTGTTTCCTGAGGCCAGTCAAACAGATGATATTATCGTTGGTAAAAACCGTGCGCGTTTTAACTGGTACACTATCGACCCTGCATTAACGCGTCAACAAAGCGGTGGTGTAACACCGGGTAACTATAATAAAGATGTTTACTCCAATAACTTATTCCGTCAGGTTTTAGAAACAGAATTATTCCCCGGAAAAACACCTCCTAACGGTCAGCCCGTTGTGCTTCCGGTTTTTGATATTGGCTTTTATCCGGAAGAGCGCGGACCATATAATATGGATGTAACGCCAGTTGGTGGTATAACTGCAGGGATGAACACGAGTAACGGTAAGCTTAACAATCCTCAAAGTCGTTGGGGTGGTATCATGCGCCGTTTAGAAACAAACGATTTTCAGGCAGCCAACATTGAATATGTACAGTTTTGGTTGATGGATCCGTTTAACGAAGATTATAACAGCGATACTCATCCCGACATGGACAAAAACAACACGCCTGCCGGGGATTTATACATCAACTTAGGAAACGTTTCGGAAGATATTATTAAAGACGGAAGAATGGGATATGAAAATGGTATTCCGGGTCCATCTAACTTATCTTCTAATTTACCAACCGTTGAAACAAATGTGGCAGTTGTGCCAACACTTCCACCGCTTGTAAATGCTTTTTCAGTTGACCAAAACGATCGCGCTGCTCAAGACGTAGGTTATGATGGTTTAGATGACGATGCGGAAAAAGCGAAATTTGCTTCGGTGATCAGTTCGCTTCCTGCTGGCTCAGCGCCGTTGATTGATGCTTTTTTAAACGACCCTTCTTCAGATAACTATCACTTCTTCCGAGGTGACGATTACGATAACGACATTACGTATAAAAATACATTGATGCGTTACAGCAAGTACAACAACATGGAAGGCAACTCTCCAACTGAAGAACAATACAAGAGTCAAAACGCAGGAGGTTATCCAACCGGTGCCACTACCATCCCAAACATTGAAGACATCAATCGTGATAACACACTAAGTGAAACAGAAAACTATTATCAATACCGCGTAAAAATTTCGAAACAAGACTTAGATCCAAGCAATGTAGGTAACAACTTTATTGTTGATGCATTTGAAGGTGTTGCAGATGTTGAAGGGATTAAAAAAACGGTTAAGTGGTATCAGTTTAAAATTCCGATTACTCAATTTGAAAACGCAGTGGGTGGCATTGAAGGATTCAACTCAATTCGTTTCATGCGTGTTTATATGAAGGGCTTTGATCGTCCGGTAGTGTTGCGTATGGCGCGCTTTGAATTAGTACGCAGCGATTGGAGAAGATATTTATTCGATTTAACAAAACCGGGAGAGTTTTTAGCAAACGACGATAATACAACGGCGTTTGACGTATCGGCGGTAAGCGTGCAGGAAAACGGACAAAAAACACCGGTTAATTATGTGATTCCTCCTGGCATCCAGCAACAGCAAAATATTCAGACAACCAATCTCGTATTACAAAACGAACAGGCTCTTCAATTACGTACAACAAATCTAAAAGACGGTGACAGCCGTGCTGTTTTTAAAAATCTTGAGCAAGACATGCGTATGTTTAAGCAATTAAAAATGTTTGTGCATGCCGAAAAATTGAACAATGAAAAATTAAACGATGGTGATTTAACCGTGTTTGTTCGTTTAGGAACCGATTACAACAATAACTATTACGAATACGAAATTCCTTTACAGTTAACGCCAAACGGTTCTTATGATGGCACCAATGAAAATGATAAATACAAAGTGTGGCCAAGCGCAAATGAGTTTGTTATTCCTTTTGATTTATTAACCTCGAAAAAAGAAGAACGTAATCGCGAAACGGGTAAAGACCTTGCTTTAACTCAAAAGCCTTGGGAGTCGTTTGATGGAAATAATAAAATCACTATCGTTGGTAATCCAAACTTAGGTGCTGTTAAGAGTATCATGATTGGTATTCGTAATCCTAAAGACAATGGCGCGTTGCCACACAGTGTTGAAGTGTGGGTAAATGAATTACGCTTAACCGGATTTAATAACAAAGGCGGCTGGGCAACAACCGGAAGGGTTCAGGCGAAGTTAGCTGATTTAGGAAACGTGTCGATTGCCGGAACTTACAGCAAACCGTTTTTCGGAAGCGTAGAAAAGAAAATTAATGAGCGTAGTAAAGAAACAACACTTAACTGGGATTTCTCTTCACAAGTTCAGTTAGGAAAATTCTTCCCGGCTAAATGGAAAGTGTCTTTGCCGTTCTATTATTCATATGGTGAAACGCGTATCAAACCGTTGTTTAATCCGTTTGAGCCCGATGTGCAATTAGACAATTTAGTTCCAAGTGACGCCTTCTCAGATGATGAAATTCGTCAGTTAAAATTCAACGCACTGGATTACACGAAACGTAAAGGTTATAATTTCACAAACGTGCGCATTGATGGATTAAAGCGTAAAAATGCCAAACCAATGCCTTGGGACATTTCCAATTTCGCAGTTACCTATGCGTATACAGAAATGTTTAAACGCAACGTGAACATTGATCACAATCTCATTAAACAATATAGAGCTAATTTAACCTACGGATTTAATTTGCAACCAAAATCGTGGAAGCCATTCAGTAAAATGAAAATCTTCGAAAACAAATGGTTTGCGTTGATTAAAGATTTCAATTTACAACCATTACCAAACCGATTTGGTTTCACCATGGATGTAACCAGAAACTATTCTGAATTATTAAACCGTGATATTACCAGTTTCTATACGAACGACGTAAATAAAACACTCACACAGTACAATAAACAGTTCCTAATTAATCGTAATTACGATTTCCGTTGGGATTTATGTAAAGCATTAAAGTTTGACTACACGGCAACAAACGAGGGCCGGGTATTAGAACCATTTGGTGCCATCGATACACGCGAAAAGAAAGACACCCTTAAACAAAACCTAAAAGGCTTCGGTGAAAACATTTCATTCCGTCAGGCATTTAATGTGAACTATAATGTACCGATTAATAAAATTCCGATTCTTGATTTTGCTAGTCTTTCTTATCGTTATGGCGGTACTTATACATGGACACGCCGACCATTTGCGGTGGTTGATTCAATGAATATTGGAAACACCATTCAAAACACCAACACACAAAACTTTACCGGTACTTTCAATATGATTAGTCTCTATAATAAAATCCCATATTTTAAGAGAATTAATTCAGGTCAGTCGAAAGCAGGAAAAGGTTTAAGACCGAATGAGAAAAATAATACTGCGCCGGTTGACAGTAACAAAACTGAATTTAAAAATTCAGATAACTTTAAAGACATTGGCGAATTCCTGGCACGTGCTCTTATGATGATTAAAAACGTTTCGGTTACTTATCAGTTAACTAACGGAACAGGTTTACCTAACTTCAAACCAAGCTCACAATATATGGGTATGGATTTCAGAGACGGACAAGCACCGGGCTTAGGATTTGTGGCAGGTTCGCAGGAAGACATCCGGCCAAAAGCTTTAGCTAATGGTTGGTTAACCTTAGCTGAGTTTCAAACTTCCCCATATACGCGAATGAAAACCGAAAACAAAACGTATCGCGCTAACATTGAACCTCACGGAAGTTTAAAAATTGAGTTGAACGGAACACAAAACAAGAGTTACAACTTAACCGAATTCATGCGCTGGGATCCAATTACACAACGCTATGAATTCCATGAAAGCCCTAATGAAACAGGAAACTTCAGCTCTAGCATTTTCTCTTTAGGCCGTTCGTTTAAAGACAAAGGAAATAATGTAGAATCGGAATTGTTTAAAGAATTTATTCGTACGCGTCAGGATTACGCGAGAGATTTAAGTGCTAATAATCCCAATTCAAGCGGTCAATACACTTATTATGACTTAGCAGGAAATTTACGCACCGGTTATGATGGTTACAGCGAAACGCAGCAAGACGTTTTAATTGGAACATTCTATGAAACCTACAGCGGTAAAAAAATCAGAAACTACAATACCAAAAATATGTTCCCGGGCTTCCCGTTACCAAACTGGACAGTAACCTGGGATGGTTTAGGAAAATTAAAAGTGTTTAAGAAAATGTTCCGCGGTATTACGCTCCGTCATAGTTATCGTTCAACTTATACAGTTGGAGGTTATTCCAACAACTTGATTTACGGCGAGTCAAACGGTGCGCAAAGTAATCGTTCGCCAATTCAAAACCCTATTATATTCGGTACGCAACAAACATCTAACTTTAACTCTTATTACAATGTTACCTCAGTTGTAATTAGTGAAGCCTTTGCTCCGTTAATCAAATTAGACTTACAGTTTAATAAACCGGGCTGGCAAGGTAATTTTGAAATTAAGAGAGATAAAACCGTTAACTTAAACTTAACCGGTCCGCAAATTATTGAAACAAAAGGTCAGGAATATGTGGTTGGTATTGGCTACCGTTATCCAAAATTAAGCATCAAGAAGTTGAAGATTCAAGGTAAACCATTACAAAGTGATTTAAACATTAAAGTTGACTTAAGCTACCGCCGCAACGTATCTATTGTACGCCGTATCGTTGATGAAATTAGCACACCTACTGGTGGTACTAATATTATTACCTTACGCTCGGCTATCGATTATCAGTTAACGCCAAACATTAACTTACGTTTATTCTACGATTGGATTAGAACTACGCCTCAAACTTCGGCATCCTTCCCTACTTCAAACATCAACGGAGGCTTTAGCTTGAGGATTAATTTACAATAATATTAACCGGCACTTGCAAATATTAACTAAACCTATACATTTGTACAAAAAATTATCATTATGAACTTCCCTGCAGATTTAAAATACACAAAAGACCACGAGTGGGTTAAAGTAAGCGGCAACACAGCTGTAGTTGGTATCACTGATTTCGCGCAAAAAGAATTAGGTGATATCGTTTACGTAGATATTACAACCATTGGCGAAACAGTAGAAAAAGAACAAGTGTTCGGAACTATTGAGGCTGTTAAAACTGTTTCTGATTTATTTATGCCTGTTACCGGAAAAGTATTAGAGGCGAACAAAGATATCGACTCTGCTCCTGAAAGCGTTAACAGCGACCCTTACGGAAAAGGTTGGATCATTAAAGTTGAATTATCAAATCCTTCTGATGTAGACGGATTGCTTTCTGCCGATGATTATAAAAAATTAATCGGCGCATAATTTGAAGCTTAAAAAATAATTAACCGTCCCGCAATAGCGGGACGTTTTATTTTATGATAAAGCAACTCTTACAACAACACGCCTATAAATTAAGCATTGGATGGGCTTTATTAATCCTTGGCCTTTGCTCCATGCCCGGACGTTTTATTCCCAGTACAAGCTGGCTCGAAATGTTGAGCTTTGATAAATGGGTTCATGCCGGAATATTTTTTGTGTTGGTTAGTCTGCTTAATTTTTCGGTTCATTTCAATCATCAAAATCATACACTGTTTTATATCTACTTCTTACTTTCCGTTTTATATGGAGGCGCCTTAGAAATTATGCAGGCAACCGTTTTTAGCGAGCGAAGTGCAGACTGGTACGATATGATAGCAAACAGTTTTGGCTGTGTAGTTGCCCTACTCTTTAAGAAGAAACTATTAAAATGGCTTGATTAGATGGAGCCTTTAGAAGGCTTACGTACTTTTTTGTTTTTTACAAGACCCGGACAGCTATCGCATTTGTTTTTTCGCTTGAATAAAAAACATTCCTGAAACACCAGGGCAGTAAATGATAAAATCATTACAGCTATTATACTTCGGATGATTCGGGTTTTCATTAAATAAATCTATTATTCAAAGATATAATTTAGTAATTTAGTATCTGTTACAAAATGAATCTTTTTTTTCATATCGGCCGTTATTTTATGTTAATGTTCAGGGTGTTCAGCAAACCCGAGAAGTTTTCTGTTTATTGGCGTCAGATCATTTATGAAATCAACTCCATTGGTATTGGCTCTTTAACTATTGTTGCCATCATCTCTGTGTTTATGGGGGGTGTAATCACTATACAAGCAGCATTTGGATTTACAAGTCCGCTTGTGCCCTTATACGCGGTTGGATTCACTACACGTGAATCTATGTTGCTAGAGTTTTGTCCAACCATTGTAAGTTTAATTTTAGCCGGAAAAGTGGGCTCTAACATTGCTTCTGAAATTGGTGCCATGCGGGTAACCGAACAAATTGATGCCCTCGAAATCATGGGAGTTAATTCGGCAGGTTATTTAATCTTACCCAAAATTATTGCAGCGGTTCTTATTAACCCTTTCCTAATTGCCATTAGTATGTTCTTGGGATTAGCAGGTGGTTATATCATGGGAATTTCAACAGGAGCTTGCACGTCTTATGAATATATTTTTGGTATACAGGCTTTCTTTGAGCCCTGGAAATTAAATTACTCCTTTACAAAAGTTGTCACTTTTGCTTTCATCATTACCTCTGTTGCCTCTTACTATGGATATTACACAGATGGTGGTGCATTAGAGGTTGGTAAATCAAGCACCAAGGCCGTTGTTATGACCAGCATTTTAATTTTAATTTTCAATTTAATACTTACTCAGTTATTCTTAACACATTGATTGAAATTAAAAACATACACAAAAGCTTTGGCGACCGAAAAGTAGTGGATGATGTTTCCTTTACCTTTTATCCCGGTAAAACGAATCTAATGATTGGCGAAAGCGGATGTGGGAAAACAACCATTTTGAAATTAATGGTGGGTTTGCATGCGCTCGATAGCGGTGAGGTGTTATACTCCGGACAAAATTTTCCGGCACTGCAAGCAAAAGAAAAGCAAGAGGTTCGTAAACAAATTGGCATGTTGTTTCAGGCAGGAGCTTTGTTTGATTCACAAACAGTGGAAGAAAATGTGCGATTCCCACTAGACATGTTTACCAATTTAAGCCGCGAGGAAAAAGATGAACGCGTTAACTTTTGTTTGTCGCGTGTAAAACTGGAAGGAAGAAATAATTTGTACCCTTCGGAGTTAAGTGGCGGTATGAAAAAACGTGCTGCACTTGCCCGAGCCATTGCAAACAATCCGAAATATTTATTTTGTGATGAACCTAACTCCGGGCTTGATCCAAAAACCTCTATTGTTATCGACGAGTTAATTCAGGATATCACCCGTGAATACAATATTACTACCGTAGTAATTACGCACGATATGAATTCCGTTTTGGAAATCGGAGAAAACATCATGTTCATTCACAAAGGGAAAAATTACTGGACCGGCACCAAAGATCAAATTTTAAAAGCCGACAATCAGGAGCTTTACAATTTTGTTTTTGCATCTGAATTCATGCAGCAAGTGTTTAAAGCTGCCAAATCATAATTTTAATTCTCGCTTCACCTGTTCTGTTATTTTTAAAACAGCAGGACACACCAATGTGTTTTTATACGTAAGATCCATTACCTGAATCATTTTTTTTCTATCGGTATGCGGATATTCGCGACATGCCTTTGGTCGGCTTTCGTAAATGCTGCAATAATTATCTCCATCTAAAAAGGCACAGGGCGAAGATTGCAATACGTAATCATTGTCTTCATCGATGCGTAAATATTTCTCAATGAATTGTCCGGGCTTCATTCGTAAAGCATGAGAAGCTCTTTCAATATCATTCTGATAAAAAATGGGAGAAGTGGTTTTACAGCAGTTGGCACAGGTTAAACAATCAATCTCTGAAAAAGCCTCTTCATGGGCCTCATGAAAAACCTCATCCAGGTTCTTTGGTTTCCTGAGTTTAATTTTTGCGTAAAACTGTTTGTTTTCTTTGCTGAGATTTTCAGCCTGCTTTTTAAATTGGTCTAAGTCCACGACTACTTTTTTACGATAACATAAACATCTTCGTTATCTTTTTTCATCAGATACTTTTCGCGGGCAAAACGTTCCAGACTTTTTTTATTTGTCTTTAAGTCCTCAATTGCATCGCGGTTATTTTTAATTTCAGCCAGATAGTATGTTTTGTCGGCACGTAATTTATTCAACTTGCCCATTAGTTCCATTTGACTAAAAACATCGTTTTTATCAAAAAAGAGCAGCCAAACAATTATGCCAATTGTTGTTAAGAAATACTTGTTCTTTATGAATTTTATTAAAATCATCTAACTTTAATTCAAAGTTACGGTATAAGTAACCGGAACCTCAGAAGTATGAAAACAATTATTAATATCCTATTGTTAGTAGCGTTACTTCCATTTTTTGGAATAACACAGAATTCGTTTAAAGAACAGCAATTAAAAAACAATAGGGTTAAAAAAGCGTATCAGAATAAATGGCCGGGCATTGAAGCCGAATTAAAAACCAAAAACATTAATGCGAACGACCTGGAAGTGTTTATCCGCGTATTTAAGCACGAGAAAGAGCTCGAATTGTGGGTTAAAAACAAATCATCACAACAGTTTACACTTTATAAAAAAATCAACATTTGTGCCTCCAGTGGTGATCTAGGTCCTAAACGCAAACAAGGTGATATGCAAGTTCCCGAAGGCATTTACGATGTGCCTTTTTTCAACCCAAGCAGCAGTTATTATCTGGCGCTTAAAGTCGGGTATCCGAATAAAAGCGATAGAATTTTAGCTACGGGTAGAGACCCGGGAGGAGACATCATGATTCACGGAAATTGTGTAACCATTGGATGTATTCCTCTGCAAGATGGCCCTGTTGAAGATGTATATTTGCTTTGTGTAGAAGCAAAAAACAAAAACAACCCCATACGTGTAGAGATTTTCCCCTGCCGCATGACCAAGGAAAACGAGAAAGTGCTATCCGCTTATTCGGCTGAACTAAATAAGTTTTGGAATGGATTAAAGCCAGCCTACACCTACTTTGAATCCAATAAAAAACCCGCCAAATATAGTATCGATAAAGCCGGCAACTATTTGTTTATTAATTGAGAAATGTAAGCTCAAAAGCTGAGCATTATCATTATTTTGATATCCTCAATGCTTACATTTGTTTTGTGAGAATACGATTTTTACACACCACATTAATTCTTCTTTGCTTCTCCTTCTTAAGTGTAAGGGCACAAAACGTGCGTATTGGTGCAGGCTTTTCCAATCATGGTACCGCTTGGCCGGTTGTGGGTTATCCAAAACTGTTTTATGCTGCCTTTCATCCGGGCTTAGATATTATTGCTGAAAAGAAAATAAACAAAAAAGAAAAAAACCAATGGTGGGCCGAACTTGGCATTGGCACATTTTACCATCGCTTTTTCCAAACAGCCGCGAAGCTAAACTTAAATTTACATCACCGCTATTTTTTTAATACGCGCATCTATTCCGATGTTGCGCTTGGTGCAGGTTACCTCCACTCATTTTATCAATATCAGGTTTTTAAATTAAAATCCGATGGCACTTATGTAAAAGAATCCGGCATTAAAGGCCGGCCACAATTTATCATGGGAACAATTATTGGTTGTGGCCTTGCTCTGAAAAAATCAGATCCTGAAAAATTCAATTTATTAATTCAGTTTCGCACTAATATTCAAGGGCCATTCGCCGGAAGTTTTGTTCCCATTGTTCCTTACAATGCAATCATGCTTGGCATTACAACACGCTTAAACAAATGTGAAAAGAAAAATGAAACAGCTAAATAATTTATTTATTCTCCTTGCAGTCGTTTTCTTCTCTCAATGTAAAAAGGAAGAAATTGTTCCAACTAAATCCATTGATTGTGTTTATGCCGACAGTAGTACAGCGCATCCAAAACATGCGGTTTACAATGAGTTGTTAGAGCGTTACCGTAAAAAAGGTTTACCCGGCATCTCCATTTTAATTAACGACTCCAACGGTACATGGGTAGGCTCAAGCGGATTTGCTGATATCGATAAAGGAATCAAATTCTCTCCTTGCCATATTTCGAAAGCGGCCAGTATAACCAAACTGTTAGTGGGCTCGATGGTTTTGAAATTACAGGAACAAGGAAAAATCAACATCAACGATCCGATATCAAAATACATTGATAATGATATTTTAAA
>JAEUTQ010000042.1 GCA_016787445.1 Bacteroidia bacterium
GTGTTACCTTCAAAGTTCTCCTTTTGACCTTGGAAAGTTAAACCATCGCCTTTATACGACATTTTTGGCCCAACGTTTTTCAATGAAATACCAAAGTGGATATGGTCCATTTTTCCTGTGTGGTATTGAATACCGGCATCAATTGCTACACCTCTTGCTGCAACGCTCGCGATTTGCTCAGAAATAACTTTGATGTTAACTCCACCATAGATATTATCAGAGAAACCTTTAGCATACGACAAACTGATGTTATAAAAAGTTGGATTGAAAGTACCTAAACCGCCTTCCGGTTGATCTTCAGTAGTAATATCAATTTTTCCAGCGTTAATTGCAACAACACCAAAACCAATAGCACCCGTTTCACCAACGTGCTGAGTTAAACCGAATGAATTCATATAAATACCTGAACCAACTAACCAATTAGTTCTTGAAAAATTCACTTCGGTTTTCTTTGTAAAAGCAGTACCTGCAATGTTTAAAAACTGTGCTTCGATACCACGTGCGCGCGACTGACCTGCACCGGCCCATCCTGTACTACGTGCATAAGGATTCATCAGCAATTGTGATGCTCCTGCTTGCCCGGCACGTTCAGGATTTCCTGCAAAAACAGAACCGGTGAACAAAGTAGACAATGCTAAAAGCGTTGCTTTGTATTTTATATTTGTTATCATACTCTTAAGTATTTATCGCATTAATAGTTTTGTAAATCCATTGGTCGCATTACGCCAAACCATTTTAATATCTTCTCACCTTTATCGCCAGCATCAATATGAATAATGTATAAGCCGCTAGCAACCGGAACACCATATTGATTTTTCAAATCCCAATCTAAATATGGAGTGCGTTTAGATTGTTTGATGTCATTTGTGTTAGTAAACTCATCTTCCTGACCTGATAAATCACGTTTAAATGTGCGGACTAAAGTTCCGTTCATTGTAAAGATTTTCACAGTACAAAGATTTGGAAGGTTAGTTATACGAACACGACTATCAATACGATTACTTTCATACTTCGAATATCCGTAATAAGGATTAGGAACTACTCTAACGTAATCCAATGCATTTTTAGCAGTTTGCGCATCATTAATCATGGTATAAATATCTGCAGTTGAGAATTCATACATTGGCATGTTGTTGTTTAAACGTGCTGTTGATGTATCAGAAGGTAAGTTGGCATAACCAATAATTGGTAAATAATTAGTTGAGTTTGCTACATAGTTTGTTGATGTAACAGGTATTCTATTTGACCAAAGAGTTGCTAAACCATAACGGTATGCCTTTTTAACACGTAAACGAACTTTAACTTCGCAAGGCATGTTAGAAGGGTCTTTAAATGAATATTCACTACTTCTTAAACGTGGAACACTTACCCACATAGCATCACGCATAACGTTACGAATTGGCCATTGGTAACCTGCCACCTGCGTTCCGCTATTTGTAGGAATAGAGAATGTTACTTTTAATTGATCATAAATTTGTTTACAAGCATCGTATCGTCCTGCTCCAATTGGAGTATTAACTAAGGAAGCGATACCAGAGAAACTACTGTTCATTGTAGGACCATAATTAGCAGTCTTATTATTACCGAACACATATATGAAGTGTCTACCACCCCAAGCGTTTTGGTAAACAGAACCATTCGTTGAAGCTGTTGGATTCCAAATCATGTCATTACCATTATCAGTGTAGTTGTAACTATCTTCACCAAACGCCATATTTAAACGCTCGCCTGTTTCAATATTTATTGCGTAACCAGGGAACCAACCCATACCCTTATCAGAGATATAGTTTGGAGCATTTGGATCTGTACTTGCACCACTGCCAACAGCTGCATAATTACCGTTTTTATCAACCGAGGCATGATCGCGTAATGCAAAGTGACGGGTAACATTTTCTGACAAGGTTGAATCTGGTTGCATTTCTAAAACCACACAACGTGTCCATTTACTTTTATCTGGAGTAAGTACAATGTCAACACTTGAAAGGAAACGAATATCTGTATCAGTTGGTTTGTTACCATCTGTAGCAGCAAAGAAGTTACCATTATATCCCGGACCAATAGGTACGTCAATTTGATTTGATGCATTTTTAGTTGTAGTAGATACTAAAGAATATGGTGCCCAAGTACCGCCTAAAAGATTGTCGAAAACTTCATCTGGATCGTTACTGTAATCAATGTAACTACCTTGAACGCCTGGATCTGTTTTATTACCTGAACGAATCCAGTTGGTTGCATCTTGATCATCAGAATCAAACACACCGCTTAACCATTGTTTAGTAGGATCCGCAAATGTAATTGATGCATCCAATAAGTCGCCTTTCTGACACAATGGAGTAACTTCAGTAGTGTTAGTTAAGGTAGATCCAACATCAGATACTTGTTGAATATTGACTGATAAACCAATTTCGCTGAAGTAATGTTCTTCTCCAACTTTGATTGATTTTTTAGGTTGATAAACAGCACCTGTATTAACATCCGTAAGTACCCAAGTTAACGAATCACCTCTAACTGCACCTCCGTTAAGGGCTAATCCAGTTAACGTAATATTATTAGCATAAGTATAACCCAAATCCTTAGCGCTTTGAGGATTGCTTGTTGAAGTTGGTGAAGTTGCCCAAGCGCTTGGCATAGGAGTATTTGTTGCGTTATATGGTGTAGAAGGCATTTTTAAGAACTTAACCGTAAATGTTGAGTTCGGTATATTCAATGGGTCAACAACTTTTACTTTAATTGGACCACGACCATTTTGGTAAACCGGATTTTTTGCAAAACCTGTAGATAAAATTTCATTTACAGTTTCATCTGTTAAATCTATAATATTACCACCGTTACCTTGTCCTTCGATACGTTTGATTTTAGGTCCGTAACCGTAGTTCGACTGGATGATTGTTCCGTCAAACTCAACACTTGCTAAGTGAGGTATACCGGCTGCTTTTTTCACTTTACGTCCTTCTAAATAAGGACGCTTTTGACCGTAGAAACTATTGCATGGATCTGCAACCGGGTCGCCATCTTGCTTATAGGTTGCGTAATTGTTATACGCATAAGCAAATGCCATAAAGTAGTATGTTTTATTGTTAACGAGCTTCTTACTCGCACCTGTTGCAAATGCATCTTCCGTAACTTTGAATGTAGTACTAATGCCTTCATCAGCACCCTCAACTTTTACACTTGGTACATCAGCTCCAACTGTACCGTCAAAATTGTAATTAATCAAACGGGAAACACCATTTTTAACATCACATTGGAAAACTAATTTTGCTTTAGTTGGATCATCAACGTCGGTTTGAGAAACTGTTCCATCCTTCACTTGATAAACTTTATAACCTTCAAAACGGTAAGTTTGATCTGGATTCGATAAACAGCTCGCTGTTTGACCAGGTACTGCTAAAATTGTAACATCTTTCTCGGCATAAGAGTTCAAATAATTGTTACTATTAGCCTTGTTACTCAAATAAATCATTAACTCATTATTGCTTTCTTGGATAGTCATATCCGGCGCTTCAGGTCCATCAAGGATTTTGAAACAATTATCAAATAATGATTGTGCCTTTTTATCAGCGTTCTTTAAAAGCTCTACAGCAAAACGGTTATTGTTTTTAATTGGTGAACGAGCCCATGGCAAACCGAAAGTCACATTATTAACCGCACCGGGAAGCAATGAGAAAGGACCTGCTGATTGTAAGAAACGACGATCACCAGGTAAGTTACCGGCACTTGTTTCTGTCCAACCGGCATCAGTAGGATACAATTCTCCGGGGTATACATAATCAACTGGAGTAGAACCACCATAAGCATTACCACCTTGAGTAAATGGTGAACCATCTTTCCAGAAACCGGTCATATAGTTATAAAAGTGTGATGCTAAAGCCGGGTTGGTAGTTTGAACAGGGAATGATCCAATATTGTTGTTATAATATAAGAACTTAGCCATTCCAATTGTTTCGCCTAATTCATCAATTGTACCATCATAATCATTATCCTTTCCATCATTAACATCAGCAAGAGGGCCCTTAAAGAAGTCGCAACCTAAAGCTGCAGGAAACTCACCGTAACCTAAAGCACCTGCATAATCTTCGTCATTACCGTCACTATTGTAAATAAAACCTAATCCCATATCAATATCACAGCCTACATAATCATCAACGTAGTTACCTAAATCGGCATCAGTCCATACAGAGAAATAAGTTTGGTTTAAAGAGAATGTAGAACGGTTCACAACTTCATAGTTATAGAAAGTCATGTTATTGATGTCATCGTTCGTTTTAAATCCGAAAGCCTGAGCACGAACTTCTAAACCAATTGATTGACCACCTGTTTCAGTGTGAACATCACCTTTATCGTTAAATACCCACCATAAAGTTGCGTCACCAAATAATTTAGCCTTACAAACACCTAAGTTATCCTTCTCAGCCAAATTGTAAATGTCGTAATAAGGATAATCACCAGCATCCGGATCGTAATAACCAACTGTACCGCCAACATCCACAAAAGGAGCTAAGAATGGGCGATCATTTTTGATACCATTACCAGGCCAATTTTTAATCGCGTCAGTCATCACACCATTAAAAACGAAGTTCTCAACTTCACTACGCGTCATTACAAAAATCTTATCGTAATCATTACAAACAACTTCATCTGTTGAAGCCGTACTTGGATCCAAAGGTCCTGGCCAAAAATCGTAACCTGTTTGACGATATGTCATAGCAGCAATTTTTAACTGACCACCTCCATCTAATCCACCAATCCAAATAGAACCAGCGAAGTTGGAAGAAGCTCCTTGAGACTTATCCTTTGTTGCGGGTATAATATAATAGGCATTACCCGTTCCGAATAAATCCCACCACATATCACCGCCCGTATAAATAATTGTACGTACGTTGTTAATCCATAGTTCCTGGCTAGATTTAGCACCTTTACAAGCTGCCATAACCTTTGAAGAGGAAGAAACCTTCTCGGTTTCAGGATTTGGATTTACCTCAGCCCCTTGCTTCTCGCGAGAGGTTGCAGTGATAAAACTTAAAACTGCAATTGCTGTAAGTAATTTGCGCGTCATGTTAACTGTTTGTTTCATATTTAATTTTTTTAAAAGTCTAACTGTAAACCAATACGGATAACACGTGGTCTGTTAAAATTACCCGGATTTTGCATATTGATTGTATATTGATCAACAAATCCTTGAGGACTGTTCAAGCTTTGAATTGTACTTTGGGCTAATGGTGAAGCTAAATAACCATCATCTTCAGGGTCACCTGTGAAATTATATACCCCTAGAACATTACGGTTATTAAACAAGTTTAATACTTGTACATAAATGTTTAGGTTGGCATGTTTCTTTTCGTCAGAATCTTTCTTACCCCAAGTTAACTTAACGTTTTTATCAACACGTAAATTAGCACGGAAAGTCCAAGGTTTACTGTTTCCGTTTACAGAACCAACAATATTAGAACGTTGATTACTTCCTCGTGCAACAGCTAAATCCCATCTTGTATAAGGTGTACCTGATCCAATTAAAAACTGCAAGTTAAATCCAACATCTTCGAGTAATTGAATAGGGTTTCCAGACTTACGTTTAATTTGTGGGCCTTTGTAATCTTTATCAGTTCCAAAACGATAGTCATAATTCAAAACAAATGAATGACGTTGATCATAATCCAATGGCTGAATTACACGTAAGTTTGGTTGACCGGAAGCCGCTAAGTTAGCGCCTGAGTTTGCATTCGAGCCAGAACCTTCAGCAAATTGTAATGTATAGTTCGCATTGATTCGAGTCCCACCTGTTCTGCGTAAATCGAATTCAATTTGGAATCCTTTTGAGGTACCGAAATCTTGGTTAACATAAGTCAAATAGGTTCTTGGGAAGGCTGAAACAATTTGTTTTTGAGTTAACATATCACGCATTTCACGATAGAAAGCTGAAATTTTTAAAGCAGCATTTTTACGTTCGTTCAATACCTGATTAAATCCTAATTCATAATCAATTGTTCTTTCAGGGCGTAAACCTGGATTTGCCAAGAATGGTGAGCTACTTTCAGCTTGTAAAAAGTAATAATCTTTTGGATCGAAACGATTACCACCAGGACGCTTGGTTAATACGTCATAATGCGCGAAAAAGTTTGCAACGTCAGAAATTGGGAAAGAGAAAGCTACACGAGGCATGAAGTTTAATTGGGCCTTATAATTCTGAAAAGCATCAACACTAAAAGGAATATTGGTGTTGTAAGCCTTTAATGCATCATCCGTTAAATATGGATTCACTTTACCTGACTGACCAGCTAAAATTGTTGGGTCAGATACCTCATTTCCCTTGGCATCGAACCATTGATCACCATTTCGGTAACCAACTAGCGAACCACCTTTATAATCACTTGTATAAACTACATAATCATCTCCCATATTTGTTGGATGATTAAACTCCGAAGACGTTTGTCCTACAGTTTTTGCAGTATAAGCCAAGTACTGATCCTTTAACATCTTTTGATTAGCATCATAACGGTCTACACGTAAACCAACGTTAAACTTTATGTCCTTAAAATCAAATTTATCTTGAATATAACCTGCCATATAGATAGGCCGGAATGAACCAACAGGTAATGTTTTATATCCTTTTTCGTTTGTCTTATTGAGAAATACATTTAAATCCGTAGCGCTGTTATAACGATCTCCCTTATAGTCATAACCGAAATAATCAACAATAGCATTACCACTACTTTGACTTAGAAGATCCTCTGCGCTAAACATACTAATATCAAACATTGATGGATCATATTCATCAATATTGATAAAACCAGTATGATTTTGTGGCAATCCTAACTTTTCTAATAAATTTCTAGAAAACTCTGATTGTTTAGACTCATCATATAAGTTATCATAATAATATGCTGGGTATGTACCTGAAAGTTCAGAAACGTAAATAGGATTACTCTCATCTAACTGCTCTGTATGAAAGTTGGCAAGCAAACGCATTCTTGTCCAAAGTGCTTGTGCATTTACACTATATCCTTTAGATTCTCTCTGATCGTATTCAATTCCTAACGTTAAAGCATGATTCTTAACATCAGCGTTGAAACTTGAAGCTACACGAAACTGAGATGTACTACTTATTTGGTATAAAGGGTACTGTGTTCCTGTTGCGTTCCAAAGACTATAAATTGCTTGCGGAGAATCACCATTACGCAAACCGTTCAAACCTGCGATATTCTCAAAAGAGGTTAAAAAAGGATGGCCTGCACCATAATAATCAAATAGATACTGAGTATATCTAGCCATATTATAATTCATGTCAGATGCTTCAAAATCAATTCGTGTAATTCTATCATCACGATATTCCCATGCCTTAATGGTATCCCCGCCAATTACGAATTTCGGATTGAAATCATAATTATATATGTTCTCTTTTCCTGAAGTTGTTATATTAAACTTACCGATATAACCATAATTGAACAAATTATCCTTATGTGTATCATCTTGTGTTTTTGAACTGTTTTTATCATAGCTCGCTAAGAAACTAAAGAAAGCGTTCTTAACTACGGATTGATCCTTCTCTTTCTCACTTGAGTTCTGATTAGAATTACCGAATTTCTGAGTTACGCGAATATAAGTTCTCCATTTATTCTCAATAGTTTGAGAATTGTTTTCAGCATTATATAACGAAAATGCATATCTAAAATCATGACGATTTGTATAGTCAAATGCACCACCTACTGTAACATTAGTGTTCTTTGCTGCCTTAATATCAATTTTACCATTTAAAGCTGCATTTCTTGATGCTACATTTTGGCGTGCTTTTACTGTTTCGAAATCATCCATTGTTACGTACTCCAAGGCACGATTAAACCCGATTCCTGATTTAGATGGCACTAAAGGCTGTTCCTGTATAGACTTTAATTTTTCATCCTTTAACTTGTAACGCTTTAAGTAAGATGGGTCAGGATCCTTTTCATATGTACCTTGACCTGCTAAAAAGAAACCAACGATTGGCGTTTTAACACCATTTGTATCTGTTTTCTGTAAAATTGGCCCACCTAAACTAAAACCTAATGAGTTATATCCATATGCGTCCGTTAACTGAGAAGATATTAATTCAACTCCTCCAAAAAACTTTCCTTGTGGTCCACGAGTTGTAACAGAAATTACTCCGGACGTTGCATCTCCATACATAGCTGGCAATCCACCCGTAATAACGTTAATTTGATCAACAGATGTTTGAGGTAAACCGGAAAGGCCACCCACTACCTTAATACCATCTACAAAATACGTAGTTGCACCATCACGACCACCACGTACATTTAATCCTTTTCCTTCATCAGCTTGATAGATACCTGCCGTTGTTGCTGCTACCGAGTTAATGTTTTTAGTAGCCATATTCTGATAATCTTCACGGGTTACAGTTTGACCTGTTTTGGTATCCGGATCGATTAATGGAACTTGATAAGTTACAACCTCAACCTCTGCAAGGTTAACACCATCACCACTTGATAAAGCAATAGTAACCGGTACGGTTTTACCTTCACCAACTACCACACCTTTAACTTCAGATGCTTGATAACCTACATAAACACCCTTAACATCATATTTTCCTGGTGTTAACGGTTTAACTACAGCCTCTCCGTCCATGTTGGTGGTACCTACACCAACCTGAACTCCGTTTTGGTAAACCACCACGTTTGCAAATGGAATGGCCTCATTATTGGCTTTGTCCTTCAGGGTCACTTTAATCGCACCCGAGTTATCTTGAGCCATTGCGGTTAAACCACAAAATACAAGGCCTAATGCTAAAAGGTAAATTTTTCTAAACATATTGTTAAATTAACTTAAATAATCCGTTTTTTAAAGAGCTAAAAATATAAACGCCATATAACATCTGCAAATATTTTTATTTACAATTTCTAATGCACTGATATTCAAACCTTATTTGTGTTACAGTTGGTTAACATACTTTAACACAATATTAGAGAGAAAATCAACGTTATAATTGCCGTTTTTAAAACTGGTAGTGAGAATTGGATAAGTGGATGAAATGAAGGATTATTTGGTTGGCTTTTGATTTAAGTGGCCTTACCTCCATGGTTCTTCATCGCCTTTTTCTTGCTGCGTTTCATGCGCTTTCTTACCTCTTTTGTTTGAATGCGTTTGTGATGTTTTTTTATCGCCTTTTTTTCAGCTTTTTCTTTTCTTCGGCGCTCCTTGGATTCCTTCTTTAACTTCTTTCGAATTTCTCTTTTATTTTCAACCATTCCTTTTTTTGGAGCCTTGTCATCACTACCCGGATTCTGAGATTTTACCAATGAAAAAAACAATAAAAAGAAAGTAATCAGTAAATATTTAGTTTGAATTTGTTTCATTATTTTTCTGAACTATACTTTACAACTTCGACACCAAATTTTCGCAAAAAATCAACACCTTCATCGCTAGGAATATTTTTGTAAGAAGCGTAACTGTTTTTAAAAAAAACCTTGCGAATTCCAACCGAATAAATGACACGCGCGCATGCAATACAAGGCGATAACGTTACATATAATGTGGAGCCTTCAATTGAAAAGTTATTTTTGGCGGCGTATAAAATGGCATTTTGCTCAGCGTGTAAAGCTAGAGAGCAACTGCCTTTGCTATCACGCGGACAACCGGTTTCAGGCCATTCCACATCACAATTGTGAGTACCGGAAGGGGGGCCATTGTATCCTAAAGAAATGATTCTTGTATCTTTTGTAAGTACCGCACCTACCTGAGCTTTAACACAATGCGATCGAGAAGCCAACTTTTCTGCTAACTCCATATAAATTTCATCAAAACTTGGTCTGCTCATGGTACTGCAATTTACAAAAAAAGCCCTTAAAAAGGGCTGATTTTTAATTTTGTACCCGGAATCGGGGTCGAACCGATATGATATTGCTATCACTGGTGTTTGAGACCAGCGCGTCTACCAATTCCGCCATCCGGGCATTTCAATTAACGGGCTGCAAATCTAGTTTTTGTTTTGATATATTGCAAAGAATTCGGTTTTTTTACGCAAAAATTACTTGGAACTATCCTTTAATTGCTTACTTTTGTAGCCCCAATTTTAATGGAAACTCAAGTAAGAATATTCAGCGGCAGCGCTTCAATCGATTTGTCAGAACAAATTGCCAAATCTTACGGTCAATCTTTGGGTAAAGTACAACACTATCGTTTTAGCGACGGAGAAATACAAGCATCTTACGAGGAAAGCATACGTGGACAAAGTGTTTTTATCATTAATTCAACCATGCCTCCGGCTGAAAACCTGATGGAAATGTTGTTAATGATTGATGCTGCAAAAAGAGCTTCAGCTAAACAAATTATTGCTGTTCTTCCTTATTTCGGATATGCGCGTCAGGATCGTAAAGATCAACCTCGTGTAGCAATCGGTGCGAAACTTGTTGCCGATATGTTAGCCGTTGCAGGCGCAACACGCGTTATGACAATGGATTTACACGCTGATCAAATTCAGGGTTTCTTTAACGTTCCTGTTGATCATTTGTACGCTTCAACTATTTTCTTGCCATACATTCAAAGTTTGCACTTACCTAATTTAACGATTGCAGCTCCTGATATGGGAGGAAGTAAACGTGCCAATGCATACGCTAAGCATTTAAAATGTGATATCGTTATTTGTTATAAGCAGAGAACAAAAGCAAATGTAGTTGATCATATGACCGCCATCGGTGATATTGAAGGAAAAGATATCGTGTTGTTGGATGATATGATTGATACAGGTGGAACACTTTGTAAAGCGGCCGATATGATGGTTGAGCGTGGTGCCAGCAGCGTTAGAGCTATGTGTACACATGCCATATTATCCGGAAAAGCTTACGAAAACATTGAGAAATCAAAAATTAAAGAACTTATTGTTACGGATACAATTCCTTTACAACATAAAAGTGAAAAAATAAAAGTACTTAGCGTGGCTGACTTATTTGCGAAAGTTATCAGTAGCGTTCATACTTACGAATCAATTAGTTCAAACTTTATAATTTAACCCGCATAACATAAAAACTAAAAGCAACGAAATAAAGTAAGCGGGATCTTTATTAGTTGCACAAAAAAAAACAAAAATGAAAACAGTATCATTGAGCGGTTCGCCACGTGCGAGCGTAGGGAAAACAGATGCGGCCTCTTTAAGGGCGAAAGGTCAGGTTCCATGTGTTATTTATGGTGGTAACGAACAAATCCACTTTTATGCTGATGAAAGAGCATTTAAAAACATTATTTACACACCGGATACCAACTTAGTAAACATTACAGTTGACGGTAAAAACTTTTTAGCTGTATTACAAGAAGCACAATTCCATAAAATCAACGATAAACTTATCCATGCTGATTTCCTTCAAGTAATCGAAGGAAAACCTGTAACTGTACAAATTCCGGTTAAAACCGTTGGACAATCACAAGGTGTAAAAGACGGTGGTAAGTTAACCGTTAAGATGCGTAAGTTAAAAGTAAAAGGTTTAGTTAATAAATTACCTGAGCGTATCGAGTTAAACATCGAAACATTAGGAATTGGTAAATCAATTTCTGTTGGCGATATTAAAATTGATGGAGTAACTATTTTACATCCAAGCAATATTTCAGTTGTAAGTGTTCAAACAACACGTAACGTTGCTGCAGAAGAAACTGCAACTCCGGCTGCAACTGCTGCAACTCCGGCTGCAACAACTGCTGCTCCTGCTAAAAAATAATTTTTTCATCCTTAATAGTAAACCCCGGCTTTTGTCGGGGTTTTTTGTTAAAATCACTTAATTAAATAATGATAGTTAGCATTTTTTAAGGTTTTTGTGCTTTTAACGGAGTTTTTGGTACTACATTTGCCATCATTAGATTATGAAACATTTACTTTATATACTTCTTTGCGCAAGCACTTTCAGTGTATTTGCTCAGGATCAAGACCCAAAAGCTAAAACCATATTAGATGATCTTAGTAAGGTTACAAAAGCCTATAAAACCATTAGCGCTGATTACATTTTCACCATCTTCAATAAGGATAAAAAACAAGTAGAAAAACAAACCGGAAAAGTTCAAGTAAAAGGACAAAAATTTAAGCTGGAAATTCCCGGCAGTAACATTGTTTGCGATGGAAAAACTATCTGGACTCATAATAAAGACGCAGCTGAAGTAACGATTAAAAACTTTGAAGCTAACAATGACGAACAGCTGAATCCTAGTAAAATTTTCACCTTATACGAAACAGGTTATAAATACAAATTTGATAAAGAGGAAAAAATCGGAGCCACCATGTGTAATGTTATCGATCTATATCCTACTGTTAAGCCTGAAAAGAAGAAATTTCACACAATCAAAATATACATCGACAAGGCAAAAAAACAAGTTGTTCAATTAAAAATGCTCATGAAAGACGGTGGCTCTCAGTTGTATGAAATTAAGACTTTCAAACCTAATCTGGAGCTGGCGGATGCATTATTCGTGTTCGATACCAAAGCTTTTAAGCCCGATCAAATCATCGACGAAAGGGATTGATTTTTAAAGTTTTATCGTCTAAACAATTAGATTTTGGCGAAATAGAACTTATAATGAGCTAATTGTTAATCTAATTTATTTAAAAAGAGGCATTTTGCACATTGGATGAGTATCTTTATCCTATGTACATTTTCCGTCATTTAAGAATCTCATTCGCGCTAGCGTTGTTTTTGCAATTCGCAGCAAACTTGACTTTTGGACAAGGCGCGCCGTTTTGCCCTTCAATTAACGCACAATTTGGTACAGGTCCTAGCACCACGATTTGTCAAGGACAATGTGCTAACTTATCGGCGAGTGTTGTTCCGGTTAATCAAACTACAAGTTACTCTGTCACCACAATTCCATACGCTCCGTTTTCATTTACCAATGGAACATCCATTATTGCGAACCAGGATGATATTTGGAGTAGCGTTTTAAATTTAGGTTTCCCATTTTGTTATTACGGTAATACATTCACACAAGGTGTTGTTGGTTCAAACGGACAACTCACTTTCAGTTTAGGTGTGGCCAATCAAACTAACGGTTGGTCCATTACCACTCCTATTCCCAGCTTAGCGGATATGCCGGGCAACACCATTTGCGCTGCCTTTCGTGATATAGATCCAACTTCAAGCGGTAATATTTATTTTGCTACTTATGGAACAGCTCCATGTCGTTCATTTGTTATTTCCTGGAATAACATTCCGATGTTTAGCAATCCCGGCTCTTGCACCGGTATTCCAAATTCCACTTTTCAATTAGTATTACATGAAACCAGTAATTACATTGATGTATTCATTCAAAACAGTACAGCATGTCCGGGTTGGAATTCAGGAAGAGGAATTATTGGTGTACAAAATGTAAATGGCACACTCGCAACTTTTCCGGCCGGAAGAAATTCGCCCACTCAATGGACCGCCACGAATGAAGCCTGGCGATTCGTCCCCACAGGCCCGCAATCATATACCGTCAATTGGACAGGACCCAGTGGAAATGTTGGTACGGGATTAACGGCTAACGTGTGTCCAGCTACAACTACAAATTATACGGCAACAATGAATATTACGAGTTGTACAGGAGTAAATAGCTCCTATACAAGTGCAGTAACTGTTTCAGTTGTACCTAGCCCTACACTTACGGTTAATTCAGCAACAGTTTGTCAAGGTACACCTGCCACTCTAACGGTTAGCGGGGGTACGTCATACACATGGCAACCCGGAAATATAACAGGCTCTTCTGTTACTTTCACACCTGCCGCAACAACAATTTATACTGTAACGGGTAGTCCGGGTGGTCCAGGATGTTTAGGAACAGCTACAACAAATATTAATGTAAATGGAGCTGCAGTTGCCATTCCCGGAAGTAATTCTCCGATTTGCGCCGGTAATACACTCAGTTTAACAGTGGGCGCCGCGTTAAATTATACATGGACCGGGCCGAACGGATTTAGTTCCAACTTACAAAACCCAACCATTACAAACGTTACCACCAACGCCAGTGGAACGTATACCATATTTATGAGTAGCGGTGGAACTTGTACAGCCATTGCCACTACATCAGTTACAATTTTCCCATTACCAAATCCTGTAGCAGCCAACAACGGACCGCTATGTGATGGCGCAACACTTAATCTAACCGGAGGAGGAAGTATCACTTATACTTGGACCGGCCCGAATGGTTTTAGCAGCACGAACCAAAATCCATCGCTTACTAACGTTAACTCCCTTGCGGCAGGTGTTTATACTTTGATGGTTGGTGCAGGAAGTTGTTCAGCTTCGACTACAACCTCATTAACTGTTAATCCGCTGCCATCACCTACTATAGTAAGTAATAGTCCGGTTTGTGAAGGACAAACAATTAATTTTACAGGAAGTGGTGGAACAAGTTATTTATGGGTTGGGCCCGGCAGTTTCAACTCAAACGCGCAAAATCCTAGTATTGCATCCGCATCCATGATTCATAACGGAACATTCACATTAACAGTAACCGATGCTAACAATTGCAGTAATAGCACTACACATGCTTATGTGGTGAATTCACTTCCTGTGGTTAGCGCTACAGGATCATCCATTTGTGTGAATCAAACCATGAACTTGAGTGCCAATGGCGGAGTAACGTATAGTTGGAGCGGACCAAACGGATTTACTTCTAACTTACAAAACCCAAGCGTTACAAACGCTCAAACAAACATGGCGGGAGTTTATAATGTTACTGTAACAAATGCTAACTCATGCGTAAATACCGGAATGGCAACCGTATTGATTAATCCGGAGCCAACACCTATTGCAAACAGCAATAGCCCTATTTGTGTAAATTCAATTTTAAGTTTAAATGGTAGTGGTGGCGTTAATTATTCTTGGAGTGGTCCTAATGGATTTTCATCTTCTGCTCAAAATCCAACTTTAGTTGCAACCAGCGCAGGCATGAGTGGCAGCTATATGCTCACCGTTAGTGATGCAATTGGTTGTTCATCTTCTACAGCTGTTACAGTGGTTGTAAATCCTATTCCATCTATTTCAATTACCTCTGCGAATATTAACGGATGTGCGCCTGTTTGTACACAGTTCTCAGCGCAAACTTCAAGCGGAGTACAAAGTGTAAATTGGAATTCGGGAGGAGGACAAAGTGCCAGCGGTAATACTGTTGATTTTTGTTATTCGCAAGCCGGCAATTATTTAATTACAGCGCAGGCAGTAGATAATGCAGGATGTATTAATACCTCAACCTATGCAATTAATGTAGTACCAAAACCTATCGCAGATTTTAACTACGCGCCTTATTATCCAACGGTAAACACTGACGGAACAGTAAAATTCACTGATGCTTCTCATACCGGAACCATTACAGCATGGAACTGGTATTTCATGAACACTGCTCAATATACTTCCACACAACAGCATCCTGAATTCACTTTCACTGAAGCAGGAAGTTATGAGGTTGTATTGGTAGTGAAAAACAACATTGGTTGCAGCGATACCATTATTAAAACAATTGTAGTGGGAGAAGATTACGGAATTTATGTACCAAATGCATTTACACCAAATAAAGACGGATTAAACGATTTTTTCCAACCAAAAGGTTTTGGTATAAAGAAATATCAATTAGAAATTTTTGACAGATGGGGAGAAAGAATTTTTGTTAGTAAAGAGTTTGAAAATGGTTGGGATGGAAAACGTCATAGAGGAATTGATTATGGTACTTATTGTCCGGATGGCGTTTATGTATGGAGAATTACACTCACAAATGTGAAAGGCGAATCAAAAGAATTAAAAGGTCATGTTACATTAATTAAATAAACTAAAAGTAAAATGAAACAACTTAAGGCATTATTTATACTGTTTACATTATTGTCAGGAACAATAAAATCACAATTTGCTGTGCCAAGCTGCCCAAGTAATTTGGTGTATGTACATAACAGTCCTATCACGGCATACAACCCTTCTTTACCACTTGGTCCGGGTAACCCTGTAAGTACAGGTATTCCGGGAGGTGGAGGCGGTTTAGCCTTAATGCCAAATATTAATGCTGCATCACCAAATCCAACTTTCTATACCATCATTAGCGGTAATGTTGCTTGGTGGAATGGAAGCACCTGGGTAAATACCGGACATGCTATTGGTAATACTGCTGCTGTAAACTTAGGTGGTTGTGGTTGTTATTTATATAGTTTAGTAGGCTCTAGTGGTCAAATCTGGGTTTATAATGGTACAGGTCCAGGAACATTATTAACTACTCTTACCGGCTTTAGCGGTGGTGGTCCTTATGATATAGTTACTGATGCGAATTGTAATTTTTACATTCTAAAAACTACAACACCACAAGCTTTAACTATGTACAGCCCTACCGGTTCTGTATTGGCTACTTATAATATGACCGGGATGCCAAGCACTTCAGCGGGTGGAGGTTTTTCTATTATTGGTACTCAGGTATTCGTTCATAATTCAAATGGTTTCTTTTCAGGAAACATCGTTGGTTCAACAATAAATTTCACAAGTACTCCTGCAGGTTCATCTACTATGAGTGGTGGCGATTATGCCTCATGCCCTATCCCTGCCTTGGTTACTTCTTATACTGCAAATGCCGTGGTAACCGGTACGTTAGGTTGCTCTACAACTTCGGTAACATTAACAGCCAATACCAATCTTACTCCGGTTAACTCCTATAGCTGGACCGGTCCCGGTTTAACCGGCCCAACAAACGGTTCAGTGGCTATTGGAACTGCTCCGGGTGTTTATAGTTGTACAATTTCAAAAACGGTTTGTCCGGTTGCATCCACTGTTGTAACTGCCACTGTAGTTTCCAACGGTACTGTAATTAGTCCAACTATTTCATTAACCAATACACTAACGTGCGCCAGCCCTACGGCATCTTTAAGCGTAAATCCTGGGCCTCCGGGCTTTACTTACACCTGGACAGGACCAGGTATCATTAGTGGAGCGGGTACAGCAACTGTGGGCATCAATCAAGGCGGAACATATACAGTGGCCGTAGCTAACGCAACTAATTCATGTCAGGGTTCACAAACACTAACAGTTCCAACTAATACTACACCTCCTGTTGTTTTGTCCACACCGGCCAGTACAAATATTTGTTTTGGGCAAAGCACTAATTTAACCGCATCAGGCGCTGTATCTTATTTATGGAGCACAGCTGCTACAACAAGTGTTATAAATGTTACCCCTAATACTACAACAACTTATACTGTAGCAGGTATGGCCGCTAACGGTTGTACAAGCACGGCAATATCAACAGTAAGTGTTACTCCTTTACCAGTTCCAATCGCCGGAAATAATGGTCCGTTATGTGTTGGTGCTAATCTTCAATTAAGCGGAAGTGGTGGTACCACATATGCATGGTCGGGTCCAAATGGATTTTTAAATGCTACACAAAGCCCATCTATTTCTGCTGTTACTTTGGCAGAATCGGGTGTATATACATTATTAGTTACAGTGGGTACATGTACAGGATCAACAACCACTTCAGTTACTATTAATCCCCTTCCATTACCTACCGCTTCTAACAATGGTCCGGTTTGTGAAGGTGTAGGATTAACATTTAATGGAACCGGTGGGGTGTTTTATAATTGGAGCGGACCTTCAGGATTTGTTTCTAATTCGCAAACACCGGGAATATTAGCACCGTCAGTTACAAATAGTGGCACGTATACTTTAACGGTAACAGACGCGAACGGTTGTACCAATTTTACAACAACAACTGCTGTTGTAAATCCATTGCCTGCTATTTCAATTTCCGGTTCAACTGTGTGTGCTAACCAAACAATTAATTTAGGCGCAACAGGAGGAACAATTTATAATTGGAGTGGTCCGGGTGGATTTACTTCCAGTTCACAAAACCCTTCAATACCAAATGCAAATCCAGCGATGGCCGGTGTGTATTCTGTTACAGTAACTAATGCCAATAACTGTACAAGCACAAGCAATACAGTTGTAGTGGTAAATCCAATTCCAACGCCAAATGCGAATAATAATTCTCCGGTTTGTACAGGTCAATCATTTGCATTGAGTGCAACCGGTGGTTTAACTTACAGCTGGGTTGGTCCAAACGGATTTGCATCTACAGCGCAAAACCCATTAGTTAATACATCCACTTCAAACATGTCAGGAACTTACTCGGTAACAGTATTTGATAATATTGGATGTCCTGCTACTGCTGTTACAACAGTAACAGTAAATCCATTACCGAACCCAAGCATCATTGCTAACAATACTTTTGGTTGTGCACCTTTATGTGCAACCTTTACTGTACAAAACTCTACTGCTTTACAAAGTGTAGTTTGGTCGGTGAATGGAGGAAACGGAGCTAATGGAAATACATACGAAAATTGTTTTAATGCAGCAGGATTATTTACAGTGACTGCCGGTGTTACTGATGCTAATGGTTGTTCGAATACAACTGCTTATTTAGTAGACGTATATCCAATACCTGTGGCTGATTTTAATTTCGCGCCAATTAAACCAATTGTGAATCATGATGAAGTTACCTTTACGGATGCTTCACACAACGCAACCATTACTGCTTGGAATTGGTATTTCTATAGTAATGCAACGAATACCTCTAACATGCAACATCCAACCTTCTATTATCCGGAGGCAGGAACATATCCTGTTACATTGGTTGTAAAAAGTGATAAAGGCTGTATTGATACCATTACTAAAATAATTGTGGTTGGTGAAGACTTCGGTATTTATATTCCAAATGCGTTTACACCAAATGGCGATGGATTAAATGACTTCTTCCAACCAAAAGGTTTTGGTATTAAAGACTATGAATTAGAAATTTTTGATCGTTGGGGTGAGCGCATTTTCAATACTAAAGTATTTGAAGAAGGCTGGGATGGTAAAGTACACAGAGGAATTGACTACGGTAAATTCTGCAAGGATGATGTTTACGCCTGGAAAATTAAAGTGGTAAATGTATTTGGTGAAGCGAAATACTACACCGGTCACGTAACACTAATTAAATAATTGGTGGTACTCGTAAACAGTAATTAAGGTGTCGTAACCGCGATAATTAAAATCCTTTCGTGCTGTTTTAATAGCTTCCTTTAAAGTTTTAATCGAGCTACTTTGTTTATCCTCCACAAAAGAATAAATAAAGTAGCTTTCTTTTTTTGAGGTGCTGTCTTTTATTTGTGCAATTAAAGCCGCATTATCGAAAGCAATGGCGTTAATTGAATTTTTACCGGTATAAACCTCGCCATTATCGTTGATGTTAAATTCAGACACATTCGCTTCATTATATAATTCTGCCGTTTCCAAAACATCATTGCAATGTAAAGAGTAAGGATACGTTAAGGGCATGCGGAAGTAATTCATGTAACCGAAATAAACATAAAACTCATCAGGTGCATTAACTGAATTATTAATGTGCTGAAATTCTTTAAGGCGTAATAAGGTTGGATTAGACACCAATTTACTGTACTGATAAGACGAATCCATTTTTTGTAATTCATCTACAGATTCCTGAATGGTTTCCTCCACCTTTTCACCAATATTTTTAACCGTATTGACTACTTTTCTGGTGAAAAGAAAAATTGAAAAAATTAAGAGGAAAACAGAAATAATCGCGGCAATCAACCAATTCCATTTTTGTTTATGGTCTTGGGAAATGCGTACTATAAAAAATATCATACATATTAATAAAGAAAGGCCTGATACAGCAATGAATGCTACATAGGCCAATGCATTTAAAAACATGTGTGATGACTCCATTTATTATAAAGGAATATTTCCGTGTTTCTTTTGTGGTAATTTATCCACTTTATTCTCGAGCATTTTAAATGCGCGAATCAATTTCATGCGTGTTTCTTCCGGCTTTATTACTTCATCCACAAAACCACGCTCAGCAGCACGATATGGATTTGCAAACATAGTCTGATACTCTGCTTCCTTTTCTTTCCATTTCGCATCTTTATCCTTCGCCGCGGCAATTTCGTTTTTGAAAATAATTTCCGCAGCACCTTTAGCTCCCATCACGGCAATTTCCGCTGATGGCCAAGCGTAATTCATATCCGCACCAATATGCTTACTGTTCATCACATCATAAGCTCCGCCATATGCCTTACGCGTAATAACCGTAATACGAGGAACAGTTGCCTCACTAAATGCGTACAATAATTTAGCGCCGTTCGTGATAATAGCATTCCATTCCTGATCAGTTCCCGGTAAGAATCCCGGAACATCTTCAAACACCAATAATGGAATATTAAAACTATCGCAGAAACGCACAAAACGTGCTGCTTTTGTAGACGAATGAATATCCAATACACCGGCTAAAACTGCAGGTTGATTGGCCACTATACCAATGCTTTTTCCGGCTAAACGCGCGAAGCCAACAACAATATTTTCAGCAAAATTTTTGTGTACTTCCAAGAAACTATCCGCATCAATAACTTGCTCAATCACTTCACGTATATCATAAGGTTGATTGGCATTATCAGGAATAATTGTGTTTAACACAGGACGCAATTCGTTCCCTGCTTCGTAAGGAACAGATGGCGCATCCTCTTCACAATTTTGCGGTACGTAACTTAATAATTGTTTGATATGATTTAAGGCTTCCACCTCATTTGCACAAGCGAAATGTGTAACACCACTCTTAGAAGCATGAGTCATGGCTCCACCTAACTCTTCACTGGTTACTTCTTCATGCGTTACAGTTTTTACAACATTCGGACCGGTAACAAACATGTAAGAAGTATTCTCCACCATTAAAATAAAATCAGTAATAGCAGGAGAATAAACCGCACCACCTGCACAAGGGCCCATGATTGCAGATAATTGTGGAATAACGCCACTGGCGCGAACATTACGGTAAAAAATATCAGCGTATCCACCTAATGAAACCACACCCTCCTGAATACGTGCACCGCCACTATCATTTAATCCAATTACAGGTGCGCCATTTTGCATTGCCAAATCCATAATTTTACAAATTTTTTCGGCGTGTGTTTCTGATAATGAACCACCGAAAACCGTAAAATCCTGAGAGAAAACATAAACTAATCGTCCGTTTATATTTCCATAACCGGTTACAACTCCATCCCCTAAATAACGCTCCTTATCCAAACCAAAATCGGTGCTGCGATGAGTCACCAACATTCCAATCTCTTCAAATGAACCTTCATCCATTAAAAGATGAATACGTTCACGTGCGGTTAACTTACCTTTTTTATGTTGTGATTCAATACGCTTTTCACCACCACCTAATAAGGCTTCGGCTTTCTTTTGTTCAAGTATGTTTATTTTAGAGTCCATATGAAATTTTAAAATCTTTATAAATGTACTATTTAAATATTTATTGAGGATTGGTTTCGTTTGATTTTTCATCTAAAGATGGAGAACGCAACTGAACTGCCTTGGATGTCACCTTTCTAAAACGAAGGTTTAGAAGTTCCACCGTAAATGAAAAAGCCATCGCAAAATAGATATATCCTTTTGGCACATGAATAGTTTCAACATGTACACCCTCCACTACTAATAAAACAGCAATTAAAACTAAAAATGAAAGCGCCAGAATTTTAAAGGTTGGATGTTTATGAATGAATGCCGAGATTTTAGGCGCAAAATAAAACATCACTGCCATACTGATAACTACAGCAACAACCATTATGATAAAACTATTTGCCATACCGATGGCGGTAACAATACCATCGATGCTAAACACCATATCGATTAAAATAATTTGAAGCACAATACTTTTATAGGTTGCCGGTTTTTTCTTTTCTTCCTTTAACTTTTCATCCGGATCTTCGCCCTCGAGTTTATTATGAATTTCGAGTGTAGAATTTACCAATAAAAACAATCCGCCCGCCAACATGATCACGTCTTTGAGTTCAACCGGATGATCAAAAAGTGTAAATAAAACGTATTCACCTTTAATTAAATAACCCAGTACAAATAAAAAAATCAAGCGCATGGCGATGCCCGTAAACATCCACACCACACCTGCCGATTTGGCCTGTTCTTTATTAAGGCGGCTCAATACAATGGAAACAAAAATTACGTTATCAATTCCGAGTAAAACTTCCATTAATACGAGAGGAATCAAACTAAACAAAGCCTCTGTTGTAAAAATATTTTCCATAATTCAGACAATAAAAAAGCCGATTAAAAATCGGCTTTTGAAATTAAAATTTAAAACTAAAGCCTCCCGTGAGGTATGAAACGCCATAACCCACTTCTGCAAATAAACCTACGTTTTTACTAAAATACCATCGTGCGCCGGCAAAAACCGACCAGGCCGGATAAACTAAACTATTATTGTAATTATAGGGATCCTTTTTATCGGGATCGTTAGTTGAGTAATTATGAATTTGAAAACGTAATCCTGCAATGACTCCACCATATACCTCAGCATTTTTTGAATTCAATACATCCCAGTGATACGCGGCACGGGCAGCTAACATAAAATAATTCCATTTATGATCTGAGTAATAAGTTGAAAACGCGCCATTATTATCATTGTAACGGGTATAATCATAACGGAAAAATGAAAATTGATGTCCGAGATAAGCACCAACTCCCAAATAACCCGGACCTAATTTTTGTGGCCAAGCCTGCTCGTAAGTTAAACTAATGGCGGGAGTACTTCCTGATTTGTATCCAGCGCCTTTATAAACCGCATGGTAAGTACGACCAAAACCAAAACCGAGGTTAACAATATGAGTGCCTTCATCAAAACATTTTTCGCCGCCTTCATTTTTTTTAGTTTGGATAGATGATGATTTTTTCAGAGGAGCATTATCGGCAAAAGTCAATAAGCTGAAGCCAAAGGCTAAAATTAATGTGAGTGCTTTTTTCATAACAGTTGGATTTTAGTGAGTAAACATGTGTATTTAAATCCTGAGATTTTCGTTACAAAATTGGTGATTTTTTTTGACAAAACCCGCTTTGAATTTGGATGTTATGAATAGTTAAAAAACAAGAAAATGTTATCAACATTTGTTAGTAAAAATCACTCGAAAAAGCACCTAAAAAAAGAGTGAAAATCGGTATATTTAAAGAATATTGTAAACGAAAAAAATTGGAAGAAAATATGTCAGAAAGCATCCCTACAGATCAAAAGAATTACGGCGCCGATAATATACAGGTACTCGAAGGTTTAGAAGCAGTAAGAAAGCGTCCGGCCATGTATATTGGCGATATTGGCGTAAAAGGTTTACATCACTTAGTTTATGAAGTCGTTGATAACTCAATTGACGAGGCTTTAGCAGGACACTGTAAAAACATTACGGTTTCTATTAATGAAGACAATTCCATTACGGTAAAAGATGACGGACGCGGTATTCCAACAGGCATCCACCCAAAAATGGGTGTTAGTGCGCTTGAGGTTGTAATGACCGTTTTACATGCCGGTGGTAAATTTGATAAAGACACCTATAAAGTTTCGGGTGGTTTACACGGTGTTGGGGTAAGTTGCGTAAACGCGCTTTCAACCCACATGAAAACCGAAGTGCATCGCGATGGTCAGATAACCGTTCAGGAATTTAGCTGCGGTAAGCCCTTATATCCTGCCAAAGTGGTTGGAGATACCACTTACAGAGGCACCATTCAAACGTTTAAACCCGATTTAAGCATCTTTACGGTTAGCGAGTATAATTACACTACCCTGGCTAACAGAATGCGCGAATTATCGTATTTAAATAAAGGAATTCGTATTGTTTTACAAGACATCCGTCAAAAAGACGAAAACGGTCAGCCTTTTCAAGAAGAATTTTTAAGCGAAGGTGGTTTAAAGGAATTTGTAACCTACCTGGATGGAGGAAAAGAGAATTTAATTGAAGAGCCAATTTATATAGAAGGAGAAAAAGGTGGTATACCGGTAGAGGTTGCTATGCTTTATAACAATTCTTTCAGCGAAAGCATTCAAAGTTATGTAAACAACATTAACACGCACGAAGGTGGAACGCATTTAGCAGGATTCCGTCGCGGGTTAACACGTACCTTAAAAAATTATGCTGATAAAAACGGTTTACTTTCTAAAGTAAAATTTGAAATCAGCGGTGACGACTTCCGCGAAGGCTTAACAGCTGTTATCTCGGTAAAAGTAGCCGAGCCTCAATTTGAAGGTCAAACCAAAACAAAATTAGGAAATAGTGATGTAATGGGTGCCGTTGACCAAGCTATTAGCGAAGCGTTGGCTAATTATTTGGAAGAGCATCCGAAACAAGCGCGCATGATTGTAGATAAAGTTATTTTAGCTGCAACTGCCCGCCATGCTGCCCGTAAAGCCCGTGAATTAGTACAACGTAAAAACGTTATGACAGGTTCCGGCCTGCCGGGTAAATTAGCTGACTGCGCCAGTGGTGATCCACATTTATCGGAATTGTTTTTAGTTGAGGGGGATTCTGCGGGTGGAACAGCTAAACAAGGACGTAACCGTGAGTTTCAGGCAATTCTACCTTTGCGCGGAAAAATATTAAACGTAGAAAAAGCTTTAGAATATAAAATTTACGAGAACGAAGAGATTAAAAATATTTTCACGGCTTTAGGTGTGTTTCGCGGAACTACTGAAGATGAACGTGCTCTGAATATAGAAAAATTACGTTATCATAAAATCATTATTATGTGTGATGCCGACGTTGACGGTTCTCACATTACAACTTTAATTTTAACTTTCTTCTTCCGTCACATGAAAGAATTAGTAGAGCGTGGTTATGTTTACATTGCTACTCCTCCACTTTATTTAGTAAAGAAAGGAAAAGACCAACGTTACTGCTGGAACGAAGATCAACGTGATATTGCCATCAAAGAAATGGGCGGCGAAAAAACGGATAGCGTAAACGTACAACGTTACAAAGGTTTGGGAGAAATGAATGCTGAGCAATTATGGGAAACAACTTTAAATCCTGAATCAAGAACATTACGTCAGGTATCGGTAGATAATGCTGCAGAAGCCGATCGTATTTTTGCGATGTTGATGGGTGATGAAGTTCCTCCTCGCAGAGATTTCATTGAGAAAAATGCTAAATACGCGAAGATTGATGCGTAAAAAAAGGGAGCAAATGCTCCCTTTTTTATTTCAGTTAAACTATTTTATCCGCGTGCTTTATCCAACAAATCATTCATCGATTTTATTTCAGAAGCGTTCAGATTTTTAAATAGAGTTTTATATTCATCATCAATGTGATCCAATGATTTTAATAATTCTAATCCCTTTTCAGTGATAAACACATCCACATTTCTTCTGTCGTTTGCACATTCTTTTCGCTCGAGAAAACCCTTCACGTTTAATTTATCTACAATTCGTGATGCGTCACTCATCCTGTCGAGCATGCGTGCTTTAATTAATTTTAAATTACAAGGCTCGGGATGTTGTCCGCGTAAAATTCGCAATACATTATATTGCTGTACAGTAATATCTTTATCTTTAAATTTTTGCTGAATTTGATAATTGAGCCAGTTAAAAGTGTAGAGCATATTAATGCCTAGTTTCTGTTGTTCACTTTTAAATTTTTTCTGTTGTATAGCGTCTTCGAGTTTCACAGTGGGGTAAAAATAAAAAAATCCCGGAACAATCCGGGGTTTTTTTTCTTGAAATGAATTATTTTTACGCTTTAGTGAGTTCAATTGTACAATCAATTTTTACCTCCTCGCTCACTACTACACCACCCGCTTCAATGGCTGCATTCCACTTTAAACCGTAATCAATGCGGTTTAATTTACCACTTACTTTAAAAGCATATTTGATATTTCCCCAAGGATCCTTTACCGGTTTAGAAGCGCCAATTGCGGTTAATTTTACTTTTTTTGTTACACCACGCATGGTTAAATCACCCTCTAAATCATAGGTACCTTTAATTTTTCCAGGCTTCATGGATGTTGCTTTGAAACTCATTTTTGGGTGATTCGCTGCATCAAAAAAATCAGGACTTTTTAAATGTCCGTCACGTTTTTCATCATCTGTATTAATGCTGTTTACATCTACCGAAAATTCAATCTTCGCATCCGTAAAATCAGTCTCAGATTTAGAGCTAACGGTTCCTTCATATACTTTAAATTTTCCTTCTGTTTCGCTCACCATTAAGTGAGTTACCGCAAAACCTAATTTACTGTGAGAAGCATCCACTTTCCAGTTAGTTTGAGCTGTTGTGGCAGCAGCCATTAATAATAATGCTGCAGCTAATGTGTGTTGTAGTTTTTTCATATCGTTTAATTTTAACGATACAAATTTATACGTTATAACATATATTGTTGTAACAAATTATGTTAAAAGGAATTTTCGATACTCAAGAGCCTTTAAATCAGCTAAATAAAATTTATCGATTCGGGTACGTTTAAGCCTCGTTACCTTAAATCCCAGCTTTTTACACATACGGCGTATTTGCTTATTCTTACCCTCTGTTAACACGATATTAAAGACATGTGATGTGATTTTGGAAACCATACAAGGTCGCGTAACATAAAAGCCAATATCTACTCCTTTACCCATGGCTTCAATAAATTCATCCGAAATTTGTTGGTCTACCTCCACCTCATATTCCTTTTCTTTGTAAGCATCAGCTCTTGTTAAGGCATTAACCCATTTACCATTATTGGAAATAATCAATAATCCTTCTGAGGCTTTATCAAGGCGACCGGCAACAAAAAAACTATCGTTAAACGGAAACACCTTACTTAAATTATCTTCAATCAAATTATAAAAAGAAGATTCTATTCCTGTTGGTTTATATAAGGCATAATACTCGTATTGAATTGCCGGCTTAATGATTTGCCCCTCTAAACATAACTCATCTTCTTCATGCATAATCTCATTTGTTAAAACTACTTTTCCATTAACGGTTAATTTACCTGACGAAATCAAATCGCCGGCCGTTTTATTTGTGTAATTTAACGCATGAATTAAATGATGTTTTATTTTTAAACGAAAGCTCATTTTATTCCCGCAAATATAACATGGAAGCCATTATTAAAATAACTGATATCTCGCGATTATATCAAATTGGTGATGAAACTATTTATGCCTTAAAAAAAGTTGACTTAAATATTTTCAAAAACGAATACGTGGCGTTGATGGGCCCTTCCGGAAGCGGTAAATCTACCTTAATGAATATCTTAGGTTGTTTAGATACGCCCAGTACCGGTGAGTACATATTAAATAATAACTCGGTTGCAAAAATGACCGATAACGAATTAGCAGAAATACGTAACAAAGAAATCGGCTTTGTTTTTCAAACGTTTAATTTATTACCTAGAAGTACCACGTTAGAGAATGTAGCATTGCCTTTGGTTTATGCCGGCATTTCAAAAGCAGAACGTGAAGCACGCGCTAAAGAGGTATTAGAACAAGTTGGATTAGGCAATCGTATGAACCATAAACCTAATGAGCTTTCTGGCGGACAGCGACAACGTGTGGCCATTGCCCGCGCTCTGGTTAATAAACCGGCTATTATTTTAGCGGATGAACCAACCGGTAACTTGGATAGTAAAACATCTGTGGAAATCATGGGCTTATTTGAAGAGATTCACAAAAACGGTAATACTATTATTCTAGTAACTCACGAAGAGGATATTGCATTGCACGCTCACCGAATTGTACGTTTAAAAGACGGCTTAGTAGAATCAGATACTCAAAACAAAAATATTACCACCTATAAAAACCGCATGGAAAGCATGAGTTAATTTTTTTAATTAACTTCGCACTTATGCGTAAACTGCTTTTAATTTTAATTTCCGTTCACACTCTAAATTCATGGGCTCAAAGAGTTGCTGATACGTGCATGAATGTGCCTTTAATATCCGCGCATTTTGGCGGACATATGCCTTATGGAGATATGGAAAAACGTTTCGGAAACAATTTGGCTGTTGGAGGAAGTTTCCTTTTTAAATTCAGTAAAGGATGGACCATCGGATTAGATGGAAGTTATTTCTGGAGTAAAAACGTGAAGGAAGATATTACTTTACAGATGCGAAACGAAGATAATTTCATTATTGACAATGAAGGTTTTCCGGCAGATTTACGCATTACAGAACGCGGATTTAACGGTTATGTTGTTGTTGGAAAAGTATTCCCGAAACTTGGTCATAATCCCAACTCCGGACTTATGATTAATTGCGGTTTCGGTTACATGCAACATAAAATAAAATTGTATGACGCCAATCAAAAAATAGCAGCAGTAAAAGGTGATTTGGCGAAAGGTTACGATCGATTAACCGGTGGTTTAGCTATGCAACAATTTATCGGATACCTTTATTTAAGCAATAATCGCTTGGTAAATTTCATTGCCGGTATTGAGATTCATGAGGGCTTTACAAAAAGCTATCGCGGGTATAATTATGATACCGGCATGAAAGATGATAAGACGCGTATGGATATCATGATTGGCGCAAGAATTGGCTGGGTACTTCCGTTATATAAACGTACCCTTGATTTCTATTACAATTAACATGTTTCTATACAATACAGGCATATTCTTATATACCTGTGCCATTTATATTTCTTCCTTATTTAAGCCAAAAGCTAAACTTTGGGTGAACGGACGAAAACAATGGCGCGAGCAATTAATATCTCGACTAGAAAAATTACCGAACAAAAAAAGGGTATGGATTCATTGTGCATCCTTAGGTGAATTTGAACAAGGTCGCCCGGTAATAGAAGCTCTGAAAAAACAATCACCGGACACATTAATTATTCTTACTTTTTTTTCACCATCCGGATTTGAAATCCGAAAGGATTATGAATATGCCGATTTGGTTTGCTATCTGCCCCCTGATTTCAAAAAAAATGCCGTTGATTTTATTGAAAGCTGTAATCCGAACACCGTTATATTTGTAAAGTATGAGTTCTGGTTAAACTACTTGTTTACGCTGCATCAAAAAAAGATTCCAACCTATTTAATATCGGCTGTTATTAAAAAACACCAGCCTTTTTTTAAGTGGTATGGCAATGTGTTTTTAAAGGCCTTAAAAACTTACAAGAATATTTTTGTCCAGGATAAAGAATCACTGGATTTATTGGAGGAACTTGGAGTCAACTCGGGTATACTTAGTGGAGATACCAGAGTGGACAGGGTTTTACAAGGAGCAAAACACGCCTCAGAAATTGAAAAATTAAAGTCGTTTTGTGGCGCAGACTTATGTTTGATTGCAGGTAGTACGTGGGAAAAAGACGACCAAATTTTGATTGATAGCTACTTGCATTTACGTACTTCGTTTCCAAACTTAAAACTGATAATCGCGCCGCATGAAACGGATGAAACCTCTATTCAATCTCTATTGAACAAACTGCAATCAAAACTGATAAGTTATACATTGTATTTAAATCAAATTGATAATTCGGCGCAAGTATTAGTGATCAATACCATTGGAGTGCTTGCCTCTGCTTATAAATACGGGCACGTTGCTTTCATTGGAGGTGGCTTTAATAACGGAATACATAATATCCTGGAACCTGCTGCACATAAATTGCCTGTAATTTTCGGTCCTAATCATCATAAGTTTAATGAAGCAAAAGATTTTATCACTAGTAAAGCAGGATTTGAGATTAGAAATTCAGACGAATTATCTCAGATTTTAAAACAACTCTTAAGTGACACAGCATTCAAAGAAAACTCCTCCAATGCTGCTTATAATTATCTTGAAAAAAACAGTGGAGCAACCTTAAAAATACTCGATAAAGTTTTAAGCTTATAATTATCTGTTTTTCAATTAATTAATCAAAATATTAACTAAATTCCTAAATTTGATTAATTCACTAAATTTTACTTACTTGCATTGATTTTTTAAAAACCAATTAAGTATTTTTTTCGATGAATCTAAGAAAGTATATGTTTAACACTAAACTTCTATCAATTAGTTTAGCGGCTCTTGTTATTTCTACCTCTTGTGGCGGAGACAAACCGAAGGATGATGAACAAAACAATGAGAATGTTGTGGATGTTGACACTGCAAAAACGGCAGTATTAAATGTAGGAGGGCAACTTTTTAGTATCCCCTCTCCAATTCAAACCGCCATGTTAATTCAAAAATCTGGCGTATCATACAATAAAGAAATCTTAAACCCATCAAATAAAGTTAATACCTACTCAACTGATTACGTTCGCGCTTTAAATCTTGGAATTTACGGTGCTGACTTAGGTTACGTGAGTATGTACAACCAAACACAAGATGCAATTGGTTATTTAGCCGGTGTAAAGCAATTAGCTGATAAATTAGGAGTATCTGCAGCATTTGATGCTAACACGATGAAGCGTATTGAAACTAACATTGCTAACAAAGACAGTATGTTAATGCTCGTTGGTGTTGCTTACCGTGCCAGTGATGCTTATTTGAAATCAAACCAACGTACTGAAATCAGTTCATTAATCTTAACAGGTGGATGGATTGAGAGTATGCATTTTTCTATTACGGCTTTAAAGCAAAAAGCAAACGACGATATCAAATATCGCATTGCTGAACAAAAGCAAGCTTTAGAAAGTATCATCAAATTAATTGGTTCGCACAACTTACCTGATGCAAATACTTTGTCCGCTCAGCTTACTGATTTATTAAAAGTATACGAAGGCATTCAATTCAAATACAATTTTGTTGAGCCTGTAACTGACTCGTTAAAGAAAATGACTTACATTAACAGTACCAATGAAGTTTCAGTTTCAAATGAGCAAATCGAGCAGATTGCCACAAAAATTCAGGAAATCAGAAATAATATCATCAACGTAAAATCTTAAGAGTTTTTAATTATATGAAGAAGTTATCTATCACCATATTAACCTTACTTTTCGCTTTAACTCTAAGCAACAAAGCAAAGGCTCAGTGCGATTCTATCGCGAATTTCTGTGCTAAGCATATTATTTCTACGTTTATTTCAGACGGACAGCAATACCGCGCATTATTATTAAACTCAGAAGAAACTGCAGAGTTCCATACCACTTTCTTTGGCGAAACAATTTACCGTATCGCTGCTTGTAGTGGTTCTAATGATGGAAATTTGATTTTCAATATCTACGATCAAGATCGTCATTTGTTATTCTCAAACCGCAATTATAAAAACGCACCATATTGGGATTTTAAAGTTAAAAACACTTTAGAGTGTACTATTGAAGCACAAATTGACGTAACCCGTAATCAAGGTTCGGGATGTGCCGTAATTTTAATCGGATTTAAACAAAAATAAAATTCAAGCATTTAGCTGAAGAAAAGGATAAAGAACAAAGACTTTATCCTTTTTTTCTTTAAAGTATGAGCCATTTTTTAAAAATATTACTTTTTGTTTTTTTGAGTTCAAAATTAATTTCTCAAAACTGTAATGATTTATTGGTTCCTGACAGTATTTACAAACCTACCGAGCAAAAAAAAGTTCCGGGCAAGGTTATGACAACAAATCTCAAAAACGGAGGTAAAGTTCAACTAATTTCTGTGGGCGGTAAATACGTTCTTAAAATTACGCCTAACGAAAAATTAGGTTTCGTTGAGTCAGGTCCGCTTGAAATAAAGTCAGGCAGCAAAAGTTTCTTTGTGAAGAATGCAACACTCTACGATATTAAAGAACAAAATGCTTATTTTTTAATAGATGTCATGATAAATTACATTGGCACTTTAAAAGACGATGGTATTACTTCAATACTGTTCAACACTAAGTTTGAATCAAAAATGCAAAAAGAAGACGTAAGCAACATAAAAAAAATGTCGCGCTGCTTCTACGAACTACATAAAAAATAATTGTACAAAAATTAACCTATGAGCGAACGAATATTAAGAGCCTTAATGCAAATGTTTGCCATCATCGCAAAAGTTGATGGTGTTAACAATACCGGAAGGGCCATTGTGCAGTCTTTCTTGAAACAACAATTAAGTCAGGAACAAGTTGAAACTTACTTGCGAATTTTTGATGAGTATTTAGAAGCGCATCATCAGGTAAGTAAGAAGAAAGATGGTTCGGCAAAACGTACATCGCTTAACTCTGTAAAAGTTTTAAAAATCTGTACTCAGATTAATCAGGAACTTGAACAGCCTCAAAAAGTCATCGTATTAATTCGTTTATTGGAGTTTATCTATTCATCAAACGAAATTTCAGAACAAGAATATGAATTTGTAATCACTGTAGCAGATACATTTAATATTCCTACTGAAGAATTTACACAATTAAAACATTTCGTTGAAGATAAAATTGAAGTGATTCCTAATTCAGAGGATGTTTTGATTATCAACAACAAACCGGGCGGATACAATAATGCCTCTAAACACATTCTCTGCGAAACGTTAAGTGATGATGTACGCGTGTTGCAAATTAACAGCGTAGGCATGTATGCACTTCGCATTTACGGCAACATCGAATTACAGTTAAACGGACAAGGTATTTCAAAAGAGCGCGTTCATATTCTAACGCCGGGGTCTTCTTTAAGAAGTTCTAAAGTAAAACCTATATACTACAGTGATATTATTGGCCGCTTCTTGGCTGATAGCAGTAAAGCAAAAATTTCATTTGAGGCAAAGAACATTGAATATAAGTTTAAAGGCGGAAAATTAGGTTTACGTGGTATTAACATGAGCGAAGAAAGCGGAAAGCTTATTGGTATCATGGGTGGTTCCGGTGCCGGTAAATCTACTTTATTGAACGTGTTGAACGGAATGGAAGTGCCTAGCGCGGGTGGTGTTTTTATTAATGGTAAAAATGTACACACCGATAAAGCTGCTGTGGATGGTGTGATTGGTCACGTAACACAGGATGACTTATTAATTGAAGAGCTGACTGTATTTCAAAACTTATTCTACAACGCTAAACTTTGCTTCGGTAATTTAACCGACGAACAAATAACCGAAAAATGTCGCGCTTTATTAGCGGATTTAGGTCTGTCAGAAACACGCGATTTAAAAGTTGGATCGCCTTTAGAAAAGACTATCTCCGGTGGACAACGTAAACGTTTAAATATTGCATTAGAATTAATTCGTGAACCTTCCGTATTATATGTAGATGAGCCCACTTCAGGTTTATCTTCTCGCGATTCGGAAAACATCATGGACCTTTTAAAAGAATTAGCATTAAAAGGGAAATTAATTTTCGTTGTAATTCACCAACCTTCATCCGACATCTTTAAAATGTTTGATAAGTTGATGATATTAGATGTAGGCGGTTATCCTATTTATTATGGAAATCCTGTTGATGCCGTGTCGTATTTCAAACGTTTAGTTAACCATGTGAATGCAGATGAAAGCGAGTGCTGGAACTGTGGTAACGTAAACCCTGAACAGATTTTCAACATTATTGAGAGTAAGGTACTAGACGAATACGGAAACTTAACACATAACCGCAAAACAAGCCCGAGTGAGTGGAATGTACATTACAAAGAATTAATTGAAAAACACATTTCGCAAAACGACCATCAAGGTGAAATTCCGGAAGCTATTTTTAAAATTCCAAATAAAATAAAACAGTTTCTTGTTTTCATTAAGCGTGATGTATTAAGTAAATTAACAAATACACAATACTTAATGATTAACTTTTTGGAAGCTCCTTTATTAGCTTTCATCTTGGCGTATTTGGTTCGTTACTTTAATACT
>JAEUTQ010000060.1 GCA_016787445.1 Bacteroidia bacterium
GGGATAAGTTCCCGGTGCGCTATATGTGACTCCCGTTGGTGATGATAATGTTGATGTTGGCGGAGATGCGCTCGAACCGAAATTCCAACTGAAGGTGGAATAAGGCGCATAGGTTCCTGTAACTGAATAATTGAAACTATTCCCCGTTATACATTGTGCAGGAGGTGCCGTAAATGTTGGTGACAACACAGGATACACATAAAAAGTTTTCTTCAATGTATCACTGCACGGCTTACCTGGTTCTGCAATTAAGGTTACCGTATATTTTCCGGTATCAGGATAAACATAACTGGGATTTACCAAATTGGAAGTATCGTTCGTTAATGAGTTTACTCCAAAATCCCAATGAAACTGAGTACCCCCTATACTCTGATTAACAAAATTAACCGTATATCCCGAACAAGGTTGCATCTGATCCTGCATCGCGCTTAACACAGACACGTTACATGTGACTACATTAAATTGAAAATCGCGATGATGGGTTCCAATTAAAACATTGTTTCTGAATTCCTGTACGCAAACCCCAACAACCCATTGTCCATTAATATCAGGAACGCCACTTAAAAATCCTGTTGTTGGATTAATATTTATGGTAGGTGATGATGACATCGGAAAACTACCTGTATAAGGCGGCTGAAATGGTACCGCTATATATGGCGGAGGGGTGTTAACCGTTGGACAAGAAGGTGGCGGACTAGCACACGCTTGAGGAGCTGTTGTTCCAATACTCGGACAACAATCATCTAATCCGTTAAAAGGACTACACAATGAATACACTAATAAATCACCATCTGCATCTGTAGCCGAATGATCGAAGTTAATGGGAATGCCATTACAAATAAAAATAGGCGGAAATTTTTTAAACCGTGGTGAACTGTTTTGAGCCACTACTTCCGGCCCGGGAATGTGCTCCCAATAGGTAGCTCCCACAGCATTCGGATTAATAACATTAAGAATAGTTACGTTGCGACAACAACGTTGATACACCAAATAATATCCGCCGGTTTTAGGAGGAAGATTTATCACATCCTCATATAAACCTTCTTCCACACATACATCATTTGGCGTTTGAATACATGGGTTATTGATGGAAGGAGGAATGTTTGTAACAGAGAGCAAAGGCAAACTGCGCGTCATTATCACATTTGACGAAGCATCATACACGGTCAGGAAAGCAGGATTATCAAAAGGAGCCAAACCATTAAAGCAATCTCTATAAACCCTTAAAGTCACTTTATAATTATTGCCGCCTAAATAATCGTAGTAAATTTCACCGCCCACAATATGTGTTGCCTTCGTTTGTAGAGTATACAAACAAAACCCAACAAAAAAAGCTAATATGCGCAGCTTTCGGATCATAATGATTTAACTACTAAAGTTAGCTAAAATTACCGGATTTTAAAAGCAAATGAGCAAAATGCGCCTAATAACGAGTGATTTAACAAGGTTTTGATTAGGGAATTGAAATACCATGACTTAACTTTGTAAGAATGAGATTTTATTTAAAATTCATACTTACACTGTCGCTTTTTAATGCAAGCGCACAGCTTCCGGTAGGACGCGATACCCTTTCCGTTATGGAAGCCGGAAAAATTTTACGTTCGCCGTGGGCAGGTGGACTCAATTTCTGTCAATTTTCAAAAGTAGATTTAAACGGGGATGGTAAAAAAGACATCGTGGTTTTCGATAAAGTAAATTCCTTCGCTTATGGCGTTGTTCGTTGTTTCATCAATGAAAGCAACGCCGGCGAAACTAAATACAGAGTAAATGGAAATTTGAAATCATCTTTCCCTGTCGTTGATAACTGGATGTTTTTCTATGATTATAACAATGATGGAAAAGAAGATTTATTTACTTACGTTTTAGGCGGCATAAAAGTTTTTAAAAACACAAGTGTTGGTTCCACTATAAGTTTTCAATTGGAAAAGACGCGACTTAAATCCGATTTTACACCCTCCTCTTCGCCAACCATGGGAAACATCTATTCCAGTCCGCAATCTGTGCCCGGTTTTACTGACATCGATAACGATGGCGACATGGATATTCTAACCTTCAGCTCAACAGGATTTAAAATAGAATACCATCAGAATCAAAGTAAAGAATTGTACGGTATTAGCGACAGTTTAGTGTTTGATATGGTAGACTATTGCTGGGGGAACATCAGTGAAAACAGTTGTTCAGTTACACTGAATGATTGTCCTTTACAAATCATGTATAACGATGCCGTTCAAAAGGTTTTACATGCCGGTTCCTGCTTAATGTGTTTTGACAGAGATAATGATGGTGACCAGGATTTAATTATGGGGGATATTTCCTGCTCACATGTAACTTATATGGAAAACGGCGGAAGTGTTAGTAATGCAAATATAACCGACACAACAAAACGATTTCCAAATTATCCGCTACTTGCCAATACGCAGGTCATAAATTTAAATTCCTTTCCTTGCACCTATTTTTTAGATGTAGATAATGATGGAAAAAAAGATTTATTAGCGAGTCCTAATGATTCCTATAGTGAGAATTTCGAAAGTGTTTGGTATTATAAAAATAACGGAACTACAACGAACGAATTTCAATTTGTAAAAACGAACTTTTTACAAGAAGACATGATTGATGTAGGCGAAGGCGCATATCCTGTTTTATTCGACAACGATAATGATGGTTTGTTGGATTTACTAATAGGAAATCATGGGTATTACGACAACGGCCTCAACAAGACAAGACTTACATTTTATAAAAATGTAGGCACACTTTCTCAACCTTCCTATTCATTAATTACCCGCGACTTTGCATCTGTTTCAACATTAACTAATACCATGTTTGGTTTAGTTCCTACAGTAGGAGACATCGACGGGGATGGTGATAAAGATTTGGTTTTAGGCGATACTTACGGAAGAATTCACTGGCTGGAAAATACCGCCGGCGCAGGAAACATATGCAACTTCAGTAATTTTAAATTCAATTATTTCGGGATTACAACACCTTCATCGTATGCCTATCCGCAACTCATCGATGTTGATCGCGACAGTAAATTAGATTTATTAGTAGGTATGCAGAACGGAAGATTAGCTTATTACCGCAATACAGGGACCGTTAGTTCGCCAACCTTTACTTTAATCACTTCCACATTTGGAAATGTAAACGTACGGGGAAATCCGGCTGTATATTTAACCGGAAATTGCACACCGTTCATGTATGACGAAAGTGGTTCTTACAAATTACTGTGCGGCTCCACCAGCGGAAGAATTTTTTATTACGATAATATTGACGGTAATTTAAGCGGTAACTTCAATCGAATTGATACCAATGTGAACGTTATTTACGAAGGTATGCAAAGTGCCTTACAATATGTTGATATCACCAATGACGGAAATCGTGATTTGATTTGCGGTAATTACGCCGGCGGATTAACTTATTTCTCCTCTAACAATGTTGGAATCGGTATTAACGAAGTTTCTTTGGTAAACCCTAATGACGTTATTGTGTTTCCAAATCCCGTGAAGGATTTTATTTCTATAAAAATAAACGACGCTTATAAATTTGATGTGACCATAACAGATGTTCTCGGCAAAACAATTCTAAGCAAGAGTGATAATTTTGAAAGGACCCAATTCAATGTTGCCGATTTACCTTCGGGTGTTTACTTCTGTGAAATAAAAATCAGAAATAAAAATTCGGATCAAAGCGTTTACAAAAAAATAATTATCGATTAGTGAAGTCACTTAAATTCATATTTCCTTTTGTATTGCTTTTTGCCTTCAGCTTTTGCCGCAAAGACAAAGGATTAACCAATTATGGTAATTATCCCAATGAGGTAGGTAAAATACTGGTCAACCAATGTGCCACTACGGGATGCCATAACGCTGCCAGTGCGGAAGCTGCGAGCGGATTAAATTTAACCACTTGGAGTGATTTGTTTAAAGGAAGCCGTTCCGGCTCGCCTGTTATTCCGTATAGCAGTCGATTCTCTTCCCTCTGTTATTTTATTAATTCTTACAATGATTTGGGGCCGGTGAATTTACCAACGATGCCCATCAACGGAGAGAAACTTTCGAGGGAAGAAGTACAAACCATAAAGAATTGGATTGACGCCGGCGCTCCCGACGTAAATGGCAACGTAAAATGGGCTGATAATCCTAACCGTAAAAAATTATACGTGGTAAATCAGGGTTGTGATGTTGTAACTGTGTTTGATAGTGAAACACAATTGCCCATGCGCGTGATTGATGTGGGAGTTGATCCAAATAATATTGAATCACCACACATGGTGAAGGTGAGTCCTGATGGACAATACTGGTATGTTGTATTTACCAACTCTGATAAATTGCAAAAATTCCGTTGCAGTGATGATCAATTAGTGGCGACAGTTAGTCTGGGTGCAAACTATGATTGGAACACCATGATTTTAACGGATGATGGCAAAAAAGCATTTTGTGTTGCCTGGGCCATTAACGGACATATTGCTGCTGTTGATGTTGAGCAAATGAAGTTAATACGTAATTACGGTGGATATACACAGGCGCATGGCGTTGCATTAAATGCAGCCAATGATATGATTTACGTAACTGCTCAATACGGAAATTATATTTACAAATTGGATACGGCCTTTAATAATGTTTGGCAAATCAGTTTAAATGGTTTACCGCCTAGTGGAGCAAGCTCTTTAGACCCGCATGAACTTTTATTGTCACCTGATAAAACAAAATTCTTTGTGACCTGCCAGAACAGCAATGAAGTCAGAGTTTTTGATATCGCCTCCGAAACAGTTACGCAAGTGATTCCAACAGGCACCTACCCTTTAGAAATGGCTTTTCACGTTCCAACCAATCGTTTATTTGTTACTTGTGAATATGATACGAATGCCGGTGCGAATGGAAGTGTAGAAGTGATAAACATGAGTACTTATTCCACACAAAACATTAAGGTTGGATTTTTACCCCATGGTTTGGCGGTAGATGAAAGCAAGAAAGTTTTATATGTTGCCAGCCGCAATATTTTTTCTAACGGTCCGGCCCCACACCACACCGCGATGTGCGCCGGAAGAAACGGCTTTATCAATTTGATTGACGTAAATACCCTACAAGTATTAAAAAAGAAAACCGAAGTGTCGGTTGATCCTTATGGCATTGCCTACCGAAAATAAAGATATTGTTCTGTTTGATGGTGTTTGCGGCTTATGCAATCGCAGTGTCAAATTTTTAATCCGCAAAGAGCGGAAACCTGAATTGGTTTTTTCTCCTTTACAATCGGCCTACGGAAAAAGCCTATTGGAAAAATACGGCATCAGTACCGATAGCATAGTATACGTTCAGAACAATAAAGCATACACCAAGTCAGGGGCCGCCTTACGTTTGTGCTTGCGTTTAAAAGGATTGTGGCCTTTGATGATTGTATTTATGATTGTTCCCTACTTTATCCGTGATTTCGTGTATGATTACATTGCCAAAAACAGAATTACCTGGTTTGGAAGCACGGGATACTGTGAGGTGATAACTGAAGAAATGAGAGATAGGTTTGTGGAGTAATTTATAATCTTCTTCCTTTTCTTTCATAATTAAATATTTTTTATATCTTTGATATAAATCCATTTACAGTCATGAAAAAAGGCTATTTAATTCTATTTGCACTTTTTCTATTCATCAATTTATACAGTCAAACAGGTTACACTGTAAATACCGTAAATAATTTTTCGGATTTTACATGTGGGTCAGGTTGTACTAATTATGTTGGAAGTGGTTTAATATGCTATCCTAATAACTCAGGAATGAGTCAAACCAAAATAAGCAGAAGTTTTTGGATTAGTTGTCCGGGAACTAATGCAGATTCAGTAGTTTGGAGTTATAAATACAAAAGCAACGGAGGAACTGCTACCAGTATTCAAATTCAATTAGATATACTTAATGGAATAGTTTCAAATACTGTGGTTAGTTTTAACTCTGTTGATTCTGGAATAGTAAAAGGGAGTTGGATTAATTACCCCCTTTTGGTACCAATGGTATTTAATCCAATTGTAAACAATCTTGGAAGTACATCTAATAATTTTTGCATACAATTAAAGGACTTACTCATTAAAGCTTACTGTGCCGGAACCACAACCATCATCGAACAAAAAAATCTATCCAATCCTAAAATATGGTCAAATCAAAATTCTATTTACTTTGATCCGGGTATTAAAAGCGAAGACATCATTATTTGCAATTCACTTGGTCAGACTATTTCTAATAAAATCGTTAATGAAGCGTCAATTACTCTAAACAATTACAAGGGGATTGTTTTTGTGAAGTATAATCGCGAGTATTATAAATTATTGGTGATGCCAGACTAAATTTTTTCCGTTCATCTGTGCTTGCTTAAATCATCATATACTTTCTCTCCTTCATAATAAAACCAACTTTGTAGTTCACCATCTTTAATACAATACTTAGCAGGTTCTGTCCAGCAAGTGGGTTTTTCAATCTTGTTTAAAGAATCGTTGCGCAAGCGGTTTCTTTTACAAAACAATAATAAAGTATCACCTTCTTTTACATTCCATTTTCCCGACAAATGACTACCACATGTTTTAAGATAAAACAAAGAGTCAGGCTGTAATACCAATACTTGCCCCACAATAATGGATTCATTCCTCAAATACATAGTTAATTTTTCCAGAAAAGAATGGTGTTTATACGTTTTGCTTTGGTATACTCCTGTAATAGGATTTATTTCCTTTCGGCAACTAATAAAGATGAACGAAAGCAATACTGCATAATTAATCGCTTTTATTTGCGATCTGAAATTATCACTTCCCCATCTTTGCAATTTGCTCTTCCATTAAACGGATACCTTCTTCGATACTGTGAGGATTGTAGCCTAATACTTTTTTCGCTTTATCGATGATAAATCCGGTGCGTGGCGGACGCTTAGCCGGTTGTTTGATGTCGGCCGACTTAGACGGATTGATTAAGCTCTTATCAAGTTTGTAATAATCCGCTACTTTATGGGCTAACTCCAATATGCTCATGAAATCTTTACCGGAAATATTAAAAATTCCGGTGGCGCCTTTTTCAGCAATTAAAATACAACCATCGGCTAAATCTTCCGCCAAGGTTGGTGTGCGGAATTGATCATCTACCACATTTATTTTTTTTCCTTGCTCTAAATTTTGTTTCACCCACAACACAATATTACTTCGACTCATGTTGTCGACAATACCATAAACCAAAACCGTGCGTGCCATGGCCCACTTCAGTTTACTGGCTTGTACAATCTGCTCTGCCATTAATTTTGTTTCGGCATAATAACTGAGTGGATTTGGTTTTTCTTCTTCTGTTAAAGGACCATGAGTACCGTCAAAAATAAAATCAGTAGATAAATGGATGAAATGAGGTTTGTAATTTTCATTTTGCAAGCTCTCTAAAACTTTTACCTGATGCTCCACGGAAGTTGCATTCATTAATAAAGCACCATCGCGATCGGTTTCACACGCATCCACGTTAGTCATGGCTGCAGTATTGATGATAACATCCGGCTTATGCTTTTCAAATACTGATTTTACGTTGTTGTAATCGGTGATATCCAACGAATCGTAAACGTATCCGATCTTATCCACCAAACGATTCTCACCACGCGCTGTAGCAATTAATGTAACACCCGGCTTTTGTTTTAGTTTATAAACTAATTTTTGTCCGAGTAATCCGTTAGAACCTGTGATTAAGATTTTCATTAAAACTGGAGTATTTCTTTAAGCTTCTTTATTTGATCAGGAGTACCTAATACAAATATCTTAGAATGAGGAATGATTTTGGTATCGGCACTTGGATTTACAACGTATTCTCCCATGGCTGTTTTAAATCCGATAATGTTAGCCCCCGACTTATTTCTGATTTCCAAATCCTTTAAAGTTTTATTTATCATTTCTTCTGAAGGTTTATCAAAAGAAATTTCTTCGAGGTTAATATTATCTCCGCCTTCAGCAGTAATAAAGTCAATAAATTCCATCACATCCGGTTTCATAACCAGAGAAGCCATATGCGCTCCACCTACTCTATCAGGCATGATAACGTTATTAGCACCGGCGATTTTCAATTTGGTATCCGAGTTATCATCACTCGCGCGTGAAATAATGGTAAGGTTTGGGTTCAAATGACGTGCCGTTAACACAATAAATAAATTATCTGCGTCAATTGGTAAAGTGGTGATTAATGCAGAAGCGCGTAAGATGCCGGCCTTTATTAGTGTCTCATCCTTTGTTGAATCACCATTAATAACAAGATCACTAAATTTATGTGTAATGGATTCAGTTACTTGATTATTGTTTTCTACTACAACAAAACGGCGATTATGCTTTTTAAGCACATGCGCTGCCTGTCGACCGTTACGCCCGTAACCGCATATAACGACATGTCCTGATAATTTTTGTATCGCTTCGTTCAATTTTTTATTCTTTAAAAACGCATTGAATTCGCCATCCACCACAAATCGTGTAATGGCCGAAACCGCATAAGCAAATGTACCAAAACTTGTGATGATTAAAAACACCGTGAACATTTTACCGGCGTCAGATAATTTGTGTACTTCCGTATAACCTACCGTTGCAATGGTGATAATGGTCATATAGAATGCGTCAAAGAGCGGATAATCATCTATAACAACATATCCAATAGTGCCTATAAAGATCAAGGCAAACAGTACACTCAGCGGAACCCATAAATTGAAGTATTGACGAAAAAATTCTCTCATTTTATTTACTTATTGGCACCTCAATTATTACGTTCGTTCCCTTACCCGGGGTTGAATCAAAATGCACAGTACCGCTTAAAAATTCTATCCTCGAAATTATGTTTTTTAATCCAATTCCGCCAAACTCATTTATCTTGCCCGTATCAAATCCCACACCGTTATCCTCAATCATCACCGTCAACTCATCCTCATGACGAATTAATTGCAGATTTATGGTATTTGCCTTAGCGTGTTTGATAATATTATTGACAACTTCCTGAATGACACGGTATAGAACTGTTTCGGTTTGATCGTCTAAACGCTTTTCCATGCCAACAATTTCCAAATCCACTTTCAGATTAGGTAAATTCCCCATCTTCGTTACAAATTCCTTAACCGCACTGGCTAATCCCAATTTTAAGAGTGTGTTCGGCATCATACTGTGCGAAACCGTTCTTACTTCTTTGACCGAATCATCCACCAAACTTAAAGCATTAGCCATGGCTTCTTTTTCTTCCGGTGTGTTCAACTGTATTTTCGACTGCAGTGAACTTAAATTCAACTTGGCCGCCGACAAAATTTGACCAACACTGTCATGTAAATCCTGGGCTATTCGTCTTCGCTCCTTCTCTTCCGCCTCCACAATTGCTTTGGTACGGATTTCCTTCTCTTTAGCTAATTCCGCATCTGCTTTTGCTTTTTGTTCTATTTGCTTTTTCTTATAATATTGATAAGAAATAAAAGCGAGAAGCAAAACGAAAATTATAATTGAAAGTATTACGATGTTCTTAATAAAATTGGAATAACGTTGCGATTCTATCTCCGCTTTATTCTTTACCAATTCTAAATCCTTCTTCTCTGTTTGATATTTGGTAGTTAATTCATTTAATTGCTTTTCGCTCTCCAAAGTAAAAACAGAGTCCTTTAAATTAACATGTCGCTTATAAAAGTGTAAAGACTTTTCGTGCTCACCTAATTCTTCGTATGCCTTTGAGATATATAAAAAATTATTTGACAATAATTCTGCGTACTTCAAATCATAAGCAATCTGATTACTGCTATCAAGATAAGCAATGGCTTGTTTGTGCAACTTTGCGCTGTAATAATTTACACCTAAGTCGGAATAATTAATTGCCAGAGCAAATGTATCTCGCATTCCTTTTCTTATTTCCAATGCTTTTTTCAGATAGACTTCAGCTTCATTAAATTTTTGCTGCAAACTAAGAGCACCGGCAATGTTGTTTAAAGCATAAGCCACTCCTACTTTACTTCCCAGCTTTTCCGACATACCTAAGGATAAACGGTAACGCTCGAGCGCTTTTTCATACTCTCCGGCATATTCAAACACAACTCCTGATTCATTGTAAATAGCGGCAATATTGTTACTGTCTTTGAGCGTAACGTAAATACTCATCGCCTTATCATAATTTTCTTCGGCCTGTTTTAACTTACGTGTCTTACGGTAAAGTTTTGCTAAATCATTATAAGCAGCAGCTAATTCGGAGGGCTGATTCGCCCTTTCGAGAATAGTAATGGATTTAAAATAGAATTTAGAGGCGGCCTCATACTCACCTTTAAAATAATAGGCAACGCCAATGTTACGATTAAACCAGGCTAATGAAACCGAATCACGTGAAGCTTCTGAAGCACGGATTCCTAAATCGCAAATCTCAATGGTTTTATCAAAATCACTTAAGCCAGCATCCTGACAAGCTTTCTTAAGTGAATCAATCTTTGGAGTAACCGCAAATGCAGCAGCAGAAAATACGCTAATCAGAAAAATGAGTGCACTGTTTTTCACTCACTAAAAATACTAATTAATAGCGATTCTTTACCGTGTAATGATCAGTTTTTTAGCCCGTGAATCGTTGATTTTTACGAAATAAACACCGGGTTGAATTTTATTCAGCATTAATTTGACAGAGCTTTGTTTAAACGTTTGTTTATGGATGAGTCTCCCAGCATTATCAAAAACACAAACAACATTCTCCTTAGTACCTGATTGCTCCGTTTCTATTACTATTTCATTGTCTGCGGGATTAGGATAAAACTTGAAGTTGTAATCGTATCCCGAAACCTCATCAACGCCCGATAAGTTACATGTTGGTGCCAATGTAGTAGTTTGTCCGCATGCCCACTGACTATACGGTATCGATTTTGACGCCGACCATAAATTAAAAGTATCTTGCTTTTGTGTAATAGTTGCCCATATAACTTTATTTTGTGCAACCATGACATTAATTGAATCTATAATTCGGGTTAAACTTGCTCTGAGGTTAAACTTTTTAAAATCTTTAAAGTTTATCATTAAAGATGCGTTGTAAAATTTATTCGCCGGATAGGTTCCATTCGCAATTTTTGTGGCTTCATTTCTAATGTCAGAAATAATAGTTTGAATGTTTAAATTAGCCGTTGAATCTAAATTCCAAGCGCAACCATTACCTTGTATCCAAACAGTTTGATTGGGATCGTGACAATAAAAATCAATCGAATCATTTGTGCCTCTTGGTTTCCATGAACCATAATTATTGGCGTCGTGCGTATGCGGAGGAATACTTCCTGCGCCCCATAAAATATCCGGTTTCCATTTTTGGTAAACACCCGTTACTGTTGTTGTAAATGGAATCCAGTCACCGCCAATTGAATATGCAGAAGTAGGTGTTACTGTACTATTGTAATGTACAAAACCACCAACTGTTTTACTGGATTTAGCTCCGGTACTATCAATTAAATGGGCTACATCGGCAATATTGTAAGTGTAACCTCCAATCGCCTGGGTTTTATACCTCGGATCAATTTCTACGACTCTGCCATAGGGCGCTCCTCCCAATTTGTAGGCGTATTCAAGAATATCCACGCTTGATGTAGCTGCCGCTTCAGCATGTAAACAACCGAAAACAAACTTCTGACATGTTTGCAAGTTGTATTTTGCACCTTTTGCATAAATCATGTCAACTATTTTTCTTAAGGTATCCTTTGTTTGATGGTAGAATGTATATGAAGGTCCTGTGTCGTATGGCTCCGCATTCCATCCTGCAGATGTCATCTCATTATGTGAAGTGATTGTTATGTACAATTTTGGTGTTTGCGCATTAATTACATATGCCATACAAACTAATGCCATTATTACTAACTTTTTCATATACTAAATTTGTATACGAATATAAGCCTTTAAACGATTATTCCAAATTAAATTGGTCAGTACAGCTGTAAAATTGGTATCTTTGTTTTCAATGAAAGCGCGCACACTTAAAAAAAATAAAGTAAATGTAGTTACACTGGGTTGCAGCAAAAATATTGTTGACAGCGAAGTGCTGATGGGACAATTAAAAGCCAATAATTTCACGGTTGAACATGAAAGCAAAGATGATGACCATAACATTGTTATCATTAACACCTGCGGCTTTGTTGAAAATGCCAAGCAAGAAAGCATTGATACCATTCTACGTTATGTAGACGCAAAGAAAGACGGGCTGGTTGAGAAAGTTTACGTGACCGGATGTTTAAGCGAACGTTACAAATCAGATTTGGAAAAAGAAATTCCGGATGTGGACGCTTATTTTGGTACACGTGAACTGCCTAAGATTTTAAAAACATTAAAAGCGGATTATAAACATGAATTAGTAGGTGAACGATTACTTACAACACCGCATCACTATGCTTATTTTAAAATCAGTGAAGGTTGTGATCGTCCGTGTAGCTTTTGTGCGATTCCTTTAATGCGCGGCGGACATGTTTCGGTGCCTAAAGAAGAATTGATAGCGCGCGCCAAAAAATTAGCCGCTAATGGTACTAAAGAATTATTACTGATTGCGCAAGATCTTACTTATTACGGATTGGACATTTACAAAAAACGTGAGCTCGCCGATCTGGTAGATCGCTTAAGCGATGTTGAAGGTATTGATTGGATCCGATTGCATTACGCTTTTCCAAGTGGCTTCCCAATGGAAGTGCTAGACGTGATGAACAAAAAAGTAAATGTTTGTAATTACCTGGATATGCCTTTGCAGCACATCAGCGACAATATGCTTAAAAGCATGAAACGTGGTACTACTAAACAAAAAACCATTGATTTGGTAAATCAAATTCGTGATAAGGTACCCGGAATTGCCATTCGCACGACGTTAATTGCAGGTTATCCCGGAGAAACACAAAAAGATCACGAAGAAATGTTACGTTGGGTGGAAGATACTAAGTTCGACCGCTTAGGAATTTTTACTTATTCACATGAAGAAAATACTTCCGCGTTTTTATTAAAAGATGATGTGAGTGAAAAAATTAAACGTCAGCGTGCCGATGCGGTAATGGCCGCACAACAAGAAATTTCTTATACCCTTAATCAAAATAAAATCGGACAAACATTTAATGTTTTATTCGACCGAAAAGAAAACGATTTTTTCATTGGAAGAACCGAGTTTGATAGTCCGGATGTAGATAACGAGGTGCTGGTTAAAGCTACCAAAGATATTTATGCGCGAATTGGCGATTTTGCCAAAGTGAAAATCAATGATGCCAGCGATTTTGATTTATACGGCGATTTAGTTTAAATTATTTAATGGAGTTAATTATTCGGATAGCAATAATCATTCATATTATTGCCGGAATTGGCGCATTATTATCAGGTGCTATAGCATTCGGATTGCGCAAAAACACACCTAAACATAAACCGGTTGGAAAAATTTATTTTTGGTGCATGACGGTTATATTTATTACCGGGGTTTTCCTTTCCTTTGCACGCGGACTTTTGTTCTTCTTTTATATAGCGGTATTTACTTACTACTCCACCATTATCGCCTACCGTTCACTAAAACTGAAAAATCTACACAATGGACAAAAACCATTACTAACCGATTGGTTGATTGAAATAATTGCTGCGCTAACATTTATTGGTTTGGTAGTTTTCTCTATAGTTGCCTATCTTAAAAATCATAATGCGGGCGCTATTATTCCACTCGTATTCGGATTTATCGGGTTGTGGGGAAGCTATACCAACATTAAACTGTTTTTAATAGGTCCAAAGGAGACGCTTTATTGGTATAAAAAACATATTGGTAACATGATGGGCAGTTACATCGGAGGAATTACAGCGTTTCTTGTGAATCAAATGGAACACATTCCCTTGAATCCAATAATACTTTGGCTGGGACCAACAGTTATTATTGTGCCTGCCATTGTATTGGAATTAAAGAAAGTGAAAAGTGTTCCTATTGAAAAGTAGGATTATTTTGGTTTCTTCTCAAAGCCATGCTTAATATTGTAGCGCACAGCATCCCAATATTCTTTCGTATAGTCTACAAAAATTTCTTCGCCTGCTTTGATATCGCGCGTAGCCTGAATGTAACACTTCTTTCCAACTATTTCGTAAACGCAATTATTTTTTAATCCTTTTACACGACTCATCCCTTCGGCATCATTCGCATAACGCGCCTTATACTGTGGTGTAGGAAATGCATCAATACATCTTTCCTTACTGATAAAAAACAAATATCCGTCTTCGCATTTATCAACGCGTTCCTGGTATTGCTTCCATTTAATGATTTCGCCTCTGTACTCAATAATACGAGCATCTTTCTTAATTGCTTTTGTGGTAAAGAGGCCTTTGCCTGCTTTTGGTAACCTGGATTTTTTTACGATAAGTGCCATAGAATAACGGCGACAAAAATAGTATTTTTTGTTGTTCTAAAAATTTAAATGATAATTAGTTTCATTATTTTGAGATAACCTCGTTGTAAAGTTTATCCGGTTCGCCGAATTGATACCCTGATTCGTTAAAATAAATCACTTTATCCACGTGTTTAAACATGATGTCGATGTCGTGTGAAGAAATCACAATTGTTTTTCCTTGTTCCTTTGACAATTGTTTTAACAAAGTAAATAAGGCCACTCTGGATTTATAATCCAAAAACGCTGTGGGTTCATCCATTAATATAACAGAGGTTTGCTGTGCCAATGCCTTTGCAATTAAAACTTTTTGTTTTTGTCCGTCACTCAATTCATCATAAGATCGCTCGCATAATTCAAAAATACCAATAGAGTTCATACTCGATTGAACAATAGCCCTATCTTCTTCTGTTAAAAAACCAAATGAATTGAGGTACGGAATTCTTCCGCTTGCCACCACATCAAATGCAGTAAGATTGAAGCCTGATATTTTATCGGTTAATACCACTGCTACTTGCGAAGCTAACTGAGCTGCTGTCAACTCAGCAACATTTTTCCCATCAATTAATAAAGTTCCTTTAAGCAACGGAATAACACCACATATAGTTTTCAGTAAAGTTGATTTACCACAACCATTATTACCTGCCAGCGCTATAAATTGTCCGGCATCAATACTCAACGTAATTCCGGCTTGAACGACTTTACTGGTGTAACCAATATGGATATCCTTCAACTCCAGCATTACGATAATGTTTTTGATTTAAACAATAAATAAATAACAACCGGAGAGCCGATCAATGTGGTTAAGGTATTAATTGGCAACAAATAATTTGAACTTAACCATTGACAAATGCAATCACACAATAACAGCGTGAATGCACCTAATAAGAATGAATAAATAATTTGATGTAATTGATGTGATGTTTTAAATATTAATCGCGAGGCAATCGGAACCGACAAACCTACAAACGCAATTGGACCGCAAAACGCGGTGATAATTCCGGTTAAACAAGCGGTGATGACAATAATTAAAATTCTTAAGCGATTTACATTGATTCCCAAATTTTGAGCATACGCTTCATTTAGCAATAAAGCATTTAATGATTTTGACAGGAACAGAGTACACACGACTAACAATAAAACCACTATAATCACTATTTTCACATCCGACATGGTTGTGTTACTTACTGAGCCCATTCCCCACACAATAAAACTTTTTAAGCTCGCGGGATTGGAAACGTATTCGATAATTCCTTGTGCTGCACCTAAAATTTGAGAGAACATCACACCAACTAACAATACCGTAATGTTACTTTTACTTCTTTTTGAAATAAATAAAACAAACAGCATCACCAATAAAGCACCACTTATCGCTGCAAAACTGATCAAAGATTTTCCGGCTAAATAATCGGTGATACCGCCAAATAACATCATAGCAATGGCCACTGCTAATCCGGCGCCACTGCTTACGCCCAGCACATATGGCCCCGCTAATGGATTACGAAAAAGTGTTTGCATTAAAAGTCCGGCCACAGCCAATCCGCCTCCGGCTAAAATGGCAGTTATTGATTTTGGCAAACGAATATCAAAGAAAATGGTGCGTGCCGTTCCGGAACTAACTTCACTCCAGGTTAACACTGTACTCCCGTAAAAGAGATTTAAATAAAATAATACGACGAGTCCGCCAAGCAGTACGAAACAATTTATGAGTGGAGATTTTGCCACGCCTAAAATTAGTTAATCTTTTTATAATACTTAAGCTGATGTTGCGGCAAGAGTTGAGGATGAAAAATCGCGATTAAATCAGCCAGTAATTCATCGGGATTCGTCATTCCTTCCGCCCAATAAATACTGTATCCCTTATCGTTAGCATGAAGTGTGTTGTTATACAATTGACCTGTTTTAAATGCATTAAATAAAGCATAACGTTCGTCGAATGCCAGTAAATCTTTTTTAGTATTGATATTGACGAATAAATTTAACCAGTAATCAGCCCCACCAGCCTTTTTGTAAACCTGCTCAAAATTCAAAGGGATGCTTCCCGTTTGATTCTCGTCTTTCCACAAATAATTTGCCCCGGCATCCTTTAAAAGATGTGCCATGAAACTTTTCCCTCCGGGTACATACCACGCATCTGCATACTTTATTTCAGTAAGTACACTGGGTTTACTATGAACTGTATCCGTCATGCCTTTTAATTTCATGTAATTGGTTTCTGTTACAAGAAACAACGAATCAGCCAAGGTTGATTTATCAAAAAAAGCAGCAATGAATTTTATCCACTCGGCACGTGCTAAAGGATGTTCTTCCAAATGATCAAGCGTAACGGCCACCGGAATTTTTGAAGAAAGTATTTTTTCATGTACATCATCCTTTGGATTCCCCATGCCAAAGGTTAATAACAAACCGGGATTCAATATCAACGTTTTTTCAATGTTAATTTCAGGACTCTTTGCAATTTCAACAATTTGTTTGCTACGTACCTTATCAAGAATATACGTGTTGTTATAATAATCGGCATTTTCAATGGCCACAACTTTATCAAGTAAATTCATTTTATCGAGCATGGAAGCATAAACAGAACTTAAACAAGCTATGCTCTTAACAGGGATATTTATGTAATAAGAATTTTTGAATTGCAGGTCAGGTTGCCGATCGCCTTTATATAATACAAAAGTTGCTGTCGTATCCTTCGAATCCCTTTTGCCAAAAATAAAAAGCACTTTACAATTGTCAGTCTCTGCAATTGAAAAACGTTGTGCATAACGAATGCTTGAATCCGCCTTCAAGGATTTTGCAGACACGTTTTCAGCAGTGACCGTTTCATTTGGAGTGCAGGATGGCACAACTAAAACAATTACGGCAATTAAACAACTAAATAGTAATCGTAAATACACTTCCTTTTGGTTGATTAGATGATAATAAAATTTTTCCGCCATGTGCATCCACAATTGTTTTCACAATGTAAAGTCCAAGACCGGTGCCTTTAGTTTTACGTGTTTCTTCGTTCCCTACTCTATAAAACTTCTCGAATATTTTTTCTCTTTGCTCTGCCTCTACACCGATGCCGTTATCCGAAATCTTTAGTTTTGCATGTTGACCTTCCTGTTTAAGTTCAAAGCTAACTTTGGGGTTTTCCTGTGAATATTTAAAGGCATTATCAATAAGATTAATAATGATGGAAGGGAATAAAACCTTATCCGTTAAAACATAAACATCCGATTCAATGTTCACTAATAAACTTCCATCATTCGCTCTTTCCTTATAATAACTTTCAATGATATCCTTTGCTAAATCACTTAGATTTATCCTTTCGGTATTCATGAGTAGATCATTCTTATCAGCGCGACTTGCCAGCAATACATCTTCAATTAAACGGTTCAATCGATTCGTCTCCTTTAACGCATTTTGCAATAATTGCTCGCGCTTATCCTCATCCAATTGTTTGTGCTTTAATAATGTTTGCAGCTGAAGCTTTGTAGCAGCGATTGGTGTTTTTAATTCATGTGTTACGCTCAGCACAAAGTTTTTTTGCTGTGATACTAATTGCGTTTCTGTTTCATAAGCTTTACGAATACGGTAAATTCCATACAGTAACAATAATAAAAACACGGTGCCCTCACCCGCAATCATATAGATTTTTAATTTTTTAGTTTTGAGTAATTGATTTATTTCCAATTGCATTTGTTGAGGATCGGTGGAAGTAAGCGCTACAATTTTTTGCTTTTCATTGATGATTTCGGAGGTTTGCTTCACCATTAAAATCTCCCACCACAAAAATTGTAAAATGATATATGCAAAAAGTATCGTAAAAATAAATATGGAACGGGAGCGCTTTCTCATCAATTAATCAAATTTAATTGTTTTGTGCGGGTTTAACAATTAACGCATTCATGTCCTCTAAAACACGCATTGCCTTTTTCACATCCGCTACTTCTTCAATAGTGACGTAAAACTTATCGTTTTGTTCTTTTAAGCGACATAATTTATTGAATTTTTGTGCAAAGGCAATTACGCCATGAAACACAGGTGTACTATAATATGGCGATTCTTTGTGCGCCACAAAGTAGGCTAACATCATTTTGTTCTTTAATGTTACTTTCTCGAAACCTAATGCCATTGCCTTCCAACGGAATCGCACCACATTAATCAATTCGATTGCTTCGGTTGGAACCGGACCAAAACGATCCCGTAAATTCTCTTCGTATTTAATTAAATCTTCTTCCTTTGTAATATTATCCAACTCACGGTATAACAATAAGCGTTCAGTTAAATTACTGACGTAATAATCCGGGATTAATAATTGTAAATCCGTATCGATAACAGTTTCTTTTACAAACTGACGCGAGAATACACTTTTATCATGTGCCTCTTCATTCTCTTCCGGAAGAATAGTTTCTTTGTACCAATCCTCTTGCTTTAATTCTTCAACTGCTTCATTCAAAATTTTCATATAGGTATCAAAACCCATATCGTTTATAAAACCGCTTTGTTCTGCTCCAAGCATGTTTCCTGCACCTCGTATATCCAAATCGCGCATGGCTATTTGAAATCCGCTTCCTAAATCACTAAAATCTACAATCGCTTTTAATCGCTTGCGTGCTTCATCGGTTAAGCTCACTTGTGGCGGTGCAAGTAAATAACAAAATGCTTTTTTATTACTTCTACCTACACGACCGCGCATCTGATGCAAATCACTTAAGCCGAAATTTTGCGCGTCATTAATTAATATTGTATTCGCATTACTGATATCTAAGCCCGATTCGATAATGGTAGTAGCAACTAACACATCATAATTTCCTTCCATAAACATGAGCATCACCTCTTCTAATTTTTCTCCCTCCATTTGTCCGTGCCCTATAGCAACGCGCGCTTCCGGCACTAATCGCTGAATCATGCCCGCTACTTCGCCAATATTCTGAACTTTATTATGCACAAAGAAAACTTGTCCGCCCCTTTTAATTTCATACGCAACTGCGTCTCTAATTAATTCTTCACTAAACACACATAATTCGGTTTGCACCGGATAACGATTTGGCGGCGGTGTTGAAATAACAGACAAATCGCGGGCACCCATCAAACTAAATTGGAGCGTACGCGGAATTGGCGTTGCAGTAAGAGTAAGCGTATCAACATTCGCGCGTAAAAGCTTTAATTTATCTTTTACACCAACCCCGAATTTTTGTTCTTCATCAATGATGAGTAAACCTAAATTTTTAAACTTCACTTCTTTTCCCGCGAGACGATGGGTTCCTATGATGATATCAATTTTACCATCATTCAATTGCTTTATAATTTCTTTTTGATCTTTCGTGCTACGAAATCTGTTTATGTAATCTACCTTACACGGAAAATCTTTTAAGCGTTCGCTAAATGTTTTAAAATGCTGATACGCCAAAATGGTTGTTGGCACCATTACCACCACTTGCTTACTATCGCATACAGCTTTAAATGCCGCGCGAATGGCAATTTCTGTTTTCCCAAAACCTACATCACCGCACACCAAACGGTCCATAGGGTGAGGCTTTTGCATATCGCGTTTAACATCTGCCGTTACTTTAACCTGATCAGGGGTATCTTCATATATAAACGAAGCCTCTAATTCGTGTTGCAAATAATTGTCTTTCGGAAATGCGTGACCGGGTTGTGCTTTACGTGTAGCATATAACTTAATTAAGTCAAAAGCCAGTTCCTTTACATTTCGTTTTGTTTTTTGTTTTAAAGTCGCCCAGGTGGTGCTTCCTAATTTATCTATGCGCGGAACGTTTCCTTCTTTTCCGGTGTATTTACTGATACGGTGCAGACTATGAATACTTACATAAAGAATATCATTGTCTTTATACACTAATCGTACGACCTCTTGTGTTTTGCCGTTAACAGTTAGTTTGTGTAATCCTCCGAATCGTCCAATACCGTGGTCGATGTGCGTAACAAAATCACCCGGCATCAAACCCAATATTTCTTTAAGGGTAAGTGATTGTGCCGTTCGTTGCTTTGTTTCTTTCAAACGGAAACGATGGTAGCGATCAAAAATTTGATGATCCGTGTAACATGCCACTTTTAAATCGTGATCAACAAAACCTTCATGAATATTTAACGGTAGATGCTGAATGAGTGTTTGATGGTCGCGGTGCTCAGACGCTAGCATGTCATCAAAAATGGTAAACAATCGGTCGGCCTGTTTGGCATTATCCGTTAAAAAATAATTTTTGTAGCCCTTAGCCTTATTTTCTTTGAGATTATTAATGAGCATCTCAAAGTTTTTGTGAAAAGTGGGTTGCGGACTTTGATTAAACGTAAATGTAATTTCTTGCTGAAGAACATTGCTTCCGAACTCTACACAGGTAAATTTTGCGGTGTTCTTTTCAAATTCGTGTTTGGAAATAAATAATTCTTGCGGTGGGAGATGTTTAATTTCTCCTTCCAATTTTAAAAACTCCTCTTCAGCCTTCGAATAAAATTTATCGATGGCATCGGCCGCGAATAATTTATCTTCTACAAATAAAATGCATTCGTTATTAAAATAGTCGAATAAGGAACTGCGGCTTTCCGTTAATTGTGCTGAATTTATATTTGGAATGATAGTCACAAAATCGTGACGGGTATTTGAGAGTTGCGACGAAGGGTCAAAAGTTTTTATGGATTCCACCTCATCACCAAACAATTCTAAACGAAAAGGAAATTCGTTGGCGTAAGAATAAATATCAATTATCCCGCCGCGTATGGAATATTGTCCGGGTTCAAAAACGAAATCCGATTGCTGAAAGTGATACGTGTTTAGAAAATCCTGAATGAAATCAATACTTAATTTTTCACCCTTTTTAATTTGAAGCGTGTTTGTGTTAAGTTGTGATTTAGTGGTGATTTTTTCGGTGAGAGCCTGCGGGTAAGTAACCATGATGCCTTTAAAGGTATCCCTCACTAAATGGCTTAAGACTTCCGTTCGCTCTTGTATATTGGCATTGGCTGTTTTTTCGATAAGATAGGGCGAGCGCTGCGACTCAGGAAAAAATAAAACCTTCGCTTCATCTATAAGTGCCTGTAAATCATTAAACAGGTAAGCAGCTTTCTCTTTATCAGACGAGATAATAAGGTAGTTTTGATTTTGCTTTTTGAAAGCAGATGCTACAATAAAGGCAATAGAAGAGCCCCTTAAACCCGAAAAAACCTGGTTTTTTTGTGGCTTAATGTTGTAATCCTTAAAATCTAAAAGGCCATCTAAAATCGTCCCTTCTGCCATTTTGTTAGAGCAAAAGTAGCTAAAATTTAACAGATTGGAATCTAATGATGCTAAAAATAGGAATCCAATTTTGGCGTATATGAATGATTGTTTTGAGTTAATCCTATAAATAATATTGCTGAAAGATTGATTTTGTATCTTGTTTTAATTACATTTACTAAACCAATTTAAATTTAAAAACCAAATAACTAAATACAAATGAAAAAACAATTACTTACGATTGTAGCAGCAGGAGCAGTTAGCTCTATGTTTGCTCAGCTTCCGGTAAGCACTGCTCCTCAAAACAGAAAGGCTGTTTTAGAAGAGTTTACCGGTATTAACTGTCAATTCTGTCCGGATGGACATAAAATTGCACAACAGATTCAGGCTTCTAAACCAGCCGGTGATGTTGTTTTGGTAAACATCCATACAGGTGGTTATGCTACACCAAGCGGAACTCAGCCTGATTACAGAACTGCAGACGGTAATGCAATCGCTGGAATGCCTGGAATGGGTATTACAGGTTATCCAACCGGAGCAATTAACCGTAACATCTTCTCAGGAAGTGCTATGGCTCACAGCCGCAGTGCTTGGGCAACTAACGTTAACACTATCTTATCACAAACATCTTGCGTTAACGTTGCTTTACAAGGTACATTAAACGCGGTGACTCGTGTTTTACAAGTCCAGGCACAAGTTTATTATACAGCAAACAGTGGTACTCCAACGAACTCATTAACCATTGCTTTATTGGAGAATTGGGTTGTTGGCCCACAAACTTCCGGTGCTGTTTATTACCCTGCCATGACTAATCCTGATGGCACTTACAATCACCAACACATGTTACGTGACGTAATTACTACAGGTTCTTTCGGTATTCCTGTTGCTCCAACAACTGTAGGTAGCACTTATACTAGTCCGATTATTACTTATACCGTTCCATCAACTTTTGGTGCAGGTACAAACACAAACGTATGTAATTTAGGTAACCTTGAATTAATTGCTTTTGTTGCTGATGGTCAAACTCAAATCAGAACTGCTGCTTACGGACCAATCACTATCACTGGTATTCCGAATGCATTAGATCTTGCTCCGGTAAATTTAGTTACCGATGCTCAAGTTTGTGATGCTAAATTAAATGGTACATTTAAATTTACTAACTCTGGAAGCGTTACTGCTACTTCTGCAGTGTTTGCTTATTCAATAAACGGAAGCACTCCAACTAACTTTACCTGGACCGGTTCAGTGAACGCTTTAGCGACTTCTTCTCCAATCCAATTACCAACAATTAATTTCTCGCCAGTAACCACCAACTCTTTAACTATAAGTGTTGTTTCAATCAACGGTTCAGCTGACCAAAATACAGCAAACGATGTAGTGGCAAAAAACAACATTCCTTTAACTACAGTTACTGCTAACATGTTGAACATGCAAATGGATTTCACTCAAGACCGTTACGGCGATGAAATTTCTTGGGGTGTTTATGATGAGCAAACAATGACGGCGGTTCCGGGTGCTACTATCGCTTTAGGTACTTACCCATTATTAAGTGCTAATGGTACTCAATTACACACTCACACTTTTGTGATTAATCAAGCTAAATGCTATAAGTTAATTGTAAGAGATTCTTATGGTGATGGTATCAATGCTGGTGCTGGTGCAGGTAACTATATCTTAAAATCAGGCGGAACAAATATCATCACCAGCAATGGTATGTACGGTTCCGGCGAAAACAAATGGTATAAGTCATCTGTTACGGCAGGAATCGGTGCTGAAGGTATCAACATTTCTAATGTAAATGTTTACCCGAACCCTGCTACTAACGCTGCTAACATCAATATTGAAATGGCTCAAAACGAAAACGTAAACATTGTTATCGTTAACGCTTTAGGTCAAGTTGTGTATAATGAAACTAAGTCTTTTGATGCAGGTTCACACAACATCAATTTAAATACTGAAAACTGGGCAAACGGTTTATACAACATCAATATGTCTACTTCAAAAGGTAGCGCTACTCAGAAATTAACTATTTCTAAATAATTAACACAATTATTGGCAAAAGCCGGCCCAAGGTCGGCTTTTGTTTTTTAAATTTGTATTACTAAAAAAATAACGCATGAAAAAAATCTACACTTTAATTCTAACTACTTTTTCTGCTATTGCATTCGGGCAAAGCTTGTCTGCTTTTCAAAAGGGCACTACGATTATTGGGCCTGTGCTTAATGGTGACGAAATACACCAAACTACATCAATTACAACAAATACAAATTCGCCCACAGTAACTGTTCTTAAAATAGGTTTCACTAACACATCTGTGACTACCGTTACTGTTGGTGTGGAGAGAACTGTAATATATCAAAATCCTCCTTTAAAATTAGATGGTGGCGGATCTTTTCCTGACACCTATTTTTGTTTTGGCTGGACATGCTTTACTAGCAACGTAAACGCTGCACCAAGTTCAGATTATACAATTCTTGCCCCAAGCGACACTTCTGATAATGTCGGTCAGTCTTTTTTTATTGATTTAGTAGAGGGTACAACTCAAGGGCTGTACACCGTAAGATATAAACTTTATAACGTAAATAACGCTAATGATACTTTATCATTTACTGTTAGATACAATTCGTTTTTAAATGTAAGCGAAAACAAATCGGTAATTGAAAGTGCCAGCGATGTATTTCCAAATCCTGCGAACACCAATGCTTTTGTTAACGTTACTTTAAAGAACGAAGGTGCCGTAAAGGTTCAGATTTATAACAGCCTTGGCGCTTTAGTTTATAGCGGAAACGAACAAAAGTTTGCTCCGGGTAAACATAAAGTGAATTTCGATTGCGGAAGTTTAAATTCAGGTATTTACTTTGTTACCTTAAATGCAGGTGAGTCTAAAATCACTAAACGCATGGTAATTAACAAGTAATTGCCTCACTCTTAATATAAAGCCGCCCCAAAAAGGCGGCTTTTCTTTTTTATACGCTAAAATTTTAGTTTCTTTGAACTTGAAAATTTAATTAATATGGAATTATACTTAGACTCAGCCAATTTAAAGGAAATTGAAGAAGGATTTAAATTAGGCTTTTTAAACGGATTAACTACCACCCCTACCTTTATGCAAAAGGAAGGGATTACAGATATTGATGGAACCATTGTAAAATTAAGCAAAATGGTACCGGTACTTCAGATTGAAGCTTTAGGTAACACTGCAGAAGAAATTCTAGCGGAAGCAGAGCGTCAATTAGCATTGGGTTTAGATAAAAACAAAACAGTATTTAAAATTCCGGTTTCTTTAGAAGGTGTTCGTGCTTGTAAATTACTTCGCGATAAAGGACTTTTAGTAAACGTACATTTAGTTTACACGCTACAACAAGCTTATATGGCAATGCACGCCGGCGCTACTTATGTGTGTCCGCTTGTTGGTCGTTTACAAGATCAAGGTCATGATGCATTAGCATTAGTAGAACAATGTGTTAATGCTGTAGATTTATACGGCTATGATACAAAGATCATGTTCTCTTCTGTTCGTCATGCTGAGCACGTAAGAAATGCTATAAACATAGGTGTACACACCATTACAGTTCCATTAAAAGTGATGAAGCAGTTAACCGAAAACAACTTCACAACTGTTGGAACCGATCAATTCATTATGGATACACGTTTAATGATGGTAAAAGTAAAAGAAGCAATCAGAGGAATTAATCCGGTGGTTAGCGAAAATACTTCTTTAACTGATGCTATTATTAAAATGACAGAATTTGGTTACGGCGCAGTAACTGTAACAAAAGCCGATGGTAGCATTAAAGGTGTGTTTACCGATGGTGGTTTAAGAAAATTAATCATGGATAAAGGACGCGATGTTTTAAATAAAAAATTATCTGACCTTGAATACCGTGAGCCAATTTCAATCGACGGAAATGTATTATTGAATGAAGCAAATTCTTTATTCAAGAAAACAAATGTAGATACGATTGTAGTAACCGACGGAGGAAAACCTGTAGGTATGCTCGATATACAAGATATGAAAGGATAAACTTAAGCCGCCTCAGTGCGGCTTTCTTTTTAAAATAAAATGGCAAAGAAAAACACATCACTTAAACTACTCTGCACAAAAGCAGTTCTCACAAAAAAATTAAACGCTGTAAAAGCATTTGTGTTTGATTGGGATGGTGTTTTTACCAACGGAGAAAAAGATTTTGAATTGCAAAGCCGATTCAACGAAATTGATTCGATGGGGACTAATCTTTTGCGTTTTGCCTATTATTTAAAAAATTCTCATCACCCTTTAACCGCCATTATTTCCGGCGAAAACAACAAAGCGGCATTTACTTTCACCAATCGCGAATGCTTTCATGCAAACTATTTTAAAATAGCTAATAAGATTGATGCAGCTCGTCACTTTTGCCTCACGCACAATTGTACTTTAAATCAATTGGCCTTTGTGTTTGATGATGTGTTGGATTTAAGCATTGCCAAAGAATGTGGCTTGCGGATTTTTATTGCGCGACATTCAGCTCCGCACTTCGCCAATTACGTCATCAAAAATAAATTAGCCGATATTATCATTTACGCCGAAGCCGGCTCTAACCCGGTTCGCCATATTTGCGAAACACTGATTGATGCGTACGGATTATTTAATGAAGTGATAAAGCAGCGCACCGGCTACTCCGACAAATACAAAAATTATATTGAACTAAGAAGAAGTATCAAGCCGGTTTACTACACTGTATCCAATAATGCAATAGGCGAAACCAAAATCTAAAAGTGATAATCTTTGTACTCCTTGGTAAACTCAGCAGGATCGATGGGTTTATTTAAGATGATGTCATAAAAATCATAACACTCAAACAATCCCTTATCATCATAAATACTTACACTCACTGGTAACATCGATTTCTCATCAATGTACAAAACAGCTCGCTTACAATAATAATTAGGCACCTGTAATTTGGTGCCTTGTTTGATGTAACCGAAATCATTAAATAAGTTATTTTTAAAACGGAGTAAATAATCATTCACATTAAACTTGGCCGCAATTGTTGTAACGGTTTCCTTAGGTCCAACTTCATAGGTAAAAAAATTAAATGCACTCGATTCATAAACAACCATGTGACATTGATACCCGTTTTTTTCGTGCTTCCCAATGTAAGAAAGACTTTTCAGCATGTTTTCTTTTTCCTTACTAATGGCCAAAGCAATGGTTCGTCCGATAAAATCAAAACCTAATTCGTGAATAGTATAATGCTGATTTTTTCGCATGATATTCCCCGAAGGACTTAAATGCATGGTTACATACGGAAACACATGGGGCTTCACCACAGCTTTGTTATCGTATTTACCCGTTACATAAAGTATCTCTAATTTTTTTTCAGGATTTACAAAGTATAACTGACGCGGCTTAATGTTAATTTTGGAAACAGATACCGCCGAAATATAACCGCTTTCAGTTCGTTCTAGAGCCTTCACTTTAAACCTCACGGTTTTCATGTGACTTATGGAGTCGAGCATTTCTGTAATAACTTTAGCAGGACGCATATCCTGAGCTATTACGCCTAAACTGTAAATAAAAAAGAATATAATAAGAAGCCTTCTCACAAAATATTCCATAAATTTAATCCTAAGTTTTTTAATTAAACAGCGCAAATGAAAATTTTAGGAATTATTCCCGCTCGTTATGCTTCCACCCGCTTCCCCGGAAAACCATTAATTGATATTATGGGTAAAACCATGCTACAGAGAGTTTATGAACAAACCAGTAAAAGCAAAAAGCTCTCATCGGTGGTTATTGCAACAGATGATGAACGTATTGCCTCACATGCTCAGTCGTTTGGCGCCAAGGTTGTAATGACTAAAGCAGAGCATCCGAGTGGTACCGACCGTTGTTTTGAAGCTTATAAAAACTTCGGAGAAGAATTTGATTACATCATCAACATCCAAGGTGACGAGCCATTTATCGATCCTTCACAAATTGATTTACTGGCCAATATTTGCGACGGAAACACCGAATTGGCTACCCTCATGATTAAATGCAATAGCCATGCTGTTCTATTTGATAAAGGCGAAGTAAAAATTACTTTGAATACGAACAACGAAGCGCTTTACTTCAGTCGCATGGTTATTCCATTCATAAAAGGTGTAGATGAAAAAGAATGGCACAAACATTTTAATTATTTCCGTCATGTGGGTATGTATGCTTACCGTAAGGATGTATTGGAGAAAGTGACTAAACTTCAACCTTCTTCTCTTGAAAAAGCAGAATCACTGGAACAATTACGCTGGCTTGAAAACGGATTCAAAATCAAATGTGCAGAAACATTGCACGATAGTCATTGTATCGATACACCGGAAGATGTAGAAAAAGTAATTAAGTTAATGGGGATTAAAGCCTAGTTATTAGGAGCTCCCTTATCTAACCAACATTTAATTTTATCTAAGTCAGATTGACTTAATGCCGGTCCGCCTAATGGCATATCTTTTAGCGTAAGAACACGGTTCTTAAAAGTTCCGTCATCTACCTTTGCTTTTGTATCGGCATAAACCGCAAAATTAGGCGAGGCAGAATGACAACCCGCGCAACGAGCACTTAACAAAGGCTGAATATCTACTGAATATTTAATAGAATCACAGGCATCCGGAGTTACAACTACCTCTTTTGGAGGGAGACCTACCTTATTTACACAAGAAAAAACTGTTAAAGCTAAAATTGCAGCAAAAATGACCTTTTTCATACCCATAATTTATACCCTTAAATATACTAATTATTTGATTTTCGCTGCTATATTGATAATATTTTTTATTTTTACTAGGTAAAATACCAATATAATGATGTTAAGAAGAAGTCTATTTTTAGTATTAAGTTTATTATTAGCCAACAGCTATTTCGGAAAGCCTTTGGATGCCGGCGACCAGGTAAAAATGGCGCTTGCCAAGCAAAAATTCTTAGGTGGACAAGTTGTGGAGGCTCTCAATATTTATAAGGAAGTTCTCACTAAAAACCCAAAAGATGCCACCGTATTGCATCACGTGGGCGAATGTCACTTTACGTTGAGAGATTACGATAAAGCCTTAGAAACATTTTTGAAAGCCAAAGAAAACGGAGATATTAAATATCAATCGCAATATTATTTAGGTCGCGTGTACCAGTTAAAAGGAAAGTATGATGAAGCTTTAACCGAATTACAAGCTTATAAAAGTAAAGCCACTGCAAAAGAATCGGAAGAACAAGACGCAGATGTTTATATTGATCAATGTAACACAGCTAAAACTTTAATTGCCGCACCGCTTGAAGTAAAAATTGAAAATATGGGTCCGGAGATCAACAGTAAGTATGATGATCAGTCTCCTGCTATTTCAGCTGACGGTATGCGTTTGGTATTTAACACACGCCGCCCTGAAACTACTAATGCACCTGTTGATGTGGAAGGTGACGGAAAATTTTTCCAGGATATTTATTATTCCGATTTCGATACAGTAGCTAAAAAATGGAAAACCGCTGATGGTGTACCGGGCTCTATCAATACCGATGCGCATGATGCTTGTACAAGTATTTCGGCTGACGGTAAACAGATTTACATTTACAAAAATGATTTAAAAGATCCCCAATCACGTGGTGGAGATGTTTATGTGTCTAAAATCGTAAGCGGTAAATGGCGTACACCTGAAAATTTAGCCAAGCCAATTAACACCAGCTATTGGGAAGGTGGCGCTTGTATTTCGCCGGATGGTAAAAAAATATTTTTTACTAGTGAGCGCCCGGGTGGTAGCGGCAGCTCTGATATTTGGATGGCCGAAAGAATTTCAAAACGCGAATGGGGCAAACCGGTGAATTTAGGAACCGACATTAACACTCCTTTTGATGAAGTAGGTTTATTCTTAGCGCCGGACGGAAAAACATTATTCTTCTGCTCTAACGGAAAAGGCTCCATGGGCGATTACGATATTTTTAAAACCGTATTTGAAAACGGTAAGTGGAGCAAGCCGGTTAACTTAGGTTATCCGATCAATAGCGAAAAACGCGACGGACCATTTGTAGTAAGCGCTGATGCACAAACCGGTTATTTTGCAAGTAACAGAGATGGAGGCTTGGGAGAAAGCGATATTTACATGGTAGATTTAAGTAATTATGCTGTATTGGAAAAAGACGGCAAAGTAAAAAGTAATAATGGTTTAAGTATTTTAAAAGGAACTGTGCGTGATGGTTACGAAGGTTACGGATTGGCTGAAGTAGATGTAGAATTTACGGATGAAGCGGGAGCTAAAGTTGGAAGCACTGCTACGAATGAAAACGGAGAATATTTCATCACCTTAAAAGGCGGAATGAAATATACCATCACAGCGAAGAAAAAAGGATTTAAAGACGCAGTTGAAGTGGTTGAATTAAAATTAGGCGCTAAAGAAACTTACTCTTTGGTAAAAGATGTGATGTTGAAGAAATAATTTTTTAAATATTCTCAATTGAAAATCCCGGGTTGTGCTCGGGATTTTTTGTTTTAATGCGGTTCATGTTTGCTGTTGATTCTATTGGTTATTTTGGAATCAACGAATAAGATCGGTCGGCTCATAAAAACCTGTGTATAATCGGCAATAAAATACTTTGTAGAATTATAACTACAAATCTTGGGTGTTTTTACGTGTAAAAGCAATCTCTATTTTTTGTATTCTTGATCAAACCAAAACCGACTTCATTAAACTCTAGTAAATAGGCGACTTTAATTCCAACATGAAATAAAAGTTGCCGGATATATAAGATAACGTAACAGTTATATGATTTTAAAACAAAGATTACATTAATGAAATACCTTTTCAAAAAAATAAAACAAACAAGTCCTCAAATAATAACAAAAAAATCAAATCAATGAGAAAAACAAAAACAAAAAAATGGCTCACTGCGCTATTCGCGGCTGGGTCTTTATGGGCAAGTGCCCAATGCACGCCGTGCTCAACCGTAAATGTATGTGAGTATGTATGTAATGGAAGTTTTGAAAACCTTATCTCTCCACCTACGGCTCAGAATCAAGTATCCTTAGCTTGCGGATGGAATAATACAAATCCTTCTACTACTCCCGATTTACTATCGACAGCAGGAGGAGTTGATGTAGATATACCATGTAATGTTGGAGGAAATTTACCATCAGCAAACACAGGCTCAAATTGTACTCATTTTATTGCAAGAAACTTTGGCCAAAGCAACTGGTGGGAGGGCATAGGAACGGTACTTACAACCTCGTTACAAGCTGGTTTAACCTATGAAATTACCTTTTATCTTGCTTTAAGTTCGAAGTCAAACTATAATTCAGATAATGTTGGTGTTTACCTACAAAAATCATCGTTTCCGCAGTATCAGTCTTCAAACTATTACGTAACTACTACTTCACAAGGTTTGAATTGGACTAAATATAGTATACTGTATACTGCTTATGGTGGAGAAGATGTTTTGTTTATTGGGGCAATTAGTTTACCTTATTATTATACAGCCGCTCCTTTCAGTCCCTACGATTGTTCAGGTCCGATTAGTTATAGTCCTGGGCAAAAACATAGTGCATACTATTTAGATGACGTCTCTATCCGAGAATATAATCAAATTGAGGTAGCGGCAACATCAACTACAGGTTGTACAGGAGAATCATTTACTCTTACAGCTACAGGAGCTAATACATATACTTGGAATCCTGGTGCTATGACAGGGTCAAATGTTGTGGTTTCACCAAGCTCTGCTACTGTATACACAGTTACAGGTAGCACACCAATTGGCTGTTCAGTTTACTCTCAAACAATTGGAATTTATCCAGCTTCTTGCTGTACCAATGGCAACTCAGGCAATATCAGTTTGAAAAACGCAACAGTTGTAGCAACAGGCGGCATTGGGTGGAATACTATGACGTCAGGTAATGTTTATACAGGACTCATTAATGCCCCTACAAATTCAGTTGTTACAAATACTCTTACCATTATCGGTGGATTAACAATAAACACACCGCTAACTTTTAGTCTTTGTAACGTTTCGGTAAATGAAGACGTTCATATCGTCCAAAATAGCAAAACTAACATCGACCGTTCATGGTTTTATGGTTGCGGTAAACTTTGGGGAGGTATAATTTCCAAAGCAGAATTAAACATTACAAATTCATTTATTGAAGACGCTTATATAGGAGTAAATATTGGATATTTTTCATTCATTGGCTCTCATCCTAAGTTTACCTCTCACAATGTTGTATATGACAAGAATTATATTTCGATTATTGCGGGAATGTGTTCAATGAATACAGGCAGTTTCACAATAACAGGTAGTATATTTACTTCAAGAACTATTTCGGCGGCATTGCACAACTTTGCGGTTGGCACACAGTACAATTCAACTTTGCTTCCACTATCTTCTAAAGTGCCGGCTAAATTGCTAGGGTCAACCGCTTATAGTATCACAGCTAACACAATACGCTCTAATATAGGAATTGCGTTTTATGGATTAGTCTCTACAAGTACACTTACACCTGATTTTAAAGTTGGTGGTGTTTCAACCGTTTCCCAATCAGATAACGATAAATACAGTAATATGTTTGATTACATAAACGAAGGTGTGTATAACGCAAATTCTAAAATCTTGCTTATTAATGGCAAATACAGTAACATTATCAATACAGGTGTTGGAAATACTTTAGGTGCCGTTTATCATAACGACGGAAGCGCTTCACCAAGCACAACATCAACCAAAGTTGGTCAATTGGGTGGCGGTAGTTCTCCAACATCCTATTATAAAAACATCTTTGGCTTTGGCACAACTACAACCATTTTAGACGCGGTTGTAGCTGAAAACGGCGGGGTTGTGGACGTAAGCTATAATGATTTTAAAACGATTAGTCGTTATGGTGTTGCAATTAAAAACTGGAATGCAACAAGTGTAAATACAGAAACTGTGGTTGTTTCTAATAACAGTTATACAACCGCCGCTTATGCTTTTTATGGTTACAATAATCAAAGTATTTCTGCTTCTGTAAAGAGCAATACTTTAGTTCAGTCGCCAGCCACATACACAAACAATTCAAATATTTACATTGATGAAATCAATAAACCTGCTAACGCAAGTTATACGGTTAACGCGAATAACTTCGCGGGAACCTTAAATGGAGTGTTTGCACGTAACGCTAAAAACATACGTGTAATTAATAACACTATTCAAATTGCTAAACCTGTTACAACAAGTACCTACAACGCTGCTGTATGGTTCGATAACGTTGAAAACAGTTTAGTAAAAGGTAATGCTATCACTTGTAATCCTACTAACAGCGCAAGTTGGAATACCTTTGGTACTTTCGCTAACGCAAGTATTCAAAATACCTATAAATGTAATACGATTAGTAAAGTTAGTGCGTGTATGAAGTTTCAGGCTTATTGCTATCCAACCTTTAATTACAAAAACACATTAAACCAAACAGGCGGTACTGACGCTTGCTTATACGGAGTTTGGCAAGATAACTCAGCTCAAACTGGCGACATTGGTGGATGGAACGGTAGTTCATACGAAATGGCAGATATTATTTGGGGTGATTTTAGTGGTGCAGATACGCGTTGTCAAGCTGGTTCAAACTGGAATCCTACTCAATATGTAACTTTTTATGATGCAATTAAAAATGCAGCCGACTATACACCACAAGTGAATACCGTTCCAGGTGGATTGGATTTCTCTTTACCAATGGTTCCTGTTAATACAAGCGCAACTTTAACGGACTATACGTGTTGGGAAACAAGTCGACTGGCTTCACAAGGAGTTAAGGGTACGAAAAATTCAAATAGCCCGAATGAAGACTTGGTACAGTTTGAAAAGTATGTGAAGAAACAGGTTTTACTTCCTGAGATTTCAAACGTAACCGGAAAAGTCATTAAAGGTGCGAACGAAAATAATTTCCGCCTTGTGGATAGTTTGATTGAACAATATATTTCTACTAAAAATCAAGCCGTATTAAATCAAGCGAAATCAGTGAATAGTTCAATCAGCACAGCAAATAATCAAGAGCTGAACTTAAAAAACTACAACGCTATCTATTGTGTATTTGTTGAAGATGATAGTTTAGTTACAGCCAATCAGATTAATGACTTACATAGTTTAGCGCAGCTTTGTCCTTTTACCGATGGCTTAGCGGTTTATGAAGCTCGTGGATTGGTACGTAATTGGAACGACAGTACAAATTATTATAACTCTTGTGAAAACAATATCCCTGAAGAGTTTAATAACTTCAGTAGGTTTGCTAATAGCATTAATGATTCACAAAGTGCAATTCAAACAATGGTTTATCCAAACCCTAGTAATGGTAATTTAACTGTTACAGTATCGCTTAAAGATTGTATCTTTGAGGTATATGATGTTATCGGCAAAAAAGTAATGAGCCAAAAGTTAAACGAGAATGAAACTAAAGTTGATGTTTCTTCGTTAAACAATGGTACTTATCTTTATAAAATAACTCAAAATAATGTAGTTATTAAAGCAGATAAACTAGTTTTAAGCAAATAGTGAATAAGGAACAATTTAATATGAATTCGAAACAGAGAGGGGCAGCAATTGCCCTTCTCTGTTTTGTTCTGATTTATACCATAAAAGCTCAACCAATAATAAATCAAATAACAAACGGTTCCTTTGAAGACACTATACAATGTCCCTATTTTCCATCTCAAATTGATTTCGCAAACGGATGGTTCAAGCCAACATTAGGTGGTAGCTCAGATTATTTTAACACATGTTCAAACTCATTTACTAACACCATTCCAAGCGCTTCAATTATTACAATACCTAGCAATAGATTTGGGTTTCAATATCCCAGAAGCGGGAATGCGTATCAAGGTCTTGGCATATACTCTAATAAAAATCCAACAGATTATAGGGAGTATATTAAGAATAGATTAATAAAACCAATCACAAATACTAAAACTTATTGTATAACATTTTATGTTAGTTTCGCTGAAATAAGCCGATTTACAACATCAAATCTAGGTTATTATTTTAGCAATGATTCGATTGTTTCTGGTTGGGCTATGCCAACTTTAATCCCAATTACTCCAGATTTTGAAATTGGCTCACACTTATCTGATACTGTTAATTGGATTCAAATCCAAAGTACTTATACCTCTAGTAACTCATTTCGCTTTTTTACAATTGGTAATTTTAGGGATGATAACAATACTAATGCTATTCAAGTTAAACCTTTAATTAATCAAATATATAATGACGGGTCTTATTACTATGTAGACGACGTATCAATCGTTGAAATCAATTCCGCTAATGCTTCCGTCAATGACACATTAGTTAGCCGATGTGTGAGTGACAGTATTGTTTTAGGTACAGATAGCACAGAGTTTGCAACATACACATGGAGTAGTACAGTTGCAGGAATGGCGGCATTAAGTTGTAGCAATTGTCCTAACCCCATTGCAAAACCACAAGTAACAACCAAATATTATTTAACAAAAGTACAATGCAGCGCAACAACTACGGATAGTGTTTTAGTAGTGGTTAAAACACCTACTACTATTGCTAATGCCGGAATGAATCAATTAATTTGTGATGGAGATATAATTCAAATCGGCACACCCGATAGCTCTGCTTATACAAGTTATAATTGGATGCCTAATATAGGATTAAGTTGTACTAATTGCGCTACGCCCTTCGCAAACCCAAACACAACTACTACATATAATTTAATTCGTCAGGAATGTGATTTAATCACAGCAAGCAGCGTACAAGTAACAGTTGATGACTGCAACCCAACTTATACCGTTCCTAATGTTTTTACGCCCAATTACGATGATATAAATGATACATGGGGCATAAAATTCAGCAACACTAAATACATTAAAAATTTCCAAATGCACATTTATGACCGTTGGGGTTTGTTGGTTTATTCTACAAATCCTGATATAAATACTCCTAATTCAAAATGGGACGGTCATACCTCGGCAGGAATTGAATGTTCGGCAGGCGTGTATTTTTATGTGATTAGTTTTGATAAAAACGAGGAGCATGTTGAATTGAAAGGAAGCTTGAGTTTGTTCAGATAAATGATCAATACAAAAACTCCCATGCGGATTTGTAAAAATTATTTTTCTCGCAATACTCAATAAATGATTTATAGAAGGGGTGATTGCCCACGGTGGCGGTATCCATAATCACCACCAGTTTTTTTCTGGCGCGGGTTAAAGCTACATTCATCCTTCGGATATCACTCAAAAAACCAATCTCAGATTCCGTATTGCTTCTTACCAGAGAAATATAAATCACATCCCTCTCCTCTCCCTGAAAACCATCAATCGTTTTAACTGAAATATGGTCGATTGGTTTTCCTTCCATATTTTGCTCACTCAGTTTTTCTTTGAGTAATTCAATCTGCTCTTTGTAAGGTGATATAATTCCCACCGAAATTTTTTGCGCAGGGTACGAATAAGCATATTGCTCTAACAATAAATTTAAATGCTTGTATAATAAATCCGCTTCGCCGGTATTAAACAAACTGAGCGTCTCCGGATTTTGCACTTCATCAAAACTGCATCCCGCCGTATCAATCAACTCTACCGGCAACGACAACAAATCCGACTCTGATGTGGCATCCAATAAAGCCTCCTTTACCGTAATATCTGCTTCTAATTCGTTATTGTAAAAATAAGCGTTGCTGAAACTCATAATGGCATTATGCATGCGGTATTGCCGCGTCAACAAACTGGATACGCCCTCCAGCTTAATACATCTGTCCAACAATGTAATGTCCAACCCTTCTTTCTTCGCTTTAATGCTTTTTACCACAGGCGGCAACTGAAAATGATCGCCGCTAAAAATAACGCGGTTACATTTTATCAATGGAATCCACACCATGGGCTCCAAGGCCTGCGACGCTTCATCAAAAAATAAAGTCTGAAATGTTTTCTTTTGCAATCCCCTGTTAGTAGAAGTAACAGGGGTACAACATATCACCTGCGCGCTTTCAAATAAAGAATTCACCACGTGTTCTTCCAATAAACGCGCTTCCTTAATGCAGTTCTTTGCCTCTGCATAAAATGCGGCACGCTGCGCGGCATCTTCTTTTCCGAACACACGTTTATATTTTCCGGCCATACGGAAATACTCTTCCGCATTCTTGCGCAAATTTTTTATGTCTTTGTAATATTGGTGATTTTGAACTTGTCCGTCAACCGAGGAATTAATTAATTCTTCGGATATCCTTGCCGGATGTCCCACACGCAAAACGCTTATCCCTTGCTCCAATAATTTTTCGGTAAGTAAATCTACGGCGGTGTTTGTAGGCGCACAGACTAAAACCTGTTTCTCGTTTTGTAATGTCAGGCGAATGGCTTGCACCAAGGTGGTTGTTTTTCCTGTGCCGGGCGGACCATGTATCACCGCCACATCATGCGCCGATAAAGCATGGCGAATGGCGCGGTTTTGTGATAAATTTAAATTAGGAATGAGAATAGATTCATCCGGCTTTTCAAATGAAGGATTCATTTCACCCTGCATGATTTCGCGCAACTCGGCCAATTTACTCCCGATAGCTATCGGGATCTTGGCATTGATAACAATATCCAATGCCTTTTGCATTTCAGTATAGCTGTTATCGTCAAACTGAATATTGATGCCTAATTTACCGTCATAAGCCCAATCGGGTAATTCCTCGCCATGCAAAATGATCAGCATTTTATTTTTTCCCGAACGCTTGATCGTACCCGTCATCTCATAGGTTTCATCCTTTTCCTTATTGGTAAACAGAGTTACATTTTTACCGGTGCTGAACTGATGTGCTTCATCTAAATGCGTGGTGCGCTCAACTTCGATCTGTAACAAATCGCCATAACCTAATTCCTGATTTAATATTTGAATGGGATACCAGGTGACACCATTCTTACGGCGCGTTTCAACATTCGCCTTTAAAAACTGCTCCTTATATTGAAAAAAATCCTCTTCACGTTCAATCAAAAGCAATTCCTTGAGTAATTTTAAATGCCGAATTGAGGGTGAATCCATATATTTGTTTAATAGCGAGAAATGATTTTTAACACCATAGAGTTTGTTATTTTCCTTTTAGTGGTTTTTGCCCTCTATTGGTCGTTCTTTAACAAAAGTAACACTCGTCAGAATATATTACTACTTTTTGCGGGTTATTTTTTTTACGCCTGGTGGAGCTGGAAATTCCTGTTTATGTTCATTGGCACTTCTTTAATTGATTTCTACGCTGCACAAAAAATTGAAAAACATGAAGAACCCGGCAAAAGAAAATTTTTTCTCATTCTTTCCATCACCGGAAATCTGAGCGTTTTATTATTCTTTAAGTACTATAATTTTTTTGTGACTGAATTCGCGAATCTTATTGGGAGTAATCCGGACAATTTAACTCTTCAGATTATTTTACCGCTTGGCATCAGCTTCTATACATTTCAGGCGATGGCATACACTATCGACGTGTACCGTAAAACCGCACCTGCCGAGAAAAATCTATTAACGTATTTATGCTACAGTAGCTTCTTCCCCCAAATGTTATCCGGCCCGATCGAAAGAGCGAATCACCTGATGCCGCAGTTTAACCGCCGAAGAGAATTTAAATACACGCAAGCAGCAAAAGGATTGGAACTGATGCTCTTCGGATTTTTTAAAAAAGTGGTATTGGCTGATAATCTGGCGGTGATTGCCGACAGAGGTTTCGCTTCTCCTGAAAATTATGGCAGCGGTGATTTAATTATCGCGACTTTATGTTTCACCTTTCAGATTTATTGCGACTTCAGCGGCTATACCGATATTGCCAGAGGTGTAGCGCGCTTATTCGGGTTTGAACTGATTAAAAACTTCAACAACCCTTACTTCGCACAAAACATCAATGAGTTTTGGAGAAGAAGACACATTTCACTCAGTACCTGGTTCAGAGATTATCTATACATTCCATTAGGAGGAAATAAGAAAAGTAAATTAAGAACTTCCATCAATATCATTTTTGTATTTGCGATTTCAGGTTTATGGCATGGCGCTTCAAGAACTTTTTTAGCTTGGGGATTGTATCACGGAATACTCTCTGCCTTAAATCGGTTGTTCAATTTTAAATTTGATTTGCCCAAACCCGTTAAAATTACTTTTACTTTTCTGATTGTTGCGTTAGGATTAATATTTTTCCGAGCTGTTAATATGGAAAACGCCTATGAAGTGATGGGCAAAATATTCCACAGTGAATTTTCCTTGCTGAAAATATTTCTTGGTATCAGTCGGTTGAAATTATTTTTGTTGTTCACCGCCTTAGCCGTTGTATTTATATTGGAACGCATAAACGAAATCAATCCAGGCTATTTTCAAAACCTCTTTGCGAAAAAATTAATTAAATATTCCGCTTACTATTACGCTGTAATTTTAATTTTGCTACTAGGCGTTTACGACAACACTCCAAATTTTATTTACTTTCAGTTTTAATGAAGCAATTTATAAAGAAAATACTTTTGTTTAGCTTGCCGATTATCGTCGGTCTGACTATCATTTTCTTTACAAATACCGATCGTGAATTTTGTTACAATTACATTAAGGGAGATTGCGACACAAGGGGTAAATTGTTTTATAAGCGTATAGAAACTAAATCAGTCGGAGTGGATTATTTATTTGTGGGCTCTTCTAAAACCATGAATGGCATCAACGACGGACTCATTGAAGATTCTCTCAATAAGTATAGCAAAAACAAATTGAGATTATACAATGCAGGTTATTGTCGGTTCGGGCGCAATCTGGATTTTTTGTTATGTAAGGAGTTTTCTAAAAACAATAATTTAAAAAAGATATTTGTAGAAGTGCGTGCAGATGAATCTACCACTTCGCATCCCATGTTTGCATTTTTAGCGAACAGTCGTGAAATTCTGCAAGGCATTCCTGCTTTAAACGGAAAAATAACTTCTGAAATTTACAATCACTCACTCATGAATTTAAATTACCTCCGTTGTGAATTAAACCTGGAGAAAAAAGAAAAAAACAAATACAAGCTCGAATTACACGGCTATAACAATATTGACCGTGTCATGGAAAAAGAATTACTCGAAGAGTTTTACAAGGAAGAATTAAATAAAAACAAAACGATTGATAAAGACGCTTTAGAATACCGCTATAGCCGTTTTTATCTTAGCCGAATAAAAAAATTATGTGATAAGAAAAACATCGAGCTTAATTTCATTTTTATGCCAAGCTTTGGTAACACTACCAAGTTGCCGGCATTTAAAGAAGAGTACGAGCAATGGGGTAAAGTAATTGTTGGTCCCGACTCTATTTTCAATAACAAATCTTATTGGAAAGACGTGGCTCATTTTAACACAGCGGGCGCAACTGCTTTCTCCAATTTTTTAGCTAAAGAATTAGCGCGTTAAATACACCTTCTCGGCTTTCTTCCCCTTGCACTCCACTTCAATTTTTAATCCTGGCTTAATACCATAAGGAATATCAAGCTCTCTATCAGAACCTGTTTTTTCAAAAATCACTTCTGTTCCCAATAAAAACTTCACGGTATAGGTTTCTTTTTTGGCTAAACCATTGCAATAAAGTTTAAAGGTATTTTGATCAGAGTAAACCAAAGAAACAAAAATACCATCCTTTTCGTGATCCTTCTTTTTTCCATAGAGCATTTTAGGTTTGCTCTTCGCGTCGGTATTGGCAGGAGGTGCATTCTTATCGTTGGCGTTTACTACTAAATGTGTTTCCTGCCCATCATCCTTTGTCCAAACTCTGATGTAATCAATTACCATTGGTTCAAAACTTGTATCATCCTTTTCCGGACCGGGATGAAACGGACCGTTATCATCCGCCACTGCAACATTCGCTACTAAATTTTTTGGCTTGTCGAATTTCACTTTAGAAACAGCAATACATCTTCCGTTCATATAATAACGCACTTCATCATTCTCCCACAATCCCGAAACAATATTAAATTCCTTATCCAAATCTCCATCCAATTTAATCCATCCGCCAAAACTTCTTTTTTGTCCGATAGGATTTCTCACCATATCACAACCCTGGCAATGGGTTTCAACGTGTGTTTGATTTTCTCTCTCCCCCTTTAATTCCATAATATCAATCTCTTCATTGGGAGTTCCGCCATACAGCCAAAATGCCGGCCACAAACCTTTATCGGAAGGTGCTTTAAATTTAATCTCGAAATAGCCCTTGTTAAATTGTCGCTTGGATTGAATCATTCCGGCTGTATACTTAAAATCGCGCTTATTTAACCCGTTAAATTTCTTGCCGCTCTTTATGGAATCATTGTCATTCATCCAGTCCACCAATTTTGCATTCACGCTTTTTTTATTCACGTTAAGATATAAGCAACCATTTTTTAATTCATGATTTTGCATGAAATCGGTATAATACTGTTGTTCCTTATTGGAAGCGATGCTACGCGCCCAACCATACCAATGACTCCATTTATCGAGATTGATTTCCGATTCCGAAAATTCATCCCCGTCGGTGTAATAATATTGGATAACAGTATCCGCATTAATTTGCCACAACAGTTGCGAGAACGAATGACAGGAAATAAAAATTAAACCGATAAATAATAAACGCTTCATGTTATTTGTTTTGGTGAAGTTCTTGTCTTAATTGCGTAGATGTTTTTGTGCTCCCATCATGACTCCATCCGGGAGGACCAAACACATACATTAATTTATTTTTAAAGGAAGTTTGCTTTTTTAGATCATTAAAGATTTCTCTCCATTCATGAAAAACCATATTGAACGGATTATAAGTTCCGATGTTCTTAGTGAGTCCATATTTCACAGGGTCTTTATCATCTTCCGCCTGAAATGTGCCAAATAATTTATCCCATATAATTAAGAGCATTCCCATGTTCTTATCTAAATACTGAATATTGCTCCCGTGATGAACACGATGGTGAGAAGGCGTTACAATGATGTACTCCAGAAATCCCAACTTTTTTATTGTTTGCGTATGAACTAAAATTCCGAAAATTTGCGTAGCAGCATACATGAACATGATATCAATTCCTTTAAAACCCATTAAAGCCAAGGGAATAAAATAAATGAATCGATACAGAGGTTGAAAAACAGAAGAACGAAATCCGACTGTTAAATTAAATTCTTCACTGCTGTGATGCGTAACATGTACCGCCCAAAAAAACCGACAGTAATGATCAATTCGGTGTAACCAGTAATACGTGAAATCTTCGGCTAACAACAACACAGCCCAATACGCAATCACATTTTCAATTTCAAAAAACTTAAATTGAAAGAAATAATTGAGTACCCATAAGCAAACACCACGCAATACAATATCTAAGGTAAAGTTGAGAGCTGAAAGATAAATATTCGCCAAAACACCTTTGGTGCTATATAAATGTCTTTGCTTAAAATAGCTGTAAAGTATTTCACCACCGATAACAATGATGTATATCGGCGTGGTAATTAAAATCAAAAGGCTTTCCCTGAACTCTTGCATACTGGCACAAAATTAATCATTTATGTGCTTGTAAGAATAACGTGACCTACTAATAAAAGTCATTATTTATACACGGTAACATGACCGGTTTTACGATAGGCTTTCCCCGAGTCCATAGTGTACTCAAGAATGTACGCATACACATTATCATCTACCAATTTACCATTGAAGGTGCCATCCCATCCCTCTTCAAACTTATCGGATGTATAAATTTTCTGCCCCCAACTATTGTAGATACTAATGTTATATTTCTTAATACACTGAGGTAAAGTTACTATTTTGAAAACGTCATTTAATCCATCGGCATTTGGCGTGAATGTATTCGGAATAAACACAACACCCTCCGCACAACCAACAGTTACGGGCTTGCATAAGGTATCAGAACATCCTAAATTATTTCTTACGTACAAACAAGCTACGTATGTTCCGGGCTCACCGAAATACACACTTGGATCATAGGCTCCAGAATTTGTTCCATTATTAAAATACCATTGATGAAATGTAAAACCGGAAGATAAATTTTGAAACTGAATGGCATTGAAATTATCATTTTGATTATCGATAATTGCAAAGTCTGCATTTACTTTCGATACATTAACCACAAATGTTTTTGTATTCACACAAGAGCCTGTTGCGCCCACAACTGTATATGTTGTGTTTGAACTTGGTTTAACAGTCACAGTATTTCCTGTTGTTCCTCCCGGTAACCAAACATAATCCGTTGCCCCGACAGCGGTAAAAGTAGCACTTTGTCCTGCACAAACAGTAGTTGCGCCTCCAGGTAATATTGTAATATTTAAAGCACTTGTTACACTTACTTGTTGAACTGCGGTTGATGTACATGAACCACTACCGGCCAATAAGGTATAAGTTGTCGTTACATTAGGAGATACTAAAATTGAATTGGCATTAATGTTACCAGGCATCCATGTATAAGATGTAGAACCATTTCCTGTTAAAGAAACTGAAGAGCCGCTACACACTAATGGAATTCCGGAAGTTGTAATATTAATGGCTGGTGCTGTAATAGTGTAAATTGTTATCACTCCACTTGAAAAACACCCACCTGTATTAGATACTACAGTATAATCTGTGTTGGTTAATGGCGTAACCGCTACTGTTGTTGAATTTACATTCATTGGAAGCCAAGTGTATGTTAGGGCAATACCATTTGCCGTTAATATTGTTGTTTCACCCGGACAAACAGAAGCGGATGAAGCGGTGATATTAATTGTTCCTGTTGCAGAAACAGTGATTGAAACGGTAGTGATAGCAGTGCATCCAAAAGCGTCGGTGCCGGTTAAAGTATAATCGGTATTGGCAACCGGACCAACAACTAACGACGAAGCAGAAATAGAACCCGGTAACCAGGTATAGGTATTTGCTCCACCTGCAGTAAGTGTGGTTGTTTGTCCCGCACAAATAGATGTAACACCACTCACCGTCAATGTAGGAGGGCTGTTAACCGTTACAGTTGCAAAACCTGAAGCGCTGCAACTTCCTGCATTTCCTGCTACAGAATATGTTGTAGTTGTTGCAGGATTAACAATTATACTAGAGGTTGTAGCACCTGTACTCCAAGTGTATGTTGTAGCCGGACTTGTAGCAGTTAACGTAGCGCTTCCGCCCGAACAAATGGTTGGTTGATTAATACTGATAGATACTGAAGAACCCACATCAATCGTTGCCGTTGCAATAGCTGTACATGAACCATTGGCACCAATTACTGTATAGACTGTAGTAGCTGCAGGATTATCTGTAAAAGAACTTCCTGTTGTTCCGGAAGGTAACCATGTGTAAGTTGTAGCGCCATTTGCTGTTAAGGTGGCTGTTTGTCCGGCACAAACTGTGGCATTAGTAACTGATAATGTAGCAGTGTTGTTGACCGTTATACTGGTTGTTGCGATCGCAGAACATCCATTTGCATCGGAACCGGTTACGGTGTAGTCCTGACTGGCAGCAGGATTTACGTTAACGGTTTGTCCGATTAAGCTGCCTGGCATCCATGTATAGGTCGTTGCTCCTGCAGCACTCAATTGAACTTGTTGTCCCGAACAAATAACTGCATTGGAAGTTGTGGCTGTAACTACCGGAAGAGGATTAACAACAACCGTTGCAACTGCCGATCCTGTACAGGCTCCACTTCCGCCAATAACAGTATAAGATGTAGTGGTTATTGGATTAGGTGTAATACTTGAGGATACTTGAGCTGTACTCCATGTATAAGTTGAAGCTCCACTAGCTGTAATGGTTGCAGTACTTCCATTACAAATTGTAGCTGATGTAGCACTCACAGTTAAGCTCGGCACAACATTCACAGACACTGTTGTAGAGTTAGTACAATTTCCGTTACTGCCTGTCACCGTATAAATTGTTGTTGCTGCCGGAGAAACTGCTATTGAGTTAGTCGTTGGTCCGGTGTTCCAAGTATAACTTGTAGCACCGCCTGCAGTAATGGTTGCTGATTGGCCGGTACAAATAGTTGATGAATTTGCTGTTACTGTAGGAGAAGGAGAAATTGTGACTGTTGATGTTTGACTTGCATTACAAGCACCGTTGTTTCCTGTAATTGTATACACAGTGGTTGATGCCGGATTTACAACGATGGATGATGTATTCGCTCCTGTGCTCCATGTATAATTTGTTACGCCATTCGCAGTTAATGTAGCGTTTGCTCCGCTACAAATGGAAGGAGAATTAACAGTGATTGTTGGTGAAGGTAAAACGGAAACTGTAGCGGTTATGGATACCGTACAACTTGCAATGGTTCCTGTAACCGTATAAACTGTTGTTGCTGCCGGACTAGTCACAATTGAGTTTGAAACAGCAGCGGTACTCCATGTATAGGTGGTTGCGCCACTCGCTGTTAAGGTAGCAGATTGAGCAGCACAAATAGAAGGGCTGTTGACCGTTAGTGTAGGTCCTGTAATAACAGTTATCACAGAAGGCACACGATAGGTTCCTCCCTGACAATAGCCTGCGTAAAGTGTATAAGTGCCGGGAGTTGTCATAACGGATGTTGTAAACGGACTTCCGGTACCAATTGGACTGCCGCCAGCAATAGTTGGGTACCACAAAATAGTAGCAGGTGCCGCATTTGTATTGGCATTTAAAGTGGCCGCGTTGTTAACGCAAATAGTAACTGCTGATGTTGCTGTAATTGTATTCGCGGTTGGAATAATTGAAGTTGAACCCGCACCTCCCATAGTTGCGCCATTCGGAGGAAAATTACTCCTGATTTGTCCGCTGTTACCTGCAACAATTCCATTGGTGCCTCCGGTTACTGCCGTAACAGGAAGTGTATTTGTATAACCAACATATCCTCCGCCTCCGCCGGCACCAGGACCATAAGCCTCCGTATTAAAACATGGCGCGCCAAAATTTTGATTACCTCCTGCGCCACCACGCGCAAATAATGCGGTTGGTGCAGTTAAGTTAGTAGTTCCAACAATATTTAGAATTACGCTGCCTCCACCGCCGCCGCCGCCTGCCCCATCACGACCGGTACATGAACCTCCCGTAATTGTATTACCACCATTGCCACCGTCTGCTAAAATCGTGCCTGCTCCCGAAATGTTTCCATAACACAACACATAAACCATTCCGCCACCATTACCTGCCGGTGTTCCATAGTTATCATTTGAATCTCCGGCGCCACCGCCGCCGCCAATAAATAATTTTCCTAATGAATAATCTAGCGGTCGGCCACCAAAGCCTCCCATGTTTCTGCGACCATCACCACCCCAACCTGCTCCGGGACCAGGACCAATCGTTAATGGGTTTTGATTAGCAGAAGAAAAAGAATAACCACCGCGTCCGCCACCAAACGAAGTGCTTGTAGCGAAACCGGCAAATTCTAAATTCCATGCGGCGTTAAATCCTGCTGTTGGGTTTCCTAATCCGGTATATGCCGCAATATTACCACCGTTAGATCCGCCACCGCCACCTGCATTGTGTGAGGTTCCGCCGCCGCCGCCATTAGCAATAGATCCTCTGCAAAAAACTCCTGAATATACTTTGTAGCGAATGGTATCGCCGGCAATACTTTCTCCTTTGTAAGCACCTTCCACACCGCTTACATGCCCGAACTTTGTTGCGCCGGCTAATGTGGAAGAGTTTTCTACAGCACCACCTCTAAATCCGGTACCACTAACATTGAATGATGGAGTTGATGTGAGTGTTACATTTCCTTCCGACTCAACAACAACAACACCTCCTGTAGTTCCATTCCAATTCGGACAAGTAATAAATCCACTGGTAATACTAAGTGATGAATAACGCGGTACACGAATAACTTGTACTTTGCCCGCAGCGGTATAGTTTTTTTGAAGCGCACAATCTAAACTAAAAGATGTTGCACTTAAAACAGCGTTAATTTGAGCGAATTCATAATTACCTGCATTGTTATAATTCGTAATTGCACCGTACGTAGTGTTGGTAGGAATAGAACTGTTAAAGTCCGGGAAAATTGTATCACGTCCGCAGTTCACACTCGCTCCCTGCATTTGAATAATCATGATTAAATCACCAATCGCATAACCCGCAGTGCTTGCAACAGAAATACTTGTCGCACCGGTATTAGCGTTAGCGGTTAATGCGGTATAAGCATTTACAATTGTATTAGCAGCAGTAATGTTACCTGCGCCATCCTTGCCGCGTTGCGCAGAAAGTGACAAAGTGATAAAAGCCGATAAAAAATATAGAATATATTTTTTCATTTTGCTTCGCTAATTTACCCAATTAAATGCTTTTAATAAAACCGTCCAATTGAGAAATAGCTCGTTTATACTTTTTTTTAACCTTATAATAATATTGAGATTGAATTCCTACTTATCTAAATAAAGACACATAACCCTTTATTTCCTCCGATTTTCCATCGATGGTAATGTATTTTATTATATAGAAATAGGAGCCTGAAGGGGCTGCCACTCCTGCTGTTGTATAACCATCCCAACCGCCACCAATTCCATCCCACTCAGTCATACGCAATCCCCAACGGTCTAAAATTGTGCAATGGAAACTTGAAACTCCAGTACCACTTGCCTTAAACACATCGTTTATTCCATCAGCGTTTGGTGTAAATACATTTGGAATATTGATGCTGATAGGCTGAATAACATCGATACATTTCGTTAATGAATCCGCACAACCTACACTGTTGGTCGGAGTCACCATTTTTATACAATAAGTTCCTCCGGTATTGAAAATGTGAGTGGGATTAATAACATTGGTAACTGTAGTTCCGTCTCCAAAATTCCAATTGCCGGAATTTCCATAACTGGTAATGCTAACCACGGAACCTGGAGAATGTTGTGTGCCTACTACATCAAAGCTTGCTGAATTTACCGGTAAAAATGAAATTGTAATTACAGTATTTGTTGATGAAACACAACCAGTGCTGAATGTTCCTGTTGCGTTCACAGTGTATACTCCGCTGGCAGCATAACAATGTACGCTATTTGTAGATGTACCCGTTGCATCACCATAATCGATAGTTACAGGATTATAGCCATTGGTCACCGAGAAAGTTGTACATGAACCTGGACAGAACGGATTTGGATTTAAGACCTCCATGGTAAATGCAGGTGCTGAATTAACGGTTACCGTTGTTGTTAAACTTGCCAAACAATTTCCATTGGCGCCATCTAAAGTATAAGTTGTCGTAACACTTGGCGTAACCAGTATCGATGATGTATTCAATCCGCCCGGTGTCCAGGTGTAGTTAGTTGCACCATTTGCTGTTAATGTGGCGGAACCACCGCAAATCGTAGGGCTGTTAACCGTTAGTGTTGGTGTTGGCGTAACGGTTACGTCAGCACTAGCGGTATTATCACATCCATTAGAAGTTCCTATAACAGTGTAATTTGTACTCGTACCCGGGTTCACGACAATTACAGAACCGCTTGAGCCGGAAGGCAACCATGTATAGGTTGTTGCTCCGCTTGCAGTTAATGTAGCAGATTGTCCCGAACAAATAGCAACACCTGCTAAAGAAACGGAAGGAACTGAATTAACTACCACTGTTGTAGAACCTGAACCATTACAAACACCGGCACTTCCGTTAACAGAATAAGATGTTGTAGTGCTTGGTGTAACAACAATGGTGGATGTATTCGCACCTGTATTCCAAGTGTAGCTGGTAGCGCTGCTTGTGGCTGTTAAAGTCACGGATTGTCCTGCACAAATGGTAGGACTATTGATACTCACTGATAATGCAGCGCCTACGGTTACTCCAACTGTTGATGTTGTAACGCAGATACCATTCGCTCCATTTACTGTATATGTCGTATTGGCAGCCGGTGCTGCTGTAAATGTTGCGCCGGTTCCTGCGCCCGGATTCCATGTATAGGAGGTTGCACCACTTGCTGATAATGTTGCGGTTTGTCCGGTACAAATTGTTACAGACGGAATGCTTAAGGTAGGTGTTGCCGTAACAGAAACTGTTGCTGAAGTTGTGTTTGTGCAACCGGCTGCGTTACTTCCGGTGATTGAATAAGATTGGGTAGATGTAGGACTAACGGTCACCGAACTGCCGCTTAATCCGCCGGGGTTCCATGTATACGTTGTGGCTCCACTAGCTGTAAGTGTTGCTGTATTTCCGGAACACAACGAAGCATTAGCGACAGCTACTGTAGGATTAGGACTCACGGTAACTGTTGACGTTTGAGCACCACTACATGCACCAACTGAACCGCCGATTGTATAACTTGTAGTTGAAGATGGATTAACTGTAATACTTGATGAATTGGATCCTGTTGACCAGGTATACGTTGTTGCGCCACTTGCTGTTAAGGTTGCTGTTTGTCCCGCACAAATACTTGGATTGTTTACTGCAATTGAAATCGCTGAACCAATATTTACACTTACGGTGCGTGTATTCGTACAATTGCCATTGGCTCCTGTTACTGTATACGTTGTATTTACAATAGGAGAAGCAGTAAAGGTTGAACCGGTACTTCCACCTGGATTCCATGTATATGTAGTAGCGCCACTCGCTGTAAGAGTTGCCGTTCCACCGGGACAAATAGTTGTAGATGCTGCGGCTACTGTTGGAGTAGCTGTAACTGAAACTGTTGTCACCGTATTTCCTAAGCAAGATAAAGAGCTTGTCGCCGTAATCGTATATGATTGATTGGAAGTCGGACTAACGGTCACCGAACTGCCGCTTAACCCACCGGGATTCCACGTGTAGGTGGATGCGCCACTCGCTGTTAGAGTTGCTGTTTGTCCGCTACAAACAGTCGGAGAATTTACACTCACCGTTGGATTTGGATTCACAACGATACTTGTTGTTCGAGTATTTGTACAAGTGCCATTACTTCCCGTTACTGTGTAATTTGTTGTTGTTGTTGGAGAAAGCGAAACGGTTGATGTGGTTGGTCCTGTACTCCATGTATAGGAAGTAGCTCCACCTGCCGTTAAAACCGTTGATGCACCTGAACAAATCGTTGCCGAACTTGCGGTTACTGTTGGTGTCGGTGCAATCACTACAGATGTAGTTCGAGTGTTGGAACAGGTACCGTTATTTCCCGTCACCGTATAATTAGTTGTAATAGTTGGAGAAACAATAATGGAAGAAGTCGTTGCGCCTGTACTCCATGTATAGTTTGTAGCCCCACCCGCAGTTAAGGTAGCTGATTGTCCTGAACAAATGGTAGCAGTGGTAGATGTCACAGTAGGTAAACTGTTTGTAGTAACTGAAGTAACTAACGTAGATGTACAAGAGCCATTACTACCGGTAACAGTGTAATTTGTGGCAACTGTTGGCGAAACAACAATAGAAGTTGTTGTTGCTCCGGTATTCCAAGTATACGTTGTTGCGCCACTTGCTGTAAGCGTAGCGGACTGTCCTGTACAAATACTTAGCGGTGTTGCCGTTAAATTTGGAGCCGCTAGTATTACCACATCCGTAGTTCTTGTTGCAGCACAAGTAGCAAGTGTTCCACTAATAGTATAAGTAGTTGCCACTGTAGGTGAAACTACAATAGAAGAAGTAGTTGCTCCTGTATTCCATGTATAAGTTGTAGCCCCACTCGCAGTTAAGGTGGCTGATTGCCCCGCACAAATAGAAGGACTGTTAACTGTTAGCGTTGGGCCGGTAATTACTGTAATTACCGATGGCACGCGATACGTTCCTCCATCACAATATCCGGCATATAAAGTGTAAGTTCCAGCCGTTGCGAAAATTGGTGTTACAAAAGGTGAGCCTGTTCCAATCGGAGAACCTCCCGCTGCAACATTATACCAGTTAATAGTCACTCCTGTGGTAGTGGTACCGGCCGTTAGTGTTGTTGTATTATTAACACAAATAGTTGTGGTAGGTGTAGCTGTAATGGTTCGCACAGCGACAAGTGTTCCAGTTGAACCTGCTCCACCACGCGTTGCTCCATTTGGAGGGAAATTAGTACGTATCTGGCTTAGATTCCCGGTGACAATACCGGTAGTACCTCCATTAATGGCAACAACTGGTAATGTACCGGTAACACCAACATACCCTCCGCCTCCGCCAGCACCCGGACCATAAGCATCTGCACTGGTACATCCACCACCAAAATTAACGGTTCCACCACCGCCGCCTCTTGCGAAAATTGCGGTAGCCGCTGTTAAGTTGGTTGTTCCCACTACATTTAATATAACGGTTCCCCCACCTCCGCCACCTCCGGCGCCATCACGACCTGAACAAAATCCACCGGTAGCCGTATTGTTACCATTACTACCATCAGCAACTATTGTTCCTGCTCCAGTCAAATTTCCATAACACAAAATATAAACCATACCTCCACCATTACCGGCAGGAGTTCCAAATCCATCATTCGCATCACCGGCGCCACCACCGCCACCAACAAATAATTTACCGGTTGAATAATCTAACGGTCGGCCACCAAAGCCTCCCATCTTTCTTCGGCCATCACCGCCCCAACCTGTACCTGGACCCGGAGGAGAAGTGTTTGGGTTTTGATTATTAGATGAAAACGTGTATCCACCTCTTCCTCCACCTGAAGATGTGACTGTTGAAAATCCGGGAGATTCTAAATTCCATGCAGTAACCCAAGTCGGATCAGGATTACCGTAAGCTCTGTATGCCGCAACCACTCCACCGTTAGCTCCACCACCACCGCCTGCATTGTGTGAAGTTCCGCCGCCACCGCCATTCGCTATGGCACCGCGACAATATAAACTCGCGAGTGGTCGGTAAACACCTGTATCACCCGCTATACTTTCACCTTTATAAGCACCTTCTACACCCGATATATGTCCGAATTTATCAGCACCTGCAAGCGTAGAAAGATTTTCTACGGCACCACCTCTGAATCCACGACCTGTAACACTGAATGATGGTGTTGCGGAAAGTGTGGCATTCGATTCAACCTCAACAACAGCTATTGCTCCAACAGTACCATTCCAAGCAGCTGCACCAATGTAACCTGCTCCGCTAATGTTTAAAGTTGTATAACGCGGAACGCGCACAATTTGACAACGACCGGTTTGAGTATAATTAAATCTTAAGCCGCAATCGAGACTAAAAGATGTGCCGCTGAGAATGGAATTGATTTGAGCAAATTCATGATTACCGCAATTATTATAATTAGTAATGTATCCGGATGATGTATCTGTAGGTACAGAACTGCTGGCGTCAAACCAGGGAGGAGTTGCGCCGCCATTTGTTGTGTTAACACTTGCGCCTTGCATTTGAATAATCATGATCAAATCACCAACAGCATAACCTGCGGTACTTCCTACTGAAATAGTAGTATTTCCAACATTAGCGTTAGCGGTGAGAGGTGTATAAATATTGACGATGGTATTAGCAACGGTAATATTACCTGCACCATCTTTTCCTCGTTGTGAAAGCGCAACAAAGGATAAGAATAAAAAAACTAAACTTAAAGTACTCGATTTTTTCATTGAGAAATAATCTATTTTATAAGAGACTAATATACTAAAAACTAATCGAATTACCTCTATAAACTACTCGGCAGTCAATACGATTTTCCTGGAAAAATAGCGTTCGCCAATTTTTAATCTAACGATATAAATTCCTTCATAAAACGTGCTAAAATCAAATAATTCGCGCTCACCAATTGCTTTTTCATCGACTAATTGCTTCCCCTCCAAAGAACTTAACGTAACATAAAGAGCTTGCGTTGGGTTGAGATTACTTATTTCGACTGTTTTTTTATGGGTTCGGATGCTAAAAGTTTCGTTTAGACCTAATTCCGCTATTCCCGTCAATGAAACAGTCTTGATTATACTATCGGATTTGCACTGATTTGTTGATTTTAACTGCACAGTGTAGGTGCCGGCACCCGGAAAATTGTAAGTGGGGTGTTTCAAATTACTCCCAAAAGACCAGCTAAAATTATTTGAATTTTTAGATTGATTAGTGAACTGACAATTAAAAGCTGAAGTAATTGAATAGGTAAAATTAGCAGTCGGAAAATTGGAGCCCAAATTCCAAACACTCACACTGTCTAAAACAGTTTGAGATGAAATAGTTTGAATATTGGTCACATCAGTTGAAGGCAATGAAGGATTGTATGTAGATCCAACACATGTTTTCTTGAATATAGAAGAATAAAAAACACAAGCGGCCAAATAAGAGCCGTGTAAACTCGGGTGACTTTCATCCGGTTGATATAAATCGATGGTTGGATAACTGTTTCTGAAATTTTTCCACGCCACACCAACCGGTGCAACTGAAGTTTTAAAACTATCGCTAAACATCATATAGCTTTCGCGTAATCGCGCTTGCATACCAATGTAAGTGCACACCGGTGCGTAGCTCGCGCAATTTGAAGCATCTCCGTTTTTCCGTCCCCAGGTCATATAAAACATGATTTCAGTACACGGGTTATTGGCGCGAATACTATCACATAATCTTTTAGCAAAAGGATACGTTTGACTCATCACTTGTGATGGAGAAAAAGAAGGTTCCTGACTTTGCGCTTGAAGAATGACAACATCCCACTGCTGAGATTTTATTTTTTGCAGAGTAGTTGCGTCTTGTGAGTGCATGTTGAACGTATAACCACCGGGCGTATTGGAATCATAAATCACAGTATCGGATTTTGAGAGTGCAATATCGGCAACTAACTGCGGTAAATTATTGACGTAGGTATAACTGTTTCCAATAAATAAAACTTTTTTCTTTGTTTGTGCCGCTAAGTTCAGGCAAAAAGAAAATGATATAAATAGATAAATTACTTTTCTCATTCTATAAAATTAAATCTAAATAAATGTAGAAAATGGTTGCAGAATAAATCTTAGGCTGTATTCGCTCAATGAAAGGTATAAAAACAAAAAATCCCCCGATTTCTCAGAGGACTTTTTGAACCAAAGCAAAATTGCTTAACCCTTAATTATAACAATCTGCTTACTCCTTAGTTTAATTTGAAAGGAGGAATTTTGCCTTCTTTCATTAACTGTAAACTTTTCTTTTTATGTTCTTCGAAATTACCGAATGCCAAAGCATCCAACATTTCCTGACGTGACATATTTGGATTGCCGAATTGCTTACGGATTTCATCCGAGCAACGATCAACATACTTTTCAAATTTTGCAGGTGCCCACAAATATTCCTTCTTTGCAGCTTCCTTATCGAACTTAAATTCTTCCGGTAAACCACCTTCAATTTTAGATTTGATTTCTAAACCTTCGTAAATTTTTGGTAATTGACGGTTATCAAATAAAAATGGTTTTGAAATCATGATCACATGCTTTTTACGCTTAGGATCAATCATTGATAAACCTTCAATACGCAAACCTTTTTTCTTTAAAGTGTTGTACTTACTCTCGAAGTTTTTTAGAATCTCAAACATGGCTTTTTTGACTTATTAACAAAGATACGGCAGGAAATTGTTAATAACTCATGCATTTAGACGAAGGATTGGACTCAAAACGATGAAAAACGGTGAAAAAGCTGTTTTTAACTTGTTAAAATACAGTTAATTGTGATTTCATAAAATACATAATATATTGATTTTCATATATTTAAAAGTTAATGAATAAGAATGAATTGTTCATTTCTCTTTTCTTCAACTTTTAGATGAATCGCTATTAGTATCGATGAATAAGGCTAGAAAACACCAGTATTACCACCTTTCCATGTCAAGGAGTTGGCCTCTTTCCTCCTTATTTCGGAGATTAAAAGATGCTGATAGTTCCCAAGAGCCGGCTGTATTTCCTGATAATTTACTAACCACAACATCATAACCTAGTTGTAACGAAAAATATTTTTGTCTGTAACCACTTCGTAATACAATTCCATCCAAACTTTTATACGCGGCGCCCAGCAACCACGAATTAAACAATAAAAAATTACCCCCTACTATTAATACATTAGCATTATTTTGATTTTGATAGTTAAGCTGCGCCTGAAAAATATTCTTATCATTAAAATATAAATTATAAGAAAGATAACCGGATAAACGAACAGGCAATTTACTTACACCAAGCAATCCCTCGTCCGGTTGATTAATATGAAATGCTGATAATCCAATGTAAATGTGATTATAATTGAACAATAAACCCGCAGATATATCAAAATTTGATTTTCGTTCTGCAGGAACTATATAACCCCATTGCGGAACAAAACTAGAATCAATCAAATCACCAAAATTCAATTTCGAACGATCTAATGTTCTAATAAAATAACCTGCCTGAATAGAAGGAATTAATTTTCCCTTTCCATTAAATAAATGGATGTGTTGAGCATAAACTAAATGAAATTCATCGCGCTTAAAAAGTCCATCATTAGTATCATCATGCAAATAAATAAAAGCCAATCCACTTTTTGACTTTTTTAGAAAAACGTCAGTTGCGTTGTAATAAGTTATATAATTAACTGAAAGTGTGGGCCATTGATTCCTGTATAAGAATTGGTTTCTTATCAATCTATTTGTTCCGGCAAAGGAAGGATTTGTATAAATTAATGATTGATTGGTGTTAAAGAAAAGTGGATCCTGCGAAACAACATTAAGAGAAAGAAGCAATACATATATAAGTGATAGCATTCTCATGTCTATCAAATATACAAAATCAATTACGCCTTCGCAAAACGCTTTTGTCCGAAATCCAATATTCTATCAATAAACTCGTAAGGTTTATACTGATTGATGGCTGCCTGATGATAAATACAAGTAGCAGGTGTCATACCCGGTAATGAATTTACTTCTATAAAAATAACCTCAGCACGCGGGCCATCAAACACTCTAACAAACGCATCGATACGACAATAACCTTGCACGTTTAATGCTTTAGCAGCACCACCTAAAGCTTGCTTTACCTGATCAGAAATCAGCTGTCTCTCTTTAGCATCTTTGGCATAACGAGCCGGTGTAATGTTTTGTCCTTGCCCTGCTAAAAACTTTTCTTCCAAACTTAAAATGTCTCCTTCCGCTAAGGCTTCTGACGCTTCAAAAACTTCGTACTCAAATTCTCCTTTAGCATTAAACTTAGTAAGCATGCCTCCGGTAATTTCTAAAAAGTGTTTGGCGCCATTTTTTGAAATCAGCTCTTCCACCAAAATAACGGTTTTGATTGGAAACTCTTCTTTTGGTTTTATGTGTAATGTTTCTGCGGCTTTTAAATCCAAATCTTCGCTTGAGCGAAACATTAATGTTGCAAATGCTTCAAATTCTTCGAAGGATTTTATTTTTTTCACCGCACTGCTACAACCGTCATCAACCGGTTTTGCAATAAATGGATATTTGTAATCATTGGCTAATACGGTTTTCAAATTCTCCTTGTTTTTCTTCCAATCATCCGCTGTAATAAGCATGTGTTTTGCAACCAAAAAACCATTCTTCATCAAAATCTCATTGGTACGGTATTTATCGATGGTAATTTCAGAACTGCTTTTATCAGAACCGTTATACGTTAAGCCAACAGCTTCTAGTTTTTCCTGAACAGAACCATCTTCACCAGGACGGCCATGTAAAGCAATAAATACCTGTTTCACTTGTTTCGCTAAATCAGAATAGGTTAGCAATTGAGGAGCTTCTAAATTGGAAGCAGAAGAATATTTTTCAGTTACGGTATTACACTCTTTAATGATTTGATTGATGATAGGATGAACCTTATAGTTGTTTATTTTCTCCTTGATATCATCGGCATTATCCTTCAACAATAAATTAATCGGCAATTTATACATGAGGTGATTATCATGATCGCCGGTTAAGAAAACAGGAATTGGCGCATACTTCTCTGAAGAAGCCAACTTCTCATAAATGTTTCGTCCGCTCTCAACAGAAATATGTCGTTCGGAAGAATAACCACCTAAAATAACTGCGACTTTTACTTTATTGCTTCCTGCCGATTTTTCATTCTTAATGCTTTGATCAAGCTGCTTTAAATGCGCATCATAGATTCTTGCGCCTTTTGAGTTTTTAATGCGCTTTGCCAGCGAAGTCCGGATAATGTAAGTTAAAAATTGCGAAGGATTCAATCCGATTTCCGCTGCCTGATGAAAGAAAAAAGAGGAAGGCATCATACCGGAAGTTGTATTCGGATCATTCAAAAATATTTTCCCATCCTTACTTAAAAAACCATCAATACGTGCGTATACATCGAAATTAAGAGCGTAAAACAACTTTTCGCACTCCTTTCGAATGGCATTGATTTGCTCATCCGGCAAATCAATTGGTGTAATCTTGCGCGAAAGTCCCGGCATGTATTTACTGCGGTAATCAAATAGCTCTTTACCTTTCCGTATTTCGGTTGGCGGAAGCGCGATTGCTTTTTCATTTTCATCTTCCAAAACAATGCAACTAAATTCCTTTCCATCAATGAACCCTTCAACTAAAACTGTGCTTTCGCCATCTAAACTTTCCAACACACAACCTTCTTTTGATTTTAAATGTTTATTCAGACTTTCAATTAAAGTATTTGGGTCGTAAACTAACTCTTCATTATCAATTGATATTGGTAACCCAATACCTTCACGGATATCCGTTAAATGCCGTACAAAATCTATCTTCTCACGCTCATTTAATTTATTCCATTCTGCTGCGTCGATCCATTTTGTAAATAACGCCTTTTCAACGGCCGACATAAATTCCACTTCATTATCCTTCATTAAAATGGTCACGCCAATGGATGATCCTTGATTAGCAGGCTTAATTACCATTGGGAAACCAATCTCTTTTTTAGCCTTATCCCACACGCCTTTACACTCGCCCTTTATCCACGCATTTCTATCAATTGTAAAAAATGATGGAGAATTAAATCCGGCTTGCACCATCAACTTTTTTTGCACGGATTTATCAATGCCAATTGCTGAAGGTAAAATGCCGGAACCAGAATAAGGTATACTTAAATACTCGAATAAACCTTGTATGCGGCCATCCTCGCCATAAGGACCATGCAAACATAAAAACGCAAAATCAATTAAGGACTTGAGTTCATCCACTTTTACTTTCTTACCGATTTTAGAAATCAACTCGTCTTGTTGTGCCACCGAAAGATTTCCCAAATTCTCTGCGTAAAATTGAAACTCTGAATTGTTAGCCGGTAAAAATTCAACCGGCGGATAGAAATCACGAACAGTACCCTTGTAAACAAATTGCCAATCGAGTAATACAAAATTTCCGAATGAATCTACAAATAAAGGAATCGCTTCAAAAATAGATTTGTTCAAGTTATCGTAAACAGTACGGCCGCCGGCAAAAGAGATTTCACGTTCTTTAGAGCGACCACCAAAAATAATTCCGACTTTTAATTTTGACATAAGTTCAATAGCGTATTAAGGGCATAATTCTGCCTCATTAAATTTCAAGTTTTAAACGCTGGATTTTTGGGTACGAGAAAAGAAGTAATTAACGGACTAATTAACAATTTAGTCCTTTACAAACCTTTGATGGAAACAATTACCCTTAACATTAATCTCAATAATGTAAATTCCGGAAGGTAATGTACTCACATCAATGGATTTGTCTACTATACCTGTCATGCAAATTTGCCCTACCGCATTCATCACTTTGTACTGAAATGAACCTTGCTGTACAATCCATTGTGATTTTATAAAAAGCTCGTTTGATACAGGGTTTGGATACAGTGCACCCTTCCCATCATTTTCCAATTCGCTGATTCCAACCGTACAATTGTTGTTATAAGTAATTATTTTGGTGCCTCCCCAATTGGCATAACAGGGAATTCCCGTTATTAGGTAAGATACATAGATCTGATTTTTATACCTTCCAATTCCCCAACTTCCAAGACTATCTGTTGGTATTCCGAATCTTGAACATGAATCAGGCAAGGAAGGATTTGAAACATTAACGGCAAACAGGTCACTTCTTCCCGCGCTCATGAAAACCAAATTACAATTGTTGTCAAATTCAATTTCGTTGGTATGCCCAATGCTATTGACCCAGTTATTAGAAGAAGTTTCGCACTTCCATGGATTCCACCATCCTAATTGTGTAATATTTGAGGTATCTTTTACATTAAGAATTTCCATGCCGCAATAATCTGCAGCAACATAAACCAGCGTATCATTCAAGATTAAATTATTGTACGCGCGTGCTTTGTTAATGATAGCCGGATTTGAATACTGACCGGTTTCTTTCAAAGATAATTTGTTCGTTGCATCAATCACACGAACACCTCCTGCGTCATAACTTAAGTAGAGTACATTGTTTTTAGCAACAATTTGCCGCGCATTAATTTTGAGTAGTTCCGAGCCGTTGGGATTTGGTTTTGGAAAATGAACACTTGGTTTAAATACCGAAACAAAAGCAATGTTAGATTTATTGCTGATATCAAGTACAATTACTCCATTTTGCATTGCAGATAAGTAAGCGTAATTACCCTCAATGGCAACATGACCTGCACCACTTGTTGCGTTATAGGTATAAGTAGAAGTTACGGTTGGTGACGCAGGATTACTAATATTAACAATTGCCATTCCTGATTTTTGCGCCGTAGCACTAAAATGATCACCCAAAGCGAGATATAAATAATTTCCACTCTGCGTACAATTCATGACATGCAAATTTTGCAATGAAGAAATGCCAATTGTCGCAACCAAAGTTGGAGAAGTAACTGTACTAATATTGTAAACTATCAATCCACTTCCTTTCGCGCAAACATAGAGAAATGGTTTTAATGCTGCTGTGTCTCGTCTTGCCGTTAGGTTAATTTGCAATGTTGGAAAAGCCATAGGGATATCCTTTTGCAATTGAAAATTTACAGGTTGAACACATTGCGAGATGGCAAACTCATAAATAAAACAAAAATAGATGAGGAGTTTTTTCATTGTTGTTTTACCTACAATTTACGATTTATTCTGAGCTTTCAAAAATTCATTCATTTTTGAAACCGCAATAGCCCGATGTGAAATTTGATTTTTTTCCTCGGCTGTCATTTGGGCAAAAGTTTTGGTATAACCTGCGGGAATGAAGACGGGATCGTAGCCAAAACCATTAGTCCCTATGGGTTGTTGTGCAATCGTGCCCTCAATTATTCCCTCAAACAAATATTCTTTACCGTCCAAAATTAAAGCAATAACCGTTCTGAAGCGGGCTTTACGATTCTCAATGCCTTCCAGATTTTTTAAAAGCTTTTCGGTGTTTTTTTCATCGCTTTTTGGTACGCCTGCATAGCGCGCTGAAAAAACACCCGGTTCATTGTTAAGCGCTTCGACTTCAAGACCAGAGTCATCGGCAAAACAATTTTTATTGTATTTGTTATAGACGTGCTTTGCTTTGAGAAGGGCGTTGCCTTGAAATGTATTGGCTGTCTCCTCAATATCATCACTGCAATTGATGTCTTTTAAACTAACTATTTTTATCGCTGTACTGACTACCTTCTGAACTTCGGCAGCCTTGTGAGCGTTGGCGGTTACAAAGACTAATTCCATTTCGACTTAATCCTCCAACCAAATCTTAGGTAACTTTTCGGTTATTTCAATGTTGTCGAACTTTTTACTCTTTTTAATGCCGGTTTTTTTAGCCCAGGCTGCCATTTTTTGCAGACCGTTACTTAATGAAACAAAATCTTTGTCGTTTATGCCGAATACTTTTTTACTCTTTGAGTGATCAGAATAAGCGTGTTGCACTTCATTACGTGCTTCTAAAAAACGGATTGGCTGACTAAGATTCATTGCTTTTGTAACTTCCTCAGCCAATTGCTTCACGGAATAATCTACATCTCCTCCAATATTAAAAACCTCGTTGTAGGCCTCTTTAATTTCAACGCACTTTGCGATATGTGGCGCTACATCATCGATGTAACTAAAGGCACGGGTTTGACTTCCATCTCCAAATATGGTTAATGGTTTTCCCTGCATTAATTGATTCATGAAAATACCTACTACATTACGGTAACGGTCGCCCAGGTTTTGATATTCGCCATAAACATTGTGCGGACGGAAAATAACATAATTCAATCCAAACATTTCGTGAGTAACCTTTAAATCCATCTCAACCGAATATTTTGCAATACCATAAGGATCTTCTGGCATCGGCACCATGTCTTCACGCATTGGTAATTGTCCTTTCCCATAAACAGCGATAGAGGAAGTAAAAACGAAGCATTTGATTTTATGAAGAACCGCTTGATTAATGAGGTTAATACTTCCCAGTACGTTATTGTTATAGTTAAACCTTTTGATAAAATGACTTAATCCCTCGGCAGCGTAGGCCGCCAAGTGGTACACATAGTCGAATTTTTCCTCGGCAAATAGTTTCTCAAGCAATTCGTTATCATTAATAGAGCCGTTCACGAACTTAGCCTTTGGATTTACGTTTTCCTCAAAGCCACCGCTTAGGTCGTCTAAAACAACCACTTGGTGCCCCATTTTTATTAAATGATTGGTAACGTGCGCGCCTATAAAGCCGGCGCCTCCTGTGACTAATGACTTTGCCATACGAATGAATCTTTACAATTGCTACAAAGTTAGAAAATGGTTGCACCTACCCAAACAATTTTAATAATTGTATTTACTGCTGTAAAGAATCGTTTTTAATTATTAAATTTGTTATAATTAAACTCTTATGCACTACCTCATCTCTGTTCTCATATGTGGTTATTTAACTGCCTTAGCGTTTTTAATTTTTTCACCATCATTTAGCGTAATTCAACTATAACCCTAAGAGGAGCGGCATCATATTTTGCCTTAAATCAGATATAAAAAAACATCTATAAATTAGTTCATGAAAGTAGCCATCATAGAATTAGACCATTTTCAATATGGTTTAACCCAATCTGAGATATTTGATGGGCATGAAAAGATTTTTTTTGTTTCACAAAACATAAAAAAAGAAATGACCGATTACAATCCCGGATTGTGTAACGGTACATTTCATATAATTGAGAGTCTGGAAACAAACGCAGATCAAATTATTAAAACTTGTAATTCTGAATCCATTGATTTATTAATGGTAAGCCCTGTATTCAGTGGATTTGAAGCCCTTTTAAAAATAGCTCAAAACATAAAGTCTCAGAAAGTAATCACCATTCACAATGTAAACTTCTGGCTAAACTCCAGATTTAGAACGCCGGCTGCCTTAAAAGAAAGAAAACTCAAACAAGAAATTGTAAAGTGTTTCGATTACATTGCCGTTGAAGATTTTATTTACCATCACCTTAAAACTAACAATGCTAAATTATTTAGTGAACATAAGTTCATTTATATACCCTTTACAATTTTTCAAAGCAACAAAACAAGGATTCATCAAAAAGAAAATGATACTTTAAAAGTTGTTTTACCGGGAAGTATCCATAAAGACAGAAGGCGATATGAAGAAGTTATTGAGGTAATCACCAATTTTGCCAAGCAAGGTGCTCAGATTACCTTTTCCTTTGCAGGTAAGCCTCTGGAAGCATATGGGAAATGGGTAATAAGTCAGTTAGAAAATGCTAATGCACTAAAACCGGGAATCGCCAGTTATTTTCCTGTTAACAGTGAAAACATGCCTTTAAAATTTCTGAAAGAAATGGAAACTTCTGATTTGGTTCTTTCAACCAGTACAACAGAATTTAAAGCGCTTGGAACAACTGAATATATTGGAAAGACCAAACCAACCGCTGCGATTCATGATATGATTAGTTTCCAGCTACCGGGTTTGTTGCCTCAGCATTTACATATTCCGGAAAACCTTGCAGATTCTGTTTTTAATTATAAAAACGCAGAGGAATTACAAAGCATACTCCAAAGTTTAATCAGCAACCCTGCAAAACTAAAGCTCTGGAAAGATCAAGCCATTAAAAACTCACAGTACTTTACGGTGAAAGAGATTCGTAAGAATCTGCCGTTTTTTTATAACCAATGTAAGAGATGCGTGATGGATAACATCAACGATCCGGATATTTGGTTTGATAAAAATGGTAACTGTAATTATTGTAATGATTATTATAAATTCATTGAGACTGAAAAGACAAAAAAGGATTTTGATTCTGAAAAACTAAAACCCTTATTCAGTAAAATAAAAAAAGAAGGTGCTAATAAAAAATACGATTGTTTAGTTGGTGTAAGTGGCGGAGCCGATAGTATGTATGTGGTGCATTTGCTTGTTCAGGCCGGATTAAGACCTTTAGTTGTACATTATGACAACGGTTGGAATTCGGAAACAGCGGTGAAAAACATAGAAGTGATGTTGAACAAACTTAACATCGATTTACATACTTACATTAACGAGTGGGAAGAATTTAAAGATATTCAACTCGCGTTTATTAAAGCTTCTGTAATTGATATAGAACTTGTGACAGACCAAGCTATTATAGCCTCACTCTATAAATTAAGCCGAAAGCACCATTTAAAATACGTTTTTACGGGGCATAATACTTCCACTGAATTCATTTTACCAAAGCACTGGTACCATTGGAAATTAGATGGATTAAACATCAAGGCCATTCACAGAAAGTTTGGTAAGAAAAAAATATCCACCTACCCCATTATAACCTACTTTGATCAATACTATCTTAATAAAACAAAAAAGATAGAAATGTATTCTCTTCTCAATTATGTAAAATACAATAAAGCAGAAGCAAAAGAAATCTTAAAAAAAGAATACGGATGGATTGATTACACGGGAAAACATAATGAATCCGTTTTTACACGATTCTTTCAAAACTATATTCTACCATTAAAATTTCAGGTTGATAAACGTAAAGCGCATTTATCATCTTTAATTTGTTCCGGACAATTAACACGGGAAGAAGCTTTAGAAGAACTTAAGAAACACCCATGGGAAACTGCTGAGACCCTCGAAGACAAGGACTATGTCATTAAAAAACTTGGGCTAACTATGGAAGAATTTGACGCCTGGATAAAAGAAAAACCTGTGTCGCATTTAAAATACCCGAGTTACCTTACACGTCATGATAAAATCATTAGGTTTATTAAAAATCAGTTAGGGAGATGATTTTCTTCAAATAAGTTTTAAAACTACTTATTCATGGCATGAAATTAGAAAACCAAAATATTTTAATCACATCAAATGAGCCATGGTCAGACGTGTGGTTTTCTAAACACAATTATGCCTGGGAACTCTCCAAAAAAAACAAAGTATACTTTATAAATTCACCGGGTAAATGGAAACTTCGCAATCTGTTTAGCAACGCCATTGAAACAACCGCTATCACGGAAACACTTTCTGTAATTTCTATTCAAAATATTTTTCCGTCAAATCTTAACGCACTGAAAGAGCTCAATAATTTTATTATCAGTAAGAGATTAAAAGCCTATATGAATAATCGCGGCTTACAAGATTGGATGCTTTGGTCGTTTACGCCTCTTTTTTTGTTCAGGCCTTATCTTTTACAATGTAAGTTTACTGTATTTCACATCATGGACATGAATTGGACCAACTTTTATGGTGCCAAGTTATTGTCGCAGTTTGCAGATCGTTTAATATTAGTATCGGAACATATTTTACCTGAGTATAAATTTTGTACCAAACAAAAACTAGTAATAGGTCACGGTATTTCTGAAGAAGAATTTTTTCTTGAAGATTCAAAATTGAGCCTTGTAAAGAAAGAAATGGAAGGTTATAAAGATTTTGGTCTTTATGTTGGAGTAATTGATAAACGTTGTGATTTTCCCTTAATCAAAAAAATGGCGGAAGCGATGAGCTCTACTACTTTTGTTTTTGTTGGCCCATTAAACATCCCTGGTGATCACCCCTATATTAATTTGTTTAATGGAAAGACAAAGAACATTGTTTCGCTCGGAAAAAGACCATACAAAGAATTAAAATATTATATCAGCCTCAGTAAATTTTGTGTTTCTCCCATGGATTTATCGTATTCGGGCAATGAATTGTCGCATCATAAAACGTTTACTTATTTAGCCCAGGGTAAACCTGTATTCGGTCCGCCTTTTAAAGCATACCATGAAATAGATGAACTACTATATACCGGCAACTCACACGACGTTATAATCCAAAAAATAGTTGAATTTCAGAATAAAGGTGAAGCTGAAACATTAAAAACAAAACGCATAAATTACATCAAACAATTCCTGTATTCGTCACACCTATCTAAAATTGAGCAATTCTTTAATTCTTAAATCTAAAAAGCTTACCATAATTGGCAAACAAAAAAACACATATTGCTTTTATTATCGCAAACAGCAGCAACGTGCCGTATTTCATTTGGTTTGCTGAAAAAGCAAAAAATAATAAAGAATATTGCTTTTCATTTATCAGCCTTCATCATTCAAAGCCTGAAATGGAGGAAGAAATTAAGAGCTTGGGCTCTGCGTTTTATTGGATACCATTTGACCATCGGGCCAGAAAAAGTTCCATGCTTAAAGTCATACCTAAACTATTAAGCTTATTTAAAAACATAAAGCCTGATATTGTGCATTGTCATTTGTTTGATGACAGCTTACCCTCTTTATTAGCTGCGAAGTTTTTAGGAATAAAAACCCGAATCATCACGAAACAGGATACATATTTCCACTGGCTTTACGCCCCGGGTATTGTAAAGTTCGATCGTCTCAATAATAAACTCGCCACTCACATTGTGGCTGTTTCTGAAGAATGCAAGCACTTTATTTTAGAGAAAGAAAAAGCGGAAGCATCCAAAGTTCACCTCATTCATCACGGTATACGAATTGATAAATTATCTAAAAGTGAAGAGTCAATTCGCGAAGAATTAATTGAAAGATTTAACCTTAAAAATAAAATTGTTGTCGGAACCATTGCGCGTTTAATTGACTGGAAAGGTCACATGCTTATATTAGACGTGGCAGAACAGCTCATTAAAAAACATCCTAATACAGTTTTTCTGTTTGTTGGACAGGGTGAACTAAAAGAAAAAATAGAAAAAACGGCGGAGGAAAAAGGGATTTCAAAAAATATTATTTTAACTGGATGGATAGACAGGGAAAAAATCCCTTCCTTATTCAGCTTAATGGATATTTATTTACACGCGGCCAAATATGAGCCGTTTGGTTTTGTAATTGCCGAAGCGATGTTAAACGCGGTACCGGTTTTATCCACTAAAACAGGTGCAGCTTTAGACGCAATTGAACATAAAGAAAACGGCTATTTAGTAAATTATGATAGCGTTAATGAATTTGTAGATGGATTTGAATTTTTATTAAATGCAGACAAGGTAAGTATTGGTGAAAAAGGCAGATTAACTGCAATAAAAATGTACGATTTCGAAGTCATGTGGCAATCCTACATTAATCTTTATGCGAAGGCAATATTAGAATTATAAAATTATTTTATAAGCTAAATGAAAAGGTTACTGAAGAAAATATATACTGCTTTGCCCTTTAAAAAGAATATATTTTTGTTTTTAAAGCTATTCTTTAAATTTCCTCATTCCGTATATCAACATTTATACTTCCGGGGTTTTTTTAAAGTGAAACTAGACTTACAACATTCTTTTGAAATATTTCATCCCGGAACTATTGAGGAAAATGATATTTTCTGGAATGGTATCTATAATGGCTGGGAACGCAAGTCAATGGCCATTTGGATTGATTTGGTAAAAGGTTCAAATAAAACAATATTGGATATTGGTGCTAACACCGGGCTTTATGGCTTAGTGGCACAAAGTTTAAATCCTTCTCACACGATTCATTCCTTTGAACCACTTCCCGGTGTATTCAAGATTTTGCAGCAAAACATTGAAAGAAACAAATTTAACATCAAAGCCCACCTGTTTGGTTTATCTGATTATGACGGAAAAGCTACGGTTTATTTACCGGAAACTACTGATTTCGCTTATTCAGTGAGTGTGAACAAGAATACTTTTTTTCGAAAAAATGTAATAGAAACCCCTATTGATGTTAAGCGACTCTCTACATTTATCCAAGAAAACAATATTACTTCTATAGATTTAATAAAAATGGATGTAGAGACTCACGAAGTTCATGTATTAAACGGAATGGGAGAATATTTGAAACGATTCAAGCCCACCTTTATAATTGAAGTACTGGAAGAAGAAATTGCCGAAAAATTAAATGAATTATTTAAAGATATGGGTTATCTTTATTTCAATATTGATGATAAAAACAACAGTGTTAGACAAACAGAAAGAATTACAAAAAGTGACTATTGGAATTTCTTGGTGTGCAACGAAGCAACAGCCAAAAAATTAAATTTAATATGAGTGCTGAAGTTTCAATTATCATTCCATTATATAATACTGAAAAGTATATCGCTGAAACAATTCAGTCAGTAATCGAACAAACCTACACCAATTGGGAATTAATTATTATCGATGACGGATCTAAAGACGCTTCATCAGAAAAAGTTAAACCATTTCTATCCGATAACCGAATTCAATATTTCTATCAAAATAACGGCGGTGTTTCACTGGCACGCAACAATGGCATTTCGAAAGCTAAAGGCGAATACATTGCTTTTCTGGATGCCGATGATTTATGGAAGAATTCTAATTTGGAAGAAAAAATTACCGCTCTGAAAAATGGAAATGCTGATTTTGTTTTTTCAGATATGGAACTGATTAATGAAAAATCAGAAAGTAAAAACATCATTGTTGAAGGTACAGATAAAGACATCTTAAATCATTATCTCTTATGGGATAGAACTGTTATACCCGGACCATGCAGTAATCTGGTTGTGAAAAACCAATGTTTAAGCAAAGGATTACGTTTCGATTCAGCCTTTTCAACTGCTGCCGATCAGGATTTTTGCTTTAATCTGTCATCGCAATACATAGGTCAGCGGATTTCTAAAGCTTTATGGAAATACAGAATATTGGAAAACAGTATGAGTAAAAACATCCGGGTGATGGAAAAAGATCATATTGGTGTATACAATAAGGCAGCTAAGAATGGGTTGTTTAATGCGCAGGCGCCGAAACATAAATGTTTCTCTAATTTATACATGATACTTGCTGGAAGTTGGTGGGTGGATGGTAAAAATAAAATACGCGGGTTATTCTTCATCATTAAGAGTATTTTACTATACCCTCCTAATATTTCAAAACTCATCAGTAAATTCATTAAGTGAAAAATAAAAAAGAAAATATTCTTGTTATTACATATTGGGGGTACAATGATGCTCTCATACAAACCTATACCTTACCCTATCTCAATATAATTTCGGATTTACTTTCTGCCGACAGCAAACTTTTTCTTGTCACACTGGATAAAGACGCTCCTAAGCTACATCGCCAAAGTAATATCCAAAATATTTCCATTAACTATAAAGATTTTGGATTTCGAGCCATCTTTATGTGGCTAAAAATCATTTTTAAACTTTACCGATTAATTAAAAAGGAGAATATAACTACAATTCACACCTGGTGCACTCCCGGTGGCGCCATAGGATATTTACTCTCGGTATTAAGCGGAAGGAGATTAATAATCGACAGCTTTGAACCACATGCTGAGCCAATGGTTGAAAGCGGTACCTGGGGGAAAAACAGTTTACAGTTTAAAATTCTTTACACCCTTGAAAAACTCCAGTTGAAGAAAGCTGAAGAAGTTATTTGCGCCTGCAGCGAGATGATTCCTTATTCAAAAAAAATATACGGGATTAGTAAAAAAAGATATTTCACTAAACCTGCTTGTGTAGATTTAGAACTATTTTCTTTGGAAAAAATTAAAAATGCAGAGCTTATTGAAAAATATAATCTGAAGGATAAAATAACCTGTGTTTATGCCGGAAAATTTGGAGGTTTGTATTTAGAAAAAGAAACCTTTGAATTTTTTAAAGCCGCTGCAGAATACTGGGGAAATTCTTTCAGAGTTCTTTTACTTACGAGTCATTCAGATCAAGAAATTTCTGATTACTCAAAACAAGTTGGATTAGACCCTCAACACATCATTAAGCTTTTTGTTCCGCATGAAGAAGTTCCTGTATATATGGGACTAGCTGATTTTGCAATTTGCCCGATGAAGCCGATTCCCTCCAGAAGATATTCGACTCCAATTAAAAATGGTGAATACTGGGCCTTGGGTTTACCGGTTGTGATTACAAAAAATATTTCTGACGACTCAGATATAATAGCCAACAAAAACATTGGATCTGTACTTCAAGATTTAACTGCAGATGAATATCAGAAATCAGTAATTAAAATTGATGCTTTACTCAAAGTAAGTGATAAAAATGAATTAAGAAACAAAATACGTGCCGTTGCAACTGAGTACCGGAATTTTCAAATCGCCAAAGATGTCTATTTGGAAATTTATTAGACCTGCTCTCCTTTTTTAGTTATACGATTCAAAATACCTTTAGCTCTATCCCAATCCTGACGCGTTATTTTAAACAAACTCAGGGGATTTACATTAAATTTTATTCGTAAGAACACACTAAATAAAATAAACATTAATACATAAGAACAAGAACTGGCAACAGCGGCTCCTTCTATACCATAATTCATCATTAAAATTGGGCCTAGAATTCCTACACAGGAAAGAGCAACTAAATAAATAATAGTATTGATCCAGTTTTTGTTTCTTGCACCAAAGTAGTGTCCGAATACTTGCGATTGAGAACAAAAGAAAGTTCCTACCGCCAAAATTTTCACGGCAGTAATTGAAGGTATAAACGCGTCACCGTATAAAAGCGGAATAATAAATCCCGAAAAAAGTACCAGTCCGCAGGTAGCAATAAACATGATAATTCCATTTATTTTTAAAATGAACCCGAAATCATTTATGGTTTCATGATGTCCTTCTTTGGATGCAAAAAAAGGAAACAAAACAGTATTGATGGCTGCCGTAACGATAAGCATAAGCTGCGCAAAGTTTAATGCTAGAGAAAAATACCCGAGATTTTCAGTTCCTTCATAATAGTTCACTTGCCAAATAGTTAATCGATAATTAAAAAAATTAACCAGAATGGAAATGTATGAAGGAACCAGGAATGCGGCAATTTGATTTATTTCCGCTCGAGAAAACCGCGTGAACAGAGTTGTATTCAGTTCCCGTCTGAAAAAAGCATATGCAATAAACACATTAATAAAAATAATGGATAAACTCAGAATCAAAACCTCATTTAATCCCGCCTCAATCAATCCATAACGCGAAGCAAAATACATCGATGAAAAAATAATGAAATTGAGTATGCTGTTTATTAAGGTAAGAAGATTTAGCTCCTTAAAACGAAATTTTCCCTGAATAAACCCTATTACCATGGCATTGAAGTTTGCCATGAAAAACGAAAGAAAAAAATAGACTTTAAAAAATAAATGTTCATGACCCGGTGCTAATAAAGCATCTGTAGCAAAGGGCCAGAAGAACAAGCTTAGGAAAACAATAAATGAACTGATAAGCATTAAAACTAAACCAACAGATGCCAAGCGTGAAGGCTCTATTTTTTTATTGGCTACAAAAAATTGAATGGCGCCCGGCACATTCAGTCCTAAAAACATAACCAATAATTGAATGTTAGCCGTTAATAAAGTAAATACGCCTTTGCTCTCAGGGCCAAGTAGACGTGTAACCAAAATGCCGGCAACAAGTGTTAGAATGTAATTTGGAATCTGAACAAGAAAAGTGTGAAATATATTTTTGGAAATTGTTCTTTGTTCAGCCATTAAAAGTGAAAATGTTCTTTACTATACAAATATAGTATTTTTTGCCAATGAAGTGAAAACACTAATCAACGACGATCACTTTTTGTTTTGTGAGCTTATAGATTTTTCTTTTCAGTTTCAACATAAACCGGGTAAGCGGATTTGAATAAAGAACTTTTCGCATCATGGAGTCCTTCACATATCCCATGGTAGTACCAAAATCAGCCGTCTTTACAGGTTGAGGGTGTATGCAGATTAATCTGTCAATACATTTGTTATCGTAAAACTCCTTCCAACTGTCAGGGGTCATTCTTATGGGTGTGTTATGCTTGAGCATTTTTTCAGCTGCTCTAAGAGTAACAATCACGGCCGAGCCTCCATGTAAAACTTCGGGATTGATAGGAATAAAGAAAGGAGCAACTTTGCTATTGTCAAGACGTTTTAATTTTAGAGTGTCATACGTTAAATAAAATAACAATACAACATCGCCTTGAACAATCTTACTTTCAACTTCATCTAATATTTCCTTTAAATTAGGAGGTATAATAGTATCATCTTCCAGTAACAGCACCATTTCGTCCTTGTTTTCAATCATGGAGCGATACGTATTTTGATTTGTTAGTGTACACCCAATAACTCCTCTTGTAAACCATTCAACCTCCCGGTTATAACTTGCGATTTTATTCATGTCGCATTTTTGATCTAACTCCTCCTCGCTTAAATCCTTTCCTATCACACAATCAACAAATGAATACTCTAAGGACTTATCCTTAAATTGATCCATAATGTGTTTCTTCCTTTCGGTAGAAGTTTTAAGATTAGTAACTAGGATTTTCATTGAAAGGTGTTAATGAAGGCTTAATGTAACTACATTGATTTAAGAAATTTTTCTCCTGGTTCTCTTTTTCTAATAATAGCGGCAGGATTACCATAGGCCAATACATTATCTGGCAGGTCGTGCATCACTAAAGATCCTGAACCAACAACCGTATTTTCGCCAATCGTTACTCGATCAAGAATTATAACCCCTAATGTTATTGCGGAGAATTTTCCAATCTTTACCTTCCCGCCCGTAATAGATCCTGCTGATAAATGCGAATACTCTTCCATGAGGCAGTTATGCTCGAGCTGTGCACCGGTATTGAGTATACAAAAATCTTGAATTTGGGAATCAGGATTTACAATGACGCCAGCCATCATAACAATACCACAACCAAGCTTAACATTTTTACCTACTATAACTGAAGGATGAATTGCATTTACAAATACAAAATCGGGCACTTGTGAAACTATATAATCTCGAACAAACTTTCTTGAATAGTTGTCGCCAATTGAAATAAATCCGGCTTCGATTTTATATTCATTTATTAAATTAACCAGATTCTCTTGGCGCCCTATAACCGGATAGCCATAAAGCATAGCTCCAATTTCCGCCATGGAATCAATGATTCCAACAATTTTATATTTCCCTTCTTTCTCTAAAATATCGATACACACATTTGCATGCAGCCCTCCACCAAATAAAACTATATTCTTCATTTCAATTTTAGATTATATATTGCTAAGGAAAGATAACATTAATATAAGAATTAAGTTTCTAAAATCAACCCCGTCATAAAAATATTAGCAATTATCTACTTAATTTTTAATGCCTCTATAATTAATTTTGAAACTAAATCAATTTCCTTATTCGTTATTCCGCTAAATAATGGCAAACAAAGTACTCGCTTTGATACACTTTCAGAAACCGGCATTTTTTGACTTTTACTAAATCCTAAAGTGTTGAGAGAAGGATAAAAATAACGACGCGGAAAAATATTATTGGCATATAACGTCTTTATAACATTTAATAATTCCTTTTCGCTATTAAAAATCACAGGGAAATAAGCATAATTGTAAATCGTTCCCTTTCTTATTTTCGGGTAGTTAATATCCTTTATGCTCAACAAATTTTTCATATAACGCTTACTGGCTTGCTCTCTGGCTTTCATTATTGTTTCAACCTTTGGAAGATTGCACAATCCCATGGCAGCATTTACTTCAGACATTTTAGCGTTTGTTCCTATGCCAAAAAACTTTTCAGGACCATTGTGCCCGAAGTTTCTTAGGTAAGAGTTTTTATGATCAAGCTGCTTGCTATTTGTAAATATGGCTCCACCTTCAACTGTGTGAAATAATTTAGTAGCATGAAAACTGGTAATGCTAATATCGCCGTAACTAAATACTGATTTGCCTTTATATTCCGAACCAAACGAATGCGCCGCATCATAAATCACTTTCAATTTATACTTCTTAGCGATTTTAGCAATGGCTTCCACATCACAAGGATTTCCATAAACATGAGTTGCTAGTATGGCAGTTGTTTTTTTTGTAATAGCCGCCTCAATCTTTTTTGGATCAATAGTTAAAGTTTCCGGATCAATATCCACATAAACCGGCGTACAATTCTCCCACAAGATTGCGTCAGTTGTAGCCACATATGAGAATGGCGTTGTAATAATCTCTCCCTTAAGCTCCAATGATTTAATTGCAATTTGCAAAGCCAAAGTGCCATTAGACAGGCATCTTAAGTATTTAATGTTAAGGTGTGATTTTAATTTCTCTTCCAGCTCATTAACATAAACTCCGTGATTTGTAATCCAGCCCTTCTCCCAAATTTTCTTTAAATACGCCTGGTATTCTTTAAGCGGAGGTAAATATGTTTTAGTAACCGGAATCATAATTACGTGGTAAAACTCAAATATAACATTAAATGGAAATGTAAGCAATTAAAATAATTAGCTTAAGATTCGGCAGGCAAAGGAACTAATTTCTTCTCCCGGCTCATTACGAGATAATAAATAAAATATAAGGCGGAAACATAAAAAGGTATAAGTGGAATTTTAAACCTTACAAGTGCCCCGAAATTAGAAGTTGTTAGCCCTATCATAAAGGCAAACAAAATGGAATATATTATGCAAAACAGTAAGATTGGATTTCTGGTAATGATCTGAAGTAAATCCTTCAGTTTCGCTTTATAGATAATATAGATTGTAAACAATAATAAGAATGCATTCTCTAAACCGGCAATAATCACAACCGGATTTCGACCCTCAAAAAAATACGGCCGGAAAAGTCCGGCGTTAGCTGCAGGCAGAAACAATCGAACAGCATCGCCTACGGTTCCGTCAAAATTTCCAATATCAAAACTGGATCCGCCATAATAATCTTGCTTCAAATCATTGTTGGTTATCGCGGCTGTTTCCAAGGCTTTATCGATGGCGAATTTATCCATACCCGAACTTAAATTACTCAATACAAAATAGGAAACTCCACTCACTGCAAGTATTACCAATGGGAATAATACAAATGCAACAAAACGGCTTCTTATATTCACCAGTTTATCATAAAAGATCCATAAAAGTCCTCCCGGAAACAATACCATAAAAATATATGGTTTGATGGAGAGTATTAGCCAGGAACTAACTAATAAAAGAATAACGGTCGTGGCTTTTCTTTCCTTGGTAATAAAAACATTATGTGCACAATAAATAAACAATGCAGTGCCCATATACGTGTATGTATCTTTAGACACGCCTCCTCCCCAAAATAAGGGTGATGGGAAATACAATATTGCAAGCGCTAATTGTTTATCAATTGCAGGTGCGTATCTCCTGAATGTCAAAAAAAGCTTCCAAATTCCGTAAAAAGAAATGCACGATAAAATCAATGAAGAGAGATAATAACTTTTACTCGTGATGATTGACAAAATACTGGTTAACTTAATCACAATGAAAGTGTGTGAGTCATAAAATAAGTAAGCATAAGGATAACCGGTTTTATCACTAAATAGCGAGCGCATCTCGGCACTGGGAGGAGAAAACATAACTTCCAGGTATTTCTCCGGACTCTGATAAAATAAGTTCACCATGGCCATTGACGACTCAAAATAAGCAATTGTGTCGCCTCCGTGATAGTAGAAAAGATAGATGGAACAGAAACTGAATGTGCCAATTATTTTCGCGGCAAATCCATGTAAATAATACTTATAAGCAGGATTTGTACGCATCATTCTGCTACGATAAAACATAGCAATGATTAACAGGAGTATAGCTAATGCCAAAGTACCGAAAATATCAACCATTTCAACCTTCACTTTTTGGTCGTATTCCCACATTTCTCTGGCAACAAAATCGTTCATTTAACCTGTTTGATTTTTAATTAATACGTTTACAGCTTTCCTGTTTTTTATTGTAAATTTACGAATAAATCTGTTGGAAATGTATTTTAAAAACTGTGTCTTATGTGGTGGAAATATTAATGAACTTACCAATTACGGTCATGCTTATCTCGTTAAATGCAACTCGTGTAAATTCGTTTTTAGCAAAAGGATGCCAAGCCCTGAGGAATTAACCGCTCATTACACTAATTATCCAAGATACACTTCACTATCGCCCCATACAGAAAAAAGATATCACGAAATCCTCGACATTCTTGAAATCTACCGTAACTCCAATAACTTACTTGATATTGGCTGTAGCAATGGTCTTTTCTTAGAATGTGCAAAAAAAAGGGGATGGAATGTTTACGGCACCGAATACGCACAGGAATCGATTGATTATTGTGCTCAAAAAAACATCAAAGTGTTTAAATCCGATAAGCTGCCTGAAGAGTTTTACAAAATTACCTTCGATGTGGTTACTAGTTTTGAAGTGATTGAACACATTAACACGCCAAATGAAGAAGCAGTATTTGTAAATAAAATATTAAGAAAAGGAGGCGCATTTTATTTTACTACTCCTAACTTCAATTCGATAAGCCGATTTCTCCTGAAAGAAAAATGGAATATCATAGAGTATCCCGAACACCTTTCCTACTTTACTCCTTCAACGGCTCATCAATTGATGATGAAACACGGTTTTAAAAAACAATTTATTCAAACCACAGGTGTCAGTATTTCGCGCTTCAAACAAAGTATGCAGGTGAATAACGAAAATAACACTAACCGTGAAAATGTGGATGAATTATTAAGAGATAAAATTGAAAACAATCCATTCCTTACCTTCACCAAAAAAGCGATCAATTTTTTTCTGAATCTTTTTAAAATTGGTGATGCCATGAAAGCACTTTACATTAAACCATAATTCTAAATTTAATTTGCATATAGTGCCGTCAATTCCAAAAAAACCATTATTTTTAAACTAACCAGATCTACACCAATGAATGCTAAAAGCATAATAGTTACCGGAGGCGCCGGATATATCGGATCCCATACAATCATTGAACTTCTTGAACAAACCGATTTCAACGTCATCTCTATAGATAATTTTTCTAACTCAAGTGAAAAAACATACGAACGGATTTCTTCTATTACAGGTGAGCAAAAACGATTAACACATCTTAATATCAATCTTTGTCATAAGGACGAATTAATTAATGCTTTTAAAAACATAAATAACATTGCCGGCATAATCCATTTTGCCGCTTTTAAATCGGTACCTGAAAGTGTAAGCAACCCATTATTATATTATCACAATAACAATGAAAGTCTTGTAAATGTGCTGTACTTATGCAAAGAAAAAAACATTAATCATTTCATATTTTCTTCTTCCTGTTCGGTTTACGGCAACATCGATAAACTTCCTGTAACCGAAGATAGTCCTTTCCAACCTGCCGAATCACCTTATGCTCATACAAAACAAATTGGTGAGGAAATTGTAAAATCATTCACACGGTTTACCCGGGGCTTTAATTCTGTTTTATTACGTTATTTTAATCCGGTTGGCGCCCATAAAAGCGCGCAAATAGGTGAATTGCCATTAGGAGCTCCAACAAGTTTAGTGCCCATCATCACCCGAACCGCTGCAGGCATCATTAAAGAAATGCATGTACACGGTAGTGATTATGAAACGCGTGATGGCTCATGTATCCGCGACTACATTCATGTAACGGACATTGCAGATGCTCATATCAAAGCATTAGATTACATTTTGAAACATAAAAACAAAAACAATGTAAGTTTATTTAATCTCGGCACCGGAAACGGTGTAAGTGTATTTGAAGCTATAAACTCTTTTGAAAAAATATCCGGATTAAAACTTAATTATAAGGTTGGTCCTCGCCGTGATGGCGATGTAATGGCTATTTACGCCAATAATGATTTAGCAAAAAAAGAACTGAACTGGGAACCGAAGTTTAATATTGATGAGATGATGCTTTCAGCATGGAAATGGCAGCAACATTTATCATCAGCAACAACTAATTAAAATGGAAAAACGTTTTAAATTCAAAAGCCTTTCTGTTTACTCCTCAGATGAATGGATGGCTAACTCAACCAAAAGGTACAGAACGGTATTTGACAAAGCTGAAACTACCTACATTCGCTGTGAATTAGCTTTATTTAATAAGCTTTTTGACGAGGAAGATTGGCAAACGAAAGTGATTATCCGTTGCGAAAAAGTTATTCCCGGAAACAACGAAAAAATTTGTGAATTAGAGACCGAATTAAAAGTTAGCAAAGAAGATAACATCGCTTACATTCGCGACGGCTGGGGAAATGCTACACAGGGGAGTTTCTGGAAAAAAGGAACCTACAAATGGATGGCCTTGATAGACGGAAACGTTATTGGCGAACAACAATTTTTTATTGAAGATGTGGGTTTGGTTACGAATAATTCGAATCCGTACTTCACCATCGAACATATCAAATTATATCCCGGTGATTACGATGGATGGCAACAACGCCATCGCAAATATTTAAAAACATTCAGTAAAGCTACCACACAATATGTTTGGGCGGAGATTAAAATTAAAGCGCTTACTAACTCTGATTTTAATTACGAATTATTCTTAAATTACATTGATGATGCCGGTCAACCCAAAGCGCATCAAAGCAAAACCGGTTTCATTGATTCGGATAAAAGCGGATTTTCATATACCATTGATTTAGGATGGGGGCATAACAATGCGGGCTCATGGAAAGATGATCAATACACCTTAGAGGTTGTATTTATGGATGTATTAATTGGCGGTGTAACTTTCCATTGTAAAGATGTGGAAGAAGAAGGTACTCCCGAACTTATCACCTCGATTCAACAAACCTTATCGGTTAATTCTAATTCGGCTAATACAACTGCGCAAACAAACGCAACAGCTCCCGATAAAACATTAGAAGAATTATTGGAAGATGTGCAAGCTTTAATTGGATTAGAGAATGTGAAGAAAAGCTTGAATGAGAATATTACTTATTTAAAATTTAATCAGCTACGTAAAGAAAAAGGCTTTGATGATAATTCTAAAATCTCATTGCATTCCGTGTTTACCGGAAATCCCGGTACCGGAAAAACAACGATTGTAAAAATGTTGGGCAAGATTTACAATAAGATGGGCTTATTATCAAAAGGACATGTGCATGAAGTGGATCGCTCCATTTTAGTTGGTGAATACATAGGACAAACCGCACCAAAAGTTAAAAAGGCTATCGAAGATGCGCGTGGCGGAATTTTATTTATTGATGAAGCGTATTCTTTATCGCGCGCCGGAGATGACAGCAAAGATTTCGGGAAAGAAGTGATTGAAATTTTATTGAAAGAAATGAGTGATGGTCCGGGTGACATTGCTATTATTGTGGCGGGTTATCCTAAAGAAATGAATGTGTTCTTGGAAAGTAATCCGGGATTAAAATCACGATTCTCTGAATACTTCCAGTTCGACGATTATTTACCGGAAGAATTACATCAAATTTCTCAATACGCGGCAAAAAACAAACAAGTCACTATTGCTGCAGATGCAGATGCTTATTTGAAAGAGCAATTAACAGACGCGTATCGCAAGCGAAATAAATCTTTTGGCAATGCCCGTTTTGTAAATGGCTTAATTGAAGAAGCCAAACAAAACATGGGCGTTCGCATTATGAAATCCGGCAATCTTGAAAATATTACAAAAGAAGATTTGTCGACGATTACGGTGGATGATTTAAAGCAAGTGTTTATTACTGAAGACAAGAAAAAATTAAATCTTGTTGTAAACGAAAAAGATCTTCAATTAGCCATGGCCGAGTTAAATGAACTCACAGGGATGGATAATATAAAACAAGATTTGAACGAATTGGTTAAGCTCATTAAGTTTTATAACGAAATGGGTAAAGATGTAGTCAATAAATTTTCACTGCATTCTGTGTTCACCGGAAATCCCGGAACCGGAAAAACAACTTTAGCACGCATCATTGCTAAAATTTATAAAGCGCTGGGACTATTAGAAGGCGGACATATTGTTGAAGTAGATCGTGAGGGTTTAATTGCAGGTTATGTAGGACAAACAGCTTTAAAAACACAGGAGAAAGTGGATGCCGCCATGGGTGGAATTTTATTCATTGATGAAGCGTATGCTTTAGCTGAAGGTGGCGGACAACATGATTTTGGCAAAGAAGCCATTGAGGTTATCTTAAAACGTATGGAAGATCACCGGGGTAAATTCGGTGTGATTGTAGCAGGTTATCCTGATAACATGCATAAGTTTATTGAAATGAATCCGGGATTAAAATCAAGGTTCGATAAATTGTTTCATTTCTTTGATTATACGTCCGACCAATTAATGGTTATTGCTGATGCCCTTTTGAAAAAAGAAGGATTAAAAATGTCGGAAGAAGCTCGTGAACATTTACACAAATATTTTACAGCGCTTCATGAAAAACGTGATAAATTTTTCGGTAATGCGCGCACCGTTAGACAAACCATTGGCGAAGTTGTGATGAAACAAAATTTACGAATGGCTGCCATGGCTACTTCTCAACGAACTGCAGAAGCATTAGCATCCCTCACTATTGATGATGTAAAGCACTTGCAAATTGGTGAAGCACAAACCAAACAAGGATTAGGCTTTAGATTTGGAACGCAATAGTGATAAGAATGATCATAAAAAAACCCTGAAAATATTTTCAGGGTTTTTTTTATTATACAATAATTTAGAATTATTGACGACCACCTTGCATAGCCTTCAATTCGTCCATAGTCATCATTTTATATCCTTCTGCAGAAAGTTCGAATTTAGAATCCGGAACCGGATTAGTTGAAACTTCTTTCGCTACCATTTTAATTTTCATTCCGCCTTGTCCGCCGCCCGAATATTCAAAAGGCACACCATTCAAACCCTTCATAATAATCTGGCCTCTTCCCTTGCCTTCTTTGTTCGGGTTTTCGAATTTGTCGCAATACCAAACTTCGGTTTTTTCTTCTTTATTATCCTTACCGAAAACAGTTACAATTGCTTTTTTACACTCGTAACCCGCAATTGTTTTTGTTTCATTAATGTATTCAATCTTTGGATCGGCAGGCTTATCTTTTGACTTTGCAGCATCCTTTTCCATTTCCTCTTTTGTTTGCTTTACGGCAATTTTATTTCCCATCTGCTCCATCAACATCATCATTCCCTTTTCATCAATCATTGTTTGATTCGTAAACATCATTGAAGTCATTTCAGTTAATGATTTCCCGTTTTTAAAGGTCACCTTAGTTTCCATATCGCCTAACATAGCTGCTTGTTCAGGAGCTAATCCTTCAAAAGTCATAGCGTAGGTAATTGAGCCCTCTTTAATTTGCGCATTTGTAAGACCACAAATCAAAATGGCTACTGCTGTAATTAATTTTTTCATGTTGTTGTTTATTATTATTGTTTCAAATGTCGTACCAATTTACGCCTTTACGGCTGTTAAATTATGTAAAATAGATGAGCGGTTAATTTTACTGAAGACCGCTAAAAAACTTCTGCATTTCAGCCTTATCTACAATTTTGTAATAAGCAGGTAATTCAAATGTGTTATCAGGGATTTCAACATTCTTTACCTTTTTGGCCGTAAACTGCAATTCAAGTCCCATCTTCTTTAAACGGTATTGCATCAACATGCCTTTAACACCAACATACGGACTTAATGAATTTACATTCTCTACTTGCATTTCTTTCGTGTAATAGGCATCAAAAGTTACAGTTGGATCATTTACCATTGTAACTTTTATTTTGTGGCATTTATAGCCTGCTATTACTTTGGTATCGTTTGTTTCTTCGATTTTTAATTTATACATCGAGTTTTCGAGAAGTACTTCCTTCTCATTTTCAATACAAGCTTGTTTCACATCCATGAACTTTACCATTTGTGTTAATGTTTTATTGGTAAAGTCGGCCATAAACATGGTATTGAACATGCCCATGGTGCTCATTTCCATAATGAACTTATCCTTTTTAAACTTTAAGGTAGCTGAACTTGGAGCTAAGCCGGCCAAAGGATGGTTTTCATCCACAACTTTGGTTTCGTATTCAATCTGCCCTTCATCGCTTACTTTGCTGTCTTCCCCTTTGCAACAAGTTAATGTTAAAGCAAGAACAACAGCTAACGCGGAGAATAAATACTTTAATGAAAAAAGCTTCTTAGCCATTTTAAACAAGAGCTTAAAATAAGAAAATATAAGTCAGATTATCAAATAAATTTTGAGCTAAGCCTCTATGGCTTAATCAGAACTGATTAAAGAACTCCTGCATTTGTTGCTTGGAGATGATTTTAAAGTTTTCGGGGATTTCGAATGCTTTTGACGGGATTGTCTCCTTTTTAACAGATTTGGCTACAAATTCCATCTCCAACCCCATTTTACTGAGGCGATATTGCATTAACATGCCTTTTACTCCAGAATAAGGACTCAATTCATTTACATTTTCAATCCCCATATCCGTTGTGTAATAGGCATCAAAAGTAACTGCCGGATTATTCGCCTTTTTTACCTTAATGCGCTTACATTTATAACCGGCAATGGTTTTTTCATCAGATGTTTCTTCAATAATAAGTTTATATCCTTCGTTTTCCTTTAATATAACACTCTCACTATCAACACTTGCCTGACGCATATCCAAAAAATTAACCATTTGAGTAAGCGTTTTATTCTGAAGATTACAGATGTACATATTCTTAAACATGCCCATAGCCGTCATTTCCATCATGAATTTATCATCTTTAAATTTAAGTGTGGCAGATCCGGGAGCAAGTTCTGCTAACGGATGATTATAGTCAACCACTTTTGCATCATATTCTATTACACCTTCATTCACTGCTTTCTCATTCGTGCTTTTACAAGAAAAGATGAAAACAATAATAGTTGAATAAAATAAAGTTTTACAAATTAAGGATATGCTGCGGGCGGGTTTCAATTCAAATCAAGAAACACTAAATCTACATAAATTATTAGCTCAAGCAACAGGAATTGAAGATTTTTTAAAATAAAAAAGGCAGCCTTTTGGACTGCCTTTCATAGTATATTTTCTATTAACGAACCGTTACGGTTTTCTCTACATTCTTTCCTTCTTCCAACTTAATGATACTTACACCGGATAGTGTTTTGGTTGCGGTTGCTTTAGTTGCTCTAATATCATAAATAGCCGGTAATTTAAAGGTGAAAGTTACGCGACCTGTGGCGTCAGTTTTTCCACTGGCACGCAAATCGGCTGTAATGGTACCTTGGTTTGGCGTTTTAACGTTAGCGTAAAGCAATACATCTACACCTTCCATACTTGTTCCGGTAGAATCCCAACACACTACAGTAGCAACACAATCTGTATTCTTATTACAGGAAGTATTACAGAGATAAAAAATACCTAGTACTGCAAATCCGATTAAAATACCTTTTAGTTTCATTGTTTTAATTTTAAATGTACGATATTCGTATAGCAAATATAATCCATTTAATTATAAATGACAAATAGTAAAAGCTTAATTTTTAGCCTTTTAATTCTGTTTAGCTCAATTGCTTACCGTAGCCAAACCCTTTCAAAGGAAACTATCTTAATAAGCACTCCTTACGGAAATATGAAACTTAAACTCTATGAGGAAACACCACTTCATAAAGCCAATTTTTTAAACCTTGTGAAAAGCGGTTTTTATGATAGCTTATTGTTTCACAGGGTTATAAATAGCTTTATGATTCAGGGTGGCGACCCCGATAGTAAGCGGGCTAACGACACGGTACTTTTAGGAAACGGAGATATTGGCTATTGGATTCCGGCCGAATTCAATGCATCCATCTTTCATAAAAAGGGGGTTATTGCGGCTGCCCGTGAAGGGGATGATGTGAATCCTAAAAAGGAATCTTCGGGTTGCCAGTTCTATATCGTGCAGGGTAAAAAATACGATTCACTTGCTCTAAAGAAAGCGGAAATAAGAGTGAATCGCGATGTGGTAATTAAAACCAATTATTTGGTGGGCTTTGGAGGTAAAAGTAAAAAACTGAAAGACTATTATATTCGATTGTTTACACAAGGGAAAAATGACAGTTTAAATTGGGCCGTTAAACAATTGAGCGATTCAGTTTCTATTGCCGAATATTATAAAGCAAAAAGATATGTGTTTTCCGAAAAGCAAAAGAAAGCATACGAATCAATAGGCGGAACACCGCACCTTGATAATAATTACACAGCCTTTGGCGAGGTAATTGAAGGACTTGATGTAATCGATAAAATTGCGGCGGTAAAAACAGATAAAAACGATCGGCCAAAAGAAAACATCCGCATGAAATTATCCTTGATAGAAGAAGGAAAAACAAAAAAATAATTACTTTTTAAAATAGTAATTGATGTTCATGTATGGATGAATACGATCGTTAATGATGAAATCGGATTCATTCATTCTGATTATTTTAAATTGATTTGGCACATACTTAGTTTCATCCTTCTTGAGCAAATACTTTTGAGTATAAAACATACTGTCGGCGCAGGTGAAACGCACGCGTGCCACTGCCGGACCAAAATAACCAACTTTTCCATTATGTAATATGTCCCAGTCGTAAAACATTATGGTGTCAGTATCATTAAACTTAATTTTATACTTCGCGAGGGTTTCCTTTTCTTCCGCGCTTAAATTACTTACCAATTTTAATTCGAAATTTTTTTGCTTCATTTGACTGGTAATGGCCGAATCGGTTGGAAGCAGTTTACCCTTACCATGTTTAAAGTTAACTGCCCGATAACTTGTGCCCGGGGTGCGAATAGTTTCGCAATTTACCTGACTAATTCCGGCAAAACTTATCAGTAGTAATATCGCAGTTGTGATTTTTTGCATGTTTATTTTTCTAATTTTCCCCACACCCCTAAAGGTAATTTTATTCCGGATTTTGACGGAAGGTACAATTCACCGACCGTTAGTTTCGATTTGTTTTTCTGCGCAAATGGCTTAAGTAAATTTTCAGGCACCATGGCGGAGAAGCCCAATGAATACGCATTCAAAATCAACAAATGCTTTTGCTCGTCTACCAATTGCAGAACGCTCTCCATCATTTCACTGATGTTGTCTTCCAATTTCCATTTTTCGCCATTTGGTCCGTGACCATAAGCAGGAGGATCTAAAATTATTCCCTGATATTTGTTTCCTCGTCTGATTTCCTTCTTCACAAACTTTAAGGCATCGTCCACCATCCAACGAATGTTATCTAAATTGGATTTTTGCATGTTCTCGTTGGCCCAAGTAACCACTTGCTTTATACTATCCACATGCGTAACATCGGCTCCTGCCGCTCTGGCAGCTATGGATGCGCCTCCGGTATATGCAAACAGATTTAAAAATTTAGGTTTATTCAGTTTAGATAAAAACGTAGCGATATTATCCCAATTTACGGCTTGTTCCGGAAAAATACCCACATGTTTAAAAGAGGTTAAGCCTAATCTAAACACTAACTCGCCCTCTTGCTGACTTCCGTTTAAACGATAGTTAATCGTCCACTGATCGGGCATTTGTTTTAACTTTTTCCATTCGCCGCTGGAACTCGATTTTGGCACAAACTTAACATGCGCTAGCTTTTCCCATTCTTTCTCGTCATATATCTTTGGCCACACGGCCTGTGGTTCGGGACGAATAGTAATAAACTTACCAAAGCGCTCTAACTTCTCGAAATTCCCGCAATCAATTAATTCGTAATCGTTCCAGTTTTTAGGGTACAATAATTCCATAAACTAAAATTAATCCTAATATTTAGGCGCCTGACAATGCGTTTAAATTAAATATCGCAACTGTCTTGTTAAAAACTTAGGGGTTTACGGCAATTACTACACAGACTAAAACAATATTTTAGATTAATTATTTATGCAAAAACTACAATCATCATTTGTCGCCCTTATAAGTGTTTTCTTCTTTTGGGGTTTTGTGGCAGCGAGTAACGGAATTCTAATTCCTCTCTTCAAAGAAAAATTTACTTTATCGCAGTTTCAATCACAATTGGTTGATTTGGCTTTTTATGCTGCTTACGCGGTAGGCTCCCTCATCTATTTTTTTATTTCAAGAGCTAAGGGTGATCCCATCAATAAAATCGGCTATAAAAAAGCCTTGATTCTTGGATTAATCATTTCCGCTATAGGTTCTTTATTTTTTATTCCTGCTGCCAGTTTATTCTCCTACCCTTTATTGTTAAGTGCTTTGTTTGTAATTGGCTTAGGTTTTGCCTTACAGCAAATCGTTGCCAACCCGTTTGTAATTAATTTCGGTGCTCCTGAAACCGGTTCGCATCGCTTAAATTTAGCAGGCGGAATTAATTCTTTTGGCACAACAATCGGTCCTGTAATTTTAAGTTACGCTTTATTTGGAAATATTTCTGCGCCGGCTGCAGCCGATAGCAGTTTAGACGCTGTGAAAACACCGGCATTAATCCTGTTCGGCTTGTTTATTTTATGTGCTTCCATTCTCTGGTTTTCAAAACTTCCTGTTGTAACCAATACCGAAACTTTAGATAAAGATTTAGGCGCATTAAAATATCCTCAACTTACATTGGGAATGCTGGCCATTTTCGTTTACGTGGGCGTTGAAGTTTCCATTCAAAGTAACCTTGGAGCTTTATTACAAATGCCGGAAATTAAAGGCATCGACCATACTAAAATTTCACACTTTATATCGTTGTATTGGGGAAGTTTAATGATTGGCAGGTGGACCGGCTCATTGGCAGTTTTCAATTTTAAACCAATGACCAAACGCATCATGCAATTTGTTACGCCATTAATTGCCTTTGCCGTTATTTTTGGAGTAAATTATTTACGCGGAAGCAATGTGGAAGATTTCTATTTCTACATTCCTTACATCCTAATTGCTTCTCTGATTTTTGTTTTATCGGGAGATAATCCGGCTCGTACTTTATTGATTTTGTCATTAACCGCTTGTGTGATGATGATTCTTGGTTTAGTAAGTACCGGTAACCTTGCGCTTTACTCATTTATTAGCGGAGGCTTGTTTTGTTCTGTGATGTGGCCTTGCATTTTTGCTTTAGCCATTAATGGTCTGGGGAAATACACCAATCAAGGTTCTTCATTATTAGTTATGATGATTTTAGGAGGCGCTTTAATTCCGCCATTTCAAGGATTTTTAGTTGATAAAATGAACCCACACAGTTCATACATTGTTACTGTGTTTTGTTTTGCCTACCTTGCATGGTACGCCTTTAAGGTGAAATCCATTTTCGCGAAACAAGGAATTGAATTAAAAAACACAACCGAAACAACGCATTAATATGTTAGAATTACTTACAAAACCCTGGCCATGGTATGTATCTGGTCCGCTTATTGGCTTAATGGTGCCGATACTTCTGATTCTTGGCAATAAATCATTTGGCATTTCCTCTTCATTGCGCCATTTTTGCGCCGCATGTATTCCAACTAAAGTAAAATTCTTCGATTACAACTGGAAGGCGGAAGCCTGGAATTTAATTTTTGTACTTGGTGTTGTTGCAGGAGGTTTTATTGCGGGTATACTTTTAAAAAATCCTGAACCCGTACAAATTTCCGAAAACACCATTAAAGATTTGCAAGGTTACGGCATCACTGATTTTTCTAATTTATATCCTGTAGAGATATTCAATTTTCAAAACTTACTTTCAGTGAATGGATTTTTATTTATGATTATTGGAGGTTTTTTAGTTGGATTTGGTACACGTTATGCGAATGGTTGTACTTCCGGTCATTCTATTATGGGATTATCCAATTTACAATTCTCATCACTGGTAGCAACCATTTGTTTTTTCGCAGGTGGATTAATTATGTCCTGGTTTATTATTCCTTTATTGTTTTAATTGTATGAAAAATTTAAAATACTTTTTTGTCGGACTAATATTCGGATTTATTTTAATAAAAGCTGAAGTTATATCCTGGTTTCGCATTCAGGAGATGTTCCACTTTCAATCCTTCCATATGTATGGTATCATTGGATCTGCGATTGCCATAGGGGCCCTCTCCATTTTCCTCATCAAAAAATTCAACATAAAAGATTCCTCCGGGAATCCAATAACAATTGCGCCAAAAGAATTAAACAAAGGTACTGTTATCGGCGGTTTATGTTTTGGATTTGGCTGGGCATTAACAGGAGCATGTCCCGGACCGTTATACGCCTTAGTTGGAAGTGGTCACTTAATTATACTCATTGTTTTACTGAGTGCTATTGCCGGAACTTTTACTTATGGTTTATTAAAAGACAAACTTCCACATTAAGATGAGGTATTTACTTTTCTTATCGTTGTTTCTTACTAATGTTTTGCTTTCGCAAAAAACAGCATTACCTATCATTCCTTATCCAAACGAGGTTGTTTTACAAGCCGGACAATTTACACTATCTCCGCAAACAAAGATTGTCGTAAAGAATGATGCCTTTAAAAATGATGTAGACATATTTAACGACTACCTCGAAAAAAACTACGGCTTTAAATTAGAAATCACAGATAATATTATCAAAACCGGAAATTTCATTTCTTTTTCTTACCCCGATTTTGAAGCAGGGTTTTATGAAAATTATCATTTAGACATTAATCCTGCGCGTATCCATATAGTGGCAGAAGGCAAAGGTGCAGGCGCCTTTTATGCACTTCAAACTTTAATTCAATTGATTCCGTCGCAAGAAATAAAATCACTTAAAACAGCACCACAAAAAACATTTATTCTACCGTGTGTTTCGATTAAAGATCGTCCAAGTTATACTTGGCGCGGTATGCATCTTGATGTATGCCGTCATTTCTTTCCTACTTCTTTTATCAAAAAGTATATTGATATTATTGCCATGTATAAATTCAATACTTTTCATTGGCACTTAACAGAAGATCAAGGATGGCGTATTGAAATAAAAAAATATCCAAAACTAACTTCAGTTGGCGCCTGGAGAAACGGCACCATGATTGGTAAATACAGAGATCAAAAATATGACACGATTCGTTACGGTGGATTTTATACTCAAGAAGAAATAAAGGAGATTGTTGCTTACGCATCCGCCCGACATATTACGGTTGTACCTGAAATAGAAATGCCGGGCCATTCTCTAGCGGCTATAGCGGCGTATCCGTGGCTATCGTGTACAGGGAAAAAACAAGAAGTGGCAAAAGGCTGGGGAGTGTTTGATGATGTTTATTGCACAAAAGATTCTGTTTTTAATTTCTTACAAGGTGTTTTAGATGAAGTGATAGCGCTGTTCCCTGGGAAATACATTCACATTGGCGGTGACGAATGCCCTAAAACCCGTTGGAAAACATGCGCTAACTGTCAGAAACGAATAAAAGAATTAGGCTTGAAAGATGAGCACGAACTTCAAAGTTATTTCATCACCCGAATGGAAAAATACTTAAACAGTAAAGGCAAACAAATTATTGGTTGGGATGAAATTTTAGAGGGAGGTTTAGCGCCCAATGCAGCTGTAATGAGCTGGAGAGGAACGGAAGGCGGAATTGCGGCAGCAAAACAACAACATTTTGTTGTCATGTCGCCGGGCAAACCTTGTTATTTTGATCATTACCAAAGTAAAGATAAAACAAAAGAGCCGCTAGCCATCGGAGGTTATAATCCATTAGATTCAGTTTACAATTATAATCCTACGCCAAAAATTCTCACTACTAAAGAATCTGAATTTATTATGGGAGCACAAGCTAATGTTTGGACTGAATACATTCTGAATGAAAAACAAGTTGAATACATGGCTGTACCGAGGTTGATTGCCTTATCGGAAGTACTATGGACGCAGCCCGAATACAAAAACTTCAACAACTTCATTTCACGACTTAAAATAAATCGTGTCATTCTAGATAAAATGAATGTGAATTACGCTAAACATTTTTTAAAACCATAAAATGGCTAACAGAAGAGATTTTTTAAAACTATCGGCATTAACTGCCTCTTTGTTTACATTTAATAAATCCAAAGCTGCAGAAGTATTATCGGATTCCGGAAAAAAAACAATTAAACCCATTGTAATTTCCACATGGCGATTTGGTATTGAAGCGAATGCAGAAGCCTGGAAAACATTATCAACTAACGGTCGAGCCCTTGATGCCGTTGAAGCCGGTGTTAAAATTCCGGAGGGTGATCCAAAAGAAAGAAGTGTTGGATTAGGCGGAAGACCTGACCGCGATGGTCGCGTTACGCTGGATGCTTGTATTATGGATGAGTTTTCTAATATAGGTTCAGTAGCCTGCCTTGAGCATATTGTTCATCCGATTTCAGTGGCGCGAGCTGTAATGGAAAAAACACCACATGTGATGTTGGTTGGCGATGGTGCTTTACAATTCGCTTTATCGCAAGGATTCAAAAAAGAAAATCTATTAACTGCTGAATCAGAAGCGGAATGGAAAGAGTGGTTGAAAAAATCAGAATACAAACCAAAAGTGAATATTGAAAATCACGATACTATTGGAATGGTAGCACTTGACATGAATGGAAATTTATCAGGCGCGTGTACTACAAGTGGCATGGCTTTTAAAATGCATGGCCGCGTTGGTGATTCTCCTATTATTGGTGCCGGCTTGTACGTAGATAATGAAGTGGGGGCCGCTACGGCCACCGGTCATGGTGAAGAGGTTATCCGAATGGCAGGTTGTCATACGGTTGTTGAATTGATGCGCCAGGGACTTTCACCGGAAGAAGCATGCAAAAAAGCAACAGAAAGAATAATCGCAAGCGCAAAAAGAAGAAATAAACCATTAGATGAAATTCAAATTGGCTTCATCGCCATAAACAAAAAAGGAGAACACGGCGCTTATTGTTTGCAAAAAGGATTTAATTACGCTGTTTATTCTCCGGAAATTAATAACAAACTCATAGACGCTAAAAGTCTTTTGTAATTGAATAAAAAATTAGAAATAGCTTGCTTTAATCTTGAATCTGCACTGATTGCCGAAGAAAATGGTGCCGACAGAATTGAGCTCTGCGAAAATTATAAAGAAGGCGGACTTTTCCCCAATGTGGTATTAATTAAAGAAGTTCTTACTAAAACCACTATACCGGTATTTGTGATGATTCGTCCGCGTTCCGGCAATTTTATTTATTCGCCAGGTGAAGTTGAAATAATGAAACAGCAAATTCAGTTATGTAAACAATTGAATTGCGATGGTGTCGTATTTGGCGTGATGAATGAAGATGGTTCCATAAATACCGCGGTATGTAAACAGTTAGTAAAACTAGCCGAACCTTTACCCTGCACTTTTCATAGAGCATTTGATCAAGTAAACGATTATAGCAAAGCATTGGAACAAATCATCGATTGCAGATTTAAAAGAATCTTGACTTCAGGAGTAAATACTTATGCCATAATAGGAAAAAATATCTTAAGAGAGCTCATTCAAAAAGCAGAAGACAGAATTGTTATTATGCCCGGAGGAGGTATAAGATCCGCTCAGCTCCGTGAATTAGCCGAATTCACCGGAGCTAAAGAGTTTCACTCAGCTGCCATCATCAATGAAAACGAAACGGCTAACGCGGAAGAAATTAAAAAACTTAAATCCAATTTAAATTGAAAAGAATTCATTTTACATATTTATTTGCATGTTTAACTTTCTTCATCGCCTTTTCGCAGAACAAGGAACTTATTCTGGATAAAAACTGGACGTTTTCTCAAAAAGGTAAAAACATCTGGCGTAAAGCTCAAGTACCCGGCTGCGTTCACACCGATTTAATGGCCAACAAAATAATTCCTGATCCTTTCCTTGGCGACAATGAAAAAGATTTACAATGGATAGAAAAAGAAGATTGGGAATACAAAACGAATTTCAAAATCACCAAATCAGATTTACAGAATGATAAAATCGAAATGTTTTTTGGCGGGCTTGATACCTATGCGAAAGTCTTTCTAAACAACCAGGAGATTTTAGTGGCCGATAATATGTTTCGATCGTGGACGATTGATGTTAAACCATATTTGAAAGAAGGTGTTAATTCTCTCTACATACTCTTTGAAAGCGCCGTTAATAAAGGGAAACAATTAAGCGCTCAGCTTACATATACGCTTCCGGGTGAAGAGAAAGTATTTACGCGCAAAGCACAATATCAATATGGTTGGGATTGGGGTCCGCGTTTTGTAACTTGCGGTATCTATAAAAACATTAAACTTCGCTTTTTGAATGTAGCTGAAATCAAAGACATTCATTATACCGTTACTAAAGTTACCGATTCACTCGCCACATTTACATTAAAGTTCGACATCCATACGTACCGCGATGGCTATTACGATATGTTCATTAAAGATGTCAGCAGTGGTGAAGTTTTTCCAAAGGAAGGTCAGCGAGTAAGTTTATACAACAAAGGTGTTAGACCATTCGCTATTACCCTCAAAATTCCTCGTCCAAAATTATGGTGGTGCAACGGGTTGGGCGAACAAAATTTTTATGACTATACCATTACACTAATTAAAAAATCGGGAAGCATTGACAGCAAAACGGTAAGTGTAGGAATTCGATCTGTTGAATTAGTTCAAGAGGAAGATGCTGCAGGCAAATCATTTTACTTTAAACTAAACGGCAAGCCGGTCTTTATGAAAGGTGCGAATTATATTCCGCCTGATAATTTTTTATCGCGCGTAAGCGCTAATGATTATCGTACCGATGTCATGCTTGCAAAAAATGCAGGGATGAACATGCTGAGAGTTTGGGGTGGTGGTACTTACGCCGATGAAGAATTTTATAAAGCCTGCGATAAAAGTGGAATTTTAGTTTGGCAAGATTTTATGTTTGCCTGTGCTATGTATCCCGGCGATTCGGCATTCATTGAAAATGTAAAAAAAGAAGCTGATGAACAAGTTCATCGCCTTGCACTTCACCCTTGCCTTGCTTTATGGTGCGGAAATAATGAGATTGATGAAGGATGGGAAAACTGGGGATGGCAAAAACAATTTAACTACTCAGCTTCTGATTCTGCAAAAATATGGAGCGACTATACTAAATTATTTCACCAAATTCTTCCCGCCATTGTAAAGGAACATGCACCTAAAACAAACTACGTGACAACATCGCCGCAAATTGGTTGGGGACATAAAGAAAGTTTGTCGCAAGGTGATTCTCATTATTGGGGTGTGTGGTGGGGAAACGAACCTTTTGAAACATATGAAAAAAAAGTGGGACGATTCATGAGCGAATATGGCTTTCAAAGTTTGCCTGACTTAAACTCCTTCAAAATGTTTGTCAGTGCCAATCAATTAAATCTTAATTCTGATGAAATAAAAAGTCATCAAAAACACCCAACCGGTTTTAAAACAATAGAAACTTACATGGAACGTGATTTTATTGTTCCGAAAGATTTAGAAAAATACATTTATGTATCTCAACTAACACAAGCCCGCGGTATGCAAATTGCCATTGAAGCGCATCGCCGAGCAAGACCAAATTGCATGGGCACATTATTCTGGCAAATGAATGATTGCTGGCCCGTAACATCTTGGAGCGCCATTGATTATTACAAACGGCCAAAAGCATTTTATTATGATTTAAAAAGATTATACAATAATGTATTAATCTCTATAATTAAATCTGACATCTATTACGAGTGCCATATTCTTAACGATAATCTAAATGAGGTAAAAGGTAAAATTGAATTAACCGTTAAAGATTTTTTTGGAAAAACATTGTATGAAAAAAAATCAGAGGTAACCGTCAAACCCAACTCTTCATTAATTTATCTTAGGCTTACCGATGATGAATTAAAAAGCATTAATAAAAATGAATGCTACATTTCCTGTGTTTTGCGGATCGATTCCAATACGGTTAAAAAAACACTTTATTATTTTGTCCCACCTAAAGATTTAAAATTACCTAAACCGAATTTAGATATTCAGTTTGCTGATGATTTTGGCAATGTGAAAATAAAGAGCAGTACGTTAGTAAAAAATCTTTACATCAAAGGTTTAGGCTTTACAGAAAATAATTATTTCGATGTGGAACCGGGCGAAGAATTTAATATGACGGTTATGCCATTTGGAAAAACAGGTCAAAAATTAACTTTTATTTCCTTATACGACATTCTACCCCAGCAATAATATTCGTAAATTCAAGTCGTGAAAAAACTTTTTATTTACGCATTTACTTTATTGCAACTGCAAATTTTCGGACAAAATTTTTCGCAGTATGTAAATCCATTTATTGGAACAGGCGGACATGGTCATACTTTTCCCGGAGCTGTGATGCCTTTTGGTATGGTGCAGTTAAGTCCTGATACACGAATTGACGGCAGTTGGGATGGTTGTGGAGGTTATCATTACAGCGACAGTATCATCTACGGTTTTTCGCACACGCATTTAAGCGGCACTGGTGTTAGTGACTGGGGGGATATTTTGTTGATGCCAACCATTGGAATACCCAGCTTAGATAATAAAATTTATTCCTCTAAGTTTTCGCATGCTAATGAAAAAGCAAGTGCAGGATATTATAGTGTGGTCTTAGATGACGGCCGAATTAAATCCGAACTTACAACTACCGCTCGAGTTGGCATACATCGTTATACCTTTCCTAAAACTGACAAAGCCAATATTATTCTCGATCTGTTACATCGCGATAAAACCATAGATTGTTTTTATTCTGTTGTAGACAGTAATACAGTAACCGGTTATCGAATCAGTGAAGCCTGGGCAAAAAAACAAACTCTATTCTTCGCTATTAAATTTTCTAAATCAATTAAAAAAACTTCTGGCTTTATTAATAAAGTGATTTTAGAACAAAATAAAATCAATGAAAAAGCTGACGGTGCTTATTTCAATTTTGATGTGTCAGACGGACAACCATTAATTATTAAAGTTGCCTTATCAAGTGTAGATGAAAAAGGAGCCCTTCTCAATCTAAAAACCGAAGCAGCTTCCTGGGACTTCAATTATTATAAATCCGAGGCAGAAAACACTTGGAATAAAGAGCTTTCAAAAATTGAAGTGAAAAGTAAAGATGCAAATAAACTCTCCATTTTCTATACAGCACTTTATCATTGCATGATTCATCCCAGCTTAAATAGTGATGTTGACGGAAAGTACAGAGGACGTGATGAAAAAATTCATACTGCAGAGAACTATAATCATTATAATGTGTTTTCATTGTGGGATACGTACCGTGCACTTCATCCCTTGCTTACTATTATTGATAAGAAAAGAACCAGAGACTTTCTTTCTACATTCCTAGCCAACTATCGTGAGTCTGGAAGATTACCGGTTTGGGAATTATCGTCTAATGAAACAGAATGCATGATTGGTTATCATTCAGTACCCGTCATTGCAGATGCTTTCGCAAAAGGAATTTTTATTAATGACACCCTCGAGCTCTTTACCGCAATAAAAGCTGCCTCCAACCATACAGCATTCGGACAACCAATTTATATAGCTAACGGTTACTTATCTGTTGATGACGAACCCGAAAGTGTATCCAAAACTTTGGAGTATGCCTATGATGATTGGTGTATTGCTCAAGTTGCCAGAAGATTAAAAAAACAGAATGACTTTAAAGATTACATCATACGCGCACAATCCTATAAATATTTATTTGACTCCGAAACAGGATTCATGAGGCCGCGCAAAAACGGCGGTTGGCTGTCTCCATTTTCTCCTTCTGAAGTAAACAACCATTATACAGAGGCTAACAGTTGGCAATATTCGTTTTATGTTCCGCAGGATATTGAAGGATTAATTTCATTACATGGGAGCGATTCTGCATTCGAGAAAAAACTTGATCAGTTATTTACGGTATCCTCAACAACTACTGGTCGTGAACAAGCTGACATTACCGGTCTAATCGGACAATATGCACATGGAAATGAACCGAGTCATCACATGGCATATTTGTATAATTATATTGGAAAACCGGAAAAAACAATTTCAAAAGTTCATCAAATTTTAAATGAATTTTATAATAATTCGCCTGATGGATTAATAGGAAATGAGGATTGCGGACAAATGAGCGCATGGTATGTTTTTAGCTCAATCGGATTTTATCCTGTTGTGCCTGCAGCTGATCATTATGCCTTATCACTTCCAATATTTGATGAGGTTAAAATTAATTTGGAAAACGGTAAAGCTTTTACAGTTCAAACAAATCAAACGATATTGAAAAAGAATCAACTACTTAAAACCGTAAAAATTAATGGCAGGTCGGATTATCGATCCTTTTTTTCTCATCAATACATTGAAGCAGGAAGTAATTTTTCATTTGTTGTAGATATGCTTTCTGACAGTATAAAGTATGGTGCAAGTTTAAAACACCGACCACGAACACGAATTCTGCAATCTTCAGTTTTGATTTCACCTTTAATACTTTCCAAATCGAAATCATTTACAGATAGCATCTTGATTTCCATTTCACCTCAAGAGGAAGATTACATAATTAAATTCACTGATGATGGATCTGAGCCTTCCAAATTATCCAAATCCTATTCAGGTCCGTTTTACCTCCATAAAACCACTACATTAAAATCCAAAATATACTTCAATAATGATAGTAGTAAAATTACAACGGCAAGATTTTACAAAAAACCGCACCAATGGAAAGTAAATTTAAAATCGACCTATAATCCACAATATACTGCAGGTGGTCCTGATGGAATTATTGATGGAATTTATGGAGATGTTAATTGGAGAAAGGGCGAATGGCAAGGTTTCCAAGGACAGGATTTTGAAGTAATAATTGACCTGCAAAAAATAATAGAAGTCTCTGCTATTTCTGCAAATTTTTTACAAGATACACGACCATGGATTTTGTTTCCGAAAAATGTTGAATTTTTTACTTCAACGGATGGAAATAAATTTACCTCAGTCGGTATAATTCAAAATGATGTTCCTGCCAACAACTATGAGCCTCAGATTAAAAAATTCACAACTACCATCAACCAAAGGCAGAAAGCGAAATTTATTAAAATTAAAGCGAAAAACTTTGGCAAACTCCCGGATTGGCATCTTGGAGCCGGAGGCGATGCCTTTATTTTTATTGATGAAATTGAGGTAAAATAAATACCTTTACCGTCAACCTTTTTACTGTAACTTTGTTTTAGAATCAATGTCGAAGATTTTACCATACTGCAATAGTCTTACTCAATATAGCCGCTTTATAACCCGTGAGGTTAAAATTGGGGATTTATTAATGGGTGCTCATAATCCCATCCGCGTACAAAGTATGACCACCACCGATACGATGAACACGAAAGCAACAGTGGAGCAAAGTATTCGTATGATTGAAGCGGGCTGTGAGTTAGTACGCATTACTGCTCCCAGTTTAAACGAAGCAAAAAATCTGGAACTGATAAAAAAAGAATTAAAAGCAAAGGGCTATAACACGCCTATCTGCGCAGATATACATTTTACACCAAATGCAGCCGAATTTGCAGCACGCGTTATTGAAAAAGTGCGTGTAAATCCCGGGAATTATGCCGATAAAAAGAAATTTGAAACCATCGATTATACCGATGCAGCATACGAAGCGGAATTAGAAAGAATACGTACACGCTTTACTCCATTGGTAAAAATTTGTAAGGAATACGGAACCGCTATGCGCATTGGTACCAATCACGGTTCATTAAGCGATCGGATTTTAAGTCGTTATGGTGATACTCCTTTAGGAATGGTAGAAAGCGCATTTGAATTTTTACGCATTTGCGAAGAAAACAATTATTATAACATTGTTATTTCCATGAAAGCAAGCAACACACAAGTGATGGTGCAAGCTTATCGTTTGTTGGTTGCGAAGATGATGGAAACTCAAAGAAATTATCCTTTACACTTAGGAGTTACTGAGGCAGGTGATGGTGAAGATGGCCGAATTAAATCAGCAGTCGGAATCGGTACTTTATTAGAAGATGGATTAGGTGATACCGTTCGTGTTTCATTAACTGAAGAGCCGGAGTTTGAAATTCCGGTTGCTAAAAATCTAATTGAACGTTATTCCAATCGTAAAAATCATAAACCTATTCAAGAATTAGAAAATACAACTTCATTACCGTATAATCCTTTTGAGTACCAAAGAAGAAAAACGCGTGAAGTGATTAATGTTGGAAATCATCACGTGCCACGCGTTATTGCAGATTACTCAATGAAAGAAGAAATTACGCCTGCTTCTTTATTCGGCGTTGGCTATAATTATTCTGTACCGCAAGACAAATGGAATCTGACAGATTTAGCGGTTGATTATATTTACTGCGGCGATAAAATAGCAGATTTCGAAATTCCTGGAACTTTAGGTTTCATTTACAACTCCGAAATTTGGAAAAAAGTAAAACATAAAGACCGCTCCTATCCTCTGTTTTGTGCCGAAGAATATTTCAAGGCTTCTGAAAAATCACATAAATTAAATTTTGTAGCTGTTGATCTTCCATCCTTAACAAAGGATTTTATTCAGCGCATTAATGCTGAAAAATCAGTTGTTCTAATTGCCGATACTTTTAATGAACACGCCATGCCGGAACTGCGCCGACTGTTCATCGAGTTAGAATTAAACAAATGCAATGTTCCTGTTATCATCAAACGTAACTTTATCGATTTAAACGAATCGCAATTTCAATTATTCAGCGCTACCGACCTGGGAGGATTATTACTCGATGGCTTTGGAGATGGAATTTGGATTAAACAAAAGGATTGCGTTTCTACTCAGGTTTGCAACTCTACTTCATTTGGAATATTACAAGCTACACGTACGCGTATTAGTAAAACAGAATACATTTCTTGTCCGAGTTGTGGCCGAACATTATTTGATTTACAAGAGACAACTCAAAAAATTCGCGAGCGCACACATCATTTAAAAGGTGTAAAGATTGGCATCATGGGTTGCATTGTTAATGGTCCGGGCGAAATGGCCGATGCCGATTATGGATATGTGGGAACCGGTGAAAACAAAATCTCGCTTTACAAAGGCAAAGAAGTGGTAAAGAAAAACATTACCAGTGAAACTGCCGTTGACGAACTTATTGCTTTAATAAAAGAGCATGGCGATTGGGTAGAAAAACCTTAAATTAGTAATATGATTTACGATGTGGCAATAATTGGTGGCGGTCCGGTTGGTTCAACTGCCGCAACTTTATTATCTCGTGCCGGCTTAAAAGTAGTTGTTTTTGAACGTGAAAAATTTCCGCGCGATCATGTTGGCGAATCTCTCTTACCTTTTTGCCATGGATTATTTAAAGACCTTGGCTTATTGGACGAGATGAAACGTCGCTTCTCCCGAAAACCGGGTGTACAATTTACAAGCATCGATAACACTACACAATCTATTTGGTGCTTTGGACATATCATCCAAGATGAAAGTTTTTTATCCTACCACGTTCTGCGGGCTGAGTTCGATGAAATGTTACTCAATTTCGCACAATCAAAAGGTGCTGACACACGACAAGAACACCTGGTAACAAAAACAGAAAAAGACGAAAATAATCTTCATCAAATACACTATCGAAACAAACAGAACATCGGAACTGTTAAAGCTAAATTTTTAATTGACGCTAGCGGACAAGACTGTTTTCTGCCAAATAAAAATAAAACCAAAGTCCAATACGAAGGCATGAGCCGGGCCGCTTTTGCCTGTCATTGGAAAGGCGTTAAATACGATGAGGCTTTAAATGAGGGCTTAATCCAAATCGTTTATTTAGGCGGGGAAAAGAAAGGATGGATTTGGATGATTCCTCTCGAGAGTGACCGCCTTAGTGTGGGTGTTGCGCTTAATGCTGATTATGTGAAAAAACGCAGAAATGAATTAGCAGAGAAGAAAGTAAAAAACTGGCAGGAAGAATTATACATGTGCGAGCTTTCGCAGGCTACAAAAGCACAGGAAATTTTACACGAAGCAAGAAAAGTACAACCTGTAATTACCGTTTCTGATTTTTCATACTATTCTTCCGAACAATACGGAAAAGACTTTGCCATTCTTGGCGATAGCGTTGCGTTTTTAGATCCTATTTTCTCAAGTGGAATTTACATGGGTATGAAAAGTGCTTATGTACTTTGCGAAAAATTAATTGAAAATTTTTCCAAAGGCACTGATTTAAATCTTGGCTTTGACAAAGTGTACGGAGAAATCAACGGAGCCTATAGTTTAGTGGAAAAATTTGTGCGACTTTTTTATAATCCTGATAAATTAGACATGGCTGCATTGGGTACACATTCCAAAATGGCACATTTACAGCACGAGCAAGCGTTTGCACTTGTTCATTATCTTTTAGCAGGAGATTTCTTTTCGCAACATGCAAAATATTCGGAATTTCTTGAGCTCTTAGAAAAACCGGAAATGTTCTCCCGTTACAAAAATCTGGTATTCGGTCAGCACTCCACTAAATACAGTTGCGGACATAAACCGGAAGAGATATATCCCGACCTTCTGGCAAAATTTCCCGCATAAGAAGTAAATACGGCGATTTACGGGGGTTTTCGGACGAAAAACCTTGTATTTTAAGCTTGTTTTGAACCCATTTTACATTAAATTTGTTTGTCTATTCAAAAACGGTTATGGAAAATAAAACCTATGAAGATTTGTTTGAAGCCAAATTGGCAAAAAACGAAATGATTGAACCCAAAGATTGGATGCCGGAGAACTACCGTAAACATTTGATTCGTCAGGTTTCTCAGCATGCCCATTCTGAAATTGTTGGTATGCTTCCTGAGGGCAACTGGATAACACGCGCCCCTAGTTTACGCGCTAAAAAAGTTTTATTGGCTAAAGTACAAGATGAAGGAGGGCACGGACTTTACCTCTACACTGCCGCAGAAACTTTAGGAATCAGCCGTGATGAATTATTAGACAACCTACATACAGGCAAAGCAAAATATTCTTCCATATTCAATTATCCAACTTTAACTTGGGCCGATATCGGAGCTATTGGATGGTTGGTTGATGGTGCTGCCATTATGAATCAGGTAATGTTGCAAAGAACGTCTTACGGTCCTTATGCACGGGCAATGGTAAGAATTTGTAAAGAAGAAAGTTTTCATCAACGTCAGGGTTATGAAATCATGACTCATTTAGCATTTGGAACTCCTGAACAAAAAGCAATGGCACAAGATGCTATCAATCGTTGGTGGTTTCCTACCATGATGATGTTTGGTCCGCCGGATGCTGAGTCACCTAACAGTGAAAATGCAATGAAGTGGCGCATCAAGCGTGAAACCAACGACCAGTTACGTCAGCGTTTCGTTAATCAAACTGTTCCGCAAGTAGAATATTTAGGTTTAACTGTACCTGATCCGAATTTGAAATGGAATGAGGCGAAGAAAGGCTACGATTTCAGTGAACCGGATTGGACAGAATTTAAAAACGTCATCAGTGGAAACGGTCCTTGCAACAAGGAGCGTTTAGGCGCGCGCGTTAAAGCGCATAAAGATGGCGCTTGGGTGCGAGAAGCAGCAGCGGCCTACGCTAAAAAACAAAATCAATCCATAGCAGCATAAATTTTATACTTAATAAAAAAATAAATTAATTACGATTATGAGCGATTCACAAGGACCACTTTGGGAAGTATTTGTGCAAAAGAAAGCAGGGCAACCGTTTGTACACTGCGGCAGTTTACATGCATTTGATAAAGAGATGGCATTACAAAATGCACGCGATTTATATACACGTCGCAATGAAGGAATGGCTTTATGGGTAGTTCCATCTTCAGCGATCACCGCAAGCAGTCCGGAAGACATGGGCTCATTTTTTGAACCTGCCAATGATAAAGTTTACAGACATCCTACTTTCTACCAGATTCCGGATGCAATTGGTCACATGTAATTTGAATTAAATTTAATTGTAAGAATGAATAACCTATTTGTATATACACTTCGCCTTGCGGATAATTCTTTGGTGCTGGCACAACGATTAAGTGAGTGGACCGGACACGGGCCGTTTTTAGAAGAAGATTTGGCATTAACCAATGTGGCACTCGATACTTTTGGAACTGCAACATCTTTATTAGAATATGCTGCTCAAGTAGAAGGCAAAGGAAGAAGCGCTGATGATTTAGCTTATTTCAGACATGAAAGAGAATACACCAATGTTCTGTTAGTAGAACAACCTAACGGTGACTATGCCAAGACAATTATTCGTCAGGCTTTTGTTGATCATTTTAATTTGTTACTGTATACCGAACTGGCTAAAAGCAAAGATGAAACAATTGCAGGTATTGCTCAAAAAGCAATTAAAGAAGTGACCTATCATGTTCGTCACAGTTCTTCATGGGTATTACGTTTCGGTGATGGTACCGAAGAAAGTCATAACCGCGCGCAAGAAGCGGTTAACGAATTATGGCGTTTTACAGGAGAGTTGTTTGAAATGGATGAAGTAGAAAACAACTTAGTAAAAGAAGGTATTTCGGTTAACACATCTTTATTAAAAGAAAAGTGGGAAAAGCAAATAACCGACTTATTGACCAAAGCCACACTCAAAAAACCGGAATCATCATTTATGCAAAGCGGTGGAAGAAAAGGCATGCACACCGAACATTTAGGCTATTTGTTGTCGGAAATGCAAACCGTACCAAGAATGTATCCTAACGCAAAATGGTAATTGATATGAAAAGATTTTTTTGTATAACAATTCTTTCTTTGTGCTTTTTAATTGGAAATGCTCAGTCCGAAGAAATAAACATAAACGTAACACGGAAACAATTAAGAGACGCAAAAGTGTTTTCGGATTTAGTTCCAAACGTCGACAAAAATTGCAAGATCAAAAATTGCATGTATGGGATGGTGGTAAATGGAAATGTAAATGAATTCAAACTTAACGGACATTTTCTAGCATTACCAGAAGACATCCGTAGACTACAAAAGGTGATTGTACGAGAAATAGAATCTGACTGTAAAAATATTATAAATAAAAAATATGTGTTTACGGTAATAAAGGATGAAAAATGAGCTTAAAAGATTCTTGGAATAAACTATATCCTTACTTTGTAGACTTTTGGCATGGGCAATACCCTGTGGGTATTGAGCCGGCTTGTGCGGATGAATTGCCAGACTCTAAACAAGAAAATATTTTATGAGCTTAAAAGATTCTTGGAATAAACTATATCCTTACTTTGTAGATTTCTGGCAATACCTTGTTATTATTCTTATTATGATTCTTGGCGCTATTTTTATACTTTAGTATAGTATGCGCAGCATTAAATTTATAAGTCTATTATTTCTTCTGCTCCTTTCTTACTCTCTATTTCCGCAGCTAAAAGACACTGTTGCTATTAATAAAAATTTACGTCTTGCCGATAAGCTCCTTGAACAAAACACTGATTCGGCTCTTATTATAATTAAACAAAGCGCCAAAGCTTCCAGAGAAAAAAAATACATTTATGGTTATGCCAAATCTAACTTACAATTAGTACGCTATTACTTATTAAAAGGCCTTAACGATTCTTCCAGCTATTATACAAACGACGCTATTAAGTACGCGCGAATCACGAAAGACACTGCTTTAATCATTAATACTTACTTGCTTTCTTCGCGCGCATTGAGCTCAGCCTTGCAATACAACAAAGCCCTTGAATTATGCTTACAAGCTCAACGCTTTGCCGAATCAAAAAAGAACATTAAGTATAAAATTAAAATTGCTCACGACTTAGGTTATATTCATAGCAATATGGACCTGCATGAAAAAGCAATAAGCTATTACAAAGAAGGACTAAGATTAAGTCAACAGGAAAAAGACACTTTCAATTTTGCCAATATTTCTGCGCGCTTAGCAGGTGAATTTAGCCTGATTAAAAAATTTGATACGGCGATGGTTTATAATAAACAATCGCTTAAATATTTTACTTTAATCAAACACAAAAGAGGTGTTGGAGTTAGTCTTGTTAACCTGGCGGAGAATTATAACGGACTTAAACAATACGACAAAGCCATCGAAACAACTTTGGAAGCCATTAAAATCAGAACTGAATTAGGCGACAGTTATGCCCTCACTATTTTGAAAAACAATTTAGCCTCCTGTTACTTAAAGAAAAAAGATTACAAGAAAGCATTGGAAGCCGCCAAAGAAGGTGAAGAACTTTGCAAGCAACAAAACGACATTGCGCTGCAAATAGATAATTATAGCAGTCAGTACCTCATTTACTATTACCTCAGCAATTTTGAAAAAGCGTTTAATTACGCATACCGTTATATTAATTTAAAAGATTCAGTTAATCAATCTACCAATTTAGCTTCACTCACCGAATTACAAACACGCTACGAAACTGATCAAAAGGAAAAAGAAATTAAACTGCTTCAATTGGAAAATAAAAATGCAGAAGAACGTTCGAAAGCAGAATCTGCAAAACGAAATATTATTTTGTTTTCTGTTATTGCCATCACACTCACCATTGCCGCATTCTCTATCATTCTTTATAAGCGGTTTAAAGAATCAAATTATCAGAAAAACATTATTGCAGAGCAAAAACAA
>JAEUTQ010000069.1 GCA_016787445.1 Bacteroidia bacterium
GCGCAACAGCCATTGCCGGGCGCTAAAAATGTGCACTGCACATTTTCTTAACGCTGGCAAGCTACCAAATGGGTGATCTCCTTGGCCCGCCTGCGGAGCTTCCCATTTGGCTTAACGCAATTTGTTGCGCATAAAAAACCGTATAAAATGAGGCCAGTATTCGGTAATATCGTCTTCGAGGAACGCTCCGAATGGAGAATATAGAATATTGGGAATGTTTGGATTAAATGGAGTAAAATGCTAATCGGAGGGTTGATGCCGGGCAGCGATAGCGGGAAAATTGCCTTCTCCGAGGCCTAAGCCGACGGCAATTTTAACCGTGGTTTGCGCCTGCCTCTTGCGCAAAATCGCCTTTCGGCATCAAGAGTTTTTTGGTTACTTTTTGGCGATCCAAAAAGTGACATAAAGAAATTCGTCTACGTTTTTATCAAGGCAGAAAAGAAAATAAAACCACCTTCCATAAAAGCGTTAATTTTTTACAAAATGAGCAATTTATTATTATTGTGAACGTTATGCAGAACTGACACAATTTGTATATTAGCAGAATTAATGAGCCAGAGCTTAGTCATAATTCCTACCTACAACGAAATTGAGAACATCGAAAAGATGATTCGTAAAGTTTTTTCGCTGAAGCGTGAATTTCATTTATTGATTGTAGACGACGGCTCTCCCGACGGAACGGCACAAAAAGTAAAAGAACTTCAAAACGAATTTGGCTGTAAGCTCCACATTGAGGAGAGAAAAGGAAAGTTAGGATTGGGAACAGCCTATATTCACGGATTTAAATGGGCATTAGCTAAAAATTACGAATACATTTTTGAAATGGATTGCGATTTTAGTCACAATCCGGATGATTTGATACGCTTGCAGGAAGCCTGTGAAAAAGGTGCGGATGTTTCAATTGGCTCCAGATATTGCAGCGGTGGGAAAGTGAGCAATTGGCCGTTAGGGCGCATTTTAATGAGTTATTTTGCCTCGGTTTACGTGCGCATTGTATTGTGGCTTCCGGTGAAAGATACTACTGCCGGGTTTAAATGTTATAAGCGAAAAGTTTTAGAAACCATTAATTTGGATGGCATAAAATTTATGGGCTATGCCTTTCAGATTGAAATGAAATACACCGCCTACAAAAAAGGATTTAAATTGGTAGAAGTGCCAATTATGTTTGTTGACCGTGTTGAAGGCGTAAGCAAAATGAGCACCAAAATTTTCAAAGAAGCCTTCTGGGGTGTATTGCAAATGCGCTTTAAGAAAATGGATTAATAATTCCAACAAGTTATCTTACCACCATTACCTTTTGATGAAAAACAGACTCATTTTCTGAGCCTTTAAGGTAATAAACTCCACTATTCAAATCTGAAACATCTACGATGGTAAGGGTTGAAATAGCATTTATTGTTTTTACAATTTCTCCAAAGCAATTAATCAATATGAGATTTACCTTTTCTTTTGTTCTTATATAAAGTGTTTCGTTCGCGGGATTTGGAAAACAGTTTATTTTTGACTGCTTATTATTTATTTCATTGATTCCTGCAAAAGAAGATACATCTAAGTACAAAAGGCTCATTTGTCCTAGAAAAGTTGCATTATTGGTAGCTCTATATAACAAAGGATAAAAAGGAGAAACATTATACCAAGTTTGTTCAATAACAGAATTACTATAGTTACGATCAATTCTAATTACGTTATTGTAGGTCTTGCCATCAATATTCATACTTCCATAACCGGTGCACGTAGATGTTAAAGTAAGTATTGATGAAGACGTTGAAGAGAAAAAAGTATCTATATGTGTACTTAAATATGTTATTGGGTAGACCAATTCTCTTTTAGTATTCAAACTGTAATCGTCACTACTAGAAGAACCAGTATTTTGTTCCTTTCCGATAAGGTCGAAGAAACTACTATTGTTTATATAATAATTAAAACCCAATACTGAACCATAACTAAATCCAATACAATAATTGGATGAAGAAAATAGTGAAAATGTAGGTGTGCTGGAGGGATTCAAAACCGAAAAGGTACCTATAGCATTAAATGCGCCCAAAAAATTATTATTCCATGTTATATTGGAGCCTGTACTCAAATCAACAGTATTAATAGGATGACCTTTAATCAACCCTACTGACCCAATCGGTAAAACATTAGTAGAATTTACAATTGGCTGAGAATAACTTAATATTGAACTAAAAATATAAAATATTACTAAAGCATACTTCATATTTAAATATATAAAAAATGCTTACATCCACAAAACGAAATACGCCCTTTAAGAGAAAAACTCTCAATAAATTTACTTACACTCCTCGCAGTTCCACTTTGGATCGTGGACATTAATATCGAGAATCTTTGAGGTTGTATCGCAATCGTTGATGACAAAATCAAATTTGTATTTATCTTTAAAATCCTCTTTTGGTTGAATAAAATACGTACCGCAAGGATCGGCATGAACATCGGTTAAATCGTAATTCACTTCAAAATTGCGCATTTCTATTTTCAGTAAAGCGCCATTGTAATGCATGCATTTTAATTTGCACAAGGCCTTATCGCTGAATTCAAAATGCTGAAACACGAGCTCCTGCATTTTCATTTCATTGGTTGTAACACAACTGCGATTGCCAACCGTTGCAAACACAATCAAACATCCAATTAAAAAACCAATTCCGTAAAATTTTAAACGTTGTAGAAATGTCATTTTAAGTTCCTTTATAAATTTTCTCAATCAACTTTAGTTGCCCGTAATGATGCTCACCATGCCAGGTATAATTTGCCAATAATTCTGCCACCGTAAACATATGCTTGCTGCCCGGATGATAAGCTGTCAATTGCCACTCCTCATTATTCAGATTATTAAATAAATCTGTCATCCGCGCATGTATGCCATGTAACATTTGTAAACTCGGTTTAATATCCGAATAAGTTCCATCATACAAGGCAATCCATCGGTTCTCATCATAAGGTTTTATTTGTGATGGTTCTTCGGTTAGTGCGCCTTTCACACGAATTACAAAGTTTCCGTGACTGTCGCCTAAATGATGTATAATTTGACGGGCATTCCATCCTCTAGGACGATAAGAAGTAGCAAGTATAGATGGGTTCCAATCTTTCACTAAGGTTTCCAGCTTAAGGGGAAACGCCGAAAAAACTTTTAGATTATTCTTTACATCTGTTAAGGTATAATCTTTACCATAAACAAATGGTGCAACCGGATATTCTAAATTTCCTAAAGTATCAGACATGCTATATAGCCGCCATTAAGAGATTAATATCTTTGAATGGAAGATTAAACGCTTCTCCCATATATTGGTTGGTAAGAATTCCATTATAAATATAAACGCCGTTTCGAACACCGGCATCCTTACGAACTAAACTATCAAAGCCACCTTCATCCCCCATATTTAAAATAATCTGTGAGAAGATACTACTGAATGCGTAAGATGCAGTGCGTGCTACGCGTGAAGCAATGTTGGGTACACAATAATGAATAACACCGTGCTTGCGGAATACAGGCTTGGTATGATTCGTTACTTTAGATGTTTCAAACACACCGCCCTGATCAATACTCACATCAATAATGACCGAGCCTGCTTTCATTTCAGAAACCATGGTATCGGTTACAATGCAAGGGGTACGACCTTTATGCGCACGTAAAGCACCTATAGCTACGTCGGCTGTTTTTAAATGTTTCTCTAACACTTTCGGCACAATTACAGAAGTAAATACGCGTGTACCTAATGAGTTTTGTAAACGACGTAAACGTGAAACAGACGAATCAAATACTTTTACGGATGCGCCTAATCCTAATGCGGCACGTGCTGCAAATTCACCAACAGTTCCTGCACCGATAATTACCACTTCGGTTGGAGAAATTCCACTGATACCTCCTAAAATGGAACCAACCCCATTATTAACGTTGCTCAATAATTCGGCTGCAATTAAAATACTTGCACCGCCTGCGATTTCTCCCATCGAACGAATAATCGGATAAATTCCTACATCATCGGTGATTAAATCAAAGGCCACGCAGTTTAATTTTTTACCAATTAACTTCTTTAAAAAATCTTCAGGTTGAACGGTTAATTGTAATGCAGAAAACAAAGTTTGCTTATGCTGCATCATTTCAATTTCTTCTAAAGTGGGAGGTGCAATTTTAAAAATCACATCCGCTTTATATACATCTTGCGGCGAATAAACTATTTCAGCACCTGCTTCACTGTAATCATTGTCTTCGAAGTGGGCAGCTTTACCGGCACCCGCCTCAATAACAACACGGTGACCATTATTCACTAAAAGTGCAACTGCATCGGGAACAAGTGGCACACGGTTTTCCTGAAACGCAATTTCCTTTGGAATACCAATGTAAAGTTTTCCTTTTTTGCGTGCTACCTCCAGCATTTCTTCTTGCGGAGCAAGCGCGCCTTTAGTCAGCGAAAACAAAACATCTTTATTCATTACCATAATATTTTCTTTTATAAATTAATAATAGGTGCCGTGATAAACTGGCGCATTACAATCATCAATACTTTTTGGCATTGGTCGGAAAATAATTCCAACTCTTAATTCAAATGTGCGGCTTCTGATACTGCTCAATCCTAAACGCGGTGGTTGATATATCAAATCCGGATTATAATGAAATTCCACAAACGGATGCCATTTTTTCCAGGTGAAAAATTCAAATCCTGCCCCGGCATCGCCACTGAACCAAATTTTCGGGAAAGTAGTTGCCATCTCCGGAAATACAGAAGCTGCGAAAGAATATAAATATTCTAATCTTACGCCCAACATGGTGTACCATTGTCCTTTTCGTGTGGTATTACCCATAAACTTCAAATAATTATTCCATTGAATGTATTGGTAAACATTTGCGCCTACTCTTCCACTCAATTCACCGGTATATAAATTCCCGATTTCCTTTTCTACGGCACCTTTCATGGTGTATTCAAATTCTGTTTGCCAGCGTATATGATCGTAACGTAAAAATTCTGCCAGCAATCCTACGCCGAAACTTTGGTAATCGCGTGAGTAATGGTTTTGCGGATAATAATACTCATACACAAAAACATTCGGATCCTTTTTGGTAGAATTTAAGTTACGGTAACGATGGGCAGTGCTGTTTCCTGCCACAAAAATTCCAATTCCTCTGAAAAACTGAGCGTTTGCTTCAACCGAAACAAAAATCAGACTTAATATAACGAGTAGTTTCTTCATTTAAATGAATTAAGCACTAACGGTCTCCATCCCTGCGTTTACTTTCTTAACCAAACCTTGTAAAACTTTACCCGGACCAACCTCAGTAAATGAAGTGGCGCCATCGTTAATCATTTGGATAACAGTTTGAGTCCATTTTACGGGAGCGGTTAATTGAGCAATTAAATTTTTCTTGATTTCATCCGGATTAGTAACAGCACTTGCTGTTACATTTTGATAAACCGGACAAATTGGATTGTTGAAGGTTGTGGAGTTAATCGCCGCTTCAAGTTCAACGCGGGCCGGTTCCATTAATGGCGAGTGAAATGCTCCACCAACAGGTAAAACCAATGCACGTTTAGCGCCGGCAGCCTTCATTTTTTCGCAGGCAATGTTAATGCCTTCAATACTTCCGGAAATAACTAATTGTCCGGGACAATTATAATTAGCTGCTACAACAGTATGACCTGATGCTGTGATTTCTTTACAAATATCTTCTACGACTTTATCATCTAAATTTAAGATAGCTGCCATGGTAGAAGGATTTATTTCGCAGGCTTTTTGCATGGCCATAGCACGTTTGTATACTAATTGCAAAGCATCTTCGAAACTCAACGTTTTATTCGCAACTAATGCGGAGAACTCTCCTAAAGAGTGACCTGCTACCATATCCGGTTTAAAATCGGCGCCTTTTGTAGCAGCCAACACAACTGAATGTAAAAAAATAGCGGGTTGAGTTACTTTTGTTTGCTTAAGTTCTTCATCTGTACCACCAAACATGGTATCGGTAATGCGAAAACCCAAAATAGAGTTCGCTTTTTCAAATAAGTCTTTAGCTAAAGGGGACGAATCATAAAGATCTTTTCCCATACCGGAAAACTGAGAACCTTGTCCGGGGAATACATAGGCTTTTTTCATAATGATAGTAAAATAGTAAAATTAGGCTATTTTACCCCTTCTTATACGCAAAAGCCTGAAATAGAGTTAACCGTAGATTGTTAAAAACAGAGCTTAATCCCTCTTTTTCAACCAGGCAGTAACAGCAGGTGCTAATTCTTTTTGAGATTTACCACCAACAAACACCCCAATATGCCCACCTTTGAAGCTGTAAAGTTCTTTGTCTTTACTGCCAACATGGTCGTTTAACGGAATAGTAGCGGCAGGAGGCACTAAATGATCTTCGGTTGCGTAAATATTTAATAAAGGTGAAGTCAGATTTTTAAGATTCACTTTCTTTCCTCCTACTTCGAGTTCACCCTTTACTAATTTATTTTGCTGATATAATTCTTTCATGAACTGACGGAAACATTCACCTGCTTGTGCAGGACTTTCGCTAATCCATTTTTCCATGCGAAGGAAATTCAGAAGCTTGTCTTTATCATCCAAAACATTCACTAAACTCTGTTGTTTCTGAACTTTCATCATTGGTTTTAATAAATCAAAACCTTGATTTAAGAAATCACCCGGAATTAATCCATTGTTTCCATCTACCAGTTTATCAAAGTCCATATTTTTACTCCAACGGAATAATAAACCATCATTGGTAGAGAAATCGATTGGGGTTACATGAGTAACCAAATTCTTTACCTTGTTAGGATACAATGAAGAATAAATTACGCTAAGCGTTCCACCCTGGCAAATACTTAAAATATTGACTTTATCGATGCGGTGTTTTTTACGGATGAAGTCTACACAATTATTGATGTAGCCATTTACATAATCATCCAAATCCAAATAGCGATCGCTTTTAGAAGGATAACCCCAATCGATGAGATACACATCCAAACCTGCATTTAATAGATTTTTAATATAGCTGCGATCAGGTTGTAAATCGAGCATTTTATACGTGTTTACCAATGCGTAAACAATAAGTACCGGTGTTTTATACGTTGCATTTGTATCACGATCGTAACGATACAAAGTGAGTTTATCTTCTTTATAAACGGAAGTTTTAGGTGAAGTAGCGATATCTACTTCTTTAATTTGCTGAAGGGTGTCGTAACTCTTCATCATTTTCTGGCTCATGTCGGCCAGTTCCTTTATCATATTTTCCATAGTACAGAATTGGTTTTTAAATATAGCAAAAAAAACGATTAATTATAGTTGAGTGCAGGAAGAAGGTTGTGCGAAACAAAAAATCCCGGGTTACCCCGGGATTTATTTACATCAAGCTGTTCCACAAACACTAAAAGAACAACCTGCTTTGCTATGAGTAACCGTTATTATTTTTTCTTTGCTTTTGAAGCTTTTTCTTCTTCAAAAAGTTCAGTATTTCCGGTAAGAGCTAATTTATTTTGTAACTCTTTTACGGTTTTCTTTAAATCATGGATGGTTTTATATAACTCATCAACTTCTGAACGGAAAACTACAGGATAATTTTCATACACATTTTCGAATTGTTTTTCGAATTGCTTTTTCACATCCATTCCTAAGCTAATCGTTTCAGCTTTAATTTTTGAAAAATCTTCAGTTGCCAATAATTCAGCTAAGAATTTTTCGCTGGTTTTAACCCACTCGTTATAAACCTCATTCATATTAGGCATTTCGCCCGGTTTTACATTCTTATATTTCTCTGAATATTCTTTTGCAATGGCTTCAAAAGCCTTTTGAGTTGTAGTCATTAAATTATACTGTAACTCATTTTGCTTAATTGAATATTCAGCGATTTTATCCATTAAATTAATGGCAGCTTCCACATTTTCTTTTTCCTTACCAGGATTAGCCAATTTCATGATCGGTTCAAATGTTTTACCGAATACGTTGTTAACCTGACTGTAAAGTTCTTTTACTTTTTCAAAGTTACCGCTGAATAACTGAGGAAACTCAGCAGACATACCTTGAATTTGCTGGAAGTATTCTTTGCTCAAATTATTTTGTTGAGTGAAGAAATCACGAACTTGTTTAGTAGCGTTATCGTAAACATCCTTCATGTTTGCACCTGAATAAAAGCTACCGAACAATTGTTCAGTTACCTTCTTGTAGTTCTCAACATTATAAATGTTTTTCCAGGTTTCAGCAGTAAAATCTTGATTTTGGATCGCTTTCATCATTGGTTGGAAAGCTTCCTGAACTTTTAAAAACACCTGATTGCTTTCAAACATATTCTTAAACATATCTTTATTAAAAGATGAGTTAAAGTTTTTTGTATAAGTATCGTAAGTGTTATTTAAAGTATTGATCCAGCTGTTGTAGATGTTAGTCCAAGAACTGTTCATAGCTCCAAAACTGTTCATGTAATCGTTAGCAGGTTTACCGTAATTAGCAAAGCTGTTATATAGGCTTTGGTTAAAATCGGTCATTTGCTTTACAGCATTTAATTGTTGGTTATACCAGTTTTTGAAAAACTCTTCAGGTTTATTTTCAGCAGCATTAAACGCATTTGGCATACCCGCTTGCATTCCGCCTAATAAATTCATTTGTTTCTCAAACCACTCCTTATAAATGTTTTGACCTTCGGTAGTAATATTACCACTGGTCATCGCATTTTGGAATTTTTTGGTTGAGTCCATCCAATTATTCATAACGGTAGTTTGTGTCTCCAGCAAACTGTCGAAAAATGGATTGTTTGTTTTCATTTTAATTTTAAGTTAAATTATTATTAATCAGTTACTTGTTATATTTCTATCTGATTTCCAGTAACTTACAGCGTTATTTGGAAATTTTATGCAAATATCGGAATTTTTTAGCATACATGTCAAGTATTTATATTAAAAAAACATTAAATAATCGACTAAAAGCATTTATTAGTCTAAATTAAATTTTTATCTATACCTTCGAAACCTATTATTATACAAACAATTACAGCCCCATGATTGAAGTAGGACAAATTTATACACACGATTTCAACTTTTCACAAGACGAAGTAAATCGCTTTGCCGAGGTAACTGGCGATAAAAATCCTGTACACTTAAATGCTGACTACGCAGCAAAAACGATGTTTAAAAAACCAATTATGCATGGTATGTTAAGTGCTTCCTTATTCAGCAAAGTTTTCGGAACTCTTTTCCCGGGAGAAGGAACCATTTATTTAAAACAATCGTTGAGTTTTTTAAAACCTATGTATGTTGATGTTAACTACGAAGCTGTTTTTACTGTGAAAGAAGTTTTAAAGGACAAAAACCGCGCGATTGTAGAAACATTAATTAAGGATAAAACATCCGGAATAGTTTGCACAAGCGGTGAAGCTACGGTAATGAACGTTGACAAAATTAAATAGATATATAACACTTCTAATTCATTCATCATTTTTTTTATGAGTAAAAGAACGGTATTAGTAACAGGAGCTACAGGTGGTTTGGGAACTGCCATGTGTAAGAAATTATATAAAGACGGATTTAATGTGGTTGGTAACTACCATACAAAAGAGAAAGCCGATAAATGGATGGAGCAAATGAAAAGCGAAGGCTTCAACATTAAATTATTTTACGGAGATGTTAGTGATTTCGACAGCGCTGCTGATATGATTAAGAAAATTGAAGCGGAAGTTGGTCCGATTGATACTTTGGTAAATAATGCCGGTATCACGCGCGATAGTCGCTTAGTTAATATGAAAAAAGAAGATTGGTATGCCGTTATTAATACCAACTTAAACAGTGTTTTTAACTGTACAAAAAATGTAATCGACGGAATGATCGAACGTAAGTTCGGTCGAATTATCAATATCTCCTCTGTAAATGGTCAGCGAGGACAATTCGGACAAACCAATTACAGCGCAGCCAAAGCCGGCATGCATGGTTTTACAAAATCATTGGCAATGGAAGTGGCTAAGTATGGTGTAACTGTAAATACTATTTCTCCCGGTTATATCGGTACGGATATGGTAATGGCTGTTCCTGAAAAAGTATTGAATCAAATTGTAGCTCAAGTTCCGATGGGTCGCTTAGGTGGAACACATGAAGTTGCTTCATTAGTTAGCTTCTTAGCCAGCGAAGAAACCAGCTTTATTACCGGTGCCAACTACTCTATCAACGGCGGTCAGCACGTTTACTAGTTCAAATTCATCATTTATATTATATGAATTTAAGTTAACTGCTTAATTCATAACTCATAAATATTAATCCTATTTATAACATCCCCCATTATGGGGTTGTTATACTCAACTAAAACTTCTATTTTAGGGCCACTAATTAAAAACTATGGCAAACACTTCAGCTAAAAAAGGGCATCCACAAGGACTCTATTTCTTATTCTTCACAGAAATGTGGGAACGTTTCAGTTATTACGGAATGAGAGCAATCTTCATTTTGTTCATGACAAAAGTTTTAATGTTGCAAGACAAAGATGCTTCTGAAATTTATGGTAGTTATACAGGTTTAGTGTATTTAACTCCGCTTTTAGGAGGGTATTTATGCGATAAATTTTTAGGTAACAGAAGAAGTATTATCATTGGTGGTATCCTAATGGCTATTGGTCAGTTTTGCATGTTCTTAAGTGCAAACATTGGTGCCGAGGGCGGTGTAACCATTATGTGGGCAGGATTAACAGCCTTAATTATCGGAAACGGTTTTTTCAAACCAAACATTTCTACAATGGTTGGTCAGTTATACCCTGAAGGCGACAGAAGAATTGACAGTGCATTTACCATTTTTTACATGGGTATCAATTTAGGTGCCTTTTTCTCACCGTTAATTTGTGGTTCTATGGATTTCAAATGGGGATTCTTAGCAGCTTGTTTAGGAATGGTTGCGAGCTTAGTGAGCTTTATACTTTTCCAAAAGAAATATTTAATCTCTGAAGAAGGAAAAGAAGTTGGTTTACCGGTTAAAAAATTGGACATGGGCAGCATCTTGATGATTATCGGTTCTATCGGAATTGTTTTCTTCATGTTAAACTTCAAACAAATGTTTAAGAGCGAAGTTGACGTAATCAGTTACTTCATTTATGGCGCTATGATAATTATGCCATTAATTATCTTAACGGATAAAAGCCTTACAAAACTGGAAAGAAACAGAATCATTGTGATTTTCATTCTGGCTTTCTTTGTGATCTTCTTCTGGGGTGCATTTGAACAAGCCGGCGCTTCATTAACCTTGTTTGCAGATCGTCAAACTGAGAGAACCATCTTTGGTTGGGAAATGCCTGCATCTTATTTCCAATCTGTAAATCCACTTGCCGTTATTATTCTGGCTCCCGTATTTTCAATTATCTGGGGTTACTTATACAGCAAAAAATTAGAACCAGCTTCTCCAAAGAAAATGGCTTTAGGTTTAACTTTAGTTTCATTAGGATATATCATTATTGCAATTGCAGTAAAAGGTTTAGCTCCGGATGCAAAAGTTAGTATGATGTGGTTACTTTCTCTTTACATCATCCACTCAATGGGTGAATTATGTTTATCACCTATCGGTTTATCCATGGTATCTAAATTAGCTCCATTACGTTTATCATCTTTAATGATGGGAACTTGGTTCTTAGCGAATGCAGCCGCTAATAAATTTGCCGGAACCTTAAGCGCATTAATTCCTCCAACCGTAGAACCGGGAGCACCTGCTCCAACTGAATTCCCTTCTTTCTTCGGATTTCAAATTACCAACCTTTATGAATTCTTTATGTTATTTATCGTAATGACTGGTGTTGCGGCTGGTATATTATTTGTTTTAAGCTCATGGCTTGAAAAAATGATGAAGGAAAAACATTCAGAAACAGTTGATGTTACCAGAGCATAATTAATTTTATAATTCATATCTTCAAAACCTACAAGCTAACTTGTAGGTTTTTTATTTATATACAATGGAAAAGGAAATAACTCTCGAGGAAATACAAAATTTTAAAGGCAAATATCCAAAGCAATTATGGTACTTGTTTTTTAGTGAGATGTGGGAGCGCTTTAGCTTTTACGGCATGCGCGGCATGTTGGTTTTCTTCATGATTAATCATTTAAATTTTGATGAAGTATCGGCCAACTTACAATATGGAGCGTCTCAAGCTTTCGTATATGCCTTTACTTTCATCGGTGGTTTTTTCGCGGATAAACTTTTAGGGTATCGTCGCTCTTTGTTTTGGGGCGGCTTACTTATGATTGTGGGAAGTATTGTACTCGCCATTGATCCTGAAAGATTTTTTTTCATGGGTATTGGTTTTAATATAGTAGGAACAGGTTTTTTTAAACCCAACATTTCATCTATTGTTGGACGTTTATATAAAGATGGTGACCCACGTACAGACGCCGGCTTCTCTTTGTTTTATGCAGGTGTAAATTTAGGTGCTTTAATTGGAGGTTATTTATGTATTGCCATTGGTAAACGTGCCTTGTTTGGTGATTATATTCCTGAAGGAAAAGAATGGAATATCGCTTTCGGACTCGCTGCCATTGTTATGATTGTTAGCTTACTCACTTTTGTCCGTACACAAAAAAGTTTATCGGTGATTGGAAATTCACCTTTACAACATCTGCCCGATTCAAAAAGAAAAATGTATGAATACTTAACTTTTGCAGGCTCCTTACTATTAGTTCCCGTAATTATCACCATGGTTTCTAAAACGGAATACACCGATTGGTTTATGTACATCATCGGACCTGTTTCACTTATCTACCTCATTTATGAGATGAAAAATTATTCAGCGGTTGAGAACAAAAAATTAGTAGCGGCTATTCTATTCATGTTCTTCTCCATCTTCTTTTGGGCCTTCTTTGAGCAAAGCGGAGGCTCCTTAAGTATTTTTGCCGCCAATCATTTAGGAAATTCAGTTGCCGGCATTCCTCTCGATCCAAACAGCGTAAACAATTCTGCCAATTCGTTATTTGTTATCGCTTTTGCGGCACCATTAGGCATGTTATGGATTTGGCTCAACAAGAAAAAAATCGAACCCAACACCATTGTAAAATTCGGGTTGGGATTTGTATTTCTGGCATTGGGCTTTTATATGTTTTTTTATACCCGTTTCTTGGGCAATGAAAATGGTGTTACCTCGCTTGGCGCGTTTGCTTTTGGTTGGTTCATCATCACTTTTGGTGAGCTCTGCTTATCACCAATTGGCATGTCGGTTATGACAAAACTTTCACCACAAAAATTGCAGGCAGTTACAATGGGTATGTGGTTTTTGGCCAGCGCCTACGGACAATATTTTGCAGGATTATTAGGCGCTAATATTGCAGAAGCCTCGGCAAATTCTAATAATTATGAAAAATTGGTAACTTATACCGAAGGCTATAAGCAGCTCGGTTTATACTCCTTAATTATTGGTATTCTGATAATTATCCTTTCTCCGGCTATTAAAAAACTAATGGGAGGCGTGAAATAATTGACTAAAAGTATGGCGTAAAAAATCGCTTTTTTTTTTCTACTTTTACTCTTAGAATTATGAACCTAAAAGAGAAAGTTTTAGAAATATTAGAAAAAGAAAAATACTCGTTTAAAGATTTAGCCGAGTATGTGAATATGAGCGAACAGGAATTAAGTACTGCCCTTGAAACAAAAAAATTAGAATTACGTACACTCGAATTAATTTCAAAGGGACTTAAAATTCCTCTCTATAGTTTTTTCCGTTCAGACAAACCGTATTTCAATCCTAACGAGGAACCTTATTATATCAATAAATTATGGGAAGGTGAAGCTTCGGCGCACAAAAACGAATTAACCGAAGAGATTGCTCTACTCAAACAAATTTTAGTTCAAAAACAGGCACAACTAGACAGCCTGAAATAATATGTTTAAAGAAATTAAATTACATCCCTCTTTAAACAATACATTATGTTAGCAGATATACTTATTACTTTATTACTTGTACTCCTTAACGGATTTTTTGTAGCCGCCGAATTTGCTTTGGTAAAAGTTCGCTCTTCTCAATTGGATATTAAAATTCAAAAGGGAAGCACACGCGCTAAAATGGCTAAAACCTTAATCGATAAATTAGATGCTTATTTATCAGCAACACAATTAGGAATTACTTTAGCAAGCTTAGCCTTAGGTTGGATTGGAGAGCGTGTTGTTGCGGCAATGGTAATTACTGTTTTTCATAAGTTTGGCTCCACACTTGATCCGGAAACCATTCACAGTATTTCTATACCGGTAGCATTTACATTAATCACATTCATGCATATTACTTTTGGTGAACAAATTCCAAAGATGATGGGAATTAAATTCCCACTCGAAACTACCTTGATTATTTCCTGGCCAATGCGCGCATTTTATTTTGTGTTTGGTCCGTTTATTTGGTTACTTAATAAGTCTTCCAATATTTTTTTACGATTATTTGGAATTAAATCCGTTGGCGAAGAAGAGGTTCATACTGAAGAAGAATTACGCTTAATATTAACGGAAAGTGAAGAGGGCGGCGCTATTAAACCAAGTGAGAACGAATTAATTCAAAACGTATTTGATTTTGACGATCGCATCGTAAAACAAATTTTAGTTCCTACAAACCGAATTGCAGCTGTTGATGTGGAATCAGGAAGAGATGAAATTGTAAAACAGATTTTAGATGAAGGTTTCTCCCGAATGCCGGTGTTTTTGGGCGACATTAATAACATTATAGGTGTTGTGCATAGTAAAGACTTATTAAAGAGTGTAGTTGAAAATAAATACAAAACCATAAGAGATATTATGCGTCCGGTTCATTTTGTACCTGAAAGCATGAAAATTAATGAACTGCTTCGCGATTTTCAGAAGCATCACATTCAAATGGCCATTGTGACGGATGAATTTGGTACTACAGCAGGTGTGATCACCATGGAAGACATTATTGAAGAATTGGTTGGTGAAATTCAGGATGAGCATGATGAAGAAAAACCAAATGTAGAGCAAAAAAGTGATTCGGAATTTATAGTGAATGCGCAGGCAAGTATTGTCGACGTAAATAACATTTTACCATTGGCACTTCCGGAGAATCCGCATTATGAAACAATATCAGGATATGTAAATTATATTTTCGGAAGAATTCCTGCCGTAAACGATAAACGCGTTCGTGACGGATATGAAATCACCATTCTGAAAAGGAATCGCCAAAGTATCGAAAGCATTCGTCTTAAAGTAACCAATAACGAATAACATGTTTTTAAGCGCCGAATATTGGAATACCCGTTATAAGGAAAACGAATTTGGCTGGGATACCGGGAGTATTACCGAACCATTAAAGACTTATTTTGATCAGTTAGAAAATAAAAATCTTAGCATTCTTATTCCGGGTGCCGGTAACTCTTACGAAGCAGAATATTTGTTTAATAAAGGATTCAAAAATGTTATCGTTGTTGATTTTGCACAAGAACCTTTAACAAATATCAAAAACAGAGTTCCTGACTTTCCAGAAAACAATTTGGTGAAAGATGATTTTTTTAATTATAAAGGACAATACGATTTAATAGTAGAGCAAACATTCTTTTGTGCCATTGATCCAAAATTAAGGGCGCAATATGCCAAACATATGCATTCACTTTTAAAACCGGGTGGAAAATTAGTTGGACTACTCTTCGATACGGTATTTGAAAAAGATGGTCCGCCTTTTGGAGGAAATAAGGAAGAATTCAGAACTTATTTCGACCCTTACTTCACCTACAAAACCTTTGAACCTTGTTATAATTCCATTGCGCCACGTGCAGGAAGAGAGTTGTTTATTCATTTAATTAAAAAATAAATGAACATCAATCATCGCCATATATTTTTACATAACGTAGCGCAAACCTCCCCCACTCCATTGGCATTGGAAATTGTAAAAGCGGAAGGTATTTACATGACAGATGCCAACGGGAAACAGTACATTGATTTAATCAGTGGTATATCTGTGAGTAATTTAGGGCATTGCCATCCAAAAGTTGTTGAAGCAATTAATAAACAAGCGCAAACATACATGCACTTAATGGTGTATGGTGAATATGTTCAATATCCTCAAACGCAGTACGCGAAATTACTCACCTCTTTATTGCCGCCTCAACTCAACTGCATTTACTTTACCAATTCGGGAACAGAAGCAACTGAAGGCGCCTTAAAATTAGCTAAGCGCGTAACAGGGAGAAGTGAAATAATTTCCTTTAAGAACTCTTACCACGGCAGCACACATGGTGCTTTAAGCGTAATGGGAAATGAAGAATATAAAAATTCGTTTCGCCCCTTATTACCGGACGTAAAGCAATTAGAATTCAATAATTTTTCTCAGCTCGAACAAATTAGCAGTAAAACGGCTTGCGTTATCATTGAACCAATACAAGGAGAAGCCGGTGTACATATTGCTAATTCAGAATACTTAAAAGCTTTACGAAAAAAATGTGACGACCATTGTGTACTCTTAATATTTGACGAAATACAAAGCGGATTCGGAAGAACCGGAACCCTGTTTGCATTTGAAAACTACGGTGTAGTTCCGGATGTAATGCTAATTGCAAAAGGTATGGGCGGAGGATTACCGATTGGTGCCTTTGTAGCTTCAGAAAAATTAATGAGTTGTTTAACCAACAATCCGGTGCTCGGACACATTACAACTTTTGGCGGGAATGCCGTTTGCGTTGCCGCTGCGCAAGCTACGTTAGAGGTTTTGGTTGATGAAAAACTATATTTACGTGCACTTGAGATTGAAAAGGTGATGAAAGAAGTGTTGGTGCATCCAAAAATAAAAGAAGTAAGATGCGTTGGTGCCTTATGCGCAATTGAGTTTGAAGACACGGAATTAAACATGAAAATCATTTCGAAGTGTATTGAAAAAGGAGTTATCACCGATTGGTTTTTACATTGCAGCACCGCGATGCGCCTGGCACCGCCATTAATCATTTCCAATAAAGAACTTCGCTTCGCTTTGCAGCAAATTATAGCAAGCATTAATGAAGCATAAGTTCACTAAAATCACAAACATCTCATTTACAATAACTTAAATTCATTAATTTGCTACAAAACGTAGCAACACTTCGCTTTAATTCGTAGTAATTTTGTTATATCAAAAACAAGATTAATTATGAATTATTCAGTAGTACATGTTAACAAGATGGTATATGAGCACAGAGAGGTTGTAAAACTTGAGTTTTCATATAGCGATGAATTAGTAAAATTAGTAAAGAGCCTTCCGGGTGCCAAGTGGGATAAGTTATACCGCATGTGGTACATCGAGAAACGTACCGGCTTACTTAATGAGGTGTTGAATTGTTTTAAAGGCAAAGCTTACTTAGATTATAAAGCACTAAAAAATGAAGCGATGCTTACAGCGCAACCTGTTTTGGAATGTAAAACAGAAGTACCACAGCCCGTTAAGAGCGTTTACTACAACAACAGTAAAACAGCTCCGGTTAAACAAGCTACAAAAAAGCAAAGTGCCAAGGCAAAACAATACGCCTTGTTTATTTGATTTTATGACACATAATTGATATTTTTATTTTCAACAATTTCAATTATGCGCTCAGAAGCCAAAACTCCGAATGAATATTTTAAATCTTTACCGGAAGAACGTAAAGAAGCAATGGATGAATTACGAAAAACCATTCTGAAAAATTTACCGAAAGGATTTGAAGAAGGAATGGGTTATGGCATGGTTGGATACGTGGTTCCGCATTCAATTTATCCAAAAGGATATCATTGCGATCCAAAACAACCACTTCCTTTTATGGGACTGGCTTCACAAAAAAACTTCATTGCTTTTTATCACATGGGGATATATGCCAATAAAGACTTACATGATTGGTTTGTGAGCGAATTTCCAAAACACAGTAAATACAAATTGGATATGGGGAAAAGCTGTATCCGATTTAAGAAAACAGACGGAATTCCTTATAAGTTAATTGGAGAACTTGTAAAAAAGGTAAGTGTGAAAGATTGGATTTCGAATTACGAAAAAGCCTTTAAAAAATAATTAAGCGCGTTTTAATTCGATAACGGTTATCTCAGGCCATATTCCTACTCTGCCCGGATAACCTAAAAAGCCTAAGCCTCTGTTTACATATAAATGCTGATTATCCTGCTTGTATAAACCGGCCCACTGTTTGTATATATATTGCACCGGACTCCATTTGAACCCCGGAATTTCAATTCCAAACTGCATGCCGTGTGTATGTCCGCTTAAGGTTAAATCAATATCCGGATACTCTGTGCGTATTTGTTTATCCCAATGCGACGGATCGTGACTCATTAAGATTTTAAACGGATACTCATTAGCACCTTCATATGCCAAATGCATTATTCCATATTTAGGAAAATGCATGTTTGCCCCCCAATTCTCAATACCTAACAACGCTATTTTTTGTCCGCCCTTTTCCAATGCCACATGTTCATTCATCATTAATTTCCATCCCGAATCGGCATGAACTTTTTTGAGGGCATTCAAATTTTCTTTCTTAGCTTCCTCTGTTGGCCAGCTTACATAGTCACCATAATCATGATTACCTAAAACTGAATACACACCATGAGGGGCTTTTAAACTTTTTAATTGCTCTTCGAAGCCACGTGTTTCATCTGCAATGTTGTTTACTAAATCACCGGTAAATAATATCACATCCGCGCCTTGTTGCATCACAATATCAAATGCCTTTTTAATAGGCTCATTATCCATAAATGAACCTATATGTATATCAGAAATTTGAACAATTTTAAACCCATCAAAAGCTTCCGGTAAATTCGGACTTTTCACTTCTGCTTTATGAACACGATACTTATACGCGCCTTTTATCATGCCGTATAAAAAGGAAACTGCAGGAATAACTGTAAACGTTATAGCTAGCTGACTTAAGAATTTTATGCGGGAAATACCATTCTCGTTAATGGTTTCGTTGGCCTGTGCTTTTACAAAAATGATTTGGTAAAGCCATTTAAACAAACGAATGATATCATCGATTAACAAGAAACTAATTCCAAAAAGCTTACATATAACAAGTATTAATCCTGCCGCAGAAATAAATCGGAATTTCGCGCTCCATTCGGGAACCGGATGAAATAAGGAGATAACTGCAATGGCAATGTTATAAAAAGCTAATGCATAAGCCACCCATAAAACAGCCTTCTTTTTTCCATCACTAAAATCCTGGCTAAATGTTTTAACGGCCTGTAAGAAATAGATTTCGATTACAGTTACAATAATGAAGAATATGAAAAACCGCCAAAACATGATACAAAAGTAGGTTTATGTTTTAATTGGATGTGGATTTTGTGATTTTTTATAATAAAAAAAAGGTTGCCTAAACAGACAACCTTTTTTAGAATCAAAAGCGACTACTTCTTTATTGAAAATTCGTAATAATCATTATTCTTACCAACATCATCTAAAATATTAGTCAGACGAAGAACAACGTATTTGTTTGAAGAAACACTTCCTAACTTAGTAATAATCACATCTCCTACTTGTAAATTGTATAAAAGAGAAGTCTTTAAGCCGGCGTTATATGCTCCAATAGTTGTTGAATCGGTTGCATTAGCGTAATCAAAACCGGTTCCGCCTGTATATAGTATAAAATTACCCTTTGCAGGTGATTGCCAGTTTTTTGATAAAGTGGTATTAGTAGTATCACTTAAATCCTGAATATCGCGGGCTGTACTATCAGCAATTAATGAGAATACTCCGGCATTGGTTTCCAAATTATAGGCATCAAAACCGGTTGAACGGAATCTAAACATTCTATGTCCAGTTGTTTCGGTCAAAGCCTTAGGTGTAATGGCCGGTAGCGCATTAATATTAACAACTCTGAAATTTTCATTAGTCAATCCATTTTCGTCTACTGCTTTAAAGGTGATTGTAGTAGATTTTCCAGCAAGACTTTCAGGTAGCTTATAGTAATAATTAAAACTTGCGCCTTTAGTATTTATAATAGTATCCAAAAGTGTAGTTGGGATTTGATTGTCAGGATTACTCTTTATTATGAATCTAGATAGTTTTACGTTAGTTTTTATCTCGATCTTAAAAGTTACTAAGTCATTTACATTTCCAACAATATGAAGCTGACTTGGAGAGATAATAATTACTGGTGGCTCTTCCTTATTCTTTTTGCAAGACACAAATCCAAGAACTGAAATTGCAAGAATTACTAAAGGGAAAAAATATTTAAATGATTTCGTCATGATTTTTTTTGTTTAACCAAAGTTAAATAAAAAGGCCTGCCTAATTAATTAGGCAGGCCTCTATTTATTAACAGAGTTTGGTTACTTTGTTTTAATTTTAAAAGCCTTAGCTCTTACATTTAAAGTAACTTTTTTACCTAAGAAAGCGCGGTTAGTTGTGCTTTCTGAAGATAAAGGCAATACGAAATCAGCGTCGTTCTTTTGTTTCAACGCATCATATAAAGCATTGTTGTAGGCGCGATCAAATGACTGTGTAGTCAATAATGTACCGCCTATGTTTGCTGTATGAAATCTTCTTCCTCCGTATGGAATACCTAGAACGTAGTATTGAGTTGCAGAACCTGTTACCTCACCTACATATTCCAAATCTGAGCGATCGAAGTTCACTCTGGCGTCTAATTGTGCGCCTGCGATTGTTTTGTTTTGCATAGTACAAGAACTAAGCGCCAAAACAACTGCAACTGCACCTGACATTAATATTTTTTTCATATGTATTAAATTTTAAAAAATTAATAGACTAAGTAAACTTCAGAATTACTTACCAAAGTAAATGTTCAATAACAATCGTACATCTTGATTGGAGTCTGCATTAAATTCTCTCTTGCTTAATTTAGAGTAATTAGCATTTGAAGAGATAGAACCAGCTGATGAATCTTCAGTGTATTTTACTGAATATGTACCAGCAGTAGAACCTGTAACAACACGCTCTTCATTTACTTTAGTAACTCCACCAAATGTCCACTTAGCATTCCATCCATATTCTAAACCAATTGATACTGGTAAGTGAGCTAAGAATACATTAAATCCGGTTACAACACCTAAACCTACGTTTGTAGTTGGAGTCTTACGAGTGATATAAGTTTTGTTACCGTTTCTGTAATCTACATTAGAGATAGATTTATCAGCACCAAAACCTAAGTATAAGTCAGCACCAACATATGCATCAAAAATATTGCTTGATAAGAAGTGCTTTTCAACACCCGGAACAATTTCCCACATTCTTTCTACAGTTTTAGCTTTAACCTCCGAAAAGTTATTCATAGAAACACCATTCGGCATGGTAGTATTAGTTGTAACTGTATTTGGATTGTAGTAGCTAGCCGAGTCTAATGCAGAACCCTTAAATGCTACATTCTTGTTTTGCAAGCGAACTCCAAAACGGATTGCGATATCATCAGTATGATAATACTTGTAGGTTAAGATATCACCAGATCTCAAAGAGTTACCGGTAAATAATTTAGCCATACCACTGGTAGAATCGTTTCCTGCGATTGCACCAAATGAAGTTCCTAATACAAATGACATGTCACCAGCTTTTGGTCTTGCACCATACTTAATCACATTGTCATCATTTTCTCTTGTTGAAAGTTGCGCAAAAGCAGACGAAACGCCGAATGCCATTGCCAATAGAGCGATTGATTTTTTCATAGTTTTGTTTAGTTTTATGATTGTCCAAATTTAGCAGTTATAACATATACGCTAAACTGATTTAAGTTAGGTTTTAAACAAAGTAATGTTAAGTAGTTGTTAGCCAGTGATTACTAGGCTTTGTTTTGAAGTAATGGTACAAACTTAAATTTACCTAATACTTGTCTCTCAAATGTAGAATCGCTTGTCTTCCTGAGAATATACATTTCTTGTTGTTCACCTTCGCCTATGGGAATTACCATAATACCACCGGTTTTTAGTTGAACCAATAAATCATTGGGTAAATAAGGAGCGCCGGCTGTTACAATTATCTTATCGAATGGTGCGTGTTGCGGTAAACCTTTATAGCCATCTCCATAAAAAAAACGCACCGATTTATAACCAAGGTATGGAAGAAACAATTTTGTTTTATCATACAGGGATTTTTGACGCTCAATCGTAAACACCTTTGCGCCCATTTCAACTAACACTGCTGTTTGATAACCACAACCACTACCAATTTCTAATACTTTCTCACCGCTTTTTATTTCCAACTTTTCGGTTTGAAAGGCTACAGTAAACGGGTGGGAAATGGTTTGTCCTGCACCAATAGGCAAAGCTTTATCAGAATAAGCATGTTCTAACATAGCGGGACGAGCTGTACTTTGGTCAAAAAACAAATGACGCGGAATTTTCTCAATGGCTTTTAATACCGCCTCATCAATTATTCCCTTGAGTTTGAGTTGCTCAACCAACCTTCTTCGCTTTCCCTGAAAAAGATACTCGTCTTCTTTACTTACGTGATAAAACACTTTTTGTTCTGTTTAGATTTCAAATTTAAGGTTGAAGTGTGGTATCTTTTAAACTATTAAATTTTATTGCTAACAATTAAACTTTAAAACATATTTTTGCTTTGGATGACAAAAATTGGAATAATCGGCTTAGGCCACCTTGGTAAAATCCATTTGAAACTTTTACAGGAGATCGATGGATTCGAAATTGTTGGTCTATTCGATATCGATTCTCAATTAACAAATGATTTAGCAAAACAGTCTAATTTACGTGCTTGTAACAGCTACAAAGAGTTGCTTGAGCTGAGTGAAGCCATTGATATTGTTACCCCTAGCCTTACACATTTTGAACTGGCAGCCATTGCACTTGAACACGGAAAGCACCTATTCATTGAAAAACCGGTAACACCTACGGTTAATGAAGCTCAAAAACTTTTACAACTAAACCAAAAAAATCTGGTTATTCAAGTCGGCCATGTGGAGCGTTTTAATCCCGCATACACTTCATGTACCGCTCTATTTAAAACTCCTCATTTAATTGAATTTAAACGTTTTGCCATTTATAATCCGAGAGGCACCGATGTATCTGTAACGCTCGACTTAATGGTTCATGATTTGGATATTCTTTTAGATACTATAAAAAGTCCAATAAAAAACATTTCAGCTCACGGCCATACAGAAATCAGTAAGAGTGCCGATGTAGCTGAAGCTACTATTGAGTTTGAAAATGGTTGTGTTGCCATCCTCTCAACTAACAGAAACGCTTCCGGTAACATAAGAGAAATTACTGCTTATCAACACAATACGATTATAAACATTGATCTTCTTCAAAAGAAATCGGTGATAAAAGAGTTTAAAAATCTTCATAAAACCAATCGTGATTCTGGGCAAAATTCACAGGATAAAGATGTGTTAATAAAATACCCGATTATTTCCCCTTCTAACGCAATAAAAGACGAGTTATTGGCGTTTCACAAGAGTATAACAACAGGTGTAAAGCCGGCCGTTACTCTTGAAGAAGCGATTGAGGTTTTGAAATTAGTGCAAAGCATTGATGAAAAAATACTCAATCATACAACAAAATAACTTCCTCAATAGGTAAATGTACCTTACTTTTGCGCCTTTAAATTTTATATGAGGTTATTGAAATATTTTTTACTCCTGATTTTATTTTACGGCTGTACCAAAGACAAATACAAAGCACCCGATGCTTTTTTTGTGAAGCCGCAAACAATTGCTGTGGCAACTACCACACTTCAAGGAAGCACCAGCCACAATATTACCGATATCTGGTATTACATAAACGGACAATTTAAAGGCGCATATCCTGTTGGAAACATCATGCCTTTTCCTGTTTCTGGGAATAATACTTTAAGTTTTTTTGCCGGGATAAAAAACAATGGAATTTCGGCCACCCGCCAGCCTTACGAGTTTTATCAGCCAATTATAATTGATACCACTGTGGAAGCCGGCGTTACCGTGAACCGAAATTTTACATTTAAATACAAAGACGCTTGCGTGTTTCATTGGATTGAAAGTTTTGAAGGCTATGGAACTACAACCGGTATCACAATTCAAAACTCTATTAACACCGATACTACTTACCAAATTTTGAATAAAGCATCTAACCCTACTGCTGATGTTTTTGAAGGTGCAAAATGTCTTTACATTGCTTTAGATAATGATCATCAAATTGGTCAATATCAATCTACAGCCTTATTTACATTGCCAAAAGGAGGCGCACCTGTCTATTTAGAAATGAATTACAAATGCAATCAGCCTTTTGATGTTGGAGTTTACAATGGAAGTAGCTTTACCTATGTTTCATCCGTGAATTCAAGCGACGGCGAATGGAAGAAAATCTATATCCAATTGAGTGCCGGTGCTACCATTAATCTCGCAGCAACTGCCGGATGGTTTATGAAAGCTGTTAAACAAACGGATACGCCACAAATTTATATCGACAACATCAAGATCATCAGTTACTAAATGAACAAAACGGTACATACCATAAAATATGTGTTGTTCGATTTCTTTTCGGCGGCAACCGCCTGGACCGCCTTTTACATGTACCGTAAAAACTTTATTGATCCGTTCAAAATAGGCACAATGCCGGATGTGTTGTTCGACACCCAATATTATAAAAGCATTATCATCATTCCTCTACTCTGGATATTGTTTTACTATTTGGTTGGAACCTATAATAACGTCCTACGTCGTTCACGTATTAATGAGTTCGTGCAAACTTTTGCAGTTTCCTTATTAGGCGTTACGGTTTTGTTCTTTGCGCTCTTATTAGATGATTATGTGACGAATTATAAATTCTACTATAAACTGTTTTTTGCTTTATTCGGATTACATTTTGTAATTACTGCTTTCTTCCGTTTAATTTTATCAAGTATTACCAATTACAAAATCGCTAACCGGAGCTTTGGTTTCAGAACAGTTATTATCGGCAGCAATGAGCGCGCATTGAGTACGCTAAATGAAATTAATTCCTTAAAAAAAGGTATCGGGAATACCTTTATTGGATATGTGCACATTGAAGGTAAAAACGGTTACTCGGAGGTATTAAAGAAACAATTGCCTCACTTGGGTGAATATCACGAGATAAAAGACATTATTGAAAAAAACAATGTTGAAGAAGTAATCATTGCCCTCGAAACCTTCGAACACGAATACTTAAAAGCCATTGTTAACGAGCTAAGCGATCTAGGCGTTGTGATTAAAATTATTCCGGATATGTACGATATTTTATCCGGACAGGTGAAGATGAATTCCATATTCGGAACACCACTCATCGAAATTAAAAACCAAATCATTCCCGATTGGCAAATTGCCGTGAAACGTTTTATTGATGTGTTCTTATCCTTATTCGTGTTAGTGTGCTTCAGCTGGTTGTATTTAATCCTAATTCTTGCCGTAAAACTTTCTTCTAAAGGTCCGGCATTTTTCAAACAAGTTCGTGTAGGTATTCATGGTCGCCCGTTCTACATTTATAAATTCCGGACCATGTATTGCGATGCCGAGAAAATGGGCCCTGCTCTCTCCAGCGAAAATGATCCTCGCGTTACTAAAGTGGGCCGTTTTTTACGCAAAGTAAGATTGGATGAAATGCCTCAGTTTTTAAACGTTCTAAAAGGCGATATGAGCTTGGTTGGACCTCGTCCGGAAAGACAATTCTTTATCGATCAAATTGTACAGCGTGCGCCTCATTATAAGCATCTGCATAAGGTAAGACCGGGTATCACCTCATGGGGACAAGTAAAATACGGCTATGCGGAAAATGTTGACCAAATGATTGACCGCTTAAAGTTTGATATTTTGTATATTGAGAACATGAGTCTCCTACTCGATTTCAAAATTCTGGTTCACACCATTCTTATAGTGATTCAGGGAAGAGGAAAATAGCTCTCTTTTCCTCCCTGATTATTCGTTCCGATAAATCAGATTTCTTAACTATATTTACTTTAATTAATCTGTTTAAACTTTTAATCATGAAAAATTTATTTATTTGTTTGACAACGCTTCTTGTCATTTCTTGTAGCCAAGAGAATACTAAGGAAGCAGAAAAATCAACTAAGGAGCCCCAGGTAATTTGTGATACCATAATTGAATCTAATTTTGATTCACTTGGGAATGAAATGTTAACTAAAAAATGGCATTGTGATACCATAAAAGAAAAGCAGTAATCCGGAGTTGAATAAAAATCAAATAGCTGTCGACATCTTTAATAAATACGCTCAACAATACAGCGAGCGTTTTATGGATGTAAGTTTATACCATAAAACTTTTGATTCGTTTATATCACGATTACCAATTAAAGAAGCTGAAATATTGGAAGTAGCCTGTGGTCCGGGTAACATCACAAAATACCTTCTATCGCAACAACCGGCATTAAGAATTTCCGGAACCGATCTTGCAGCACAAATGATTGAAATTGCCAGGCAACATAACCCCACGGCTTCATTTGAATTATTGGATGCGCGTGAAATCAAATCGCTCAATAAAAAATTTCACGGTATCATGTGTGGGTTTTGCTTTCCTTATTTTTCAAAAGAAGAAGCTTTGCGTTTCATTCAGGATGCAGCTACTGTATTATTGAAAGATGGTGTAATTTACATTAGTACCATGGAAGATGATTATTCTAAATCCGGTCCAAGAAAAGGAAGTCAAGGTGATGAGATATTTATGCACTTTCATGAAGTCGCTTATTTAACGGAAGAGCTCCTCAAAAATGGTTTTTCGAACATTGAAACACATCGTTTAGAAAGCAAAGGCACAGATGGCTTAACTTATACGGATCTTGTTTTAATTGCTAACAAATAATTTAATAATTAGCTGGCTGATTGTATTGCGTAGCAAAGTACCAAATACCAACACCGACAGCAACTATACCTAATACCAATAATAAAATTTTAGCCGTACTCCATGGTCTTTCACCTTGTACCTCTCCTGTTCTGGCATTAATCATAAAACGATATACTTTATCATTGTAGCGGTAAGCGCTTAACCAAACCGGCAGTAAGATGTGTTTAAACTTAATATCATTATACTGATTATTTAAAGATAAAATTTGTTGCTCATCACCACCGATATCGCTTCTTACGCTCGAGCGAATAGTACCATCCATTCTATCCTTTGCCTTTTCAAATCCGTCTTTTAAATTAACCTGGTAACTCTCGCTTACAAATCCGCTTAAATATTTATCGTTAAAAGCTTTCAATTCATGTAAATCCCAAGGTTCTAAATCATGCGCCATTTTTTCCGGCAATGAATGTGAAGCTACAATTAACACATCATCAAATTTATTATAAACTGTACCGCTGGCTGATGTCCAACGTGTTTTACGCACCTGTCGTGTTTGTCGTTTTCCTTGAGAATCGGTATACGTCTCCGTTACGTAATAATGATCACCACGCATACCGCGGTATTGACTAATTGTATTGGTATCATAGGTCCAGTAAGGCATGTAAATACCATTCAGTTTTTCGGCGCTGTGTTGAGCGTATTCTTTTAATTTGTTTGGAGCAAACCACAAACCTCTTACCCACTTCACAAAACATTCATTCGCGCCCTTCCTCTCTATTTTAAACGGCAGTAAATAACTTGGTTTAATGATGCTTGATGTTGTAGCGTTTTTCACTACTAACGGCGTATCGCAATAAGGACAATTACTCGCTGTAATATTTTGACCAAGAGTAGTAGCTGCTCCACAGTTCTCACATTTAACCGTACTTACTTCTTGTTTATCTTCCTTGTGAGCTTGCTCGTTTAAAAAACTCTCAAAATCATTTTCAACAACAGCGGTGGCAGCTTCAGCACCTTCGTGTATATCATTCTTGGCGCCACAATATTCGCAATTGAGATGCTCTGTACCGGGCAGGTATTTTAAATTGGCACCACAGTCCTTACACTTTATAAAGTTGCCAACCTCGGCTGTCTTTTCACTGAATTCGTTGCTCATAATTTTATTATCTAATTACTATTTCGAGTTTCTAATTGAAGGGCGCACTATTTAATCACTTAAACAATAATGAATCAAAAACTAGAAACTAGAAATCACTTTGGTATAACTAAAGTATCAAAACTTGGCGAATATCCAAAGAAACCACCTACAACATCCTGAGATTCGAACGTACTCATAATGTTTGAGGGAGAGGAAAACGGATTTCCATTGCTGGATTTATTCAAATAATAAGAATTCCAAAATAAATATTCCTTCCTTCTAATGGTACAAAACTTCACTACAACCGTATCGCCTCTTTTATAAAACCCGCGCTCAGGATCATCATTGTATTCTTGTATCTCATTTGGTTGCGGACCTCTTTCATAACCAAACTCAAAGGATTTACCATCTACAAACTTATCATCAAACACCGAACTGAATGGCGCAGCATATAAATCGTCTTTATTTAACCTTGTAGCAAACCAACGGTAGTTATTGCCAAGCCCGGCCGGCTCTGTTAAACGCGCCCACATAAAACCTAAACTATCTTGCTCGCCTTTAAAAAACAAACTATCCAAAGCGATCGGCGGATTAATAAAAGTATCCGCTGTATAAGTCTTCCCGTTTACAGTTACTGTTAAGTAATACAATTTCCCTACCTGTCCTGTGATTTTTGTACCAACATAGATGTAACCACTGTTGGGATCTAACTCCTTTAAAGTATCGGTAATTGTTCCATCGCTAACGGTAATAAAAGCTCCCTTTACAAAAGCATTTCCGGGCTGACTGAAATCAAAGTCGCCAAAGAATGGAACCGACCACGACAAAAGCACAATTGGAAATCCGTTTGTCTCTATGCTCGCTTCTACTATCAGTTTTTGTTTATACTCAGGCAACTTTACATCAATATCCTTTCGGCAGGACGTAAATAAGACTGTCAAAACAAATACTATGAATGAATATGTAATTAACTTTTTCATTTAAAATTTAAAATTCCAGGTTACACTTGGTAAAATCGGAAATAAAGAAACCTGTCTGGCGGTTACCTTTAAATTTCCATTCATAAAATCACCTTCGCGTTTATAATAAATAAAATAAGGATTGTAACGATTATACGCATTGAATATGCTGAGCGTATAACTGTTCTCAAAGTTCTTCATCCATTTTTTCGGAAGCACAATAGTATTAACATCCTTTCCTTTCCTGGTGTAACGTTTCACTAATCTTTCCCGTTTCCTTAACAAATGCTTCTCTCTGTCAGGTGTAAACGTAATATTTAAATCCATGCGGTGATAAGCCGGGAATTCATAGGAATTACGTAATCCATAATCATAACTTACACTTCCTTCATAAATGAAAAATCCGCCGGGTAAAGTTCCTCTGTTACCGGTTCCGTAAACCCAAATCAAACCGAAATTCCACTTTTTACTATGATCATAGGTTAATACAAGAGAGGCGTCATGTCTTCTGTCGTATTTCGCCAAATACTTTTGTCCGTAGTTAATCTCATTAAATTGTCGCCAGGTCCACGATAAAGTATAACCAATCCAACCTGTAAACTTTCCTACACTTTTCTTTACGAAAAATTCAGCGCCATAGGCCCAGCCTTTTCCAAAGGTGAAAGCATTATCCGGATTATCATACACATTATCGGATGGTTGTGCGCCCTCTTTATAATCCACCTGATTTTGCATGGTTTTGTAATAGGCTTCGATAGAAGTTTCAAATTCATTGTCTTTAAAATTTTTGAATATTCCTATCGCATACTGATCAGAAATTTGTGGTTTAATCACTTCCGTGCTCGGCATCCAAACATCTGTTGGTAAACTCACCGACGACATTGTTGCCAAGTGTATGTATTGATAATTGTGAGTATAAGATGCTTTAACAGATAAGGATTTGGTAAATGCATAACGGAGTGATAAACGCGGCTCCAGTCCGTAATAATCCACTACCTTTTTGCCTTTTTTATAAATGATGGTATCTGCAGGTTGTCCCACTTGCGCTTTAATGTAACGTGTAAACGGACCAAACTGCTGGAAATAACTAAAGCGCAGTCCCGCATTTACTTTCAGTTTTTCGGTAATCTCCCAATCGTCACCGGCATAAATAGCAGCATCATGTGAATACAATTTAATAATGTTTCCTAAATCAAACTCTGTATCGCCTTGCTTTGCTGAAACGCTGGTAGGAATAAACGTATGAAATATATAATTTATTCCCACTTTTATATTGTGGCGCGGATTCGGGAAATAATTAACATCGTATTTAAAATTCCAATCTTTAATCCCCGACTTAATAGTCATTTCAAAATTATCTTGCTCTGCACCAAATGCGAAATCATAATTTGTAAATATGACTGAAGCATTTGAAAATAATTTCGAACTAAATAAATGGTTCCAACGTAAGCAGGCTGTTGCATTTCCCCAGGGAATAGTTGTTTTAAAATCCGCTTCAGTATCATTAAACTTAAAAATATCACGTCCGAAATAAGAGCTAAAGTACAAACGGTCTTTATCCGAAAACTTATAATTGACTTTAGCATTCAAATCATAGAAGTAATAAGTGGTGCCTGCAAATTCACTTCCCGGTTTAAAGAATGGTTTCGAAAGTACATCGATGTAAGTACGGCGCGCACTAAAAACAAATGAGGATACATCCTTTTTAATAGGACCTTCAACCGTTAACCGTGAAGCTATTACCCCTATTCCACCAGTAGCATGAAAAGTTTGGTTGTTACCTTCTTTCATGGAGATATCAAGCACCGATGAAAGTCTGCCGCCGTATTGTGCCGGCATACCACCTTTTATTAAGTTGACATTTTTAATCGCATCACCATTAAACACCGAGAAAAAACCCATTAAGTGAGAGGCATTGTATACTGGGGCTTCATCCAATAAAATTAAATTTTGATCGGGACCGCCACCACGAACATAAAAACCGGAATTACCATCGCCCGCTGATTTCACACCCGGAATAAGTTGAATGGTTTTTAAAACATCTACCTCCCCCATAAAGGCCGGTAATTTTTTAATGTCAGCCATATCCAGATTAACGGAACTCATTTGAGTAGAACTCACATTTTTATCGGGATTGTCAGTACTTATCTCTACTTCCCCTAATTGATTCTCGCCGGGATTTAAATTGATATTGATAGAAGTGTTTTTATTTAACTCGATGGTTTGGGTCTGCGTTTCATATCCCAGAAAGCTAAACACTAAAGTGTATTTTCCTTTGGGAACTGTAATGGAATAAAAACCGTATTGGTTAGCGGAAGTAGCTTTGTTTATTTCCTTAATAAGGATGGTTGCTCCCGGTGTACTCTCACCGTTAGATTTATCTTTTATATAACCGCTGATACTGAAGTTTTGAGCATAAACTTTGCTAATCAACAAGAGAACAACTATCCAACTTCTGAACTTCAATTTAAAGATGCATTAAGCATTCGATTTTTTCTTCTTGAAACCGTAATAGAAACCAAAACCGAAAGATATATATCCCATATTAGCCTTATTACGGATTTTTTCATAATTCTTCCAGCCATCCAAACGAGGTAATTCAGGATTGAATTGCTGTAATGTCATGTTATAGGCGAGAAAAATACTGAAAGCGAAATTATCTTCCACCAAAAAATTAATACTGGCTTCCGGTCTTACAAACGCTGTGGTAAACGAAGTAGGAATGTTATTGTACATACTATCCTTCACCGCTACAGTTCCTGTATAAAAATTATAAGAAGCGCCTGTACTTAAACTTAAAGACCAAAAACTTTTTGGTCCTGCCGGTTTATCGTAATGAAAGGCTAATACACCATTGTGCATTTGCTGCCGGGTATTAATGTTTCGTCCGTACACATCTCTAAATTCGGTAGTCGTATTAAAAAGTGCATTTTGATAACCGACACCTAAACAAAAATTATTAAATAAACGCAAGGTTATTTTTAATCCACCGTCGTAAAGTCCGTTAAAACTCACACGATAAGCCTGACTGCCCACAACTTTCGGAACACCAATGAAAGCACGAACTGCTACCCTAGGCAAAAGCTCTTTATCTTCTTGTGCAGGTAATATTGCACCAAAAGCCATTAAGAAAATAAGGGTTAATTTTAGAGCTCTCATCTGAACCTTAAAAATACTCATTTATTAATAAATTTTACCATTTATACTAAATAAAAAAATGGCATTTCTTTTATTTATTTCTTTACTTTAAATCCTAAGTATGAAACGCCTTTTTACTCTTTTTATTTTATGCCTTTTTACATTTTCCGGAATGGCTCAACTGGCCTCCAAAGAAACGCATGAAAAAACGGCAGCCATCCTATTGAAAGAATATAACGCACAGAATTACAAAGGTATTTATAAGCTTCTGGATGCCGATTTTAAAAAGCAAATCTCAGAAAAAGAACTGGGCGATTTTTTTAAGCTCAACATTTACGATCTGTATGGCGCGATGCTTTCCATTCAGCACAGCGACTATAAAGGCAGCGCACATCTATTTGTAGCGGAGTTTAAGAATGGGAAAATGGACCTGCAATTAAGCTGTAATGCTGAAGAACAAATAACAGGCATGGGTTGGACCGTGCATGAAGAGAAGCTACCAAAAGTTCCGGTATTAAACAATGGCGAATTAAGAAGCGACAACCCTTTAGCTAATCAACTGGAGTTGCAAATAGATTCGATTGTAAAAAAATACCACGAAAACAATAGTGTTTGCGGATTAAGCATTGCAGTTTACAATGGAGAAACTACCAAATTTTACAATTATGGTGAAGTTGCCAGAGGAAAAAACGAATTACCCAGTTCAAAAACCATTTATGAAATTGGCTCCGTAAGTAAAGTTTTTACAGGCATCTTATTGGCGCAGGCCATCACCGAGAAAAAAGTTAGCGCCAACGACCCGCTTAAAAAGTATTTAGGTGAATCGTATAAAAATTTAGCTTATAAGGGTAAGCAAGTTGAATTGGTACATTTAAGTAATCACACATCCTGCATTCAACGTATTCCCTCTGATTTAACCACACAAAAGGGTTATGATGCCTCCAATCCCTATAAACATTACACCAAAGAAATGCTTCTTAATTACATTTCAACCATCTCTATTGACACGTTTCCTGGTTTAAAAAACGAGTATTCTAATCTCGGTGCTGCTTTGCTGGGCGTAACCTTAGAAAAAGTGTATAATAAAAACTATGAAGACCTGGTAAAAGAAAAAATCACAACGCCTCTTAAGATGCATGATACCAAAATCATTTTAAATAGCGAGGATGAAAAACGCTTTGCGGAAGGACATAATTCATACGGACAAACCACTGATAAATGGGATTTGGGTGCTTTTTCAGGAGCCGGCGGATTACGGTCGACCAGCGAGGACATGATACAATTTGTAAAAGCCAATTTAGCGGATAGCATTCCAGCTTTTAAGTTATCGCATTATTCAACATTTAATAATGGCCGCGATCATGTGGCTATGGCTTGGCAATTAGTGAACACAAAAAAAGGAAATGAATTGATTTGGCACAACGGAATGACTCAGGGCTTTTCCAGTTTCTGTGGATTAATTAAGAGTAAAAATGTGGGTGTGGTTGTGTTAAACAATACCGGCTTGTCGGTTGATCAAATTGCCATTGGTATTTTAAAAATGCTTCAGTAGAAATGGGAAAAACGGATACACGCCTCGAATTATACATCAGTAAATCTGCGCCCTTTGCGCAAGAAATTTTATGGCATATAACAGAATTAGTTCACGAAGTGTGTCCGGATGCCGAAGAAACCATGAAGTGGAGCTTTCCATGTTTCATGTATAAAGGAAGTATTTTATGTAATATAGCCGCCTTTAAGAAACATTGTGCTTTTGGGTTTTGGCTAGAATCGAAAATGAAAGATCCCAAAAAGATTTTATCCAGAGGTAAAGCAAAAAACGGAATGGGTTCGCTGGGAAAATTAACCAGTATTAAAGATTTACCGAGTGATAAAATTCTAAAAGATTACATTAAGGAAGCCATGAAACTGATTGATGCAGGTGAGAAACTAAGTAAGAAACCCGATGATAAAGAAAAGAAAGCTTTGGTTATTCCCGATTACTTCAAGAAAGCTCTCAGCAAAAACAAAGACGCCCTACATACCTTCGAAAATTTCAGTCATGCTAATAAAAAGGAATATATAGTCTGGATAACAGAAGCTAAAAGGGATGAAACCAGAATAAAAAGACTGGAAACTGCCATTGAATGGATGGCTGAAGGAAAAATCAGAAACTGGAAATACATTAAAAAGTACAATGAAAAACGAAGATTACTTAATATACAATAAAGAGTCGTGGAACGCGCGCACCGAACATCATTTTAATTCGGGCTTTTATGAAGTAGATGCTTTTAAGCAAGGTAAGAATATGCTAAACAGTATAGAATTGGATTTACTAGGTGACATAAAAGGTAAAAGCGTTTTGCATTTGCAATGTCATTTCGGACAAGATACTTTAAGTTTAGCGCGATTAGGTGCTAAAGTTACCGGCGTTGATTTTTCGGAAGAAGCCATTAAAAAAGCCAAACAGTTAAACGATGATTTAAAATTAGATGCTCGCTTTATATGCTGTGACGTGTATACATTACCACAACATTTAAATGAGCTGTTTGATATTGTATTTACATCGTATGGTGTGATTGGTTGGCTACCGGATATGGACAAATGGGCCGGCGTTATTTCCCATTTCCTGAAACCTGGAGGGAAATTTGTTATGGCTGAATTTCACCCTGTGGTGTGGATGTTTGACAATGATTTCAGTAAAGTAGAATATAATTATTTCAAAGCCGACGCCATTGTGGAAACCGAAAATGGCACCTATGCCGATAAATCTGCACCAATTAAAACTACAACCATTAGCTGGAATCACGGACTTGCAGAAGTTTTGGAAGCTTTACTTAAAAATGGTTTAAGATTAAATAAGTTTCAGGAATTCGATTATTCGCCCTACCCTTGCTTTAATCATGTTGTAGAAACTGAACCCGGCAAGTGGCATATTAAGCATATTGGAAATCGAATTCCAATGGTTTATGCATTAGTGGCTGAAAAGTTGTAGAAAAGAACTTATCAAAGGACACATTCATCCTGCGAACTAGAGCTAATTTTTCTAAATTTGCATTATAGTCGAAAGCTATTTTAACTTATGAAACAGTATAAAAATCTATTTACCTATATATCCATAATAGGTGTTTTTGCTGTTATCATTTATCTTTTGATTGGTGGTGGGAAATCACTGGAGGCTGGAAAAAACGTCATCGATAAAAACCTGAACGTTTCAATTCTGGATGATTTCAGTAACACCATGCATCACAACGTAACGCATCCATTAGCCATTTTATTGATTCAAATCCTAACTATCATTTTTACTGCACGTACTTTTGGATTTATCTTTAATAAGATGGGGCAACCTACCGTGATTGGAGAGATTATTGCGGGCATATTCCTTGGTCCTTCTTTATTAGGCATGTGGTTTCCTGAATACAGTGCCTTTCTCTTCCCAAAAGAATCCTTAGGTAACCTGCAACTTTTAAGTCAAATCGGACTGGTTCTATTTATGTTCGTTATTGGCATGGAGCTTGATTTAAAAGTTTTAAAGAACAATACCGCAGTTGCACTTTTCATTAGTCATATCGGTATAATTGTTCCTTATGCATGTGGACTTGGTTTATCTTTTTATTTATACAAAGAGTTTGCACCAGATGGCATCAATTTTATATCCTTTGGATTATTTATGGGAATTGCCATGAGTATCGCTGCATTTCCGGTAATGGCAAGGATTATTCAGGAAAGAAATCTTACAAAAACAAGATTAGGTACATTGGCAATTACCTGTGCTGCCAGTGATGATATCACTGCATGGTGCATTCTTGCTATTGTTATTGCAATTGTTAAAGCCGGTACAGTTGCTTCCGCTTTATTCACCATTCTCATTGTAATTGGTTATTTATTCGTCATGCTCAAACTGGTTCAACCGTTTTTGAAAAAATTCGGTGAAGTATATTCCAATAAAGAATCTTTAAGTTTAAATATTATTGCCACCATTTTCGGAATATTACTCATTTCGTCGTTAGCAACAGAAATTCTGGGCATTCATGCTTTATTTGGTGCTTTCTTAGCGGGAGTTATAATGCCTCCTTCTATTAATTTCCGCCGGTTAATTATAGAAAAGATTGAATCCGTTTCTTTAGGTTTATTACTCCCACTATTCTTTGTGTTTACGGGCTTACGTACCGAAATAGGATTATTAAACAATTCACACCTCTGGTACACAACAGTTATAATTATTGCGGTTGCCATTGCCGGTAAATTTGGAGGAAGCTTTGCTGCTGCGAAGATTTTAGGTAATAGCTGGAAAGACAGTTTGTCAATTGGCGCTTTTCTAAATACTCGAGGATTAATGGAGTTGGTTGTAATTAATATTGGTTACGACTTAGGTGTGCTTTCTCCTGAAATATTTGCGATGATGGTTTTAATGGCTCTTTTTACAACCTTCATGACCGGGCCAACATTGGATTTAATAAACCTTATTTTCAAAAAGGATAAGGAAGAACCTTTTGTAAAAGTTAAACAAAAATTCAGGGTATTACTTTCATTTGCAAATCCAAGCAGTGGAAAAAAATTGGCACGGGTTGCTAATTTAATTTCAGGTTACTCAAAAAACTCAACTGAAATTATGGCTTTGCACGTTACACCTACCGCCGACATTAATCCATATCAACTAGCCGAATACGAAAAGGAAAGTTTTAAGCCAATAAAAGCAGAAGCCCAAAAACTAGGTCTTACTATTAAGACCAATTACAAAGTAAGTAATGATGTGAGTGAAGAGATTTTAAGTGATGCTAACTCCGGGCATTACGATATTATGTTGGTGGGAGTCGGGCAATCCGTATTTGAAGGCACTTTACTAGGACAATTCATTGGTATTACAGCCAACGCATTGAATCCCGATAAATTAATTGGTACACTCACAGGGAAAGGCGGGATTTTCAAAACACAAAATATTTTAGATGAAAAATCAAATGCTTTCATCAACAATAGCAAAATTCCGGTAGGTATTTTTATTGATCATAATTTAGATCAGGTTGAAAAAGTATTAATGCCGGTAGTTTCTATCAGTGATGTATTCTTACTTTTCTACGCAAAAAAAATCATTCGTAACAGCAACGTTCAAATTACCATTGTGGATTTTAACGGCATCATTGAAGCAAACACCGAATTAAAAGAAGAAATCACGAACCTTGAAAATTACGCGCCGGGTAATTTCCATTTAATAAATCGTCAAAACTGGCAGATGATTGAGTTTTACAATCATCACTTAGTTATTTTAAGTATCGATGGGTTTAAATTATTATCGGACGATATTGTGATGGGCGAAAAAGAAACACCTTCCTTCCTTTTAATCCGACCTTAATATTTTTCTAGTTTTTCTTCGAAATAAACATCACGGTTGGCCGCGTGTATTTTAATGTTGATGAGAATTTCGTTTGAATTTTGCAAAGCGATATTTTTAATACCGTCAATTAAGGCGAATACATCGGCACTTTTCCCTTCCACCACTGTCTCAAAAGGACAAACTTTATACTTTAATCCGCTTTGCTGAATAAGCGAAATGGCTTTATCTACAACATCCCATCTTTTCTGTTCAGTATCGATTGGCAGCAGTTGAATGGCGGCGTTGATGGTAAAATCACTCATATTTATTTTAATTGCGACAATTTTAAAGCCATGGTATTCACCAAATGCGTGAGCGGTTTTTCAGCCATCATTTTAATAAATGGATTGATATCGCCATGCAACTTCACGGTGCATTGTCCGGCTGCATCGGCTTCGCCATTTAGTTCGGCCTCCAACAAAAAATTGAATTTGGCTAATCCTTCCGATTCAAAAATGATTAAGGAATAAGGTTTTTTCTCTTTAAACTTTACTTTTAAAGGCGTTACACCCCGGATATTAAAGCTGCAACTCTCGGCATCACATTCAAAATTTTCAACCTTATCTTCAGGCATAATAGCCGCGAAGTTTTTGAAGTCGGCCAAAAACTCATAAATGTGTTTTAATGTACTTTGGGTAGAATGCGTATCGCTAACGATGGTAAACTCAGCCACGATAATTAATTATTTACAACGCCCCAGTTGGCAGGATCTTTACGCCATTGCTTTAATGACTCCACATCCTTCTCATCAATATAGCCTTTCTTCAAGGCTTCATCAATAAGTACGTTATAATCGGTTAAAGTCTTTACAATAATATTCGCCTTTTTGAAATTATCGGCTGCCTCATCAAATCCATAAGTAAAAATAGCTACCATGCCTTTCACCACACAACCTGCTTCTTTTAAAGCGTCAACTGCTTTTAAACTACTTCCTCCGGTTGAAATTAAATCTTCAATCACAATAACACTTTGTCCCTTTTCTACCACACCTTCAATCATGTTCGTTAAGCCATGTTTTTTAGCTTCGCTGCGAACATACACAAAAGGCAATCCCATTTCTTGAGCAATTAAAGCGCCTTGCGCTATACCACCTGTAGCAACACCTGCAATTACATCCGGCTTACCGAAATGTTTATTAATGGTGTTAACATATTCCTGACGGATATATGTACGAATTTGAGGATAAGATAATGTTTTACGGTTATCACAATATATTGGCGATTTACGCCCGCTAGCCCAGGTAAATGGTTTATCCGGACTTAACTTAATAGCTTTGATTTGTAATAAAAATTCGGCAATTTTAAACGCCGAGTCATCGAATGCGGTCATGGGCACAAAATTAGCCTTATAAAAGGGTTTAGAAAGAGATTTTTATGAACAAAAAAATTTATTTCAATAATGCATCTATTCTCTTAACACAAGAGACAATTCAACCTTCGGGCAATCAATTAATTGTAGATACCTCCTTGTTAACGGATGATTTTTGGCAGCATTCTTTGCAACAATTTATTCAACAAAACAGTAAACAGGATTTGATTTTTCTTTGCAAAAACGTAGATTCTTTTTTCGAAAAACTGAAGACACAATTTGTTTACATTGAAGCGGCAGGCGGACTCATCACACAAAACAATAAGTATCTTTTTATTTACCGCCTCGATAAATGGGATTTACCCAAAGGTAAAATTGATACGGGCGAAAACCCGCCTCAAGCCGCTATTCGCGAATGTGAAGAGGAATGCGCTATTACAGGACTTACGATCGTAAAAGAACTACCTTCCTCCTATCATATTTATCCCTATAAAGGGAAATACGCCCTTAAAATAACGTATTGGTATTTAATGAATAGTACACATTCAGGAAAGCTCATTCCGCAAACTGAGGAGAATATAGAAAAAGTGGAATGGATGGATAAAAACGCTATACATTCTATTGTAAAAGAAAACACATATCCGTCAGTTTTAGATGTGATTTCGGTCAGTATTGATAATTAAAAAATAAACTTATATTTAACCTATTAAAAAACACACATATGATACATTTTAAATCAGGCAAAATTTTAATTCCGGTAGATTTTTCGGAAACGTCTTTATTAGCTATTAAGCACGGTGCTTTTTTAGCAAAATATACCAAAGGCGATTTATACTTATTGCATGTTATCAATAAACAATTTGAGCATTATGCCGTTGTTGAACAACCTATGCACATAGATGGGCCTGAGAAATTTGAGCAAGCCGCAACTAATAAATTAAACTTTTTAGCCAATCAGATTAAAGATGAATATAGCGTTACCATTAACACGATTGTGAAAATGGGTAATCCAACTAAAGAAATCATCGCCACCGAAAAAGAAATTGGGGCTGATATGGTGGTGATGGGTACACATGGTTATTCTCCAATAGAAGAATTTGTAATTGGCAGCAATACTTTAAAAGTAATCACCAAAGGAAGTGTGCCGGTTATGACCATGAGTCAAAAAGCGAAGAAATTCGGTTACACAAACATTTTATTACCTATTGATACATCAGGACACAGCCGCCAAAAAGTAAGTTACGCCATCGAATTAGCTAAAACATTCAGCGCGCACTTACACGTTGCCGGAATTTTAGGGGACGATGATGTAAATGAAGCAGCAGGTATGGGTGTGGTAATGAACCAAATTAAAGAATTAGCAAAAAAACAAAATGTAATCGCCACCAGCGAAATTCTGAAAGGTGTTAAGAACCGTGCTAAAGCTACTATTGCACATGCAGAAAAAACCAAATCTGATTTAATCATTATTATGACCGATCAGGAAGCGGAAATCAGCGGTTTCTTCTTAGGCCCTTATGCGCAACAGGTCATTCATCATTCGGACATTCCGGTGATTGCCATTACGCCTGAACAAAACACCGATTCAGACGTTAGCATTATGTCAGGTACATCAGGAATTTAAATTCCTTTCTAATCATAATGTCATTTCGAGCGTTAGTGAGAAATCTGTTTCCATGATAGATTCCTCCCTCCGGTCGGAATGACATTTTTTATAATTGTCAGTTCGAGCGTAGTCGAGAACTTGGTAATTGTCATTTCGAGCGTTAGCGAGAAATCTGTTTCCATGATAGATTCCTTCCTCCGGTCGGAATGACATTTTTTATTACTGTCGGTTCGAGCGTAGTCGAGAACTTTGTAATTGTCATTTCGAGCGTTAGCGAGAAATCTGTTTCCATGATAGATTCCTCCCTCCGGTCGGAATGACATTTTTTATTATTGTCAGTTCGAGCGTAGTCGAGAACTTGGTAATTGTCATTTCGAGCGTAGTCGAGAAATCTGTCTTCATCATAGATTCCTCCCTCCGGTCGGAATGACATTTTGTTTAAAATGCATTTTTATTTCATCACATAAGCCGTAACTTTAAGCCATCAAAAATCAGAAGTCATATTACATTTTCGTTATCATTTTTGTTATCGGATTTTCGATACTCTGTGGCTTTAAAATCTCAAGCCTCAAATTCGATTACGACTTCGAAGCTTTTTTTCCGAATGAAGACAAAGAGTTGGAATTCTACGAAAAGTACCGTCAGAATTTCGAGTACGATAACGAATTCGTATTAATTGCTCTCGAAAACAAAAACGGCATATTTAATAAAGGTTACCTCGAAAAGGTGAACGCGCTTACCAACGACTTAAACCAATTAAGCTACGTTAAGCAAGTTATTTCACCAACCAATTTAAAAATGCTTAGTCTTGGCGGACTCGCTCCGGTTCAAACCAAAGTATTGCATTACGATAATCCCGATTTGTATAAAGATGACAGCACCGCCATTTACAGCTCAGGAGAATTTGTTGGTTCTTTCTTTCCGAAGAATGCAAAATCACTTAGCATTTACATTAAAACCCGCGACGAACTCAGTAAAGTAAAATCCGATTCTCTGGCGAATCAAATCGTAGCTTGCATCAATAAATACAAATTCGACGACATCCATTTTGTGGGTAGAATATTCGCGCAGGATGTGTACTTACAAAATCTTCAAAAAGAATTTGTGTACTTCCTTACTATTTCTTTTGCCTTAGTCATTATCTTCCTTTGGTTTTCTTTCCGAAGTGTTTACGGCATTATTGTTCCTATCTCTATAGTTCTCATTTCTATTTTCTGGACGCTGGGCATTATGGCTTTGATTGGTAAACCTATTGATTTAATGTCGGTGATGCTACCTACCATGGTATTTATTGCCGGCATGAGCGACGTGGTGCATTTCTTTTCCAAATACTTCGAAGAGTTATCTAAAAACACCGAGCGAAGCAAAATTTATCCTCTCATTTTAAAAGAAGTGGGATTCCCTACTTTCCTTACTTTAATCACCACACTGGTTGGTTTTTTATCGCTCTTATTTTCGAGCATACAACCCATCCGCGATTTCGGAATTTACACCTCGGTAGGAATTGTAATTGCTTTTATCTTAAGCTACACTTTACTTCCGGCTCTTTTATTTTTCTTCACGCCTAAAAAACTGGTAAGCGTGCATGGCCACGACAATAACACTTATAATGTGATGCGTAAAATGCTCTTCTGGATTTTCAGAAACCAGAAAGCCATTGTTGCCATCACGGTTTTACTTATTATTACCTCCGTTGCCGGGATTTATAAAATAAAGGTGAATAATCTATTGTTAGATGATTTAAGCAATGGCGTAAAAATCAAGCAAGACTTTAACTTCTTCGATAAAGAATACAGCGGTGTTCGTCCGCTCGAAATACAAATCACTGTTAAGGATACCGGCAAAAACGTTTGGGATTACAGCATCATTAAACAATTAAATGGACTTGATGAATTCATTAAGAAAGAATACGGCGCAGGATTTTTGTATTCGCCTGCTTCACTGGTTAAATCACTCAACAAAGCTTTGAACGATAATGCGGGTTTGACTCTTCCGAATCAAGAAGACTTTGAAACCATTACCAAGGAATTAAAAAACAACAAAAAGAATAAAGACATCAAGCGTTTGGTGAGTGCAGATTTTAAAACCGCGCGCATCAGTGCTAAAATTCAGGATGTGGGCAGCAGCATTGTAAAAGAACACAATCAAAAATTAAACGAGTATGTAGCGGCAAACATTAATCCCAAAGAATTAGAAATAACAGTGACCGGCGCGGCGCATCTGGTAGATTTAAATAACGATTACATGGTAGAAAACATGATGCAGGGCTTTTTGTTTTCGATTATTGTGATTGTCATCCTCACTTACTTTTTACACCGCAGCTGGAGAATGGTATTGGTATTTATTTTACCGAATGTTATTCCTTTAGCCATTATGGCGGGCGTGATGGGCTTTATGTGCATCGAATTAAAATCGGCCACTTCTTTGGTGTTTAGCATAGCTTTTGGTGTAGCTACGGATGACACCATACACTTTATATCCCGTTTAAAAATAGAATTAGGTTACGGCAAGAGTTTGATGTATGCCTTTAAACGCACCTATTTTGAAACAGGAAAACCCATCCTGCTTACCACTTTCATTTTAATGGGAGGATTCATGAGTTTAATGATCAGCGATTTTCAGAGTACTTATTATTTCGGTTTTTTAATTTGCGTCACCATTATCATTGCCGTACTCGCCGATATCTTTTTATTGCCGGTAATGCTCTTTGCCATTTTGGGTGGGAAAAAGAAGGAATTGTCAAATCAACAAAACCCTGTTCAAAACCAATAATCCTTTAACACAATAAGCGTTCAAATTGTAATAGCTTTATATAAAAGTAATTTGAATGATTAAATGAATACTCAGGAACGCTTACTGGATATTGTGATTTACTTCGTTGTTACTGCTATGCTCTGTTGCATTTTCTTTTAATTCCGCAACTACGAAGATTTTTCACTTGTTGTTAAACCTGAAATAGGTTTAGTGTTGATGTTTTGTCTCTTTCTCAGGTAACAATGTTAAATCATACCGCAACAACAAACACACAAAAAAGCCAAAAAACAAATTACCGGCTTGCGTTTGCAGCATTGACTCAACCAAAAAATTCAACATAATAATCACGCTGAATAAAACCAAAATAGTATTCCGCTTAGCAAATCCATAAATCATTCCTCCAAGCGTACCTATTACTAAAAGCAATGTCCCAACTACACCCAATCCTATAAAGGTTTGAAAGTATTGATTGTGGGTATTTAAATTATGTTCTAAGGCACCGGTGAGTCCATGCTCTTTGTAGGCCGCTTGCAAAACATCATTTGCATCGCCTACGCCTACACCCCACCAGAAATTATTTTTAATGATTTCCATGCTCTCTCCCCAAATCAACATTCGAACAGCTGTACTCTCCACGGAAGTTTTATCAACGTTTGCTGAAGAAGCTGTTTTAAGGGCGTTACTGAGTCTTTCAAACGGGGTAGGCAAAGCCATATATAAAATACCGACTAAGGCACAAAGCGCCAATAAAAACACTACAAATCGTCCGGGTGTTATTACCTCCTTGTATTTAATAATCGGAAGTAAAATACCTACAGCCAATAAAGCAATGATACCAATTTTAGATGCGCATAAAAAGATGCCGATCACAAAACTTAGCATTAAAAACACGCGCATGATGGTGAGCCATTTTTCTCTCTCAAACCATACAGGATAAACTAAAAATAAAACGACTGACGCAAATAACATGTACATGGAGAAATAACCCGCATGCATGAAATAAGAAAATTTATTGTAGTAAAAATGATTTTCTCCGTCTAGGATATAAATCCATAAGGCCCGCATTAAACAGGCTATCAATGCGAAGAAACATCCACTCACAAAAGCTATCACAATACGTCGAATGGTGGATGAATTGATTTTAAAAAGAAAGAAAAAATAAGGAAATGCTAGAAATCCCATTTTTACTTCAATGGCACGGAAGGATTCATGTTTATTATCTGAAAGAGCCGCGCTGATAACGTGTAATGCAAAATAACCAAGCATGACAAGGAACCATGGATTTTTTAATCCGCTTAACATATCATCCTTTTTGGCCACAAACCAAGAGGTAATAAACCAGAGTATGATGAGAATGGATAAGTTTAATCCAAATGGCATTAAGAAGGTGAACAACACCGGCAAATTTTCAAAAAATATTTGGCTGCGCGTTTTCACTTACAATTGAATTAGTTCATTATAAAATTTTTCAGCGATGGTATCGCGGTTAAAATTTTGGTTCACGTAGTTTCTGCCATTCACACCTAATTGTTTGGCCTTTGTATAATCAGAAGAGACATCAATGACAGCCTTTACCAATATATTTACATTCTCGGGTTCAAAATACAATCCGCATTGGCCTTTTTGAATAAACAAGTCACGCGCCTCGCCATCTACACCCAATAAAATGGGCAGTTCCATGGCCAGGCTTTCAAATATTTTGGAAGGAATAGCGCCTTTAAACAAATCGAGTTTCTTTAAGGGAATGATGGCAGCGTTCACCGATTTTAATACCTGAGGCATTTGGCTCTTTGGCACAAAATCAATAAATATCACATTGCTTAATCCGTATTGCTTTTGCAGCTCTATGAGTCTTGGTTTCTCCGGACCATTGCCCAATAACACAAATTTCAAATGCGGTTTATCTTTTACGGCTTTAGCTGCTTCCAGAATTATTTCCAAGCCTTGCGCTAAGCCAATGATGCCGGCATAAAGAAAAACAAAATCATCTTGAGCGATATTATTCTTAATTCTGAAATCACCGGCCGCTATTTGCTGAGGGTTATAATAATTCATATCTACCCCATTCGGCAGCCAATAGGTTTTAACTTGTGGAAAACGTTGATTAATATTCTGACAAATCCCTTGTGTTTGTCCGCTTACCAACACCGACGCTTTATATAATTTCTCCTCGAGGTTATACGCCATTTTAAGCATGGTAGAATTAGTTACCACACCAAGCTTCTCTGCCGACTCCGGCCAAAGATCGGAGACGTTAAAGATTAATTTGGCTTTTTTGGTTTTAGCCAAACGCAAAGCCGAGTAACCCAGAAATAAAGGCGGGGATTCACATAAAATAAAATCTACATTCCCAATTTTTCGTTTTCCATACCAGGCACTTGAGCATACAAAAGAAAAATAATTCAAGAGGCGTTTAATGATGCCTTTGCTTTTAGAAACATAAATCCAACTGCGGTGAATTTTCAATCCTTCACTCTCTTCATACACATACTTCTTACCCAAGTACTCTTTCTGCACTTCCATTTTAGGATAATTGGGCATGGCAGTAAGTATACTCACATCGACACCTTTGTTTTTTAAACGTACTGCCAATTCGTATAAACGATTTTGCGGTGCGCCAACTTCAGGCGGAAAGTATTGAGTTAATATGAGTAATTTGATTGCCAATTATAGTATAGCTTGAAGTTTAGTCTGCGTTTGTGATTCTAATTCGCTAATCGCCTTTTCAAAAGAAGTAAAAGCAATTTTATTTTCAATCAGATAATCACAAAGCCAAATATACCAATCTATCCAAGTTTTAAAACTTTTACTGAAGTAACGATCATGAAAATCAATACCGATGTAATTTAAATTACTCTCAAAGGCTTTGTCGATCGATTTTTTAGTCGCCTCCTTACATTCTTCTAAATTGCGGCATTGCCATTTCTTTCCATTCTCAATAATCCATCCATCCATAATTTGAAATGGAAACTCCCACATTTGGCCAACTTTATAAGGATTCTCAAAAGAATGAACAGTCGTATCAAAACGGTATCCGGCTTCGTTAAAATAATTAAGCGTATTCTCGTTTCGTTTTACATAATGCATGCGCATTCCTTTAGGCTTAATATTAAACGCTTTCTCGAAACATTGCTTTTCGTTTTTTACTTTATCTAAGCTTTGAAAACAAATGCCATGTATTCCAACCGTCTCACCATGCTCTATAATTCGCTTTATCCAAACAGCGGCTGCATTATTACTGTAGTTTAATCCTATTCCTTTATCTACACCAATAAAAAAAGTGGACGGAATATTTTTTGTTTTATTAAAGGCAATTAACTCATCAATGTTTTGCCACTTATTCATTAAAAAATCATTCCAACGTAAGAAATATTCCTGAAATCCAATTTTCCCTAATGCCAATTCAATGTTGGTACGCACCATGAATTTCGGTACAATCATATCCCGCAGTAAGTGTTCACTTACCGTAATATGATCGATATCGTGGGATATAATTGCTTTCACTACTTCTTAAATAATTTAATATACCAGGGTAAATTATTAATGTTTAAATAACCGTAATCCACTTGTTCGCCACCTAAACCTTTATAAAAACCTGCTAAACCGGCCGATAAAGAACCGCCAGCAAAATCAAAGGTTTCTGATTTATCTTCAAAGTACTTGATAGCATGACTCACCAATAAATGCATACTTCCTGTATTCTCTTTCTTATCAAAATTAGTGCCCTTTAAAAAAATGGTATGCTTTCCGTTTGAAATAAATGTACCAATTGCCATGACTTCACCATTTGCATTTATCACTTTAAAGGTATGGAGTTTATTTACCTCAGCCGCATTTTTGAGGAGTATCATAAATACAGATTGTGCTTCCTCATTTAATCCTAATTCGTTTTTCAAAAAAGGAATTAAATAGGTTTGAGATAAATGCATAGCATCGCTACCCTTCACGTCCTCCACTTTAAAGCCGTTATTCTGCGCTCTTGAAATATTGCGTTTGGTATTTTCGTTAAACGAATACGATTTTTTATACTTTATAACAAAGGTACATTTTGTTGCTGTGCTATGATTACATAAATGATTCAATTCAATCTCAATAAGCTTGTACTTTTTCGTTATATAATCAATGCAAAAATTTAAATCTTCCTTCGTATAATCACCAAACAAACCCAATTGCGATGTAAAATGAGGTTGTGGCAAATAGTTTATTCCGTGCTTTGTTTTTGAAGTAATGGGAAAAACACATTTATAATTTTCACCGATTAAAGCATCCCATCCGGGTGAAGTAGCATTTAAATAAAAAGATTGTGCAAATACCAAGGGCGCTTTTGAATTTAATATCGTTTGATCCCATTTAACAAAATCAATTTCACGGTGAGATATGTAATGTAGTTTACTCATTAGAACAACTCCCGCTTTTTAAATTTCAAAAGCATTTCCAATGGCAATGCGGCTTTATTAATGGTAAAGTATGGAACTAAATGCGGACCAAAACTCCTGAAGAACTTCTCCACTCCTTTTAACATGGAACCTTCAAAGTCGAACGTTTGACAACCTATGCTTTTCGCCTTCTCGATAGACTTATGTAAAAGCAAATTGATGACGCCACTCACCTCAGCGTTTTTATCAATACCACCAAATAAATAATAACATACTTCTTTATCGTAAGCGCAGAAAACAGCACCTTGCAGTTGACCATTTTGAAAAGCACTTAAACAAAATGAATTAGTGGGATTAGAGAATTTTAAAAATATATTTTTCAATTCCGCTTCGTAAACATTAGCGCCGGCCAAAAGTAATGCGTGCTTGAAGAAAGCAAACATATTTTCGTTGCTTAATCCATCTTCTTTCATTGAAAGTTCTTGTTTGAGACAAGCGTTGATTTTATTTCTGTTCTTAGGATCGTAATTTGAATAAATATCATCAAGACTTTTATTGAGGTCGATACGATAGGTATAATTCGGAATGACTTTATATTTTTCCCAAATAAAAGGCTGCATATCCTTCACAGAAGAATGAAAAGCCAAGACCAGTAATTTACTTTTCAGTGAACTTAAATAGTTGCAAACTTCGGAAACAACCTCTTTTGAAAAACTATTGACCGATGCCTGGTTCTTTGCTTCCGAGAAATAAAACAAGCCGCAATGTGGTGTGTATGGTGGAAGTTTTACGAATGAGGTTCCCATTTTACTGGTTTGATAATAATAGAAACCACCGATAAATTTTTGATCATCGTTATGAATTCCCACTAATTTTAATTGAGAACCATAAATAGATAACCATTCTTTAGAGGCAAAGACACCAACAGCCGCTGAGGCTTTCTCGTAAAACAAATCCTTATTTTCAACCGGCTTTAAAATCACTTTATTTTTTCAAAACAGAATTATAGGCTTCAATCATTTTATTTAAACTCACATTAAAGTCGTAGGTATTTAAAACATGTTCGCGTCCCTTCTTTCCCATTTCCTCTCTTAATTGCGGATTGTTTATCAATTTCTCAATAGCATCAGCAATCTCCACTGCGTTCTTTTTCTTAACAATGATACCGAACTTACCTTTATCTATAACTTCCATGAGCCCTCCTACATCCGATACAATAACTGGCGTTTCACTCGACATGGCTTCTACAACAGCTACACCAAAACTTTCGCTGTCATCAATTGATACATTTAAAAAGATATCTAGCAAATTATGGTAATGCGGAACATCCGAAAATTTTATGCGTCCGGTTAATTCAACTGTGTCCGCTAATCCTTCAGCTGCAATTTGTTTTTTATAATAATCGGATTGACTACCTGCACCAATCAACAGAAATTTTAATTTTTGATTTTTGATACGATCCTTTAAAATTTTAGCAGCTTCAATGATATATCTGATTCCGTATTTCTCTTCAATGGATTTAATAGTACCGATGTAAATTGTATTAGGTTCTTTTGAAACATTCGCTTTTTTGAAAACACTTGTATCCACTCCAAAAGGAGTCACCGTAATATTTTTTCCCGTGTATTTTAAAGTTTCCTGCTTCATGATTTCACTTGTAGAGAGAATCATATCAGCCTTACGGAGATTATATTTCAGAAGTGATTTATGGAGATAAGAGGCGTTGGGAAAACCATACACGTCCATTCCCCAAACCGAAATAATGTAAGGATGGAATCCGGACAGCGCACCAATTAATCCGTAACTGGTTGCATAATGTGCGTGTAATATATCTGGTTTAAATGTTGCAATAGCGGCTTTTAATGCGCCAACATTTTTAATGTATTTTATTTTTGTTTTTAATTTTTTGGCGTTAACCGTTTCTTCCGCCTCGTGCAGCAGAGTAATCAACGGATGATTATTAATCCAATCATAGGTTGCTTTATTAAAACTAAATACACCTACATGAATTCCTTTCGATGCCAAGCCCAAAGCCCATTTTTCGGTATGCTCGGAGCGTGAATCAGACAACAAAAGGATTTTCAATGGCATAACGAATTTGAATTTACGGTAAAAATAGTCCCGATTTTGCTGATATACAAGCTTTAAATTATTGTGTTGATACAATAAAAAACGCCGCAGTTTTTGCTGCGGCGTTAGTGGAGTGAATTTTAATTATTCAATGATTAATTTTCTGGTAATTTTTTGTCCGTTCAATTCAACGTTAACAATGTACATACCTGCTTTTAAATGCTGGAATTCGTTAACTGTTACCGTATGATTACCCGGATTTAAATTAAATATTTTTTCTGCTTCAACTGTTTTACCGATAACATCAGTTACCGATACTTTAATTTCTGCATTATCATTTAATGAGAATACAACATTAGCTGAACCATTTGTTGGATTTGGGTATAATGCTAATCCGATTGATTGACTTAATTCGTTTACACTTAAAGGTGTATTGAAATTAATATCATCTAAGTATAAGTTATTACCAAAACCAGAAGCAGTGTTCTCTTGGAAATAGAAACGGATTTTTACGTTTGGTTGAGTTTTGAAAGTATTAAATGCAGGATGAGAAGTTAAAGTATAAAGTTTAAACTGAGCAGGAGTTGGTGTAAATGGAGTTGTAGTTACACCACCCGAACCTGATGCCATTGTAGAAGGAGAAGGAACATAAATATCTGACCAACTTCCTCCACAGTTTGAGCTTGCCTGAACTTTAAATACATCAGCCCAAGTACCATTGTACTGTGCATACGCATATTTGAAAGTAAATGTAGCGCCAGGGTTTGCAGCAAAGTTATAAGAAGGAGTTTCTAAAATATCAATTGCTCCACCCGGATTGATAGTGTTATTCATGTAATATGAATTGCTACCAGATGCTGCTGCAGCGGTATTTTGTTGCCAAGTAGTTCCACCGGTTTGATTAATGATAGTCCAATTTGTAGGTAAACCTGAAGCTTCAAAACTTTCCTGATAACTTCCGCTTACGTTCGCAACACCAGAAATTACATTCACGGTTTTTGTTTTAACAGAAGAACCCTGTGCATTATTAACAGTTAATGTTACAGTTTGTGTACCAACTGAACTAAAAGTAATACCCGTTGAAGCACCTGTAGGATTAGCAATGGATGCGCCACCGGTTGCTGTCCAAGCACGACCTGTTACAGCTCCATTATAAGAATCATCAATGAAATTTAAAGTACCGCCGGCACAAATTGTATAAACGTTTAAAGCTGTTCCAAATACTGAATGGAAATCAGCTATTGGAGCGCAAGTACCAGTACCGTTAACATCGGTAGCAGTTAAATTAGCAGTAGCCCAAAGATTATTTCTTCCGCTTGTACTAGAAGCCAAGGCAGCACGCATTACGTTAGTTTGACCTGTTGTAAACATTTTCGGACAAGAAGAATAGTCCATAATATTTTCTACGTTAGCCTGACCACTTCCAACGCAGGTATTACCAGATGCACTAGAAGGACAAGTTGAAAAATATCCTTTGGTCATTGGTGTATCAGCAATTCCATCATCACCACAAGAAACACCAGGATTATTTGTATTACCAAAAGTATGAGAAAGGTTTAACCAGTGACCAATTTCGTGACTTAAAGTACGCGAATCGATATAGTTACTACTAACCCAACCTGAACGAATCACAAACGCATCGCGTGAATTACCAGCAGGCCAAGTTCCGGGTTTGTAAGTATAACCAACAATTACACCACCAGAAGTTGAACAAGTAGCGGTATTCGGACAAATAGAACGAACCACATAAATATTTAAATATTTAGTTGGATTCCATTGGCCCGCTCCGGTTCCGGAATAAGCATAATTTGGAGATGCTTGATTCCAATCGGTGCTTGGATTGTAATAGTGAACAATACCTGAAGTACAATTTCCGCTAGGATCTTTGTGCGCAAGCATAAACTTAATATCGCTATTAATATAAAGCGATGAAAACAATGGACTAATTGTACTAACATCAGATCCAGTAGCTGAATAATCATTATTGATATTCGCTAAAGCAGAGATACAATTAGCATCTGAAATATTTTCAGAACCGTTGGTGTGTAGGATATGAAATACTACAGGAATGGTGTATTGAAAAGCAGCACCAACCTTTTTGTTCTTCAAACTCTCTTCATATTCTAATGTAGCGAGACGTAATTTTTCCTGCTCGGCCTCATATTTCGCACGTAATGAAGGGTCTGCTTGAAAAGCGGCCTCCATGGCGTCGTAGGTAGCACAAGGCATTACGGTTTGCTGTTCTTGAGCTAGAAGGCTTGTGCCGCTCAATGAGAAAGCAAGTAATAAAGTTTGTATGGATTTTTTCATGTGTTTGTGTGTGTTTATTTCATTAAAGTTACAAAATCAAAGTCCTGAATGCAAATTTTTATCTATTTTTTGTCTTTTAAACCTAGTTGATTTAAGGCCATCATATCTTTCATGGTTTTTTGCATTCCTTCAACGCTACCATCCAAGAAAATAACATTTCCTTCCCCATGTTCTGCAAAATTTTTAATAGCTTCTGTCCACATACTAAATAATATCAGGTTGGCATCTAGATTAGCGTCAACCATTTGCTGAGCTGCCACGGCCATACCTTTAGCTACCTCTTCACGGAATAAGGCCACACCTTGTCCTCGTAATTGGGAAGCTTCTTTCTCGGCTTGAGCCGCAATTTTAATGGCATTTCCTTCGGCTTCGGCTGCTTTTGTTTTAGTAATTAAAAGGGCCTGGCCCTCATTTTCGGCAGCTGCCTTTAGGTTATTACTTGCTACTACTTTAGCCATCGAGCGCATTACTTCTTCATCAAAAGTGATGTCGTTTAATTGAAGATCTATTAAATGATATCCCCACTCTTCTAATGTTTTATCCAATTGATCTTTTACTGCTTCAACAATATCCCTACGTAGAATTAATACTTCCGATTGTTTTTTTGTTGCCACAAAGGCTCGCACCGAACCTTCAACCGAGCGAACTAAAGCCTGCATAAAATTTCTTTCATCAATGAATTTAAATGCCACATTTTTAATCGTTTCTTCCTCTTGATTCAACACCGAATAAAGTAACATAGCGGTAAAGTTTACATTCGCCTGGTCAATAGTAACGGCCTGAAAACCTAACTCAGCACTACGATTTTGAATGGAGATTTTTTTTGCTACCCGTTCAATAAAAGGTATTTTGAAATTTAATCCCGGTCTTAAAATACGGCTGTATTTCCCGAAAACTGTAATTACCGCAACAGTACCTTGTTGTACGGTTTTAAATGATAACAGTAAAAGGAGTAATCCTAAAACTGATAAAATAATTGTACCAACTCCCATGATTTTATTTTTTTTTTAAATATATCAAAAAAACAAGAGAGCCTGATTTTTATTACTTTTAAGGTAACAGAAATGGACAAGCGGTTACTAATATATTTATTGTTGTTTTTGGCACATTTGTTAAACGCACAAGAGAAAAAGGGCGACTTTTCGGTTGAAGAAGCCGGTGCCTCTGCTGTAGATACCATTCAAAAAAAACCGGAAGTAGATTTTTATAAGGCTGCCATTAAACTTCAGGATTCCGCTAAATGGAAAGAATCGATGATTCCTCTTAAGAAAGCACTTAAAATAAACCCTGAATATTTAAACGCCAGTAATAAAATGGGCTTTGCCAAATACAACTTAGAAGACCTCATGGGGGCTGAGTTTGATTATTTATGGTCGTTGAAGATTGATCCAAATAATTTTGAAGCACTTAAATACCTGGGAATCATTTATTTTAAAAACAAACGCTATAATGATGCTAAATTGTATATGGACAGTGCAGGTAATCAACGTATTGATGATCCTGAATTTTTTTACTACCGCGCCAAACTGATGTTTACAGGAAAAGAGTATAAAAAGGCCCTTAGTTTGGCCGACTACGCCACAGAAGAAAATAAAAAATATACGGAAGCTTATTTGCTCAAAGCAGAAATACGTTTAGCGATGAAAGATTATAACTACGCTTTAAAAGAATTAAACGATGCGGAAAAAACGATTCCTGCCGATAAACCTGATTATAACTTATATAAGACAAGAGCTAAAACGAAGTTCGAGCTAAGAGACTATAAAGGCGCTGTTACTGATTGGAACGTTTATATTGATGCCAACCCCAATCAGGAAGAAGCACTAATTTCACGCGCCGCTGCAAAAATTAACTCAAATGAGTTTAGTTCGGCAATCGTTGACCTGGATGATGCCGCGAAGTTAAATCCTAAAAACCCTGTTATTTATAACTATAGAGGTGTAGCAAAAGGAGAAAATAAGCAAATAGTCGAAGGATTAAAAGACCTGGATTACGCCATCAAGCTAAAATTTAACTATCCGGCTGCTTATGTTAACCGCGCAGCACTTAAATTTGCAAGCAAAGATAAACGCGGTGCATGTCAGGATTTGGAAAAAGCCGATGCTCTTGGAGATCAAATGGCTTATAAATTAATTGAACAATACTGTAAATAAATGAAGACTTCTGTAGTTCGTAAAATAACTTTTCACTCGGCCCATCGCCTGCATAACCCCAATTGGAATGATACTAAAAACAAAGAAGTTTTTGGCTTATGTGCTAACCCTAATTATCACGGACACAATTATGATTTGCTGTTTAAAGTAACCGGTGAGGTAAATCCTGAAACGGGATTTGTAATGGATTTGAAAGACCTCAGTGATTTATTAAACAAAGAAATTTCAGAGCGTTTTGATCATCGTAACTTAAATTTGGATGTACCTGAATTCAAAAATCTGAATCCTACAGCTGAAAACATCGCGAAAGTTGTATATGATATTATGCGACCGAAAATTAACACACAATTCGACATACAAGTTACATTATACGAAACCCCTAGAAATTTTGTGATTTATCCTGACTAATTAAGTTTAGCGGGAACGATTAAATTAAATTGCGGAATGGTAACTTCTATCTCGGAACCATCGCTCATTTTTTTCATGGTATAATAGCCTTGCATATACCCGATTTCAGAGACTAAATTACAACCGCTATTGTATTCGAACTTTTCACCCGGCTCCAATATGGGCGTTTCACCAACTACACCAACACCATCAACCGTTCTAACTTCATTAATACTATCGAAAATTTCCCAATGCCTTTTAATTAATTGGACAGTCTGATTGCCTTTGTTCTCAATAGTAATGTAATAAACAAAGAAATAATGGTTTTCGCGCGGATTCGACTGTTCGGGCCAATATTTGCACTCTACCGAAATTTCAATGTTATGAGTTAGTGTTTTGGTCATTTTATATGGCTTTATTAAATGCCTGGCCCTTGCAAATTAATATCTTTTTTACCTTCCAAACAAAAGATTTAACAATCTAATTTTCAAACACTTATTTTTCGTTAAAATTAGAATTAAAGCCCCTTTCAACCGAATTAAATCGTATATTTGTAGCCCGTTTTTTCAGGGAAGAACGGATTTTATAAAATTAATTAGTTAAACCCCTCGGTTTTACCCTGATAAACCCGATACAAGTAAATTAAAAAATGGCAGATAAAGCCTTAGTAGGAAATCCGGATTTTGACTGGAATTCCATTGGAAAAAAACAAGACAATTATTCAAACGACGAACGTTCTAAGTTTGATGAATTGTATGGTAAATCATTAAGTACTGTAAACGATCTTCAGATTCTGGAAGGTACTGTAGTGGCAAAAAACAACCGTGAAGTTGTTGTGAACATTGGTTATAAATCGGATGGTGTTGTAGCCTTATCAGAATTCCGTTATAATCCTGATTTAAAAGTTGGTGATAAAGTTGAAGTTTTCATTGAGAAAGCTGAAGACGCAGCCGGCCAATTAATTTTATCTCATAAAAAAGCGCGTGCTAACAAAAGTTGGGATCGCGTTAATGAGGCTCTTAACTCTAACGAAGTTATTAAGGGTTATGTTAAGTGTCGCACTAAAGGCGGACTTATCGTGGATGTATTCGGTATCGAAGCATTCTTACCGGGTTCTCAAATCGACGTTAAACCAATTCGTGATTACGATGTTTACGTTGGTAAGACTATGGAATTTAAAGTTGTAAAAATCAACAACGAATTCAAAAACGTAGTAGTTTCTCACAAAGCATTAATTGAAGCTGAAATCGAGAACCAAAAACGTGAAATCATCTCTAAATTAGAAAAAGGACAAGTATTAGAAGGAACTGTGAAAAACATTACTTCTTACGGTGTGTTTATTGATTTAGGTGGTGTTGACGGATTAATTCACATTACTGATTTATCATGGGGTCGTATTAACCACCCTGAAGAAATCGTTAAGTTAGACGAGAAAATTCAAGTGGTAATTCTTGATTTCGATGATGACAAAAAACGTATTGCTTTAGGTTTAAAACAATTATCTTCTCATCCTTGGGATGCTTTAAGCACTGAAATTAAAGTTGGTGATAAAGTAAAAGGTAAAGTTGTAGTTATTGCTGATTACGGTGCATTTATTGAAGTTGCTCCTGGTGTTGAAGGTTTAATTCACGTAAGTGAAATGAGCTGGAGTCAACATTTACGCAGCGCTCAAGATTTCGTAAAAGTGGGTGATGAAGTTGAAGCTGTAGTTTTAACTTTAGACCGCGATGAGCGTAAGATGAGCTTAGGCATGAAGCAATTAACTCCTGATCCTTGGAATATGATTATGGAGAAATACGCTAAAGGTACTCGTCACACAGGAACTGTTCGCAACTTCACCAATTTTGGTGTGTTTGTTGAATTAGAAGAAGGTGTTGATGGTTTAGTTCATATCTCTGATTTATCTTGGAGCAAGAAAATTAAACACCCTAGCGAATTCTGCAAAGTAGGTGATAAAATGGATGTGGTTGTATTGGAAATTGATGGCGAAAACCGTCGTTTATCTTTAGGCCATAAACAATTAGAAGATAATCCTTGGGATGTATTTGAAACTGTATTTACAATCGACTCTATCCACAATGGTACAGTTATGAGTGTAAATGATAAAGGTGCTATCATTGGTTTACCTTATGGTGTTGAAGGATTCTGTCCTGCTCGCCACTTAGCTAAAGCTGATGGTACTACTGCTAAAACTGAAGAAGTATTAGAGTTTAAAGTAATCGAATTTAGTAAGGATGCTAAGCGTATCGTAGTTTCTCACGCTCGTTTACACGAAGAAGTGAAAGAAGAAGCTAAGAAAGCTGACAAAGCGGCTAAAAAAGCGGATTACGAAGACGCTAAAAAAGCAGTGAAAAAGGTAAAAGACAATGTTGAAAAAACCACTTTAGGTGATATTTCAGCTTTATCTGACCTTAAAGACAAAATGGACGGCAAAAAATAAGCCGCTAGTTATTCACTGATTATCAGTTGAATAACTAAAAAATAATCCGTCCGGACGAGTTCCGGATAGAGCAAACTAAAAACACGCCATGGTTTTTAGTTTTTTGAGGTCCCGATCGTGTTAATAACCGGTCGGGATTTTTTTTGCCCTTTTTTTGGAGGCGGACAATATTTTGGAATACCTTCCGTTATTACTTAAAATGAAAGTATAAACCCATAAATCCCCGCCGATGATAAAAACATCTACTCTACCTTCTTCTTTACACACCGAAAACAAAACTGAAACTTCTAAAAAAGGAGAACAGCAGTTACCTGAATTCGCAGAGCCTTCAGCTAATTGCATCAATAACATTTTAAACTACTCCAAATCATTAAAGGTTTTAAAAAGCCAATTGATTAACGAAATTGAAGTAGTACATACTTAAAAAAAAGCCCCGAATTATCGGGGCTTTTTTATTCAACAACTTCTGTTTTTTTATACTGTTGCATATAATGCAAGCCAACACTCTCTTTGCGTTGCATGGCATGTTTAATAATTAAATAGCCAACGCATATAATGTTTCTTAACTCACATAATTTAGGCGTAATGATAGTTTTATCGTAAAGCGCTTCGTTCTCCTTGTATAAAATCTCTAAACGATCGAAGGCACGCTTTAAACGTAAATTACTTCTCACAATCCCAACATAGTTACTCATAATCTGCTGAACTTCCTTTTGAGACTGTGTAATCAAAATCATTTCCTCCGCCTGCTCTGTTCCTTCTGCATTCCAATTAGGAATATTTTCTTTGAACTGAATAGAATCAATCATTGACGAAGCATGTTCAGCTGCACTATGTGCAAATACACAAGCTTCCAATAATGAATTACTTGCCAATCGGTTTGCGCCATGTAATCCGGTACAAGCACATTCACCAATAGCAAATAAATTATCAATTGTAGACTTACCATTTTCATCTACAATAATTCCTCCGCATAAATAATGCATCGCAGGCACTACCGGTATCATTCGCATAAATGGATCAATACCTAAGCTCATGCATTTATTATAAATATTCGGGAAATGTTCTATGAATCCTTTACGGTCTAAATGACGGCAATCCAAATACACAAAATCATCACCGCGTATTTTCATTTCATTATCGATGGCGCGTGCAACGATATCACGTGGTGCTAAAGAACCTCGCGAATCATATTTCTGCATAAATTCTTTCCCATCGAGTGTCTTCAATACAGCTCCAAATCCTCTAATTGCTTCTGTAATTAAAAAACTCGGGTGCTCATTTGGATTATAAAGCGATGTTGGATGAAACTGTACAAACTCCATGTCTTTAACATGACCTTTGGCACGATACACCATGGCAATACCATCACCTGTAGCAATCGTTGGATTAGTAGTAGTTGCATACACATGTCCTGCCCCACCCGTTGCCATTACCGTAACTTTTGCCAACACCGTTTCAATTTTTTGTGACTTAGTGTTTAAAACATAAGCTCCATAGCATGTAATTCCTTTTGTTTTTGACGTTACCAACTCACCTAAATGATGTTGCGTAATAATATCAATAGCAAAATGATGATCGAGAATATTAATATTGGGGTGTTTGCGTACTTGTTCAATTAAAGCGCGTTCAATTTCATATCCGGTTATATCCTTATGATGTAAAATGCGGTGTTCGCTATGACCACCTTCCTTTGCCAAATCATAATCGCCATTTTGTGCTTTATCGAAACGTGTACCAAGTTCAATCAATTCTTTTACGCGTTGTGTTCCTTCGGTTACCACCTTTCGCACAATTTTCTCATCGCACAATCCAGCCCCTGCCACTAAAGTATCCTGAACATGTTTCTCAAAACTATCCTTATCATGCCACACAGCGGCAATACCTCCCTGTGCGTACTTGGTATTACTCTCCTCTTCATTGGCCTTGGTAATAAGAAACACCTTTTTGGTTTCCGCTACTTTTAAAGCAAAACTAAGGCCGGCAATACCAGAACCAATTACTAAATAGTCGGTTTTATGTTGCATAATTTAACACTCAAAGGTAAACAATTATACGCTTTATTGTTCGTAAATTTGACGCATGAATCCGAACGAAATCCCATACATCATATACGCCGAGGAAACTCCTAATCCTGCTACCATGAAATTTGTAGCAAACCGTTTACTCTTAGTGAGTGGTGCAACGGCCGATTATAAATCAGTTGCTGATGCCAAAGATGCTCCCATCGCAAAAGCACTGTTTAATTTCCCTTTTGTAAAACATGTTTTCATTTCGTTTAACTACATTACCATTACCAAACATGATTCGGTATTGTGGGAAGATATCTCTTATGAATTACGCATCTTTATTACGGATTATTTAAATAAAGGAAATACTGTTGTAGATAAATTACCTGAACAACAAGTAGCGGCCGATTCTTCTTTTACAAAAACGGTTAATATCAATACTCAACATAATGCTCCCAAAAATGATATTGAAAACAAAATCATTGAAGTACTCGAGCAATATATTCGTCCCGCTGTTGAACAAGATGGCGGACTCATCACCTTTAAAGAATTAAACGACGGTATTGTAACTGTACAAATGCGAGGAAGCTGCAGTGGTTGTCCGAGCAGCACAATGACTCTCAAAGCAGGCATTGAAGCTTTATTAAAGCGCCTTTTACCTGATCACGTAAAAGAAGTGGTAAGTGAAGCGATGTAGTTATTTATTATTTCTGGTTTCTTGTTTTAAAGTTTTTATCTTTTTGATTAAACGAGCCTATCCAGTTTAGCAATCAACCAGAAACATGAAATTTTAAACAAGAAATAAATTCATGAAAACGGCCATTATATTCGGAGTAACAGGTTTAACAGGAAAAGCTCTTTTGCACAATATTGTAGAGGATGCCCGTTACTCCAAAATTTATATCGTTACCCGACGACCTTGCGGATTTATACATCCAAAAGTTGAAGAAATACTTTTCAATTATAAAGACTTTAAAGAAATGCCTCCTATAAAGGCTGATCACGTTTTCTGTTGCTTGGGAACTACCATAAAAAAAGCTGGCTCAAAAGAAGCACAACAAATCATTGACCGTGATTATCCTATTGAAATTGCCAAATATTCTAATACACTTGGCGTCGAAAAAATGGTTACAGTTTCTTCTATTGGCGCTGATGCCAAATCATCGAATTTCTATTTACGTACCAAAGGTGAAATGGAAGAAGGTGTAAAATCAAATTTTAAACATTCCGTATTTGTTCGTCCCTCTTTTTTATTGGGTAACAGAGAAGAAATGCGTATTGGTGAAAAGATTGGGATTGCTTTATTTTCCATCATCAACCCTCTTTTATTCGGCAGTTTATCCAAATATAAAGGCATTCACGTGAGCCAACTCTCAAAAGCGATGATTAACGCTTGTTTTAATAAAACGGAAGAGGTTTTATATTATAAAGATTTTTAATTCTACAATTTGTAGCAACAATTTTCTTAATCCTTGCTTAAATTTATCTCGTGTTTGCAATTATCGATATTGAAACCTGCGGAGGGAAATTTGATTTCCGACATGGAAGAATTACTGAAATTTGTATTGTAAAGCACGATGGTTTACAAGTAATAGATGTTTGGTCGACACTCATTAATCCGGAGTGCCACATCAGCACCTACTTTACCAGTCTTACCGGTATAACCAATGACATGGTTCGTGATGCCCCTAAATTTTATGAAGTAGCTAAGAAAATCATTGAAATGACCGAAGGTTGCATTTTTGTTGCGCACAATGTAGGTTTTGATTATGGGTTTATAAAAGAAGAATTTGCGTCATTAGGATACAAATACAGAAAGGATACTTTATGCACAGTTAGACTAAGCAGAAAATTAATACCGGGAAGAATTTCCTACAGCTTAGGTCATTTATGCGCCTCCTTGGGAATAGAAATTGAAGGAAGACACCGCGCACAAGGCGATGCGGAAGCTACGGCTAAATTATTTGATTTGTTATTGCAATTAAAATCACAACATCCTCAATACAAAAATATGGGCGTAGAAGAAATCATGACACGCCGCATTGATAAAATTAAAGAATATATTCTCAAAAAATTACCGGAAGAATGTGGTGTGTATTATTTCCTGAATAAGGATCAAGAGATTATTTACATTGGAAAAAGTACCAATATGTATCAGCGGGCCATTGCACACTTTAACAGTAAAGAGAACAAAAGCAAAAAGCTCCTGAATGATTTATACAATGTTGATTTTGTAGTTACCGGAAGTGAATTAGTAGCGCTTCTGCATGAATCTTCTGAAATCAAAAAGCATAAACCTAAATATAACCGTGCGCGCAAAGCCGATGAGTTTACTCACAGTATAGACTCCTTCAAAGACAAAAGCGGCATCATCAACTTTAAGATTGTTGCTTACGAAGAATCGGAGAACGCTGTAGATTCATTCGTCACATACTCTTCAGCACGCGAAAAACTAGAAAAATGGATTGATGAATATGAGTTGTGTTTACGCTATTGCGGATTAACGGGAGAAGACGCCGTTTGTTTTAATCATCAGATAAAAAAATGTAAAGGCATTTGTAACAATGAAGAAGAAGTTGAAGTGTATAACAAACGTGCTGAAGAAGTGATAAAAAAATCGGCTTACGAAAAATCAAATTTTCTTATTCTTGACAAAGGCCGTCATCATGAAGAAAGAGCTTTGATTCTAATTGAAAACAATCAATACAAAGGATATGGTTTTATTGACTCCAGTCATCAAATAAATTCTATGGATGATTGCCGCGACATCATCACTCACGCACCCTATTATCCTGATAGCGATAATCTGGTAAAAGGCTGGATGCGCACCAACAAATACTATAAAACCTTTGAATTAACTGTCAATAATTTTAATTAAAAAGCCCCATAACTTTTATGTTATGAGGCTTAATCGTAATTATCGCTATTTTATAATGTTTTGTGTTTGGTAATTGTTTGTTCGTTAAATCGAATAAAATAATTACCTGTTTGATCGAAGCGAGGTGCATAACAACCTTTAAGCTTTCCTAATATTTTACCACTTGCCAAATCAAAACGAACAAATTCATTCTGATCATCTTCATCCTTACCGGTCCACACAATGTAAGCATCTCCTTTAAATTCTGTAAACAAAACTTTATTTGTGGAAGTAGCGTAATTTTTTACTCCTGCCGGAGAATAAGATGCAATTCCTTCTTCGCCTTTAATAATATAGTTTTTGTCGTACTCAAAAATATACTTAGGTTTTCCGATTTCTTTACCTAACTCTACTTTGCTCTTTATCTTACCTGATGATGGTTCTAAATAATATACAAACTTTGGAGAACAGGCAACCAGTGTATTTCCATCCATCAAAATAGTACACTCTGATTTTGAAAATTTATCTTCTGTAAACACCGTCTCAGCAGTCCATAATTGCTTTCCACTGGCCGCGTCAAACGCACGAATATCCGATTTACCTTCATATACATTTTTTGCAATATTAGTAGTAGCGCCATTATTGGCATTATATACCGACTTAGCTTTACGGATATAACCTCCGAATTTTGCAATTAAAACATTATCAGACACCAGGAGTTCTGACACTACATCATTATTGTCTAATTTTTCACTCTTCCATAGCAATGCTCCTGTATTTATATCAAGCTTCTTAATTGCTTTCTCGCCTTTTGACAAATCGCATAAATATACCGCATCTTTATCTACTGTTGGTAACGGTGATTTCCCGATTTCCTGAGATGTCATGCCTGCATCTACCATATCAAAAGTAGTTGTCCATAAGACTGAACCATTTTTTAAATCTAATACAGTAATACCTTCATAAATCACAAACACCTTTCCGTTTTTAACCATTACATTCATCATTATATCCGGATCATCGCTGCTCAATAATAATCGGTTAATATGAGTAACCGCTCTTGCCTTAATGGCTGTTGACCACGTATTTCCTCCAGAAGCCTTAACTGTTACATCAAATGTGTTACCCGCACTTGAGTTCTTTAAAAATTTATCTTTGAAGTACAGTTCAACAAATGTATTAGTAGCCTCATCAACTGTATAAGTGGCAAATGTTTGCTTTACCTTCGTTTTTTTAACCTTATTACTTTTATCTTTCAGAGTAGATTCAGTAACAGAACTGTTTATTTGTCCGGTTTTGGAATCGAGGTAAATTGTAGTTTTAGTATCTTCTTTTGGTTTGTTATAAACCACCTCTACCGGATCTCCTTCTTTAGCCCATAAGAAAGTCCAGTCTTCAACAGACTTAATACCTAGACGTTCTTTTGCGTTAAATGTCCATAATGTTTTACCATTGGTTCCATCCACCATCGAAAAGGCTTTTAAATCGCCAATAATAATCATAGATAAATCCGCGTTACAGGAATTCCATTTGTTTTCTACATCAACTTTGGTTTCCCATTCTTTTTTAAATTCAGTTTGAGAGAAAAGTATTCCGCTAAAAAATAGCAGCGATGCCACAAGCATTTTCTTTGTTTTCATAATTGTTGGTTTATGCCTCAAAGTTGCTCTTAATCTTAAGAACGGTCAATACGAAAAAAGTAGTAATTAAAGTACTACATTTTTGGGAAAACCTTGTTGAGAGCTTCAGTTCTGGAATTAACCTGAAGTTTTATATAAATATTGCGAATATGTGTACGCACGGTCTCGGTACTTAAAAATATCTCGTTTGCGATTTCCTTATAGCGATACCCTTTTGATAACAAATTCAATATTTCCTGTTCGCGGGATGTTAATTTCTCCAGCTCCTCATTTTTTTCATTTACATGAAACGAGTTAACTATCTTTCTGGCAATTTGACTACTCATTGGTGAGCCGCCTTTATGCACATCCACTAAAGCATCTAATATCTTTGAAGGTTGTGTTGTTTTTGTAAGATAGCCCGTAGCACCAACTTTTAAAGAATTAAAAACAGACTCCGTATCTTCAAACGAGGTGAAAATAATAAACTGAGTACCTTTGCAAATAGGTTTTAATTCTGCAATACATTCTATACCCGTTTTACCCGGTAAATGAATATCCACCAATACAACATCAAGATTTAACTTAGGAATTGACTTTATCGCGTCTTCAGCATTGTCAAAAGCATGTTCACAGGAAAAACCCTCACTTCCATTAATTAAAGCCAACACGTTTTCACGAATTTGCTTTTCATCTTCTATGATGCCTATTTTCAATTCCATCTTACAAAAATAAAAATAAGATTAATTTTTTATTTACTACTTAAGTGGTAATTACTTTCGGATTATAGAAACCAAAGGGATACTAACTTTAATAACAGTACCGTGCGAATCTGAGTTTACTTCAAACGCTCCACCTAATCCATCAACCCTGTTTCTCATATTTCTTAATCCATTACCTTGTTTGGAAGATTCCGGAATTCCGGTTCCATTATCTTTAATAGAAACTGATAAAACCTTATTGATTAAGCCGATTTTTAAATCAACCTGATCAGCCTTAGAATGTTTAACCACATTATTCAAAGATTCCTTCACAACCATTAATATTTCGCGATGAGATTCGCGTTTTATTGGTGTTGAAGGAATGTCTTTATCCATGAAAACGTTTAAATCAATGGAAACATCTTCCAAATAATCTGCCGCATACTCTCTTATGCGCGCTACCAGTCCTTGTAAAGTTACATTTTCGGGATCCAAAGCCCATATTAAATCGCGCATATTTACAACCAAACGTTGCGCCGTTTCTGCAATAGACGAAGCATTCTCTGAAACCTCCTTGCTTTGTGATTTATCGCGACTAATCAACTCACTTAAAAAATTAATCTTTGACAAACCTGAACCTAGATCATCATGAATATCTTTAGCCATCCTTAATCTCTCCTTCTCTTCTGTACGTTTAATTGCTATTTCCTCGTCGTATTTTGCCTTTAAACGTTGCTTATAAAAGATACGCAGAGATGCCAACAAACACAATCAGCAGCAACACGATCAAGATATACATATTACGTTTCTTAATTTCGAGACTCTTTATATAATCACTTTGCTCCAGATCCTTTATAAGTGTTTCTTTCTTCTCGGTTTCATATTTAGTTTGCAAATCATATACTAATCTTAATTTTTCCTTATTCATGAGTGTATCACGCAAAGCGTAAAATAATTTGTAAAATTTTATCGCTTGTAAGCTGTTCTTAACAAGTTCGTTTGTTTCGGCCATTTTGCGATAGCTCTCCAACAGCAAATCGTCATTCTTTGTAATTGACGGGAACAATTTTTCAGCCTCATTTACGTAATTACTTATAATTGCCGAATTAGTGGGATTTATATGCGCAGAACAGTAAGCAAGATTTAAATATGCCAGTTGCTGCCCGCTTGAGTTATTTAGTTTCTTTTGAATCTCTAACTCACTTTCAAACTTTTCATAAGCTTTATCATACTCCTTACAAGACAAGTGCAATTCGCCCAGCGCATTGTAACAAATTGCAATACTGTTCTCGTCGGTATGCTTTAATAAGCCTTGCAACGTTGTATTAAGTAAGTGCTTTGCCGAATCGATTTGATTTTTATGACTCAAACATTTGGCTAGGTTTATGTATAAATTATAAATTACATAATCATGATTAAACTCCTTACACTTTCTAACTCCTAGTCTGGATTGGTACTCCGCATCTTTATAGTTTCCCATTTTAAGATACATTTCACCCAAGTAAAAATGAATACGCGGATTATAGACGGAATCTCGCTCAAACAAACGATAGGCTGTTAAATAATATTTTAAAGCCTTTTCATATTCGCCTAATTCTTTGTAACACAAACCGACATTAAAAAGCGTCAAGGCCATTTTTTGAGGCACTCCCATTTTCTTTGCAATCTGGTAAGACAAAGTATGAAAATGGCAAGCCGAATCGTATTTTGCCAAGGTTTCATAGCTATTGGCAATTCCATTATAAGCATTAAGCTGATACTGCAAATTACCTTCGCGATTCGCTAAATCAAGGCATTGCCAACCGTAACGTATTCCGGAAGGCGGATCAATAAATCCATATTCAAAACTTAGAGTGTAAAGACAATTTAACCTTGCAAGGGGTTCACTTGTGGTATCCAGAGCTTTTAATAAACTATCAAGAAAATGCCTAGTTGTTGCTTGCGTATGAATAGCAAAAAAAATAAAAATAACACCTATTAGTTTCCTTAAGTTCAAAGTCCCGATTCTTAATATTAGCTTAGCGAATCAAATGATTCGCTGACTACTAATATAGTTTTAAAAACAATATAAGAAAAGGTATTCTTTACCTAGTTTAATTAAGTACCAATTTACAACGGCCAATAGGCATCCCCTTCTCTAAAAGGGTACAAGTATAAAGTCCTTTTGATAAATACTCAAAATCCAATTGATTTTCACCGGCATAAACCGGCTTCTTATATACTAACTGTCCGATAGCATTATATATTTGCAGCTCGCAACTCTCCATATCATTTGGCATTTCAAGTACCGCTTTTGCATGGGTTGGGTTAGGATAAACATTCAATGTAAAAAGCTGCTTATTCCCATCATTGATCCCTATAGTACTAATGCAAGGCGTATACGCAATGGAATTGTCCCATAAATTACATTCGGCTGTTCTTATACCGCACTGACTTCCATTCGGTGTTGCTTTTATATCCAAATAACAATCGCTGCTTGCGTTATATTGAGGCCAAGATACTAAGTTCGTTCCGTTTGGATTTCCTGTATTGGCAAAATTCACCCAATATTTTAACATCGCATTCTGTACCGAATCATCTTGTGGTTTAAATAACGGTCCGCTCCCCAAGGTTGCATTTTCCCAATTATTAAACACATAAAATAATTCCATTCCATGGTAACTACCTAATGGTGCTAAAACACTAACCGTATGTTTATGCGTAAAGAAATAACGCCAAACCGGTTGTGTCTGATTTAAACTAACACATTGCGCCGTTCTTCTGGCATTAGCCGTAAATTGCGCGTCACTTAATATGCCTATATAAGACTGGCGTGCTTGTGTAGTTGTTGTACCCGGAGGATATAAAGCAGTTGCCTGGGCTTGTAAACTGGAAGGCACCGTTGCATTAATTAACAAGGTAACCATACCCGGTAAAACCGTTGGAGGCGCGGATAAACTCATTTCTTCAGAATTAGAACCAATCATAAAAGGAACTTTATTAAAGTTTCCGTTTTGGATGGCTTGCTGCGGAAAATCATTAAAGTATACATTATCCTTTACGGCTAACCAATTTAATCCTACTGTTCCACCGGTAAGTGGCGATTCCTGATCTTTCACCAAACTATCAGCGGGTAATGTTCTCATAAATGCTATTTTCTGCACATCGGTACCTGTAGAAATAAAACTATCAACGAAAGCCACACCATCATTCTTAACGGTGTTGTAGTCGCCAACCACAGGTGCGGCGCTTTGAATACAGGCTCTCTGAAACAAATTAGCTGCCATTGGCGTTAACATTAAATTTCCAACATTAATTCCTCCGGCACTCTCTCCGAATATCATTACTTTGTTAGGGTCGCCACCAAAATTAGCAATGTTATTTTTCACCCAGGTTAATGCCAATATCTGATCCATTACGGCATAATTTCCTGAAATATTATTGGCATTCTCGGGTTCCAATCCGGGATGAACTAAAAAACCGAGTGGCCCTAAACGATATTGAATAGTTACAACAACTGCATCGCCGCGTTCTGCCAAATTTTTCCCAATGAACATTTGAGTACCTCCACCATCTTCACTGGCGCCACCTTGTTGATTGCCGCCACCGTGAATAAAAACTAATACCGGTCTCGACCCGGCGCCTGTTTGAGGTGTCCATATATTTAAATACAAGCAATCTTCATTTCCGGTGATTGTATAAGTTGAACTTCCTTGAGTGAATTTTTTCTGAGGGCAAATCGGCGCAAAACTATTGGTGAGCAATGTGTTGGTCCAATTAGTTGGATTTTGAGGCGCTCTCCATCTTAAATTACCTACAGGCGGTTTGGCAAAAGGAATTCCTAAAAACTGATGAACAGTTCCGTTTAAACTTCCTTGTACCGGACCAAACTGTGTTGATACGGTTTGCGCATAAATAATACTTGCCGAAATGAATAATAAAGAGAATAATAAACGTATTTTTTGTTTCATGAGGATGATATTTTAATGTAAGACCTCCAAAATCAATAAAGGTTTAATCTAAGATAATAATTTTTATTGGCTTCTATCCCCCATTCTACGTTATATGCTTCTCCCCTCAATTTCGTGATTTTAAAACGCATTTACATTCGTTAACACATTTCTTTACAATTACTGTAACTAAACCACGGAACTTTACGTCTAATTACTAAAAGCACTCAAATAACAATATAAACTATAAAAAAAATAAAGTCATGAAAACAAAAGCAATCATCCCGGCCTTCTTTTTCATCTTCTTGAGTTTAGCGGCAAAGCCATCAGACCAAGGTACAGGTGAAGCAGTAGAAAAATTGAAAACCAAACTCGAATTACCTGTTGAGTTATTCGATAACAAATCAGAAAACCAAATTCGTTTATCTTTTAAGGTAAATGAGCAAGGTAAAGCGGAAGAAGTAATTATTAATGCTGAGAACGAAAAAATCAAACAATTCGTTCAGGAGAACTTAAATAAGTTGGAGTTTAATGAAAAAGGAGAAACAATTAATTTATTGATGCGCTTTAAGCTTCAATAGATTAATGATGTTCCTCTTGGTGTTCTTCTTGTTCGGGACTGGCAAATTGCGAGCGCGCCGCATTAGCCCAGTCAATCAAAGCTTTCTTTTGAACATCCGTCAATTCGGCATTACCATGAATTAAAGTGTAAGACGACATTGGCATTTCTCCTGAACTCACCATTTCGCTAAGCTCTTCCAGTTTATGTGCCTTCTTTTTATCCTTATAGGTATTAAACTGAGAGAAATTTAAATGACGTTTACCATCATCAATATGATGATGAATCCACCAGCCAATAGGCTGAATTTTCTCGTACCACATATGATTAGTAAAATCCGAATGACAGTCGTAACATGAAGTCACTAAAATGTTCTTTATATCATCCGGTACGTTTGTCGCATGCAAAATATCATTCTCACCAAAAGCTTGTCCTTCATTTTTATTCGTTTGAAATAGTTGTAATAACAAAATTATACCAAAGAGGATTAATAAAATTGTTTTTGGTTTTCTTAAGTTCTTCATATTAGTCTATATCTTTTTCTATTGTTCGGATGGTAAAGGTATCAATTAATTCGCCATTTTCTTTCAATTTGAGGCCGGTAAGAGATTTTCCGAGATATGCCCCTGTATCTATATTATAGGAATTTGTTGAATGATCGAAAGTTATTTTATTCCCTTTCACCGGTGTATGACCATAAATCTGCACCTTTCCAATGTTTTTAATTCCTAATCGTTGCCACAACAATCCGCTATAATGACTTTCCTCAAATGCAAAAGGTGATTCACTAATGCCGGCATGACTGACCATTATGTGTTCGTTTTGCCAATAGGTTTTCATGCTTTTAAACCATTTGGCATCCTCTTCAAAACTCCTCTCTGCCAAAACATATTGCCAAAGCACTTTCTTTCCATATTTATCGTACCATTTTTCCTCTTTATCCTTGTTAAAATACTGAAGTGCCAACCATTCATGATTACCCTTTAAAAAAACTGCCTGATGTTTTTGCTCTAAGTCCCGGCAATATTTCACTAGCTGAGGCGTAAAATTTCCACGGTCAATTAAATCTCCTAACTGAATCAGTATTTCATTTTCAGGCTCCCAAAACTCCAGCATAGCCCTGAAAGTATGATAACAACCGTGTACGTCGCCAATTACAAATAAGTTCATAATCTAAATTCTTATGCCGATAACTAACACATCATCCACCTGTTCATGCGCTCCTCTCCAATTTTTCATTCTGTCATCTATCAAATGAAGTTGATTCGTCATGGATTGATCATTTATCCCAATGAGTAATTTTTCAAAATTCTTTACCATAAATTTCTTTCCTCTTTCTCCGCCAAACTGATCAGCATATCCATCTGTAAACATGTATAGCGAATCACCTTTAACTAATTCCATTCTGTTATTCGTAAATGGTTTTCTGTAATCCGCATCAAGTCCGCCAATTGGTTGTTTATCGGCCTTTAACTCAATTAACTCACCATTTCTCACCAACCATAACGGACGCATCGCACCGGCGTATTCCAAATAAGATTCTTTTAAATAAATTTTACATAAAGCAATATCCATTCCGTCACGCGTTTCCCCTGCCGACTGATCTTGCTTAAGTGCCGAACGTATTCCTTTATGCAATTCGTTTAATATTAAATCAGGCTGCGTGATGTTTTTCTCATTAATGATTTTAGATAATTGTTCGTTACCAATCATACTCATAAAAGCACCCGGTACACCATGTCCGGTACAATCAACCGCGGCAATTAAAACTGCATTTTCATTCGGCAATGTATGAAACCAATAGAAGTCTCCCGCAACAATATCTTTAGGTCGGTATAAAATAAAATAATCATTTAAGTACTTATCGATACTTTCCTTTAACGGCAATATCGCTTCCTGAATTCGTTTCGCGTAATTAATACTGTCTTTAATCTCCTTATGCGCCTCTTCCACTTTTTGTTTTTCTTCCTTTAACTCGAGTGTACGCTCCTCCACTTTACTTTCGAGTATTGCTTTTTCTTTTAAGAGCTTTTGTTCGCGCCATTTAATATACGCGTAGATAATTGCAATGATTAACAAGGCACACAAACCATAGAACCATTTTGTTTTCCAGAAAGGCGGAGAAATTGTAATGGTAACAGAAGCAGGTTCTTTACACCATACACCATCATTATTGCAGGCTCTCACCATCAAAGTATAAGTACCGGCATCCAGATTGGTGAATGTGACGCTATGTTCATTACCAATATTTACCCAGGCCTCATTAAAGCCTTCAAGCTTGTACTCATAAATATTCTCTGAACTATTTGTGTAATCCAAAGCTGCAAAATCGAATGAAAAGAAATAATCGCGGTAGGTTAAATCAATTTCATTAGTGTAAGCAACATCATATGGTAGCTTTACTGATTTATTGAGAACAGTAAAGTCGGTAAAAACCATTTTAGGTTCAGTTGTATTTCTCTCCAAATCATTTGGATCAAACACATTTATACCATTGTTACCACCAAACAATAATTTGCCATTTTGCAGCGTTAAGGCGGCATTCAACGAGAACTCTTTCCCTTGCAATCCATCCGCATTTTGAAAGATGTCATATTTTAAATTCTTCTGATTAAAACAAACCAATCCTTTATCGGAGGCAAACCAGATTTTTCCCGACAGATCCTGTGTAATTGAATAAATAACTGATTTAAAAATTGGATTGAGCGTATCGAAACTTCTTGCCTTAGTTTGGCCTTTCTCGAGTACAACTAAACCAATCGTTGTTCCCAACCACAAATTTCCATCACGATCAACATAGGAGCCTGATACACCACCATCTTTAAAAAATATTTTTCCATCAGCGTCGCGTATATACTGTTTGTTTTTTCGTGTTACAGGATCAAACAAATTAACACCTGCATCAATGGTTACAACCCAGAATTTTCCGGTACCATCCGGAAGTATTCGAGTCAAGGAATTGCTTGTAAGTGTATTTTCATCACCTTTCAAACTTTTTACAGAAGTAAAATTATCCTTCAAATCATTATAGAGATACAATCCCTGCAGAGAGGACGCAATCCAAAGTTTACCCTCATTGTCTCTGATAATGGTATAGCTGGTATGATGTCCGAATGAATTTGTATCGCCTTTATTAATGTAATTTGCATACTTTTTGTTCTTAGGAAAGTAACGATACGGGTATCCTCCGGAAGTAGAAAACCAAACGCTGCTGTCTTTTGGATCAGTATAAACTTCCAGTACTATTGAATTTTTCCTTAATGAATTAGGATTACTTTCATCAATAGGGAATTTACTGAATGTCTTTTTCTCCAAGTTAAAAACATCCACGCCTCCGCTATGGCCTGCATAAACTTCCGTTTCAGATTTTTTACCGAAACATTGTACTGAGTTTTCGGATAAACTATTCGGTTTTGTACTTTCATGTTTAAAATAACCAAAATGGAGTGTTCTTAAATTCAAAGTATTTACTCCACCTTGCCAAGTTCCTGCCCAAAGCAATCCGCTTCTATCTTGCATAATGGTAAATACCGTATTATCACTGATTGTTTCGCTATCGTCTTTATTATTCTCAAAAAAAGTAATGTTATTGTAATCACTGCTGATTCGCGCTAAACCATGTTCAGCGGTTGCCCACCATATATTTCCTTTCTCATCTTCATGAAAAGCCGAAATAAGCGCAGCATGCTTTAACATTTTGATAGCATGCGAAGAATCCTGACTGCTATAGATTTTTCCGGTTTTGGTGTCTATCACATTGGCACCTGCATTCCAACAGCTGATCCATAAGTATCCTTTCTTATCCAGATACAAAGCACGCACTGAATTCGAATTAATTTTATTGTGTCCTTCATTAGATGAGTAATACTTACATTTTCCGGTAGCAGGATCGAATTCTGTTATCCCTGCGTTTAAATGGGAGAACCAAATATGCCCCCGAGTATCCTTTACCATATGCTTGATGCGATCGCTCAGAAAAGGGATACTGTTTTGTCCCATCTTTCTGAAAACAGTAAACTTTCCGGATTTTTTATCCAAGATATTCAATCCATCATTTGTACCAATGTAAAGTTTACCCGGTTCAAATTCCGCTATTGTATTTACTATCTCATTACTTAAACAGTTTTTATTTAGAGAATCGTATTTGAAATTGGTGATCTTACCGTTACGCAAATTCATTTTAAATACGCCGCCTGCAGTTCCTCCCCATAAATTATCCTCATTATCCGCATATAAACAACGAATGGCCCCATTAAAAATGGCGGTACTGTCATCAATGTTAGCGTTGTAATTGGTAATTTTTACGCCATCGTATTTATTTAAGCCATTATAGGTTCCCAGCCAAATAAAGCCTTTCTTATCCTGTATCATGGATATTATTGAATTCTGCGTTAATCCATCATCTACAGTAATACGGTTAAACCTTGCAAACTGAGCTTTGTATACGGCAGCAAAAACTACGAAAAAGCACAGTAATAAATATCTATTGAGGGGTTTATACACTACCATTAAAAATACACATTTTAAGTGAACCATATAACGAAAAGAATTACCAATATTTTATCAAATATTTATGCTAAAGCGATGCTTTTTAAGTATTTTTTTAAGAAATTGTGCTTCCTGTAAATACGATTAAAAAATGAAAAAATCATCCCTTTTTGCATCCCTTTTCTTTTTGTCATTGGCTTCGATTTTAAAATCGCAAATCAAAACCTATTCCTATCAATATGACGAGGGCGCTCCAATGCGTGAACATGTTCTAGATTTCGAACGCAT